>JANPEF010000166.1:0-2754 GCA_031431875.1 Candidatus Eiseniibacteriota bacterium | reverse complement strand
GAAGTGCTGCACGTGCGCAAGGAGGGCGACGCGATCGTGCACAAGGTGCGCGTGCTCGCGGGCGCGCTGCCGGTGACCGAGGTGCGTGCACAGGTCGACGCGACCAGGCGCGCGGCGACGCGGCGCAATCACACGGCGACCCACCTGCTGCATGCGGCGCTCAGGCGCGTGCTCGGCGATCACGTGTTGCAGGCCGGCTCGCTGGTCGCGCCCGATCGGCTGCGCTTCGACTACTCGCACTTCGAGGCACCGTCGCCCGAGCAGTTGCGAGCCGTCGAGGACGACGTCAATCGCGCGGTGCTCGCCAACTTCCCGGTCGCGGTCGAACTGCACTCGCTCGAGGACGCGCGCAACTCGGGTGCGATCGCCCTGTTCGGCGAAAAGTACGAGGACGAGGTGCGCGTCATCCGCATCCTCGACACTGAGCACGGCGACCTGGTCTCGGCCGAGCTGTGCGGCGGCACGCACGTCTCGCGCACGGGTGACATCGGACTGTTCCGCATCGTCGGCGACGAGTCGATTGCCAGCGGCACGCGGCGGCTCGAGGCCGTCACGGGGCAGCTGCTGGTCGACTGGTCGCGCGGCACGGACACGCGCCTGGCCGAGCTCGCGAAGGCGCTCAACACGCGTCCCGAGGATGCGGCGACACGACTGCAGGCACTGCAGGATGAGCTGACCACGGTGCGCGCCGCGCACGCGAAGCTGGCGGCGGCGGGCGCACTCGATGCAGCGCTGGCGCTGGTGGCGAAGAAGTCCGCCGCGGCGAAGGGCGCGTGGGTCGCGGGGCGCCTCGACGGCGCCGATCCGACGGCCCTGCGCGACGCGGCCGATCGCATCCGCGCCGAGCTGGGCACGGGGGCGGCGGTGTTCGCGGCGGTGAACGAGGGCAAGGTGTCGTGGGTCGTGATCGTCTCGGCGGACCTGGCGCAGGCGAAGACGCTGGTCGCCGGCGACGTGCTCAAGGCCGGGGACATCAAGGGCGGCGGGCGACCGGACCTCGCGCAGGGCGGCGGGCAGGACGTCGACGCCGTGCCGGGACAACTGGAGCGGATGGCCGCGTTCCTCGCGCAGAGACTCGAAGGCGCGGCGGATGCGGCGACGAAGGGAGCGGCGTGAAGGGACTCATTCTCAGCGGCGGGCGCGGTACGCGCCTGCGCCCGATCACCCACACCAGCGCGAAGCAGCTGGTGCCGGTGGCGAACAAGCCGATCCTGTTCTACGGACTCGAGGCGATCGTCGAGGCGGGGATCACCGAGATCGGAATCGTCGTCGGCGACACGCACGCCGAAATCAAGGAGGCGGTCGGCGACGGCTCGCGCTTCGGCGCGAAGGTGACCTACATCCAGCAGTCGGCGCCGCTGGGCCTCGCACACGCGGTCAAGGAGTCGAAGCCGTTCCTCGGCGACGACCCGTTCGTCATGTACCTGGGCGACAACTTCCTGCGCGAGGGCATCTCGGCGTTCGTGCGCGAGTTCGAGCAACATCGCCCCGACGCGCAGATCCTCCTGGTCGCCGTACCGAACCCGCAGGACTTCGGCGTCGCCGAGCTCTCGGGCGACCACGTCGTGCGCCTCGAGGAGAAGCCGCAGGAGCCGCGCTCGAACCTGGCGCTGGTCGGCGTCTACATGTTCACCAAGTCGGTGTGGGAGGCGGTCGACGGCATCCGCCCGAGCAAGCGCGGCGAACTCGAGATCACCGACGCGTTGCAATGGCTGATCGACCACAAGAGGACCGTGCGCTCGCACGTCATCGACGGTTGGTGGAAGGACACCGGCAAGCTCGCGGACATGCTCGAGGCGAACCGCATGGCGATGAGCCACTGGACGACGCGGATCGAAGGCACGATCGACGCCGCCTCGGTGGTCGAGGGAGCGGTCGTGATCGAGAAGGGCGCCACGGTCGTGCGCTCGCGCCTGCGCGGGCCGCTCGTGCTGGGCGCCGGAGTCGTCGTCGAGGACGCGTACGTCGGCCCCTTCAGCGCCATCGCCGAGGGCGTGCGCATCGTGCGGTCCGAGATCGAGCACTCGATCGTGCTCGAGCGCAGCGTGATCGAGGACGTGCCTACGCGTATCGATTCGAGCCTGATCGGCAAGGACGTCGTCGTGACCCGGAGCCCCGACCGCCCGCGCGCGCACCACATCATGGTGGGCGACTCGAGCCGCGTCGAGCTGGCCTAGGCCGAGCGTGCGCATCCTCGTCACCGGCGGCCACGGCATGCTGGGCCAGGACCTGGTCCCGGCCCTGCGCGCTGCGGGCCACGAAGTCCGCGCGCCGCTGCACGCCGAGGTCGCGCTCGAGGAGAAGGATGCGTTGGCGAACTGGCTCGGCGAGTTCGCCCCGGAACTGATCTATCATCTCGCCGCCTTCACCGACGTCGATGGCTGCGAGCGCGATCCCGAGCGGGCGCGGCTGTCCAACGTGGTCGCCACCGAGCGCGTGGCCAGCCTCGCGTTTCGGCACGATGCCGGGCTCGTTTTCACGAGCACGGACTATGTGTTCGACGGTGAGGCGCGCGAGCCGATCCCGCCCGACGCGGTGACCAGCCCGCTCAACGTGTACGGCCGCACCAAGGCCGAGGCCGAGGAGCGCGTCCGCCGCACCGTCAAGCGCGCCTGGATCGTGCGCATCTCGTGGTTGTGTGGGCCGCACGGGCGCAACTTCATCGAGGCGATCAAGGGCCGGATCGCCGCCGGGCAGCCGCTGATGGTGGTCGATGACCAGCGAGGCTCGCCGACTTTCACGTTCGATGTCGCG
>JANPEF010000165.1:0-4909 GCA_031431875.1 Candidatus Eiseniibacteriota bacterium | reverse complement strand
GGCGCCCCCGCGCGCCCACCTCCTCGACTTCGGCTTTGCGGGCCGCCTGGACGCGGGGGCGGATGAGCTGGTGCGCGGCACGCCTGGCTACGTCGCGCCGGAGATCCTGAGCGACACGCTCTACTCGCGCGCCTCGGACGCTTACGCCCTCGGCGCGACCCTGCACCGCGTTCTCGCCGGCCGCGTCGCCTTCCCCGGCCGCGACGCCGTCGAGGTGCTCGCCGCACAGCGCCGCGGACGTCCCTCCGCCCTGCCCATGCGCGCCGCCGGCGTCCCCCACGCGCTGGAGGTCGCGATCCTCGGCCTCATGGACGACGAGCCAGCCCGCCGCCTCGTCCACCTCGAGACGCTGCGCACGCTGGCCGAGACGCACGCCGGCCCCGCCGGCGCCCCGGGCGTCGGCGCCCGCGGCACGTTCGTCGGCCGCGCGGCCGAGCTCGAGACGCTGCGCGCGCACCTCTTCCGCGGTCACATCCAGCTCGCGGTCGTGCGCGGTCGGCGAGGCAGCGGACGCACCCGGCTGGCGCGGGAGATCGCGGTGGAGGCGGAGCTCAAGGGCTGGCAGGTGGCGTGGATTGATGGGGAGACAGCCCCGGATGTCGCGAGGGCGGAGATCGAGCGCGTGGCGGCGGCTTCCAGGACGTCGAGCGTCGATGCGGGCGTCCTTCTCGTGTTCGACGATGTCGATCGCTGGCAGGGCCCTGGCCTGAGTTCCCTCGACATGAGCGAGCTCGACTCTCCCCTCGGGATTGTCGCCACCGTCGACAGCTCGCTTCCCGGTGAGTCATGGAGCGCTGGCCTCCTCGGGCTCCCGGAGGATCCAAGGCGAGCCGAAGCCGAGCTCGGCGATCTCGCGCCGGTGGAGATTCGGGCGCTCATTGCGTCGAGGCTCGGCACCGGCGCACCGGTCCAGATCGCCGACTTCCTTCGCCGGCAGGCCGGGGACTCACCGGGTTCGCTGCATCGGGCAATTGATGTGCTGCTGCGGGCGGGGGCTTTGAGGGCGGAGAGCGGTGCGCTGCATCTTGAGGAAGCCGCTGGGCAAGCTGCGCTCGAGCAAGCCGGTGGGGACGAGCTTGCGATACGACTGGAACGCCTCTCCCCTGCCGCACGCGGCGTGCTGCTGATGCTCGCGTTCGAACTCGAGGTTCGCGAGATCGGGCCCGAAGTCGACAGCGAACTCTCCTGGCTCGACGCGGTTCGGCGCGACGGTGACGGACTTCGCCTTCGCTCGCCGGGATGGGCTGATCGGGTGCGAGTCGTGCTCCTGCTGAAAGCCGACTCGGCAGCTCTCGCCGATCTTGAGAGGCGCTTGCCGTCGGCTCGCGACTCGGCGCGAGACCTGCGGCTTGGCGGAGAGCTCGCACTCGCTCGCGGCGAGACGGGCTTGGCCCGTGATCAGCTGATTGCCGCCCTGCGACGTCCTGTTCTGGAATCGCCGCCGGATCACCACGCCGCGCTCGACCTTCTCACTTCGAATCTCGGTAACGACTCCCCGGATCGGCAAGTCCTTCCCGAGCTCGCCGAGCTTGAGGCGGGCCGCGGACGGTTCGACGTTGCGGCCAGTTTGCTGGGACGCTTCCTCGACGGTCCGAATGACATCGCGCAAGCTCGCAGGCTGCAGCTCGTCCAGAGACGCAGCGCACTACTCGTGGAGAAGGGAGACGTACGCCGAGCGCTCGACGCGCTCGACGAGGCCGCAGGCCTGGTTTCCCCGGTCGGACTCGAGTCGATGAATTGGCACTTCCAGCGAGCGAATGCCGTGCGCCTGCTGGGCCGGGGGGATGAGAGCCTCCTCGAATATGAGCTCGCACTCGCAAGTGCCCCACCGGATGACCCGGATCAGCAGGCCCGCGTGCGCAACCGCTTCGGCATCCAGCTCTACCTCGAGGGACAACGAGAACGTGGACTGGCGATGCTCGAAGCGGCCCGAACTCTCACGTCCGCGGCGGACCCTCTTCGCTTGCGTCCCGTCATCTCGGGCAATCTGGGAATGATCGCGCGGCTCGAGGGCAGCTTCGACGAGGCCGTGGCACGCCACACCGAGGCTCTGGCACGAAACATGGAGATGGGTAGCACCTCGGAGGCGATCCAGACCCTCGGCAACCTCGCTTCGACGTACGCGGGCATGGGTGCGTGGTCGGACTTCGAGACTACGAACCGGCGGGCGCTTGAGTTGGCTCGCCAGCGCCGGGACCCGCACCGACTTCTTGGTGAGATCGCCATCTGCGTTCCGATCGCACTGCTGCGCGGTCGATATCACGAAGTTCGACAGTTACAGCGGATAGAGCGGGCCTGGCTTCCCTCGATCGACCGCCAGGAAGCACATGTGCATCATGCGATCTATGTCGGCGAACGCCTGCGCCTCGAGGGTCGACTTCGAGCCGCCTCCCGACGATGGAGTGCACTCCTGGATCCGCGGCGAGGAACGACACTCACCGCCTACCGCGCCCTCGCCGCTGCAATGAGAGGTCGCCTGCGGGCGCGGGCCTCGAACTCTCGTGGTGCAATCGAGGACTTCCGTGTCGCGACTGGCCTCCGGCCGGATGACGTCCAGATCCTGGCGATCGTCCTTCCCGAACTGCACCGGCTCTCCGCGATCGGCGCCGAGACCGTGGAAGCCGACACGATCCTTGCCGATCTGCGACACGAGCACCGCCTCCCGGAGGCTCGGCGCGCAGAACTCGCGGCCTGGAAGGAACTTGGGCGAAATCAACTCTCCGCAGCGGTGGAGCGAACTCGCCGCTCGCTCGAGCTCGACCTGAAGATGGATCACCGCACTCCGGCGCTCGAACTCGGGACTCTCATGGGCATGGAACTCGTGCAGAGAGGCGGGAGCGAGGCCGGTTCATGGCTTCTGCAGGAGGCCTTCGAACTCGCGCGCGAACTCGGATTGCGCTCCCACACGCGACGAATCGCCGAGGCCCTGATGGAACTCGGACCGACGGTGGTTCGCGCTCAGGGCGCCGCTGCCTCGACGGAGAAGGAAACGCTCTACCGGGTGAGCGAAGTGCTCAACTCCGCGGTCGACCCGACCGTGCTCCTGCCCCGCGCCTTGTCCCTGGTTTGCGAACGGATGGGAGCGCAACGCGGATTCATCCTGCTTCACGATGATCTCGGCGAGCCCAGACCGGTCGCTGAATTCGGCCAGGTCGATGAGGAGACACGTAGCTCGGCGCTCGACCTCAGTCGAACCGTGGTTCGCAGGGTTTCGGCGAGCGGAGAGACCTTTCGATCCGACGATGCCGCAAGCGATCCGCGGCTGACCTCCACGCTCAGTGTGCTGGATCTCTCGATGCGCTCGATCCTGTGCACGCCGCTTCGCATCGGCGACGAGGGGATCGGAACGATCTACCTCGAGAACAGGGCGACCGCCGGTCAGTTCGACGAGGAGCAGCTCGATCTCGTCGAGGCGTTCGCCAACGTCGTCGCAGTCGCGATCCGCAATGCCCGACTGACCGAGGAGTTGCGGCGGGCCCGGGATCGCGCACTCGGCGAGAGCGCTAATCTTCGTCGAGAGGTCGGCGGCCGCTTCCGGGCGACGAACATCATCGGCCAGAGCCCCGAGATCGAGCGCCTTCTCTTCGAGATCGAGCGCATGGCGCCGTCCCGGACCAGCGTGCTCATCACCGGGGAGTCGGGAACGGGCAAGGATCTCGTGGCCAAGACGATCCACTTCGCTTCTCCGCGCGCGGATCGACCCTTCCTCTCGCTCAACTGTGCTGCGCTACCGGCGGATCTCATCGAGTCGGAGCTCTTCGGCATCGAGGATCGGGTTGCGACGGGTGTCCGCGGTCGGCCAGGCTACTTCGAACGGGCGAACCACGGCACGCTGTTCCTCGACGAGATCGGGGACATGCCGCCCTCCCTGCAGGTGAAGTTGTTGCGCGTACTGCAGGAACGGGAGTTCACGCGGATCGGCGGCTCCGAGGTCGTGCGCGTCGACGTGCGATTGATCACCGCGACTCATCGGGACCTTGCCGAGCTGATCCGCGAGGGAAATTTTCGCGAGGATCTCTTCTTCCGCATCCAGGGGCTGCCGATTCACCTTCCACCCCTGCGGGAGCGAAAGGCGGACATCCCACTGCTTGCGCGGCACTTTCTGGATCGGGCGAGCGAGGAAAATCACGTGCCGACTCCGCGGATGTCCGCCGAGTTCCACACGACGCTGCTCCGTAGCAACTGGCCGGGAAACGTGCGCGAACTGCAGAACTACGTGGAGCGGAGCCTGGTCATGTCCCCTGGTCCCGTCCTCGAGCCCGTCCACCTGCCGTCCGACCTGGAACCGGAGCGGCCCAGCCGGGCCCGCCGGGTCCCGGGGCCTGCCGAGGAGAACCAGTCGGCGAATCCCCCGGCGGATCTCAAGCTCGCGCTCGAGGAGACCGAGCGCCGCTGGATCCGGGCCGCCCTGACGAGCGCCGGGGGCAACCAGCGCCGGGCCGCGGCCATGCTTGGTGTCGCAGAACCGACTCTCCGATACCGAATCGGGAAACTGAACCTCTCAACAGAGCCCCCGCCCGAGGGGGGCTCGCCGCCCCCCATCAATTCCCGTTCCTCCCGGAAGTCCCGACCCAAGTCGTAGACTCTTGCGCGGTGAATGCGCAATTAGTTGCGCATTGCGAATTGCAAGTTGCAATGGCACTTGGCCGATTCGTTGTCATTTGTCGCGCAGAAAACTGCGCAATCAACTGGTTCCGGAACCAGTTGATGTTGACGCAGAATCGATACTTAATGCATTGATATACAATCGTTTACCCGTTCGCTCCGTTCCACGCCATCGATTGGCACCATCCTCGCAATAGAGATTGGCACGAGAGGCGCTACCTCCACCGAAGTGCCCGGCCGTCCGGCCGATGCAACTCGGGAAAAGCAACAGGGAGGTAGCCCATGAAGTCTCGTCGCAATGTCG
>JANPEF010000164.1:0-5793 GCA_031431875.1 Candidatus Eiseniibacteriota bacterium | reverse complement strand
CCGCTGCCGCGACGCCCGCTCACGCCGGCCCCGGCACCGCCGCCGACGTGCCGCCCGGCGCGCGCGCGACCGCGCTCGGCGGCGCGTTCACCGCGCTCGCCGACGACGGCAACGCGCTCTACTGGAACCCGGCCGGCCTGCCGCGCCTGGGGCACCAGGAGTTCACCAGCACGCTCGGGAACGTGGGCGGCACGGGAACAGCCGAGAACTATCTCGGCTACGTGTTCCCGATCACCGACCAGCACGCCGCCGCGTTCTCGTGGAAGCAGACGAGCCAGGACGACACCGGCCTCGAGTTCGGGGAGAACACGTACTCGCTCGGCTACGCGTACCGCTTCGGCAAGAAGGTCGGCATCGGCGCGGCGTATCGGCACCTCTCCTCGAACGTGGACCTCGACGGCGCGACGTTCAGCGAGTGGTCGGGGAACACCTTCGACTTCGGCGTGCACTATGCGATGTCGGACCGCCTGTCCGTCGGCGCCTCGCTCAAGGATGCGTTGGGCCGCACCGTCACGCACCAGGACGGCCCCGAGGAGCGCCTCGCGGACCCGCAGTTCACCGTCGGAGTCGCGGGCCGGCCGCTGGCGAACGCGGCGTGGACGGTGGCCGTCGACGTCAACGACCGCCTGCACGTCGGGACCGAGTACTGGTACCGCGGGCTCGCCGGCGTGCAGGCCGGCGCGCTCACGGACCTAGCGACCACGCAGGGCGCCGAGGGCGAGGGCGTCACCTGGTCGATGGGTGCCTCGGCGCGCTGGAAGCTGCTGCAGTTCGACTACGCGCACGTCATGCCGCCGGTGCTGCCGGCGACGAACCGCTTCACCGCCGCGGTTGCGTTCAACCTGAACCCGTCGCGCGTGCGCGTCGAGAAGACGCAGATGGACGAGGTCTACGCCTCGCAGAAGGGCCGCTACGCATCGAAGCCGGTGGGCTCGGTGCGCCTGACATCGCGCGTCGAGGAGCCGCAGGCGGCGACGCTGTCCGTGTTCGTGCCGGGCCTCATGGACGCGCCGACCGAGCGCGAGGTCGTCGTGCGGCCCAAGCAGTCGCAGGACGTGCCGCTCAGCGCCGTGTTCGGCAACGAGTTGATGGCGCTCGAGCAGGACCGCGCGGTGCAGGCCGACGTGCGGCTCACCTACCGCTACAAGAACCGCACGCGGGTCGAGAAGGCGACGACGCAGTTCTTCGTCTACCGCCCCGGCGCGATCTCGTGGGAGGACACCCGCGCGGCGGCGGCGTTCGTCACGCCCAACGACCCGGTCGTCTCGGACTTCGCCCGCAGCGTCGTCGCCGGGCGCGACCAGGCGTTCGAGGGCGGACCGCTGCGCAACGTGATGACGGCGATGCGCATGTGGGACGCGCTGTCGGGCTACGGCCTCACCTACGTGCCGGATCCCAACACGCCGTTCTCGGCGGTGTCGGGCACACGCAGCGCGGTCGACCAGGTGCAGTACCCGCGCGGGCTCCTGGCCAGCCGCACCGGCGACTGCGACGACATGTCCGTGCTCTACTGCACGATGCTCGAGAACGTGGGCATCCCGACTGCGTTCCTCGACGGGCCCGGGCACATCCTCATGATGTTCGACTCGGGCGTGCATCCCAGGAACGCTCTGGCGCTGTCGATGGACGAGTCGATGTACGCCGTGCGCGACGAGCGCGTGTGGATCCCGGTCGAGACGACGATGATCGGCAAGTCCTTCGTCGACGCGTGGGAGGAGGGCGCCGGCATCTATCGGCGGTGGGAGACGTCGGCCGAGTTCCGCGTCGTGCCCGTGCAGGATGCGTGGGCCGAGTACGTGCCGTCGCTGCCCGGGACGCCTGCTCCGGTCGTCATCGCGCCGTCGGCCGCCACGATCGACCGCTTGTTCGCCGTCGACCAGGATTCGCTCAAGGCGCGGCAGGCGGCGTTCCTGCGGGCGCGCTTCCTCGAGCAGCTCGACTCCGAGCCCAGGTCGGATCTCGACGCCGGCAAGGAGAACCAGCTCGCGCTGGTCTACGCGCTCGAGGGCCGATTCACCGACGCGCGCACCGGCTGGGCCCGCGTGCTCGCCGCCGATGCCGCCGACGCAAACGCGCTGGTGAACACGGGCAACCTCGACCTGCTCGAGGGCCGACCGGATTCGGCGCTGGTGCGGTACGATGCAGCGCTCGCCCTGGAGCGCGATCCGGGAGTGTTGTTGAATCAGGGCCTGGCCCGCTGGTCGAAGGGGGACGAGGCGGGCGCCGACGAGAGTTTCTCGCGGGCGCTCGCCCTGCTGTCGGATCCCGCCGAGGCCGAGCGGCTGCTGGGCCTGCCGCAGGATGTGTCGGGGCAGGGCAGCCCGCGCCGCCTGACGGCGGAGGAAGTCCGGCAACGCCTGCGGGCCGCCGCAGCGCGCGTGCCGAAACAGGACGCCGCACAGGCGTCCGAGACGTCCGCTCCGAATGATGGACGTCCGATCAAGGTGGTCTCCAAGGTCAGCGGCGCGCGCGCAACGGATCGCAAGGATCTCGCGCGGGTCGTCTACTGGAAGGGACTCGAAAGGGGGAGTCGCTGATGCGTCACACACACGGAACGAAGCTGCGCGGCGCGCGGGCATGGGTGGCCGCGGTTGCGGCACTCGCCTGCATGGCCACGGGGGCGAACGCGGTAACGCCGGTGACAACGCCGGTGACAACGACGACGACAACGACGGCGAAGGCCGACCGGGTGTCGCTGCGCGCGCAGCTCGGCATCATCTACGCGCAGAACGGGCAGGTGGACGAAGCCCGCAAGGAGTTCGTGAAGCTCCTCGAGGAGCCGACCGGGCGCGCCGCGGCGCTGACCAACCTGGGCAACCTCGGGATGCTCGACGGCGACGTCGACGTCGCGGTCGAGAACTACACGCAGGCCGCCGCGCTCGACACGGTCGACGGCGGCATCCTGCTCAACCTGGGCCTGGCGTACAACCAGGCGGGCAACGAGGATGCGGCGGCCGACGCGATCAGCCGCGCGCTGGCCAAGACCGGCGGCCCCGAGCGCGCGCAGTACCTGCTCGGCATCCGCTCGGATTCGGACACGTCGAAGGGCAAGGTGAGCAAGCTGTCCAACGAGGAGATCAAGGCCATGCTGGCGAAGTCGAAGGCCAAGGTCCCCGCCGCGGGCACCACGACGACGCCGGCGCAGAAGACCGGATCGACGCAGGTCGTCTCGCGCCCCGGTGGCGCGCGCGCGGCCGACGTGTCGGTCGGCGCGACGTCGCTGTACTGGAAGGAGAAGTAGCGGCAGGAGAAGTTGCCGCCGCGTCGTTCACGACGCGCCTGACGCATCGTGGCGCCCGCCCTCGGTGGGCGGGCGCCGCTCCCCCTCGCTCCATCGCGGAGAGCCGCCTTGTCCTTCAAGTGGCCCCGGCTGCGCCTGCCCCGCTCGTCGTACCGCCTGCCGGACCTTCACATGGAGGCGGTGCGCGCCGCGCTTCGTTTCGGCGCCATGGCCGCTGCGATCGCGTTCCTCGGCTCCCTCGTCGTGCCCCATGTCGGCGTGTTCCAGAAGCTCGAACTGACGACCCAGGACGTGCGCCTGCGTCTGCGTGGCCAGCGCCCGCTCGACCCCTCGCTGGCGCTCATCGAGATCGACGAACAATCGCTCAAGAAGTACCAGAACTCCTGGCCGATCGCGCGCCACCAGTACGCCTTGCTGCTGTCCGGGTTGCGCGACGCCGAAGTCAAGACCGTCGGCATCGACCTGTTGTTCGTGGGCAACGACAAGTACGCACCCGAGGACCCGTCCCTGCCGACCAATGACGTGTTCCTCGCCGCCGTGATCGCGCGCGACTCGGCGATCATCAACGCGGTCTACTTTCCGCTGGCCGAGAAGAAGGGCAACGGGCTGGCCCCCGACGAGAGCCTGGCGGTCGATCCGCTGCGCTCCACCTGGCTGGGCTTCACGGCACCGCTGCCGCACAACATCTCCCTCCTGCGCTCGTACCAGCTCAACTTCGAGATGCAGGAGGACATCGTCGCCGCGTCGGCGAGCGTGGGGCATGTCTCGCTCTACCAGGACGTCGATGGTGTGACGCGGTCGTTGCCGCTGGTGGTCAATCACCAGGGTCGGATGTTCCCGTCGCTGCCGCTGCTCATGGCAGCGCGCCAACTCGACGCCGACTGGCGAGAGATCCGCTTCGCCCGTGGCCACGCGATCCTGCCGACCCCACGCCGCGAGCTACGCATCCCGGTTGATGACCGGGCGCGCATGCTCATCTCCTTTCCGGGCAACCAGAAGCACTTCAAGGAGCACTCGAATCACCACGAGTTCTGGGACGTGGTGAACGAGATCCGCAACTCCATGGACGCTCCCGCGGGCACGCCGCCGCCGCCGCGGTTCGCGCGGCTGCGCGGCTCGGTCGCGCTGGTGTGCAACACGGCCGCCACCTCGGCGATCGCCGACTACGGCCCGACACCGTTCGACGTCAACTTTCCGCTCGCTTACGCGCACGCCTCGGTGGTGAACAGCATCCTGCGCGGCGACTACCTGCAGCGCGTGCCGCGCGGCGTGCAGATCGGGTTCTGGGCGGCGACCGCCGTCGTGCTCGCGTTCATCATGTCGACCGTATCCCCGATCCCGTTCCTCACCGTCACGGTGCTCGCCATCTTCGCCTACATGGTCGCCGGCTGGGCTGCCGCGACGTTCACCGGCTCGATCATCGAGATCGTGCCGCCCACCGTCATGATCGGCCTGCAGGCTGTGGCGATCGGTGCGCGCGGCTATCGCCTGCGCGACCGCCAGCGTCGCGCCCAGGAGCAGGAACTTTCGGTGGCGAAGAAGATCCAGCAGGACCTGCTGCCCAAGGGCACCCTGGCGGTGAACGGCGTCGAGGTGGCCGGGTTCAACCTGCCGTGCTACGCGGTGGGAGGTGACTATTTCGACTACTTCCGCTTGCCCGACGGGCGCATCGCGCTGGCCATCGCCGACGTCGCCGGCAAGGGTGTGCCGGCCGCGCTCCTCATGTCGAACCTGCAGGCGATCCTGCGCGCCGAGACCTCGCGCGGGAGCGGCGTCACGGCCGTGCCGGCGCAGGCCAATCGCCAGCTCATGGAGTCGATGTCGGGCAGCTCCAAATTCGTCACGTTCTTCTATGGCGCACTCGATCCCGAGGCGCGGCGGCTGTCGTACACGAACGCCGGCCACAACCCGCCGCTGGTCGTGCGCGCCGACGGCGCGATCGAGGAGCTCGACGCGGGCGGCCTGCTGCTCGGCGTGTTCCCCATCGCCGAGTATGACGAGGGAACAGTCGACCTCCTGCCGGGCGACCTGTGTGTCCTGTTCACCGACGGCGTGACCGAGGCCGAGAACAAGGCGCGCGACCTGTACAGCGACGAGCGTCTCCAGGCGCTGTTACGTCGCGAGCGCGGCGGCACCGCGGGAGCGATCGCACAGGCCATCGCGGACGACGTCGCGACGTTCAGCCGCGGCCTGCACCAGAGCGACGACGTGACCGTGATCGTGGTGAAGGTGGGGTCGCCGGGAACGTAATTCTGCGCCGTCGCGCCCCGCGGCGGGCGGGGGCGCGTTTCCGGGTGCACAGGCCCGTCCACTCTGCGTTCTCTATTGTGCATCCAGGGAGATCAATGAACCGCAGCTCTGCTTACTGGTTGCTGCTGGCGTTCCTTGCGACGGCAGTTGCGGCGTTCCTGGGAATGTCCTGGAACATGCTTGAACCACGCATGTCGTTTCCCATGGGAACAAAGGTCGCGCTTGCCGCCGCCGTTGCCGCGGCAGCAAGCTGTCGCGTCGGGGGGAACAGTCCACCGCTCCTCACCATCGGTGTTGTGGGA
>JANPEF010000163.1:0-1540 GCA_031431875.1 Candidatus Eiseniibacteriota bacterium | reverse complement strand
AATTTCTACAGCGATGGTTTATGCGAACTACGAGATACCGAAAAGCCGGTTGACAGCGTGGAACACCGTGAGTACGCTCGTTCAGCTTCGAGCCGTGTCGTTCCTCGGTGATCAAGTCAAGCCAAGGATCGTCAACGACTTGGAGGGGGTGGTGCGCTCGCGAGTTGGCGCCGTCCCCGAGGCCCTTCGGGACCTCCGCCGCGCCGGAGCCAGCAACGTGCGCATGTCGGGGAGCGGATCCGCTGTTTTCGGACTCGTCCCCGCAGGCGCCTCCCCCCGGGCTGTCGCCGATCGACTGCGTCGTACGTTGCACAAGGTCTACGTGGTCCGCCCCGTCCGGGCGGGTTCACGACCGTGCCGGTGATCGCCCTCAGGCCCTCAGGACGAAGGCCCTCCCGGCGCACACTCTCAGCCTTCCGCGAACCCCAGTCGCGGCGGGGTGCCGATCGGGGCAGGATCGGCAAGAGGTGACTCGTCCATGCTGCGCATTACCGAGGTCCGTGTTTCGCTGCGCGACGACGCCAAGCTCAAGGCCTTCGCCAGCATCACCATCGAGGATTGCTTCGTCATCCGCGGACTCAAGGTGATCGAGGGCAACAACAACCGCATGTTCGTCGCCATGCCCAGCCGCAAGCGGCCGGATGGCAAGCACCAGGACCTCGCGCATCCCATCAAGAAGGAGATGCGCCAGCTCATCGAAGACGTGGTGATCGGCGAGTACACCCGCGAGAAGGACCGTGGCGCCCGTCCGCACGTGCTCCACGAGTCGGAGCTGTTCGCGGAGTAGCCCGGCTCCACCATGACTCGCCGCCGCCTGCTCGAGATCCTGGTCGCACTCGCAGTGCTCGTGCTGCTCGTGGCGGTGTTCCTCGTTCGCCCGACCGCGCGGCGCACCGAGCCACCGCCGGTGCCGCTGTTTCATCTCGTCTCCGGCGCGCTACCGGTGTTCACCGACGATGGCCCCGAGCGCCTCGCTGCAGCTTCGCCTGATCGCTCGCGCACCGCGGTTCTCCATCCCGTCGAGTTCGAGGAAGCCGCCGACCTCTACGTGCTCGCGGGATCGGGCGAAGGCGTGCACTTCACCCTCACCGACTCGATGGCGAAGACCCTGACCGCCAAGGCCGTGGGCTGGCTCGACGACCGGACGATCTGGATCATCCTCGGCTACCGCTGGGGGACGGTCTCCCCGGGCGGCGATCTCCACTCGGTTGATCCGGCGACCGGCCATGGCCGGCTCCTGTGGGCCAACCCGGAATCGGGCCGGATCCAGGCCGTCGACGCCGCGCCGACGGCTGACGGCCGGGGTATCGTCGTGCGGCTCAAGGCCTTCGACGAGCAGTACATGGCAGCCCGGGACTCGACCGTCACGCTCCCTTGGGCGGGCTGGGACCGTCCGGAGCCGACCCCCGGCCGTTGACGCAAGATCCGATTCCGTGGTAACTTGCGCATTCCCCGTTTGGGGAGTAGCGCAATGGTAGCGCAGCGGCCTTTGGAGCCGCCCGTCCAGGTTCGAGTCCTGGCTCCCCAGCCACCCGTGGCC
>JANPEF010000162.1:0-20900 GCA_031431875.1 Candidatus Eiseniibacteriota bacterium | reverse complement strand
TCGGGATCGGCGTTCGACCAGTCCTCTTCGCAGGCGTAGAAGCGCAGGAACGGTCGGCGCCGGCCCGTTGCGTAGTCGCGGATGGTGCCGCGCAGCATGGGCCAGCGCGCCTCGATCGCGTCGATCACGGCGCGCTGCGTGACCGGGCCCTCGATCGAGAGTTCGACCTCGGGCCCGACCTTCGCCAGGTTGCGCAGATGGTACGGCAGCATGACGCGGATCACGGCAGCGTCTGGACCTCGACCGAGAGCACGCCCGGCAGGTCGCGCACGATCGCATTCCAGGTGTCTCCGCCGTCGGGCGAGCAGTACACTTGGCCGCCCGTCGTCCCGAAGTACACACCGCACGAATCCAGCGTGTCGACGGCCATCGCGTCGCGCAGCACGTTGACGTAGCAGTCGCTCTGCGGCAGGCCCTTCGTCAACGCCTCCCACTCGTCGCCGCCGACCTTGCTGCGATAGACGCGCAGCTTGCCCTCGGGCGGGAAGTGCTCCGAGTCGCTCTTGATCGGCACGACGTAGACGGTCTTCGGCTCGTGGGCGTGGACGTCGATCGGGAAGCCGAAGTCGGACGGCAGGTTGCCGCTCACCTCGTGCCAGTGTTCGCCCGCGTCGTCGCTGCGCAGCACGTCCCAGTGCTTCTGCATGTAGAGCACGTCCGGCGCCTTGCCGTGCATGGCGATGCGGTGCACGCAATGACCCACCTCGGACTTGGGATCCGCGAACTCGTAGGCCGACTTGAGACCGCGGGTCTTCACCGCCCACGTCTTCCCGGCGTCGTCGCTGCGGAACACGCCTGCCGCCGAGATCGCGACGTACATGCGCTCATGCCGCGTCGGGTCGATGAGGATCGTGTGCAGGCCCAGGCCGCCGGCGCCGGGCGTCCACTTCTCCGTGTCGGTGCCCTGGCGCAGGCCCGGCATCTCCTGCCACGACTTGCCGGCGTCCTTCGAGATGAACAGTGCGGCGTCCTCGATGCCCGCGTACACGGTGTCGGCGTCGTCGAGCGAGGGTTCGACGTGCCACACGCGCTTGAACGCCCACGGCTTGGCGCTATTGTCGTAGAACAGGTGCGTGCCCGGGTCGCCGTCGTAGGTGAACTCGTTGCCGATCGCCTCCCACGTCTTCCCGCCGTCGTCGGAGCGCTGCATGAGCTGACCGAACCAGCCGCTGGTCTGCGACGCATAGATGCGGTCCGGGTTCAGCGGGGAACCCTTCACGTGGTACATCTCGAACCCCGCGAAATGCGGTCCATCGACCGTCCACGTCTCGCGCTTGCCGTCGGCGCTGAGGATGAACGCACCCTTCTTCGTGCCGACGAGAACTCGAACTCCGCTCATGCTGCCTGCTCCTTCCGATCGAGGGGTTGTGCGGCCGGGGCGCCGCGGGGACGCAGAAGACTACTCGTTCGCCGGGAATCGATCTACCAGGTGTCGCCGCCGGTCGGCGGCGGCCAGGCGCCCATCATGCGGCGCAAGAGCGCGATCTGGCCCACGTGGTAGCTCACGTGGTTGCCCATCGCGCGCAGGACGTCCGCGCGCAGTCGGCGTCCGCTGGGGGTCATGCCGTCGAGCTCGCCGTCCTGGATCCGGGCCGTCAAGGCGGCGAGGCTGCCCTTGAAGGCGCCCACGAAACCATCCCAGTCCTCTGCACTCGCGGGCGCGTCGGGCCCCGGCCAGCTGTCGACGTCGTGCTCGGGCGCGGTCGGGTTTTCGCCGCGCAGCACGGCGAGCGAGAAACCGTTCCAGAAGATGATGTGGTTGGCGCACTGCTGGATCGTGTACGGCGCGCCGGGAAGTCTTCGACCGGCGAGCTGCCAGTCGAGTCCGTCGAGCGTGTTCGACGCGTCGGCGTGCGCGCCGTTGCCTTCGATGCCGCCGATCAGCGAGGTCCTGAGGATGTCTTCGAACGTGGACAAGGGTCAACCTCCGGGAACAGGAGAGGGGTGGGGACCGAAATTACAGCACGACGGCGGGACCCCTGTCGATCCCCACCGTCGATCCATCGACGGTGGCTGTCGGCGGGGCATCGGTGAGGGCGGCAGGCACACCGGACAGGGTGCGAATTGTGCCGGAAACTCGACCGGCCAGCCGCCGCACCCCGCTGGCCCGCGACTTGCACCGCCTCCGCCGCCCCCGATCTCGTCGTCCCCGCGTGGGCGCGCTCCCAGGCCGCGCGCGGGGCAATGCAACGGATGTCCCCCTCGGGAGATTCCCCCATGTCGACTCTTGGTGATGAACTGGTGCGCCACTGCTGGCACCTGCTGCACGGCGGTCAACCGTACCGCGCGCTCATCCTGGCCGAACGTGCGTTGCGCGTGTACCAGCCCCCGGCCGACTCGATCCTCTGCGGACGCCTGTCGTTGATCATCGGCGTGGGACTGGCCGCGCTCGGGCGCGATGCGCCCGCCCGACGCTATCTCGAGGATGCGTCGTGGTCACTGGCCCACGCGAGCGATCGCGATGACGTCGCGAACGCGACGGCGGGCCCGCCGACGCTGGCGCGCAACGAGCTCCTGGCGGTGAAGGATCGCGGATGGGAGGCGGTGCCGGCGTAACGGGGGTCGATGGCCGGGTCGCGGAGCCCGGCCAGCCTCATGCGCGATCCCGAACTTCGATGGGCGGCTGGATTCGGCTTGATCCGGGATCGGCAGAAGACGAGAATTGGCTCATGGAAAAGCCCGTAGTTGATCCGGAAACGCTTTCGACCGAGCAGCGTCTCGAACTCATCGAGCGTCTCTGGGAAAGCCTTCGGTCCAATCCAATTGACCTGCCCCTGACGGCCCCGCAGCGGGATGAGCTCGATCGTCGACTCGATGAGCTCGCGCGCACGCCGGCGAAGGGGGAGCCCTGGGAGGGCGCGATCGCACGAATCCGGGGGCGGCGAGCCCGCCCCGAGTAGAGTTCAGCCCACACGCAGCCGTCGATCTCGAGGCTGCTTTTGTCTGGTATGAGCTCCGTCAGGCCGGACTGGGGACTCGGTTCTTGCAGGATGTCGTCGAGGAGGTCCGGCGCATCATGGATCGTCCGCGACGACTCCGCGTGATCCATCGTGGATTGCGCAGAGCACTCCTTCGTGGGTTTCCTTTCGGCCTCTTCTTCCGGGTCGATCGTGAGGTCATTCTGATCGTTGCGTGTCTCCACAGCAGTCGGGACCCGACGTCGTGGCCGGCATGAGGCCCCCTACGCCGCCCTGGTCGCGAACACGCGCGCTGCAAAAGTCGTCGCGGCCAGCAACAGGGCGAACGCGGCATGCATCAGGCGCGTGCGGGTGACGGCATCGCGCCACGTATAGCCGGCGCGGATGCGCGCGAACTCGCGCAGCGTCCACGGCAGCGCCAGCATCGCCAGCAGCGCCACCTCCGGCAGGCCGCCCGCCACGATCAGCACGGGCACCATCCCGAACGCCGCGACGTAGTCGGCCGCGAACCAGGGCGGAGCTGCGGGACCCTCGACGGCCGCGCCCGCGCCCTTGGCCTCGGCCGCCGACGCGATCCAGGCGCGCCGGGCGGCGTCGGCGAGGAATCCGATTGGCAGGCCGATCCACAGCGCCGCCGGGGCGACGGTCCCGACCAGCGCCAGCGCCGCGCCCGCCGAGGCCAGCGGCCCCATCCATAGAATTGTGATCGGTCCGGCGAGCGGCGTATCCGACAGGCGCGGCCCGGCGGCGAACGCGCAGGCCAGCAGGATCGCGGCGGTGCACACCCAGAACATCGGCCAACCGCGCGCGGCGACCAGCAGGAGCGCCGCAACGAGCGCAACCGGCAGTGTGATCCACGCGGGCACGCCACTCCCCGTCCGCGGCGCCTCGCCCGGACGCACGCGCTTGGCAAGCGTCGCCTCGGCGCCGGCGACCGCGAAGAGGAACGCGCCGAGCAGGAGCAGCAGTTCGAAGCGCGGACGCAGCGCCGGGTCGTAGGCGGCGCTGGCGCCGGCGACGACGGCGGGAAGGACCGCGTAACGGGGGAGGCGCAGCAGGTGGGCCAGGCGCGCGAGCGCGGTCACGCGCGGGCGCGTCCGGCGTCGGTGTCGTCGGGCTTCGTGGTGCCGCCCGTAGTCGAGCCCGTGGTCGCGCCGGCGGCCTCGACCGCGGCGGCCTCTTCCTCGCCGGAGAGGCGCAGGATGCGCGACAGCTCGCTGCGCAGCTTGCCCTCGTCCAGACGCTCGAGCAGCACGCCGCGCCATGCGACCGAGATCGCGCCCGAGTGCTCGGAGATGCACACGGCCACCGCGTCGGTCTCCTCGGAGATGCCGAGTGCCGCTCGATGGCGCGTGCCCAGCGACGGCGTGATCCGCGGATTCTGCGACAGGGGCAGGATGCAGCCCGCGGCGACGATCTGGTCGCCGCGCACGATGACGGCGCCGTCGTGCAGCGGCGTGTTCGGCGCGAACAGCGTCTCGAGCAGCTCGCTGCGGGCGCGGGCATCGAGCCGCGTGCCGGTCTCGACGAAGTTGCGCAGGCCCTCGTTGCGCTCGAGCACGATGAGCCCACCGTGGCGGCGCTGGGACAACGCCTCGGCGGCGCGGACCACCTCGCCCAGGACGCCATACTCGTCGACGCGCAGGAACGAGCGGAACCACCGCGTGCGGCCGAACTGGGCCAGCGCGTGGCGCAACTCGGGCTGGAACAGGATGACGAACGTGATCAGCCAGACGGTGCGCAGGTTGGTGGCGATGTAGTCGACGGCGATCAGGCCCAGGAAGCGCGCCACGGCCGAGACGACCACGAGCACGAGCAGCCCGATGATCATCTGCGCCGAGCGCGTGCCCTTGACCCCGACGAGCAGGCGATAGAACAACACCGCCACGAGCAGGATGTCGAGGACGTCGAGGAGCCAGATGGAGTGAACGGGAGTCACGACTGCGCCGCTCCGGGTTCGTGCCGACGATCCGACGATCAGATCGTGCGACGACGCATCCATGCTAACAGAGCACCGCGAGCGATCCCACCAATCGGTTGACCGTCGGCGCAGTGGCGCGCACAATGCGCCGGTCGGCGTCCGCCGGCGTTCCCATGGCCACCCCGAGTGATCGCACAGCCGGAGAATCGCCATGCGCCCCAGCCGCTCCGTGAAGGTCTTCGCCGCCGCCTTCTCTCTGCTGACCACGCTGCTTGCCGTCCCCGCGGCCTGGGCGCTCCCGCTCTACGCGACCCGCCAGGGCCTGCCGTGCAGCGCCTGCCACTTCGATCCGCAGGGCGGGGGCGCGCGGCGCGAAATAGGCTTCCTCTACGAGCGCAATCGCCACGACATGGCGCCTGAGGAGCGCTGGGCCGACATCCTGCTGTCGAACAAGGTCGGCGACGCGCTGTACTTCGGCACCAACCTGCGCCAGCAGTATACCTACGTGAGCGAGGTCGAGTCGGGCGGGACCGCGGTCTCGACGTTCTTCCCGATGCAGGGCGCGTTCTACGCCGTCTTCGCGCCGATGGCAAACGTCACCGCCCAGTACAACCGCGACCTGCGCACCACCCGCGACGCCTGGGTCATGGTGCACGACCTGCCCGCCGGGATGTACGTCAAGGCCGGGCAGTTCCGGGTTCCATTCGGCCTGCGCATGGACGACCACACGGGCGCCATGCGCGCCGGGTTCCGCGACGCGCCGGCCGGCTCGTTCGGCACCAGCGGCTTCCTGCCCTACGACCCGCGCAACGTCGAGGGCGGCCTCGAGGTCGGCGCCACGCCGTTCGCCGCCGTCCCCGTGCTGTTCACCGCCGCGATCACCAACGGCGGGGAGGCGTTCACGCAGGACGCGCAGGCGCTGACGGCACGCGCGTCGTACACCTCGGGTCGCGTCATGACCGGCGCCTCGGGCTATCACAACTACCGCTCGACCACGCGCGACTCGGACTGGCGCACCTCGGCCTGGGCCGGTTTCGCGGCCACCCCTGCGCTCGTGGTGATGGGCGAGGGCGGCGTCGGCGAGAGCGAGAGCGACGGCGGCCTGGTGCGGCGCACGCGCGGCTTCTGGGCCGGGGCCGACTACCGCGTCAGTCGCACGGTCCTCGTGCGCGCCAAGTACGACTACGTCGACCAGGACCAGGACACGGCCGGCCTGGCCCAGGAGCGCTACACGGTCGAGAGCGACCTCACCTTCCTGCCGTTCGTCGACATGAAGGTGTCGCTGCGCCGCGTCGTCCCGGAGAACGCGTCCGACGAGAACCAGGGATTGCTGCAGTGGCACTTCTATTACTGAGGTGCCGGCGCCTGGTCGCCGGGAGGCGCGCCGCCGGGGTTCGAGGCGCGGCGGGGGCGTTTGTCCTCGCCGCGATGGTGTGCGCGCTCCCGATGCTCGCGGCGTCGCCGCTCGGCGCCCAGGTCGGGACCGCCGGTGGTGCCTGGCGTCGCCTCCCGCCGCCGACCGAGCCCAGCCGTGGGGCCCTGGGCATCGAGCCCGCGACGGGCCGCCTCGTCACGCTCGCGCGGGAGTTGGATCGTTTCGTGATCTGGACGTTCGATCGCCTGGGCACCGGCACGTGGGAGACGCGGCGGGTCACGACGCCGCAGAATCTGTCCGGCTACGAGAACTTCTCCTTCGATCCGGTGGGACGCCAGTTCGTCTCGCTCGTCCCGCGGTGGACGTACTCCGACACCGGGGTCGTCGACCCGGAGACCCGACTGGTCCGGGTCTCGACCGATGCCAACCCGACCTGGACCGAGGTCTCTCCCGAGGGCCCCCCCCCGAGGGTCCGAAGGGACGCGGCGATCGCCATCGATCCTTTGGCGAGCCGGATGTTCCTGGTCGGCGGCCTGGATTTCGACACGGACGAGAAGTACGGGGATCTCTGGGAGCTGCAACTCGGGCCCACGCCGACCTGGAACCGGATCCAACCGGTCGGCGGGGACCTCGCCCCGCGCGTGGGGGGCTCGGCGTGCTACGACCCGATCGCGAACCGGTTGTTCGTGATCGGCGGGGACACGGTCCTCGAGACGTACGCAGAAGGCGCGCGCGCGTGGAAGATCGACCTCGGTGGCGACCGCCGGTGGACCGAGCTGGCGCCGGCCGAGACCCTGCACACCGGCTACTTCGAGCCTCCCGCGCTCACGCTCGCCGACCAGAAGATCCGGATGCTGCGGCCGGGCCAGAACTACGAGCCCGTCGACTCCACCTATCTCACCGTCCTCGACACGCAGGCCGGGGGCTTCTGGGGTCGGGAGCCCGTCTCCGGGCCGTTGTTGCCGAGCCTGAACGGCGGCGTGCAGGTCGCGTTCGACGCCGCACGAAACACAATCGTCTACGTCGGGACCACCGGCGTGCGCCCCGAGCAGCCCACGTACTCATCGGGCCACGTCGATGTCTGGTCGCTTGCCCTGGGCTCGCCCGCGGCGACATGGACACGGGAGTACGACTCGATGAATCCGAACGTGTTCGAGACCACCTCGCCACGCGCGCTCGACGCCGGCCGGGGACAGGTGCACACGTGGTCCGCGTTCAGCGCGCAAGGGACCTACACCTTCCGTCTCGAGGCCGAACCGGGGTGGAGCTATCAGCGCCGCGACGTGCCGGACGGAAGGCGTCGGGTCGGCGCGGTCGGGATCTTCGATCCGGAACTCGATCGCATGCTCGCGTTCGGGGGCGGGGACGAGGGGGTCGAGTATGGCGACCTGTGGCAGGGGAGGATTGGGGACCCGATGACCAACTGGATGCGGGTCGTCGTCGACGGGCCCGCGCCGTCGGCCCGTATCCATGCGACGGCCGTGCATGATCCGGTGCGTCGGCGCATGGTTCTCTTCGGAGGATTTGCCGGCCGGGCGATGAACGACGTCTGGCAGCTCGACCTGACCGTGGCGAACCCCCACTGGGCCCTGGTCGCCATCCGTGGGGTCCCCCCGGCGCCGCGCTGGGGGCACACGGCGGTCTACGACTCGAGGCGGGATGCGATGGTGGTCTTCGGCGGCGCCGCCGGGCCCTCCAGCGAACAGTCGTACCCGCTGAACGACGTGTGGTCGCTGTCGTTCGGCGACGGCGACGCGTGGGTCCCGCTCTCCACCGTCGGGTCGGCCCCGCCGGCTCGCTACCGGCACGCCGCACTCTACGATCCGGTGGGCGACCGGATGATGATCCTCTGGGGCCTCGATGCCAACGGCAGTCGCTTCGATACGGCGACGCTCGAGTTCGGGGTCACGCCACGTTGGGGCTCCGAGGTTCCGCAGGGCTTCGGGCCGGACGATCGGACGGATGCCTTCGCCGGCTACGACTCCGTGCACGATCGCGGGATCATTCTCGGCGGCACCGCGAGTTCGGGAAATTATAGGGGGCGCCCCCTGAACGACGCCTGGGCGATCGACTGGAATCGCGCGGATCGCCAGCCGCCACCGCTCCCGCACAACGAGTCGACGATCACGTTCCTCGGCGTGGGACCGAACCCGTCCCGCGGCGACGTGAACATCGCGTTCGAAGTGCCGGGTACGACGCAGGTGCGCGCCCGCATCCACGACGTGCGGGGTCGGGTCGTGCGGGATCTCGGGGAGCGGTCGTTCACCCCGGGTCGGCACCTGGTCAGCTGGGACGGTTGCGACGACGCGGGCGGGCGGGTGTCGGACGGCGTGTACTTCGCGCGCGTCGAGGCCGGGACGACGCGGCTCACCGGCAAGCTCGTGTTGATGGATTAAAGCAGCGCTTCGGCCGTGCGCAGGGCGCGTACGGTGGGGCGCACGTCGTGCGTGCGCACGATGCGGGCGCCGCGCAAGACGCAGGCGACGGCGGCGGCGATGCCGGCCTCCAGCCGCTCGTCGGCGCTCAAGCCGAGCAGTTTCTCGAACAGGCTCTTGCGCGAGACGCCGATCAGCAGCGGGTAGCCGCACGACGCCAGGTCGGCGGTCCGCCTGAGCAGCGCCAGGCTGTGCTCGATCGACTTCCCGAAGCCGATTCCCGGATCCACCGCGATCGCCTCGCGTGCCACGCCCGCCTCCTCGGCGCGACGGGCCGCGTCGTAGAGGAAGCCGCGCACCTCGCCGACCACGTCGGCGTAGCGCGGCGACTTCTGCATCGTCTGCGGATCGCCCTGCATGTGCATGAGCACCAGCCCCGCGCCGTGACGCGCCGCGAGTGCGGCCCGCTCACGCACGCCGGCATCATCCTCGCCACCGCCGGCGGTGCCGCCGCGCAGGCCGCTCACGTCGTTCAGCACGGCCGCGCCCAGGTCGAGCGCGACGCGCGCGACCTCGGTCTTTCGCGTGTCGATCGAGATGGGGATGGGGCAGCGCGAGGCCAACAACTCGAGCACGGGAGCGACGCGGCGGATCTCGACTTCGGCGGGCACGACGGCCGAGCCGGGGCGCGTGCTCTCGCCGCCGACGTCGATCAGGTCGGCGCCCTCGTCGTACATGGCGAGCGCGCGCTCGAGCGCGGCGTGCGGCTCGGCGTAGCGGCCGCCGTCGAAGAACGAATCGGGCGTCACGTTGAGCACGCCCATCACGAGCGCGCGGTTGCCGACGTCGAACACGCGTCCGCGCACGTGCCACGCTGCCGCGACCGGAACCGCGGGCGGGCCCGCGCTCACGGCCGGGTGCGGGGTCATGCTGCCGGCGTCGGGGACGGCGTGGTCGCCGGGCCCATCGGCTCGGGACGTGCGGTGACGGGCGCCTCGGGCGGCGACGCCTCGAACGGGGTGGGCGGTTCGTCTCTCCTGGGCGCCTCGAATGGGGCGAGCTCCTCGCCGCGCATCAGCTTCTCCATGTCCTCGCGGTCGAGCTGCTCGCGCTCGAGCAACGTGCCGGCGATCTTGTCGAGCAGGTCGCGCTTGTCGTGCAGCACCGCCAGTGCGCGCTCGAGCCCGCCGTCGACGATCACCTTCACTTCGACGTCGATCGCCTCGGCGGTCTGCTCGCTGTAGTTCTTGGCCGAGCCCAGGTCCTTGCCGAGGAACACCATCTCCTCCTTCTGGCCGAACTTGAGCGGTCCGAGCCGGTCGCTCATGCCCCACTCGCAGACCATCTTGCGCGCCAGGTTGGTGGCGGCCTCGATGTCGTTGGAGGCGCCGGTCGTCTTCTCGCCGAAGACGATCATGTCGGCGGCGCGGCCGCCCAGCATGCCGGCGACGCGCGACAGCAACTCGTCGCGCGTGTAGGCGAGGCGGTCCTCCTCGGGAATCATCGCCGTGAGGCCCAGCGCGCGGCCGCGCGGGATGATCGTCACCTTGACCACGGGGTCGGTGCCGGGCAGCGACGCGTTGACGATCGCGTGACCCGACTCGTGATACGCCGTGCGGCGGCGCTGCTCGGGACTGATCACCATGCTCCGGCGCTCCACGCCGAGCGTGACCTTGTCCCGCGCGTCCTCCATGTCCTGCATCTCGACCTTCTTCTTGTTACGCCGGGCGGCCAGCAGCGCCGCCTCGTTGACCATGTTTGCGAGGTCGGCGCCGGACATGCCCGGCGTCTCCTGGGCCAGTTGCTTGAGCTCGACGTCGGTCGACAGCGGGATCTCGCGCGTGTGCACCTTGAGGATGCCCTCGCGTCCCTTGACGTCCGGCCAGTCGACGATCACCTGGCGGTCGAAGCGACCCGGTCGCAGCAGCGCCGGGTCGAGCACGTCGGGACGGTTCGTCGCTGCGATCAGGATGACGCCGTCGTTGGCGTCGAAGCCGTCCATCTCGACCAGCAGCTGGTTGAGCGTCTGCTCGCGCTCGTCGTGACCGCCGCCCAGGCCGGCGCCACGGTGCCGGCCGACCGCGTCGATCTCGTCGATGAACACGATCGCCGGCGCGTTGCGCTTGGATTGTTCGAAGAGGTCACGCACCCTCGACGCCCCCACACCCACGAACATTTCAACGAAATCCGAGCCGCTCATCGAGAAGAACGGCACGCCCGCCTCGCCGGCGACGGCCTTGGCGAGCAGCGTCTTGCCGGTGCCCGGGGGGCCGAGCAGCAGCGCGCCCTTGGGGATGCGGCCACCCAGACGCTGGAACTTGCCCGGGTCCTTGAGGAACTCGACGATCTCCTGCAGCTCGGCCTTCGCCTCGTCGGCGCCGGCGACGTCCTTGAACGTGATGCGCGGGTTCTGGTCGAGCGTGACCTTGGCGCGCGACTTGCCGAACTTGAGCGCTGCCGAGCCACCCGACTGCATCTGCCGCATGATGAAGAACCACGCGCCGACCAGAATGATGAGCGGCAGGAGCTGCCCCAGATAGCTCCACCAGTTCGCCTGCTTGGGGCGCATCTCGATCTCGATGCCGGGGTTTTTCTCCCAGATCATCTTCGCCAGCGCGTTGCTGTCGCCCTGGTACCAGGTGCGGAACTCCTTGAACGGGACGGGCCGTCCGGCGACCTGCGTCGAAGCCGAGACCTTGAGCTCGCCCGCGATCTCGTTCGCCACCTCGCTGGCGCCGACGTCGAGCTTCTGGATGTTGCCCTTCTGCACTTCCTCGACGAAGCGCGTGTACGAGATGTCGACGCGCTGCTGGCGCTGCCCGAAGAAGAACTGCGCGACGAGCACCGACACGACGACGATCAGCGCCCACAGCGCGATCGAGCGGCCGGGCCGGGTGGGCGGGCCCACCGGGAGCTGCGTGCCGCGGCGCGGCATACCCGGGCGGGGCACGCGCGGCGCGTCCTTCTTGCCCTTGTTGCGGTCGTCGTTGCGGTCGTCCGGCTCGGGGCCGGCGTCACGGCGATAGAACGTCACGAGGTCGACTCCGGGCGAGGGGCGTGCGGAATGGCCACGCCCACGTAGGGAAGCTGGCGCAGGCCCTCGGCGGCATCCATGCCGTAGCCGATGACGAACTCGTCGCCGATCGGGAAGCCCACGTAATCCACGGGAACGGGAACGCGCCGACAGGGAACCTTGTCGAGCAGCGCACAGACCTTGAGGCTGGCGGGCTCGCGCTGGGCGAGCAGGTCGAGCAGGAAGCGCACCGAGTGGCCCGTGTCCACGACGCCCTCGACGAGGATCACGTGGCGGCCCTTCAACTCGGCACGCAGGTCATGCACGAGATGCACCTTGCCCGACGAGACGGTCGCATTGCCATACGACGACAGCGAGAGGAAGTCGACCTCGAGCTCGATGTCCATGGCGCGCACCAGGTCGGCGAGGAAAATGAACCCGCCCTTGAGCACCGCGATCAACAGCGGCTTCTGCCCGGTGTAGTCGCGCGACAGGACGGCGCCCATCTCGGCGACCTTCTGCGCGATGGCCTCGCGGGGGAGCAGCGTGTCGATGCGCGCGTAGGCCGAGGGGCTCGTCTCGACGTTCGAATCGGGCATCTCAGGTTCCCCCGGTGCGCGTCCTACGCGCTTGGGCCTCGAAGCAGATGCGCCCGCGCGACCGGCGGGCGTGGAGGGATCCGGGCAGATCGACCCTCGCGCCCTCGGGCCCGCGAACGACGAGCGATTCGAGAGCGTCGAGGTGGCGGCGGGTGAGACCGGCGCCGGCTCCTGCCGCGCGTCGAAACGCCTGCGCGAACACCGTTTCGCGCACGATCGGATGGTAGCCGAGCAGGATGCGTGCAACAAGGCGAATCCCGCAGGGTTCCACGCCCCCGAGCGGTGCGGAACCCGCGTCGTTGGCGGCCGCGAGCGCCCGTGCCGCCTCTGCGCCCAGCCAGTCATCGAGGGCGGCGGCCCGGGCGGAAAGTCCGGCCAGGGCCGCCCCGATCTGCGGATTGAGATGCGCCAGGCGCGGCAGGATTTCGGCCCGCACGTAGTTTCGGCGAAAAGCCGGATCGGCGTTCGTGGCATCGATGCGCGGACGGAGGCGACGCGAGGCGACATGGGCGTGAACGTCGGCGCGCGAGGCGTACAGCAGCGGCCGCACCATGCGGCCCCGGCGCGGGCGCATTGCGGCGAGGCCCGAGAGCCCCGTGCCGCGGGCCAGCCGCAGCAGCACGGTCTCGGCCTGGTCGTCGGCGGTGTGGCCCAGCGCGATCGCATCGGCGCCGACCTTCGTCGCGGTGCGGGCGAGGAACGCGCGGCGCAGGCGGCGCAGTCCGTCCTCGCCGGCGTGGCCGCGGGCGCGCATCCAGGCAGGGCCGTCGGCGCGGGCGATGACCGCGACGAGCCCGAGGGTTCGGGCGCACCGGGCGACGAAGCGCGCATCGGCCGCCCCGGCCGCACCACGCATGCCGTGGTCGAGATGGGCGACGATCAACCTGAGGCGCAATGTGCGCGCCAGTTCGGACAGGACCGAGAGCAAGGCGAGGGAATCGGGGCCGCCGGAGCAGGCCACCAGGACGGTCGATCCGGGCTCGACCCGGCAGGGGCCGAGGAGCGCGGCGCGAGCGGCACGATAGAGCACGTCGGGACGCAGTGGGGACCGGCGCACACGGGCCCCGGACGATGGTGGCGGCGCAGGGATTCGAACCCCGGACACGAGGATTATGATTCCTCTGCTCTGACCAGCTGAGCTACACCGCCACGTCGTCTGGGGCGACCGCAGGCAGGGCCTTGGACGTGGCCGCGAATAGGCAGGAACAACCCACGCATGGTGGCCGAGGGCCACCCCTTCTGTCAAGCCGCGGCCCCCGCGCCCGGCTTGACGCGAGTCCCGCAAGTGGCCTAGATTCCGGGGTCTACGCGCCGGGCGCGCGATCCTCCCCGTCCGGGACACTCGAAGGAGATCCTCGCTTGAACCTCAGATCCTGCGGGGCCATTGCGGTCTTCGCCGCAATGGCAGTCTGTGCATCCACCGCCTCTGCACAAGAGACGGTCGGGAAGGGTTCGCTCGGCGCCACCCTCGGGGCCCCGTTCTTCCTCGCGGATGCCGACACGAAGGAAGGCCAGAACTCGCGCCTGGTCGGGCTCGCCAACTTCCAGTACGTGTTCACGCCGAAGTCGCGCCTTGCCGTCACCTTCGGCTACGGCTGGGTGGCCTATCAGGACGGCACGCGCGCGCCGTACAAGGTCGTCGGCCCGTCGACCCCGGACAGCACCATCCTCAAGGATCTGATGCTCACGAAGTACGTGCCCCTCGCCCTCACCTACCTCCGTTCGTTCAAGGACCAGGGCAAGGGTTGGGTCCCGTACCTCGGCCTCGGCGCGAACTTGACGCGCCTCGAGATCGTCAACGATCGCGACAAGATCAAGGACCCGGCCACGTTCGAGTCGTATGTGAACTGGGCGCCCGGGGTGCAGGTGCGCGGCGGGTCCGAGTACTTCCTCCCGTCGAACAAGAACGTGGCGTTCGACTTGAACGCGCACTGGAGCTACCTGTTCTCGAAGGACGAGGAGCGCTTCCCGTCGGGCTTCACGGGGCCGCATTCGTACATGTCGATCAACTTCGGCGTGAACGTCTACTTCTGGCCGATCGGCTACAAGCCCATCGAGGTGCCGAAGGGTCCCGAGGCCGAGGCGCCCGCGATCGCGCCGACCGAGCCCGGCCTGCCGCCGCCGCCGGCGCCCGCGCCGACTCCTGATCCGACCCCCGATCCGCCGCCGGTGCCGCAGTCCGAGCCCGATACGACGAAGGCACCGCCCGCGCCGCAGCTGAAGACGAGCGCCGCGACGGTGGTCAAGCCAGCGGCCGTGAAGTCCGTGGCCGCCGAGGCCGTGACCGCGAGCGAGGACACGACCGCGGTCTCCTGCCCGATCCCGCCGACGCCTGGCGCGGCCGGCAGCGGCAGCGGCATGTTCGGCATCCCGGGCTCGCCGCCCGCCAACGGCGGCGCGGCCCGCACCCCGCAGCCTGATTCGAGCCCGGAGGAACGCCCTACGCCATGAGCGACCTGACTTCGCGGATCGGACCCGACGCCCTCACCTTCGACGACGTTCTGCTCGTTCCCGGCAAGGCCACGGTCCACCCGCGCGAAGTCCAGGTGCGGTCGCTCTTCTCGCGCAACATCGTGCTCAACGCGCCGCTGGTCTCCGCGGCGATGGACACGGTGACCGAGGCCGACCTGGCGATCGCCATGGCGCGCGAGGGTGGCATCGGCGTCCTGCACAAGAATCTCTCCATCGAGGAACAGGCCGCCCAGGTCGACCGGGTCAAGCGCTCCGAGAGCGGCATGATCGTCGACCCGGTGACGCTCGATCCCGACGCGCCGTTGTCGAAGGCGCTCGACCTCATGGCGCACTTCTCGATCTCGGGCGTGCCGATCACGCGCAACGGCAAGCTCGTGGGCATCCTCACCAATCGCGACCTGCGCTTCGAGACGCGCTTCGAGCGCCCGATCCGCGAGGTCATGACCGGTGAGGCGCGCCTGGTGACCACGCCCGTGGGCACGACGCTCGAGGAGGCGCGCGAGATCCTGCACCGCCACCGCATCGAGAAGCTGCCGGTCGTCGATGCCGACGGCACGCTGCGCGGCCTGATCACGGTGAAGGACATCCAGAAGCGCAAGCAGTACCCCGATTCGTGCAAGGACTCGCTCGGCCGCCTGCGCGTGGCCGCGGGCATCGGCACCGGCGGCGACTTCCTCGAGCGCGTGGTGGAACTCCTCAAGGTCGAGGTCGACGCGATCGTCGTCGACTCCGCGCATGGGCATTCCGTCGGCGTGCTCGAGGCGGCGGCGAAGGTGCGCGAGATGATGCCCGATCGCGACCTGATCGTCGGCAACGTGGCGACCTACGCGGGCGCGGCCGACCTCGTCGCCCTGGGCGCCGACGCGGTGAAGGTGGGCATGGGTCCCGGCGCGACGTGCACCACGCGCGTCGTCTCGGGCGCCGGCATGCCGCAGATCACTGCGGTGATGGAAGCGGTGCGCGCCTGTGCGCCGAAGGGCGTCCCGGTCATCGCCGACGGCGGCATCAAGTACTCGGGCGACCTGGTGAAGGCGATCGCCGCCGGCGCGCACAGCGTCATGATCGGCTCGATGTTCGCCGGCACCGCCGAGTCCCCCGGCGAGCAGATCCTGCTCGAAGGCCGGGCCTACAAGGTCTACCGCGGCATGGGCTCGCTCGGCGCGATGGCCCGCGGCTCGGGCGACCGCTATTTCCAGGAAGGCGTGAAGGAGATGCGCAAGATGGTCGCCGAGGGCATCGAGGGCCGCGTCCCGTTCAAGGGTCCGCTCGCCGACTCGATCTACCAGCTCATGGGCGGCCTCCGCGCCGGCATGGGCTACTGCGGTGTGGCCACCATCGACGAGCTGCGCACCCTGGCGAAGTTCGTCCGCATCACCAGCGCGGGCCTCCGCGAGTCCCACCCGCACGACCTGACGATCACGAAGGAAGCCCCGAACTACGAGATTCACGGGTAGGGCGGGAGGGTCTCGGATTCAAGCAGATCCCTTCTCCGCGAGATGAGTGTCTGCGCCGGCTGACTCGTGGGTCGGAGGCTATTCAAGGGAAAGCCCGTTCGCTTTAATAGCGCCTAGGCTAATTCAACTCCCCTTCATGGCTGGGTACCGCATCGAGGCTTCCCGGGCCCTCCTCGTCGCGGAGTTGATCTACCCTAACCATTTGTTATTTGGTCAGTTAGTGAGTCCTTCGAGATGGGCGTCCCAGCGCACTTCACAATGTGTTCGATTTTATGGAGAATTGCGACACTTCTTCTTGACCTGTCGTCCGGCGCGCCATAACCTCAGAACATGTCGCATAATGCCGATAAGGACGACATGTTGAGTCAGGCCGCCTGGAACCCGAATCGGCCCTTCAACAGTCTCCCGACGCTGCCCCCGGCGGTCGAGATCGAGTCGAAGCAGGTTCTTCGCGCCTGCATACCAGCGCGGGCCGCACTCGCGGAACTGAAGCAGGCTGCGGGGCTGATCCCGAATCCGACGGTCCTCATCAACACGCTTCCCCTCCTCGAGGCCCGTGCAAGTTCCGAGATCGAGAACATCGTCACGACGACCGATCGCCTGTTTCGGCACCTGAGCACGGAGGGCGACGCGGATCCCGCGACACGGGAAGCCCTGCGCTACAGGACGGCCCTCCTCGAGGGTGCGCGCGCACTGCACGATCGACCCCTCACGACCCGAACGGCCGAGATCATCTGTTCGCGGATCAAGGGGGTCGAGATGCAGGTCCGCCGCGTGCCGGGGACGGCGCTCGCGGAGATCGGGAGCGGGCGGGTCATCTACACGCCGCCGGAGGGGGAAGCGCGCCTGCGCGAGTTGCTCGCCGACTGGGAGCGATTCATCCATGCGGACTCGCCGGTCGATCCGTTGATCCGCCTGGCGGTGGGGCACTACCAGTTCGAAGCCATCCATCCGTTCACCGACGGAAACGGGCGAACCGGCCGGGTGATCAACAGCCTCTACCTCGTGGAGCAGGGCCTCCTGCCCGAGCCGATCCTCTACCTGAGCCGCTACATCATCGGTCGCAAGGACGAGTACTACCGGAGCCTTCTCGCAGTGACTCGCGATGCCGCATGGGAGAGCTGGATTCTCTACGTCCTGCGGGGGATCGAGGAAACCGCGGCCTGGACGACCGCACGCATTGCGGCCATCCGCGAGCTGGCGGACGAGACCGCGCGATACGTGCAGCAAGTGCGTCCACGCATTTACACCCGGGAGCTCATCGATGCGCTTTTCGAGCAGCCCTACTGCCGGATTGGGAACATCGTGGAGAAGGGTCTCGTGGAGCGGCAGGCCGCATCCCGGCACCTGCACGCACTGGCCGAAGTCGGCGTCCTCGAGGTGCAGCAAGTCGGGCGCGAGCGCCTGTTCATCAACATCCGGATGATGCAGCTCCTCACCCGGGAATCGCTCGAAACATCGCCTTTTTGAGCGCCCGAGGAATTCAGTCCGCCCGCTTCACACCCCGCACCACCCCCGCGTACCGCACGTAGCTGACCCGCCCGTTCGCGGCCGCGTATTTCCGGAACAGCGCGCGCGCCTGCTCCTCGACGGCCTGCTTCTGGTCGAGCGGCATGCGGCCGTAGGCCAGCGCGAACGGCGGGCGTCCCTCGCGCATGCGCGTCCATGCCTCGTCGACGTTCGCGTACTCGATCGCCGACTCGACGTCGCTCCATGCGACGGCGTCGAAGTGCGGTGCCAGCCGCTCGGCCACGACCGCGGGCTCGCCCCAGCTGTCGCGTTTCGTTGCGCCCTCCGGTGCCGGGGGCAGGATCCCGGCGAGGAACTCGGTCAGGTCGACCGCGATGCCGCGCTCGACCCAGGCCGAGAACGCGAACGTGCCGCCAGGCTTGAGGACGCGCGCGACGGCCTCGACCATTCGCTCGGCCTCGGGCGCGAAGATCACGCCGAAGTTCGAGATCGCCGTGTCGAACGCGGCGTCGGGGACGCCTTCGAGCACTTCGGCGTCGCCCTCCATGAACGTCACGTTGGTGAAGCCCTCGGCCTGCGCGCGGCGTTCGGCGAGGGCGACCATCTGCGGCGCGAGATCGATCCCGAGCACGCTGCCGCCCGGGCCCACGCGCTTGGCGGCGCGCAGCGTCGCGGTCCCCGGGCCGCACGCGATGTCGATCACCGACGAGTCCCAGGCCGGGTCGGCGATCTCGATGAGGCGGTCGGCGATCGGCGCCAACTCAGGCATGCTGTGCTTCGCGTAACCGTCGACGCCCATACCCCAGGCCAGCTTGTTCCGTGCCTTGACCGCCTCGAAGCTCATCGTGATCCTCCCGTGCCGCGGTTCGCATCGTGCGCGCTCGAGTCGCGGCGCACACGCATGTAGGTCATCCCGGCATGGGCGACGAGCCGCCCGCCGTCGTCATGCAGCTCGGCCACCAGCGGGCAGAGCGTCTTGCCGGCCTTGAGCACCCGCGCCGTGACCACCACGCGATCGTGCACCGGCGCGAGGAAGCGGATGTTCATCTCGGTCGTCGTCACCGCCTCGTCCGGGTCGACCACCGTCAGCAGCGCGAAGGCGCCCGCCGAGTCGGCGAGCGTCATCATCAGTCCGCCGTGCAACGAGCGGTAGATCCCGTCGAACTTCGGGTTGCGCGCCATCGCCAGCCGACACACGCCGCGCGTGAGCGATACCAGTGAGAACCCGAGCGCGCTGGAGATCGGGACCGCCATGGCGCGCTCGCGGAGACGCGCCACCTCGTCGTTCGTCATCGGCGGCAGGTGGGCGAAGGGTGAGGGGTTCATGGCGGGCACGGTAGCCCGCGCCGCCGCGGGCGTCGAGGGCGAAGTCGGTCGTGGCATCGTGCAACGGCAGGAGTAGACTCGCGGCCATTCGCCACGATCTTCCGGAGGTTCCGTGCCCCTGATCTTCCCGCTGACTCGCCTTCGCACCGCCGTCGCCCTCGCTGTCGCCGTCGCGATCATGCTGCTCGTCTCGACCGGTTGCGCGACGATTCACCGATCTGCCGTGACACCGGAGGCGATCGCCGCCGGCGCCACGACTGCGCGCGACGAGCACCGGCACGTCGTCGACGGGCTCGTCGATGCACTCCTGCGCCGTGCCGAGCGCCGCGGCGACCGGACGCTCGACGTCCTCTACCTGTCGGGCGGCGGACAGCACGGCGCGTACGGAGTCGGCTTCATGCGCGGCTGGAAGGCGCGCCTGGACGAGCCGATGCCCACGTTCGACCTCGTGACCGGCGTCAGCACGGGGGCGCTGCAGTCGCCGCTGGCGCTCCTCGGGACCGACGCGGCGCTCGACACCCTTGACACGATGTACGGACGCACCGCGCTCGACGGCGCGCCGACGATCGACGCGTTGTTCTGGTTCCGTCGTTCGGGCGGCGTGCTCGACGTGACGAAATTCCGGAGCATGATCGAGCGCACGACGAACCGCGACCTGGTCGACGGGCTGGCGCTGGCGTTCGCGGAGGACCGACGCCTCGTCGTCGCGACGGCGGATCTCGACCTCGCCGTCGGGCGGCTGTGGGATGTCCGTCAGGAGCTCGCGGCTTCGCCCGCGGGACTCGCGCGCTTTCGCGACCTGCTGCAGGCGAGCTCGGCGATTCCCGGAGCGTTTCCTCCCCTCATGCTCGACGGGCACGTGCACGCCGACGGCGGCAGCGTGTCGAACCTCGCGATCGCGCTCGACGAGCCGGCGCTCCGCGAGCTCGCGGGAGGGTTGCGTGCCCGCGGACTGGCCAGGTCCGAAGCGCCGTTCACGCTGCGGATCTGGGCGATTCTCAATGTGTGGACACACCCCGCACCGATGGCGATCTCGCCGTCGAACCGGAAGGCGATCGAGAGTCGCGGCCGGTGGTTGATGTTCTACGGGCAGCAGCTCCAGGGGCTCGCCCACCTGGCGCAGCTCGCGCGCGCGGTGAGCGCGACCGAGCCGGGCCTCGCGATCGAGTTCCGCGCGACGTCCGTCCCGTCCGAACTCGCGGGGGAGCCGGGATCGCAGGCTCTGCTCGACGAGGGATGGATGGAGCGCCTCAAGAAGCTCGGCGAGGAGCGCGCCCAGGGCGCTCGCCCGTGGGACGAGCCCGCCGATCCGTACGCGAGACCTCGACCGATCGAAACCGGGAAGGAGTGAACCGATGGCGGCGAAGGACTAGCGCATCGACGCCTACATCGCGAAGTCGGCCCCGTTCGCCCGGCCGATCCTCGCTCACCTGCGCGCGGTCGTCCACGCGGCCTGCCCCGACGTCAAGGAGACGCTCAAGTGGAGCATGCCCGCGTTCGACCACGAGGGCGCGCTGTGCAGCATGGCCGCGTTCAAGCAGCACGCCACGTTCGGGTTCTGGAAGGGCGCGCTCATCGTCGACCCCATGACCCGCAAGCCCGACGAGGCGATGGGGGACCTGGGGCGGTTGACGACCGTCGCGAATCTTCCGTCGAAGCGCGTGCTCACCGCCTGGATCAAGCAGGCCATGAAGCTCAACGACGAGGGTGTGAAGGCGCCGAAGCGCAAGTCGGCGACGCCGCGGAAGGCGTTGCCGGTGCCGGCCTCACTGCGGGCGGCGTTGGCTCGGAACAAGACAGCTGCGGCGAAGTTCGAAGCCTTCGCGCCGAGCCATCGCCGCGAGTACATCGAGTGGATCGTCGAGGCCAAGCGCGAGGAGACTCGGGCAGCGCGCCTGAAGCAGGTGATCGCGTGGCTGGCCGAGGGGAAGGCGCGGAACTGGAAGTACCAGGGAAAGTAGGGGTTCGTGGGGCGGC
>JANPEF010000161.1:0-8877 GCA_031431875.1 Candidatus Eiseniibacteriota bacterium | reverse complement strand
GTCGCGGCGGCGAGCGCGCCCAGGCGCCACGCGCCGTGCCCATGCTCGATCGCGACGCCACGCTGGCCCGTCGCGGCACGCGCCGGCGCGGCCGAAAGCGGCGCGGCGAACCATGGTCCGCTCGCAGCGCGGGCGCGCCCGGGGGAGAGCACGCTGCCGACCGCCTCGGGCGTGACGCGGCGCGGGCCGATGATGAGCCCCGCGCCGACGTGCGGCTCGAACCAGCCGGCGCGCACGAGCGTGCGTGGGGTCGCTGCGAACGCCAGTGCTCCGTACGCGTCGTCGATCCCCCGCGCTTCGCCGTCTTCGCGGGCGAGCAGGATCTCGGCGCGGATACGGCGGGCGCCAGCGGCGGCAGTGAGCGAGCGCGCGCCGCCGATCCATGCGATACGGCCGCGGGACCACGGGGTGAACCCTGCCGGCGCAAGCGCCGGCGTCTTCTCCTCGCTCACGTACTCGCCGTCGAACGCGCCGTCGGCCTCGGCTTCCTCGCGCACGAACGTGGGCAGCGACTCGTCGCCGGCCGAGTCGGGCGGCGCGATCGCGAGCCCGAGCGCGAGCAACCAGGGGCTCACCATGCGGCCCCCGCGTCCCACGCGTCGGACGGACCGAGCTCGGGATGATCGCTGCGGGCAATGGCGATGCGCACGCCACGCGCCCCGCGCGTCGAGAAGGCCACGCCCAGCGCCCCGCTCCACGGCGGCCCGAACGCGCCCGCCTGGAGCGCGCAGGGGCCGACGGCGAACGCGATGCCGCCGCCGGGGCGCGTGCCGACCAGGTCGTGCGTGAGCACACCGTGGAGCCGGGCGAGGCCAAGGTCGTACGCCGCCTCGAGCGTCCAGTCGGGATCGGGCCGGGCCCGTGCGGCGCCGCCCGAGGCGAGTGCGCGCGCGGCGAAGGCGATGGTGATGGCGCCGCGCGTCCAGGCTGCGCCCGCGTCGAGTGCACCGGCGCGGACGGCGGCCCCCGTCGCTACGTCGATCCGCGCCTCCTGCCAGGCGGCGCCGAATGCGAGCCCACTCCCGGGCGCGACGCGCCGCCACGCCGCACCGAGGACGAGGCGCGTGCGCCGCGCGCCCTCGGGCCCGTACGCCTCGAGCCCGAGTGCGATCGCAACCGCTCCGGGCGCGTATGTCGCGGCGACCCGCGTGCGCGCCAGCGCATCGAGTCCGAAGGGCTGCGTGCGCGCCGCGGCGAGGGCGACACGCGCGGACGCAGCAGGCGCGAGCCGCGCGGGCTGGTCGAACACCGCCAGCGGCCCCACCGGTTCGGCGAGCAGGGCGAGCCCCGTCGCCCGCGCTGCGGCGTTGCCGGGATCGGGCTGGATGGCGGCCGCCGCGCGACCGGAGCCCGCGACGAGGGTCAAGAGCACGAGGACCCACTCCACGCGCGCCCTCATTCGACGCTCAACCATGCGCGCGCCGTGACGTGCGCGACGGCGCCCGCTGCGCGCGCGCGCAGCCCGACGAGGTAGAGCCCGGGCGGCGCGGGACGCCCCGCATCGTCGGCTCCATCCCACGCGACGCCGGCTGTCCCGGGCGCATCGTCCTCGTCGACCAGCAGCCGCAAGCGCCGGCCGCGCAGGTCGTACAGGGCGAGCGTCACGCGGGCGGACTCGAAGCCCGTCGACCAGCGCAGGAGCACCGGCTCGCCGCGCACGTGCGCCGATGGCGAGACCGTGAGGGCGATCCCTGGCACGGGCGGACCGCCGGCCACCGAGTTCACGCGCGCGGGCGTGCCGCCCGGGACCGCACTATCGCTCCAGTTCGCTGGCTCGCGCGTGGCGCGCGCGAGCGAGCGGCGTTCGCGCGTGCGGCCCACGTTCGCGGGCGGCAGGTCGAGCGCGTCGCTGGCGCGCCCGTCGGGCGGGCGCAACACCAGACGATCCGCGGCGCTGCCCGCCGGCGCGCCCGAGGGCGGATCGTTGTTGAGCGACGGCCACGGCGTGCACGCGGCGACCTGCCGCGCATCGAGCCCGGGGTGCCGCGCCACCAGCGCCGCTGGATCCGAGGTGAGGACGACCAGGCTCTCGGGCGCGACGGCGAACGCCCCACCGGGCGCACCGACCGTGACGCGACCGCGTCGACCGGTCGCATCCTCGACGGTCCAGCCGTCGAGCGCGACGTCGGCGCCGGTGCGATTGACGACCTCGATCCACTCCGGCCCATCGTCGGGTGCGGCCGCCACCTCGGAGAGCATGAGCGCCCCGGGCCCGACCTGGACGATCGCGGGCAGGCGATCGTTCGCCGGCGCACCGTCCTCGGGTGCGGTCGCCGCGGCGACCAGGCGCCAGGTCCCGGCGGTTGGCGGCGTGAAGGACAGGTGCACCGTCACCGAGTCGCCCGGCTCGAGCTCGGCCAGCGCGGCGCGCACCACCAGCGACTCGGCCGCCAGCGGCGTGAACGGATCCTCGCCGACACCGACGCCCGGTAGGGTCGCCTCGGAGAGCGGGGCCACCCACAGGCGCGCCTCCGCTTCGTTCGCGGGGAGCGACAGCACTCCGCGGTTCGCCACCACCGCGTCGAGCGCGACGACGTCGCCGGGCTCGACACGCTCGGCCAGGGCGATGAGCCGCACCACGGCGAGATCCCGCTCCGGGCGATTCGGCGCGCCCGGCGTCGGCGGCGACAACGGGATCCAGTCGGCGGCGTTGTCGTCCGTGTCGACACCGTCCGCGGCGCGGGCAAGCGAGAAGCCCGACGGCACGTCGATCGCGGGGCGGCCTTCGAAGTACGGGGCATGGGTGTGCGTGCCGTAGCCGAGCACGTCGATCGATCCGTCGGGCGCGACCAGGCGCACCGCATCGGGGCCGTTCTCGAGCTCGATGGGCACGATCCGATCGGGCGCGGGCTCGACGCGGCCCTCGCCCACGACGAAGCGCGCAGCGGGCAGCAGGATGTCGGTGGCCGTCCCCGTCCACCACGTGCGCCAGCGATCGGGGCCGGCGCCGTCGCCGGCGTCGATCCTCCAGCCGGTCAGCGCCACGGGGAGCGGACTGCGATTGACCAGTTCCACGAACTGGAAGCCGCCGTCGAATCCGGCGGGATCGTAGAAGACTTCGTTCAACACGACGGGCAGGGCGAGCATGGACGCGTCCCGCGGGGGCGGTACGACGGGGGCTCAGCGGGTGCGGCGGATATTCCTTCTCTGGCGGGGCGGGCGCCCGCTCAGGCGAGGCCGCGGCGGCGGCGGAACCACCACTCGGCGCTCAACAGCGAGGCGATCATCGCAAACGCGAACGGGCTCTCCCACAGGCGGACCGTGCGCTCGCGACCGGCGCGCGGACGTGAGGCGGTGAGCGAGGCGGGAATCCCGCCCTCGTCCCCGGGCTTCACGGAGGCGCCCCCCGAGGCCACGGCGACCGCGGCAAGGAGGCCCGGATCGGGCGCCACGTCCTGCCACTCGGCACTCTGGGCGTCGACCCAGAACGTCGCGTTGGCATTGCCGATGGCGCGGCCACCGACCTGGGCGTTCGCGCTCACGGTGTAGCGGCCCGGCGGCAGGCCCGATAGCGCCGCGCCGTAGGCGCCCTCGCCGCGCGACTCGAGCCCGATGTCGCGCGATTGCGGACCGGACAGACGAGCGGTCACGCGCGCGCCCGCGACGGGCTGGAAGCGCGCGTTCTGGAGCGCGGCCTCGAGGCGAACGACCTCGCCACGAGAGACCAGCGGACGCTCGGGCACCAGGCGCAACGCTTCGCTCTGCGCGGGTTCGCTGAGCGCGCGCAGCAGGTTGCCCCACAAGCGCTCGTAGCGCCGGCCCGACTCGACGTCGGCCGCAGAGAAGCCCCAGCGATAGGTCGCCGCACCATTGACGAAGACGACCTTGCCGCGTCCGACGCGCCGCTCGGCGATCAGGGCGACGCGCCCGCCGGCATCGGCCACGTCGACGCGGTCGGTGGCGGAGACGGCGAGCGGCTGCACGTTCTGCAGCGGCGGCAGCGCGCCCCACAGGCCGAAGTTCACCGCGGAGTCGTCGTCGAGCCGCACCAGGTCCGAGGCGCGACCCGCCTCGGTGAGCGCCGGAGAGGCCTCGGGAAGCAGCGTCGATCCTGCCGTGCGCGCGATGCCCAGCGCCGGGCCGAGCGGCCCGCTGGCGAGTGCCAACACGCCGTTCCGCGCCGCGCCACCGAGGACGATCGTACTCCCCCCGGCCGTGACGTAGGCGGCCAGCGCCTGCGCGGTCACCGCGGGCAACTGCCCCTCCTCGACACCGATGAGCGCCACCAGCGCGTACGGGCGCAGTGCCGCGGCCGAGGCGGGAAGCGCGGAACCGGATGCGGGCACTTCCCCCGTCGCCGCCGGCGCGCCCGCTCCGACGCGCTGGAACGCGCCACGCGCGAACACGCGGTGGTCGGCGGCGTACGCCGAGTCGGCGTCGATGGCGCGACGGGCCCACGTCCAGTCCCAGTGGTACGAGCCGGCGAGGATGAGCACGCGCTCGCGATCGGGCAATACTTCCTGCGCGTAGGCGCGGCGGTTGTTGACCGCGCTCCACTCGGCCTCGCCCGCGGTCGCCGGGGCGATGACCTCGAACACGGCGAGCCCCGCGCGCGACGGGCGATAGGTGAGCCGGCGCGTGATCTCGGCACCACCGCCCGGCAGTGCGACGTCCTCGCCGACGAGGACACGCTCGCCGTCGCGCACCGACAGGCGCACCGTCCGCGGCGGGCCGTACGCCGCGAGCCGCACCTCGATCGGGGTCTCCTGGCCGACCCGCGCGGTGGGATTGGCGAGGACGTCGAGGACCGCGATATCCCGCGCGGGCGCCTGCCCGATCGCGACCGTCGTCACCGGGAGTCCGAGCTCGCGCGCCGCGCGCACCGCGTCGCGTCCGCCGGTCTGCGCCCCGTCGCTCACGACGACGATGCCGCGCGGCGCATCGACGCCCTCGATCGCCGCGGCGAGCGCATCGCCCAGTGCCGTGGCCTCGCGCGCGCCGCCGGGCAGCGAGTCACCCGTTGCGACGCTCGCGGCGAAGGCGCGGCGCTCGACCTTGAAGCGGCCCCTGAGGGCCCGGGCGGCGCGCTCGGCCGACTCGCGCGCAACGGCAGCGCGATCCCGGGGAGTGCCACCGTCGACGGCGGCAAGCGAGTCGGCCGGCAAGTCCATCGAGCGAGAGAGGTCGGTGAGCACGACGACCGTGCCGCGCCCCGCGGCGTCCCCGGCAAGCGAAAGCAGCGGTCGCGCCAGCAGGAATGCGACCCCGACCAGCGCCAGCGCGCGCAGCACGGCGAGCCCGTTGCGAAACGAGGCGCGTAACTGGGGTGCGATCGCCCGGTACGCCCACCACGCGATCGCCACGCCGGCGACCGCGGCGAGCGCGGCGAGACCAATTTCGCCCGAGGTGAACGTGAGACCGATCGGATTCACCAAGGCGTGCTCCACGGGGGCGAGACGACGATGCGCCGCGAAATGCGGCACGATCGCACGATTCTAGTGGGGACCGGCGCGGCCGCGCCAGCGCGGGGGCGCGCTTGACCTCGACCTGACTTCAAATACTACGACGTCGCGGGGTCCGCTTCCGCGGCAAGCGCCGCGGCAAAGTCGATTTCGCCGGCGAGGGCGGTTTCGGCCCGCTGCAGGCCGTCGAGCAGCAGCGCGGCGAGCGGCAGCGATGGGTTCACCACGACCGGCGCATCGAGTGCGCCCGGCGCTGGGCCGGTCACGGTGAATGTGCCCCGATCCCACGTCAGGAGGCCCCACACGACGCGGGCGTGACGCTCCCACAGCAGGTCCTCGAGGGTCGTCGGATCGCACAGGCCGGCGTCCACCAGGTGCGCACCGAGGCGAGAATCCTGCCTGGGCCGGGCGGGAAGCGAGGGCCCGTTGCGCTGCGCCGTGGCAATCTCCTCGACGGCCCGGCGTGTTGCGATGCGACGCCCGACGACGAGGTCACCGAGCCTCAGGCCGGTGCCGCGCGGGCCGATGCCGACGAGGCGCCCGTCGGCGACCGCGAGGTCGACCGCGCGCGGCCAGCCGTGGGCGCGATCCTCGGTCTCGAACGAGACGCGGGCGGTCACGCCGGCCTGGGCCACGAACTGGAGCACGTCCTCGACGCCGAGGCGCCCGAGCGGGCCGGTGAACAGCAGGTCCTCGCTCACGGCCCGAAGCGCACGTCGGTGACGACCGTCCCGGGGCGGCTGCGCTTCTGCAGGCGGCGCAGGTTGAGCCACCCGGCGACCCAGCCGCTGGCCACCGTGAAGGCGAGCAGGACGATGAGCGCATCGAACACCAGCGGCAACAGGCGCGCCTCGGTCGCGCCGGCGTCGAACGCGGCGAACACCAGCCGTGCGGTGACGAGCGCGGTGACGAGCACGCCGGTCATCTTGCCGGGAATCGTCGAGTGGATGTGCACCGGCCCGTGCGTCAGGTGGAGCCAGGCGCCACCGGCGAGCAGCATGATCATGCGCAGCGTCGCCAGCGCACAGATCACCGCGGGGACGAGCCCGCCCAGCCACATCCCCAAGAACATCCAGAACGTGCACAGGATGTCGGCCAGCGGATCGAGGATGGTGCCGAACAGCGTTTCCTGGTGGAAGTGGCGGGCCACCCATCCATCGACGACGTCGCTGACGATCGCGGCGATGAACACGGCGAAGGCCAGGCCGAAGCGCCCCTCGATGGCGAACACCAGGAACGCCGGGACCAGGGCGACGCGCAGGAGCGTGATCGCCGACGGCCAGCCGAGCGCGTCGAGCGCGGTCCCGGCGCGGTCGCGCAGGAGGTCGACGTGCAGCACGGTGAGCCCGATCATCGGCACCAGCCCGACGACGGTCCAGCCGAACGCCCGCCGCGCCAGGGCGGCATCGACGAACAGGGCAAGCCCGCCGGCCGCGGCAAGCGCCCCGAGGAACAGCACGAGGCCGACGAACAGGATGGAGCGGACGGCGGCGGGGTTGGCGATCGCCCGCTCACGCGCATGGGCCAGCGCGCCACGCCCGTAGCGGAACCAGGCCGCGGGCGTGTAGCGGTCGCGGCGGAGGTCGATGAGATAGCGCTCGACGAACATGGCGAACCTCGCGGGAGACTGCCTGCTTCGGGGATCCTCAGCCTACCACACGCTCGCGGACGATCGTCGTCAGGATCTTCGTGCCCGCGCCGACGACGCCGCGCACGGTCCCCGAAATCTTCGACCGGCCGATGCGCCGGCGGTACGACACCGGCACCTCGACCACGACGAGGCCGCGCCTGGCCGCCTTGGCCTGCATCTCGACCGTCCAGCCGTAGTCGGGATCGCGCATCGCAAGGCGTTCGAGCGCGCTCCAGCGCACGGCGCGGAACGGCCCGAGGTCGGTCGTCGTCGCGCCGAACCAGGCGCGCAGCAGGAACGCCGCGAGCCGGTTGCCGAAGCGCTGCGGCACGGTGAGTGCGCCGGGCTCGACCCGCCCGAGGGTGCGCGAGCCGATCACCAGGTCGGCGCGGCCGGCCGCCAGCGGTGCAATCAGGCGTGTCGCCTCGGCGGGATCGTCGGCGCCGTCGGCATCGGCGAAGAGGACGACGTCGGGTGGGCCGGCCGGCCGTGTGCGCAGGTAGGCGAGTCCGGCAAGGCAGGCGCTGCCGTAGCCGCGGCGCGTTGCGGCAACGACGGTCGCTCCGGCGGCTTGCGCCGCCGTCGCGGTGTTGTCCCTCGATCCGTTGTCGCAGACCACGATCTCGTGGCCGGCCATCCCGGACAGGCCCACGAGCGCCGCCGCCAGGCCATGCACCACCGCCGCGACCGCGGCCTCCTCGTCGAGCGCCGGGATGACGACGGCGATCGTCATGAGTGCGTCATGAGTGCGTCACGAATGCGTCACCCGCGCGCGGTCGCGCGTTCCCGCAGCGCCGCCTGCGCCGCGGCGACCCGCGCGATCGGCACCCGGAACGGCGAGCACGACACGTAGTCGAGGCCCGCCGCGTGGCAGAACTCGACCGACGACGGCTCGCCGCCGTGCTCCCCGCAGATCCCGATCTTGAGCTCGGGCCGGGTGCGCCGGCCCTCCTCGACGGCGAGGCGCACGAGCCGCCCCACGCCCTCGCGATCGATGGCAACGAACGGATCCTGGGGCAGGATCTTGCGCGCCAGGTACTCGGGCAGGAAGCGCCCGGAGTCGTCGCGCGAATAGCCGAACGTCATCTGCGTCAGATCGTTGGTGCCGAACGAGAAGAACTGCGCCTCGCGCGCGATCTCCCCCGCCGTCAGCGCGGCGCGCGGCACCTCGATCATGGTGCCGACCTGGTAAGGCACGGTGACACCGGCGCGCGCGAACACGTCGGACGCAACGCTGCGCACCAGCGCGGCCTGGAGCGCCAGCTCGTTCACGTGACCGACCAGCGGGATCATGATCTCGGGCAGGACGACGCGGCCCTGCTTCGTCACCGCCACGGCCGCCTCGAGGATGGCGCGCACCTGCATCGCCGTGACCTCGGGGTAGGTGATGCCCAGGCGGCAGCCGCGATGGCCCAGCATCGGGTTGAACTCGTGCATCTCCTCGACGCGCGTGAGGATGCGCTTCTTCTCCGCGAGGTGACGCTTGAGCGTGGCCAGTGTCGGCACGCGTCTGCTTCCTGCGGCGCGGCGATCGGGCTTGCCGCCGGGCCGCCGGGCGCGCGGCTGGGCGGCGAGCAGCTGGATCTGGCCGGTCAGCTCGGCGACGTCGCGGATCAGGTTGTCCCGTCGCGGCAGGAACTCGTGCAACGGCGGATCGAGCGTGCGGATGGTCACGCCGAAGCCGTCCATCGTCTCGAACAGGCCCTTGAAGTCGGCGCGCTGGAACGGCAGCAGCGTGGCCAGTGCGCGTTCGTAGCGGCGGCGCGCCGCACGCCGGTCACGCTCGAGCATGCGGTGCGCGGCCGCGCGCTCGCGGCGGGCGGCCCGCGGCGCCCGCTCGACCTG
>JANPEF010000160.1:0-5581 GCA_031431875.1 Candidatus Eiseniibacteriota bacterium | reverse complement strand
TCGGGCATCGAGCGGAAGCGGCCGTCGAGGTCGAAGCGCCGGCCGTGGTAGCGACAGCGCAGGCGCTCGACCGATCCGGCCTGCTCGACGAGCAGGTTGCCGCGGTGGGTGCAGACGTTCGACAGGCAGTGCAGCACGCCGCCGGTGTCGCGGGTGACGAGGATCGGCTCCTCGCAGCCGCCCTCGAGGAACGTCGCGGGAGCGACGTCGCCCGCCGCACGCACCGCATGGACCGCAGGTACGAGCTGCCACGAGCGCGCGAAGATCGCCTCGCGCGAACGGGCAAACAGTTCAAGGTCGCGGTACACGAACGCGGGCAGCGTCTCGGCCTTGCGGATGTCGGGATCGATCGAGAACACGCGGCCTCCCTGGTTCACGGCACGAGCGGACGCGCCCCGGCCGCGGCCAGGTCCACGCCGTACTTGAGGCGATTGGCGTCGTTCGTTCCCGGCAGCATCCACAGCGTGCGCCCCTCGACCTGCAGCGCCTCGAGGGCGGCGCGGTCGAGCAGGTGTGTGCACAGGACGCCGTCGCGTTCCACCGGGCCGCGTGCGCGGTGCAGGGCGAGCCTGAGGTGCGGGAGCCAGTCCTGGACGACGACGGCGCTGCCCGGCGGCAGCGTCGACAGTGCCCGTTCGATGCGGGCAACGTAGGCGAGGCCCGCGACACGGCGGGCATGATCGAGCAGGATCGGGCCACGTGCATCGAGGACGACGGGGTGGCCGGCGATCGTGAGTGCGCGCGCTGCAGGGGAGGGGCCGGGGTCATCGTCCTTGCCCGGAGCGTACAGCGAGCCGAACCACGGCGCGATCACGAGGGCGACCAGCACGGGGCGCAGCAAGCGCTGCGGCAGCGCCGCGCCGAGGGCGAGTCCGAAGAACGGCGAGGCGGGCACGAGGTAGGCCGCCTTGTACGGCAGGCGCAGCCACGCCACGATCGGCAGGAGGCTTGCCACGGCCGCGCGGCCCGCGGTCGTGGCGTGCGCCTGCGCCCGCGACCCCGCCGCGATCGTCGCCGCGCCGGCGAGCGCGACCGCGACCGCACCGACCCAGCCCCACAGGTCGACGGTGAGCTTCTTCCCCACGAACCAGGCCGGCGGGTAGCCGTGGTCGTACCACGCAAGCGCCCCGGTGCCGCGTTCGAGCCACAGTGGCAGGTACGGCAGAGCGCCACCCACGAGCGCGAGCGCCGCGAAGGCAACGAGGCGCCTGCCGCGCCGCGGCTCGACCGGCGTCGCCGCCAGCAGGAACAGCGCGAGCCCGGGAAGGCATGCCGCCGTCGGCAGGCGCGTGCCCACCGCGAGGGCGGCGAACGCACCAGCGAACAGCACTTTGCCGTGCGTCGCTGCGGCGAGCGCGGCGCTGACGAAGGCGAAGCCCCACGCGTAGTCGAGCGTCGAGACCGAGGCGATGAACACCGCGGGCACGCTCGCCATCGCCACGCCCGCGAGCAGCGCGTGCGGCAGGCCGCGCCGTCGCCAGGCCAGCGCGAAGGCGCCCGCGCCCAGCGCCGAGACCAGCGCGGTTGCCCCGTTCTGGACCCAGGGCATGTGCCCGCCGGGAGCGAACGCCCACAGGAGGGCGGCGCTGATGTCGTGCACGGGATTGCCCGGGAGCCGGGGCGCCGCGTAGGTGCCGGTCTCGACCATGGCCGCGGCGGCCGCGGCGACGCGCCACGCGTCGGAATCCCAGCCGAAGCCCGCGGCGAGGAACGGCAGCCGCAGTGTGAGCGCGATCGTCGTCACGGCGAGCGCGAGGCGCGCGCCGTCACGCATGCGGCGCCGCGGGATCGGGCCGCGGAATCTCGACCAGCGGATTGCCGCCCCAGCGCGTGCCGGCCGGCAGGCGGCGCCCCTTGGGCAGGAGCGAGAGCGCGCCCAGCACGGAGCCTTCCTCCATGACTGCGCCGGGGAAGACGATCGACGACTGCCCCACGGTGCAGCGCGGCCCGATCTCGATGGGCCGGAGGCGCAGCTTGCTGCCCTCGCCGACGTGGCCGATCACGACGCAGTCGCCGCCGAGCATCGCGCCGTCGCCGATGGTGATGAGGTCGAAGTCGAACATGTTGCAGGTGTTGATCATGACGCTGCGCCCGATCTTCGCCCCCATGAGCCGGTAGAACAGGTTGAGCACCGGTGTGCCCAGGATGTGGCGGAGGATCACGACCTTGGCGAGCCCGACGAGCGTGCCGATCATCGCCCAGTGGATCGCGTACGGCGAGACGAACGGGTAATCGCCGGGTCGAGCGCGGAAGAACGTCGCGTGCTTGATCACCACGATGAGGGCGAGGAAGGTGAGTCCGAACGCGAAGTAGCCCACGCCCGCGGCGATCGCCACGAGCACGATCGAGTCCGTCTCGGCGGCCGCCTGCACGAGCAGGAGCCCGGGCACGAGCGCGAGTCCCATGATCGCCGCGATGACGATCTGGTAGAGAAAAGTGGCGAGCCGGAGCAAGGGATCGAGGGGCGAGCGCATGGCCCGCGAATGCTAGCACCGGATGCCGGGTGCGCGGTATGGTTCGTCCATGCGTTGGGCGGCGGTCGGAGCGGCAGCGGTGGGCACGGGCGTGGCGCTCGGCGCCTTTGCCGCGCATGGTCTCAAGGCTCGCCTCGCCCCCGACCTCCTCGCCGTGTTCGAGACCGGCGTCCGCTACCACCTGCTCCACGCGCTTGCCCTGTTCGTCGTCGCCCTGGCCGCCGGTCGCGGGGTCCCGCCCCGCACGGCCGATCGGGCGTGCGCCCTGTTCCTCGCCGGCATCGCGGTCTTCTCTGGAAGCCTGTACGCGCTCGCCCTCACGGGCGTGCGAGGCCTGGGCGCGATCACGCCCCTCGGTGGCCTCGCCTTCCTTGCGGCGTGGGCATGTCTCGTGCGCGACCTGGCGCGCACGACTCCGGGCGCGGCCGGCGGAGCTGCGTCCGTCCTGCTCGGCCTGGTCTGCGGGTTTGCACCTGCCGGGGCGGAGACCTTCGTGCCGCGCACGGGCCTGCGGCTGGTCGAGGTGGTGCGCGGGCTCGATCGCCCGGTCCAGGTGCTCGCGCCGCCCGGCGATCTGCGCCTGTTCGTCGTCGAGCAGGGTGGGCGGGTGCGCATCGTGCATGGCGGGCGCCTGGTCGAGGTCCCCTTCCTCGACGTCTCAGCGCTCACCCGCGCGGGTGGCGAGCGCGGCCTGTTGTCGCTCGCGTTCCATCCGCGCTACTCCGCCAGCGGGCTCGTCTACGTGAACTATACGGATCGCAACGGCCACACGCGGATCGAGCGCTACCGGGTGCCACCGAACACGCCCGATGCCGTCGATCCCGGCTCGGGACAGTTGATCCTGCGGGTCGAGCAGCCGTACTCGAACCACAACGGCGGGCACGTGTTCTTCGGCCCGGACTCGATGCTGTACGTGGCGATGGGGGACGGGGGTTCGGGCGGAGATCCCGAAGACCGCGCCCAGGATCCGCAGTCCTTGCTCGGCAAGCTGCTGCGTCTCGACGTCGACGGCGCGCGGCCTTACGCAGTCCCGCCGGGCAATCCGTTCGCCGGACGCCCCGCGGCCGGACGGCCCGAGATTTGGGCGACCGGGTTGCGCAACCCGTGGCGATGCGCGTTCGACCTGCCGAGCGCGAGCCTGTTCATCGCCGACGTCGGCCAGAACGAGTGGGAGGAGGTCCACGTCGAGCCCGCATCGCGCGCCGGCGTGAACTACGGCTGGAACATCCTCGAGGGCCGCGAGCCGTTCCGCCCCCGGGGTCGGCCGACGGCGACGCTGGCCCGGCCGATCGTCGTCTATCCCCACCCCGACGGCTGCTCGATCACCGGTGGCATGGTCTACCGCGGGACGGCTGTCCCCGCGCTCGTCGGGCATTACGTGTTCTCGGACTACTGCGCCGGCTGGCTGCGCAGCTTCCGGGTCGTCGACGGGCGCGCGGTCGATCTCACCGAGTGGAGTGGCGCATCACCGGGCGCGGTAACGTCGTTCGGCACGGACGGCGCCGGCGAGCTGCACGTGGTCACGGGGGAGGGCGAATTGTACCGGATTGCCACCGCTGGAGTGCACACGGGGACAACACGTTGAGGCGTCAAGCTCGCGTCGTTTCAAGGCCGGCCCCGCGACCGCCGCAGGGGTTGACGCGAGGCGCAAAGGCCCGTATGTTCCCGGCTGCACACCCCTTTCGTGGCGGTATCGTCTAGGGGTTAGGACGGATGGTTCTCAGCCATCAAACCGGGGTTCGATTCCCCGTACCGCTACCATTAGTCCCGGTGACACCACTCAAGGCCCGGCGGATTCCAGCCGGGCCTTCTGATTTGCGCTTCACAGCGGGTGGAATCGCGCCTGCTCCGACACAGTCCACGATCCACCTTTTCGAAACGAATCGTCCCCGGCGACCGACTCCATGCACGCAACCCGCTGCATTTGCACGCAGCGAACGGGGCGGCGGGTTTCGGCACGATCGATGCTTCCTCCCCGTTGCAGCGTGCTTGCATCCCCCGCATCGCCTGTCCGGGCGTTCATTGCAGGACCCTGCCTGCCGGGGGGCGAAGGAGGATGCCATGCGTCTCGCTACCGCGCCATCTCGTCTGCACGCCCGGATCATCCCACTCGTTCCGCGCCTCGCCGTTCGCGCCGCTCTCGTCCTCATGCTCTGGTTCGTTTCCGCCACGCCGACGTTCGCCGACGAGGACTGTTCGTGGCTCGCCGAGTTCGAGCTGGCCTACGAGCGCGGGGACGCCGCGGTGTATGGCGCGCTCCTTGCCCCGGAGTTTCGCTTCCACTTCGGCGATGCGGAGAATCGGAGCCGGCGACCGGAGGGCTGGAACAAGGAGGAGGAGCTCGCGTCGTACCTGAACCTGCATCGCGGCGTCGTGCGCGAGAACGGCGTGCGCCTGCCGCGCGCACTCGAGATCGACGTGCAGCTTGCCGGCGTGCGCGAGGGACCGGATCCCGAACGGGCGGGCTCGGCGGATCATCGACTCGTCTTCGTGCAGGCCGCGACGCTGTTCATCCGCTTCGAGGACGGACGCCGCGTGATCGACACCGCGCCCCATGCGTTTCACCTGGTGCGGGGCCGGTCGATCGGGCGCGACGGGGCCGAGGCCGACCTCTGGTTCGCGCGCAAGTGGATCGAGCGGCCGACCGACGCGCCCGCACTGCTGGCCGCACTCGATGGAGCGGCGACCACGGCGCTGGCGTCGGGCGGAGGGTCGGCGGAGGCGGGTGCGACGTCGGGAACGGTCCTCGGCGCCGTCGCGGGAGTGCAGCGGGCGCTGCCGGAGCGCGGGCTCCTGTGGCCGAACCCGGTGCGGGCTGGTCATGGCGTTTCGCTGGCATTCGACCTGGCCAGTGCCGCCGCCGACGTGGCGCTCGAGATCCTCGACGTGCGCGGCCGCCGCATCGCCCTGATCGGGCCGATGACTGCGGCGCCGGGCCGGCGCATCCTCGCCTGGGACGGCCGCGATGGGGTCGGCCGCACGGTGCCCGCGGGCGTCTACTTCGCGCGCGCGCGGCTCGGCGACCGCGAAGCGAGGCACCGCGTGGTGGTGATTCGTTGACCGGAGCAGCCCGAAGGCGAGGGCACTCGCTGGCCGCGCTCGAACGC
>JANPEF010000159.1:0-28869 GCA_031431875.1 Candidatus Eiseniibacteriota bacterium | reverse complement strand
GGCGCGACGTTCGTCCACGGCTTCGAGACGATTGCGGGGTGGGAGCTGCTGCGCGGCCTGCGCGACACGGGCCGGCTGCCGGTGCGCGTCGCGGTGGGCTTCATGACGGGCGCACTCGGTGGGGGACGCGCCGGGGACGATCCCGCTGCAACAGTTCCGCTCGAGGCCGAGTTGGCCGCTGCCGACGACCACCTGTTTCCCTTCGCGCTCAAGGGCTTCCTCGACGGCACGCTCGGCGCGGCCACGGCGCATCTGCTCGCGCCGGCCGACGACGGCTCGGGCGCGGGCTACGCCACGCTCGATGCGGCGGGGATCGCCGCGCTCGGCGCCACGGCACGGGCGCGCGGCTGGTCGCTGGCGCTCCATGCGATCGGGGACGCGGCGGTGCGCGCCGCGCTCGACGCCTTCGCGGCATGGCCCGCGGCGGAGCGTTCGCGGTTGCGGCCGCGCATCGAGCACGCGCAGCTGGTCGACGGCGAGGACCTGCCGCGGTTCGCCGCACTGGGAGTGATCGCCTCGATGCAGCCGGCGCACTGCACGGGCGATCGCCCGCTGGCACGCCAGCGCTGGGGCGAGCGCGACGCGCTTGGAGGGTACGCGTGGCGGCAACTGCTCGCGGCAGGGGCCTCGCTCGCCTTCGGCTCGGACGCGCCGATCGAGCCCTGCGATCCGCGGGCCGCGCTGGCTGCGGCGGTGCTCGGCGGCGATCCCGACGCGCACGCGCGCGGCGAGACACCGGCGCGCGCGCTGACGCTCGACCAGGCGTTCGCGGCCGCGACGCGCGGCGGTGCGTTTGCTGCGCGCGTCGAGGATCGCGTGGGGATGATCGCGCCGGGGTTCCTTGCCGACTTCGTGGTGTGGGAGGACGATCCGTGGGAAGTGCCGGTGGAGCGTCTTGCGGATGCGCGAGTGGACGAGACCTACGTCAACGGCGTCCGCGCTTTCGCGCGGAGAGATGGAGCTGTTTGACCGCTCGCGGGGCGTGTCGTAGGCTCGCCCCTCGCGCAACCCGGCGCGGGGAGGGTCGATGAGCGGAGTGGACGGCGAGGACGACGCAGCCCTGGTGACCCGTGCGCAGGCGGGCGATGGCGACGCGTTCGGCATCCTTGTCCGCCGCTACGAGGCGCGAATCTACCGCCTGGTGCGCCGCATCGTCGGTGACGACGAGGCCGAGGACGTGCTGCAGGAGGCCTTCCTCTCGGCCTGGCGGGCGCTGCCGAAGTTCGCGGGCCACTCCACGTTCTCCACGTGGATCTACCGCATCGCCACCAACGCCGTGCTCATGCGCCTCCGCAAGCGCCGGCCCGACGTCGTCTCGCTCGATGCGCCACTCGACGCGTCGGCCGACGAGCCCGCGCCGGCGCGCGAACTCGTGGACTGGGGCCCCACGCCCGAGCAGGCGCTGTCCGCTGGCGAGACCCGTGCGGCGATGGACGCGGCGATCGCTGCGCTGCCGCCCGAGCAGCGCGCGGCGTTCCTGCTGCGCGACGTCGAGGAACTGGGCAATGCCGAAGCGGCCGCCGCGCTCGAGCTCTCCGTGCCGGCGTTCAAGGCGCGGGTCCACCGGGCGCGCCTGTTCCTGCGCGACCGGCTCGACCACCACTTCGGGGATCAGGTCAGGAAGGGCGGATGAACCAGGCGACGAGCACGCCGGCGGCGAGGAGGATCCGGTACACCGCGTAGGGGAGAAATCCCGCGCGGTTGAGATGCCGCAGCAGGAAGCCGATCGCGAAGTAGCCCGCGATGGCGGCCGTGACGAGGCCCGCGCCGAGCACGACCGGGTCGCCGCCGGCGATGTCCTTCGCGTTGAGCACCGCCGCGCCGAGGATGGCGGGTGTGGAGAGCAGGAACGAGAAGCGCGCCGCCGCCGCGCGCGTGAGGCCCAGGCCGAGCCCGGCCGCCATGGTGATTCCCGAGCGCGAGACGCCGGGGACGAGCGCGGTCGCCTGGGCGATGCCGATGAGCAGGCCCGCGCCCGCGCCGGGCTCGGTGCCCGTGCCCTGGGTGCGGCGGTCGAGCGCGTAGAGCAGGAGACCGACGCCGGCGAGCGTGGCGGCCATCAGCGGCGGCCAGTCATGCATCGCGGCGAAGCGATCGCGCCACAGGAGGCCGGCCACGACCGCGGGAAGGGTTGCGATCACGAGGATGCCGACGCGCCTCAGCTCGGGCGTGACGCGGCGCGTGGCAAGCCCTGCCAACGAGCCGTGAATGAGTTCGAGCCAGTCGCGGCGGAAGTAGGCGAGCACGGCGACGAGCGTGCCGAGATGGAGCGCGACGTCGAAGGGCAGGTCGGTCGCGGGATCGCCCCAGCCCGTCAGCCAGTGAGCGAGCGCGAGGTGCGCGGACGACGAAATCGGGAGAAACTCGGAGAGCCCCTGGATCAGACCCAGGATGGCCGCTTGCCAGGGAGTCATGACGTCGCACGCTAACCGAAACGACGAAGTCGGGTCAACGCGCGTCGCCGCGGCGGCGGGAAAGGTGTCGCTCGCCACCATGGCGTCGCGCCTGCTGGGGCTCGCGCGCGAGCAGGTGATGGCCGCCTGGTTCGGCGCCGGGATGCAGACCGACGCATTCAACGTCGCGTTCCGCGTGCCAAACCTGCTGCGCGACCTGTTCGCCGAGGGAGCGCTGTCGGCCGCGTTCGTTCCCACGTTCACCGAGGCCGATCACCGCCAGGGGCGCGAGCGCGCCTGGCGGCTGGGCGCGCAGGTCCTGAACGCGCTGGCGATCTCGCTGGCGCTGCTCACCGTGGTGGGCTGGTTCATCACGCCGTGGCTGGTTCCATTGCTCGCGCCCGGTTTCGCTGACGAGCCGGGAAAGCTCGAGCTCACCATCGAGCTGTCGCGGATCATGCTGCCGTTCCTGCTCTTCGTCGCGCTCGCCGCCGCGGTGATGGGCATGCTGAACGCCGTGCGGAAGTTCACCGTGCCCGCGCTCGCGCCGGTGTTCCTCAACGTCGGCATGATCGTCGGCGGCCTGGCGCTCATCCCCGTGTTCCAGGCGGCGGGGCGGCCGCCGATCCTCGCCATGGCGTTCGGGGTGCTGCTGGGCGGCTTCCTGCAGTTCGCGGTGCAGCTGCCCACGCTGTGGGCGATGGGCTTCCGTCCCGCCTGGCCGCCCGTCCTCACCGACCCCGGCGTCAAGCGCATCGCCACACTCATGGTGCCGGCGACCATCGGCCTCGCGGCCACGCAGCTCAACCTGTTCGTCAACACGATCCTCGCCTCGACGCTGGTCGAGGGCTCGGTGTCGTGGCTGGCGTACGCGTTCCGCCTGATGCAGCTGCCGATCGGCGTGTTCGGCGTCGCGCTCGCCACCGTGTCGCTGCCCGCGGTCTCGCGCCACGCCGTGGCGGGGGACATGCGCGGATTGCGAGCCACGCTGGCCGGTGCGGTGCGCCTGGTGTTCGCGCTCACGCTGCCGGCCACGTTCGGGCTGTGGGCGCTGGCCGGGCCGCTGGTGCGCCTGCTCTACGAGCGCGGGCGCTTCAACGCGGCCGACACCGATCGCACGGCGGCTGCGCTGGCGGCGTACTGCGTGGGGCTGTGCGCCTACGCCGCGGTCAAGATCCTGGTGCCGGCGTTCTACGCGCTGGGCGACACGAAGACGCCGGTGCGCGCCAGCTTCCTCTCGGTGGCGGTGAACCTGGGCGGCAACCTGCTCCTGATGGGACCGCTCGGCCACGTTGGTCTCGCGCTGTCGACGTCGCTCACGATGCTGTTCAACTTCGGGCAGCTGTCCTGGGCGTTGCGGCGCCGACTCGGGCGGTTCGAGGGTCGCGCGCTCGTCTCGACGCTCACGCGCACCGCGCTGCCCTCGGCGGCGATGGCGCTGGCCGTGCGCGGGCTCGTCGGCCTGACCGAGGCGTCGTGGCGGGAGAGCTTCGCGGGTGCGGCCGCCGTCGTGGGCGGCGGCATGGTGATCGGGCTCGGGATCACGTGGGCGCTCTACCGCGTGACGCGCGTCGCCGAGCTGCCCGAACTGGAGGCTGCGTGCGGCGGGTTGCTGCGCCGGCTCGGGGTCGGGCGGGGCTAGGCGGAGCCTACGGGCGTTTGCGCAGGCGCCCGTGCCGGAGCAACTCGGGGAGCACACGGAACGCCGTGCGCGGCCGGCGTCCCAGCAGGTGGCGCACGATCTCGATCCCGCACCAGCCGAAGTAGAGCGCGGTGACGAACTCGTGCGAGCCCGGGAACAGGAACTGGTAGAGCCACAGCACGAACAGACCCACCGCCTCGTACCACGCGAACTCGAGGTTGATCAGCAGGAACAGGCCGAGGAAACCCTGCGCGATGGTGAGCAGGATCTCCTGGCGCTGGTGGGCGTCGAACGGGATCGCTTCGACGTGCCCCAGCGACCAGCAGTAGACCATCGGGATCATGGCGACCAGGACAGTCCACTGGTTGACGTTCGACGAGACCATGTTCATCAGCGCCATCGGCGCCTTGTCGAGCTTGCGCGCCCAGTTGAAGGCGGTCACCTTCTCGGGGAACTCCGAGAGGAATGGCGACACCCACTGCACGAATGCGAACTGCGACACGCCCAGCGACACGGCGAGCGCCAGCATCGAGTTGAGGAATGGGTGGGCGACGAAGAACAGGATCAGCCCGCCGCCGACGAACAGCCCGAGCACGGCGAGACCCTTCCACGGCGAGGGGAAGCTGAGCATCTTGCGCGGGACCGCCGGCAGGTCGGAGACCTGCTCCAGGTCCTCGGGCGGCATGCGCATGAGTGCCCACAGGTACGCCGCGTAGAGCGCGAGCAGGATCGCCGAGTCGACGAGCGTGAGCGACGCCTTGTACCAGATCCACAGGAAGTAGAGGAGCGGCGGCAAGAGGGAGATGACGCCGATCGAGTCCTCGGGGTGCAGGCGCACCTTGAAGTTCCTCACGCCGTTCTTTCGCGCCGTCCACGCCGCGGTGAAATAGATCAGCGGCCACGCGACGCCGGTCAGCAGGCGCAGCGAGCCGGTGAAGTTCGCGGTCATCAGCGGGATGTCGCGGTGCCAGGCGATCACCGCCTCGACGGCGAACTCGGGCAGGGTCTGCAGCCAGGCGAGAAGCGCCAGCGCCAGGCCGCGCGAGACGAGGAACTGGGCGGCCTCGGCGCCCCAGCCGATGATGAAGGCCGAGAACAGGACGCCGGGGAAGGTCCACAGGGAGGCGAGCGCGCGCGCCCGCGCTTCTTCGGGGGGCAACTGTCCAGGATCAAGCATGGCCGGACCATGGCCGGACCATGGCGGGTTCGTCAAGTCGGATCGGACGCCCCTGTGCGGGCGGAAGTGCCGGGTCGAGCTTGACTTAGCCGGGTTCGGCGGGCACAGTCGCGCCGTGCCCCGCCCGCCCCGCACGAGCCCCCGGCGCCTCGCGCGCCGCCGCCTGCTCGCCGACCTTGCCGCCCGGGCGGTCGCGCCGGATCGCCCGCTCGCGTCCTCCCTGGCCCGCGCCCGGGCTGCGGGCGTGCCGACGCGGGCGCTGGCCGAACTCGGCCTCATGCTCCACCTCTATGCCGGCTTCCCTTCGTCGATCGAGTTCCTGCGTGCCCTGCGCGCGGCCGCGCCCGCCTCGTCGCGCGCACGACGTGCCCCGGTCGGCGCATCCCACGGGGCGGCATCGCCGCACACCCGGGGAGTGCGCCTGTGCGCCCGGGTCTACGGTCCCGAGTACCACCGACTGCGGGGATTCATGCGCACGCTCTCGCCCGATCTCGACCGCTGGATGATCGACGGCGGGTACGGCCGCGTCCTGTCGCGGCCGGGCCTCGCCGTCGTCGAGCGCGAGCTGTGTACCGTCGCGGCCCTGGCCGCGCTGGGTTGGGACCGCCAGCTCGATGCCCACCGCCGTGGCGCGGTTCGCGTGGGCGCGAGTCCCGCCGAGGTGCGCCAGGCCGAGCGTCGCGGCCGCGTGCTCGGACGGGGGGGCGCATGACCGCCGTCGCCGTGCGCGGCCGGATCGACCTGGTCGCCGGGCGCCCGCTCGGTGCCGTGATGGCCGCCTACACCACGCCGGAGCATCCGTTCCGGGCCTCGTTTTCACGCCTCTACGATCGGGCCGATGACTGGAGTGCGCTGGCGTCCGCGCGCGCCGGACACCGGCTCGCGCCGCCGTTGCGCGGCGAGCTGATCGCCCTGCACGAGCGACTCGGCGCATCGACCGCGAGCCTCGACAGCGTGCGTGCGCTGGTCGAAGGGCGCGCGCTCTGCGTCGTCACCGGGCAGCAGCCCGCGCCGCTGGGCGGACCGCTCTACAGCTTCCACAAGACGCTGGCCACCGTCGCGCTTGCCCGCGCGCTCACGGCGCGGCTGCGCACGCCGGTCGTCCCCGTGTTCTGGAATGCGACCGAGGACGACGACGTCGCCGAGATCGCCGGCAGCGCGTGGGCGGGGCCCGATCTTGCGCCGCAGGCGCAAAGGATTCTCGAGCCGCCCAGGCGCGAGGCGTCGCGACTGGTCGGCAACCTGCCGGCGGCCGCCGCGCAACTCGTGTGGCGTGCGGCGCTCGACTCGTGGGCAACGCTGCCCGGCTTCGAGCGCGTGCTTGCATTGCTCGGTCCGGCCGTCGTCGCCGTCCCACCTGTCGCGGATCCCGGCGACCTCGGCGATTTCGTCTCCAGGCTCTTCCTCCGCGCCTTCGCCGTGGAGGGGCTTGTCGTGCTCGACCCGCGCCTGCCTGCATTCCGGGACGCCGCACGTCCGCTCTACGCGCGCTACGCCGAGCGGCATGAGGCAGTGCGCGATGCGGCAAACGCGGCCGGGGACGCGGTCGAGCGCATGGACCTGCCGCGCGGCTTCCAGCCGGCGCAGACCGAGTTCGCTTTGTTCGCGGCCGAGGGCGTGGGGCGACGCCGCGTGGAGACGGTCGCGGCCGCGCGGGTCGCGGCGGGAAGCCACGCGCTGATGCCTGGTGCGCTGTTGCGCCCGCTGGCGCAGGACTTCGTTCTGCCGTCGCTCGGCCTCGTCGCGGGACCGGGCGAGGTCGCCTACCTGGCGCAGGTCGCCGCCGCGGCGCAGGCGCTGGCGACGCCGATGTCGATCGTCGTCCCGCGCTTCAGCGCCACGTGGCTGCCCGCGCCGGCGGCGGCAGCGGCCGCTGCCGCTGGCGTGCCCGTCGAGGCGCTGGTGCGGGATCCCGACGGGGCGCTCGCCGCGTTCTTCGCCGCGGGCGTGCCGGCGGAGCTGTCGCGCACGGTCGGCGCGTTGCGCACGCACGCGCGCGCCGAGCTCGCCCGCGCCGGCGACGAGTCGCGCGCCCTCGACGCGTCGCTGCCCGAGTTCGTGCGCGCCACGGCGGCGCGGCTCGACTGGCGACTGGCGCGGCTCGAGGCGGGCTTCGTCAAGAAGGCGCGCCGGCGGTGGAAGCGCGAGCACCCGTCGCACCCGCACTTCGCGTCGTATCTGAAGCCGCACCAGCGCTTGCAGGAGCGCACGCTCGCGTGGCTCGATCCGATCGCGCGCGGCGGCCAGGGGGTCGAGGCTCTGGCGCGCGAGCGTGCGGCCGCACACGTCGACGACCTGCTGGCCGGACGGCCGCTGGGCCACGAAGTGCTGGCGATCGGGGAGGACGCATGAGCCGTTCCGCAGGCGCTGACTTCGGTGCCGACCTGCTGGTGGTGGGCGCGCATCCCGACGATCTCGAGCTGCACTTCGGCGGCATCGCCGCGACCGCGGCGCGCGACGGCCTCGTCGTCGTCGGGCTCGACCTCACGCGCGGCGAGCGGGCCACCCGCGGCACACCCGAGACGCGGCAGTTCGAGGCGACCGCCGCGGCGCGCGCGCTCGGCCTGGCCGAGCGCCTGAACGCCGGGCTCCCCGACACCGGCGTCCATTCGGGTGACCCGACGCAGGTTGCCGCAGTCGTCGCGCTGGTGCGGCGCGTGCGCCCGCGCTGGGTGCTGGCGCCGCATCCCGAGGACCCGCATCCCGATCATCGCGAGGGAGGACGCCTGCTCGAGCGCGCGCTGTACTTCGCCCATGTCGGCGGCTACGCCGCGGAGGGGGAGCGCCATCGCGCGCGTGGCCTGCTGTTCGACTGGCCCGAGGCGGGCGGTCGCGCGGCGGGCTTTGCCGCGCACGGCTCGGGCATCCTGGTCGACGTGAGCGCAGGCTTCGCCGCCAAGCGCGCCGCGCTCGAGTGCTACGGCTCGCAGTTCGCGCCCGCCGACGGCCCGGCGACGCGGCTCAATCGCCCGGGGTTCCTTGCCGCGGTCGAGGCAAGGGCGCGCCGTCTCGGCGAGCTCGCCGGCGTGGAGCACGCGGAGGGCCTGGTGCACGCCGGTGGGCTCGTGTGGTCGGGACCGCTGGGCGGGCTCTTCGGCCCGGGCGGGTTCGCCGGGGGGCCGACCGCGTGACGGCGCGCCCGCTGCGTTCCACGGTGAAGGCGAAGGCGAAGGCGAAGCAGAAGCCGCCCGCCGCCGCCAAGCGGCGCGGCAAGCCGCTCAACGTCGGCATCACCTGCTACCCGACATTCGGCGGCTCGGGCATCGTGGCCACCGAACTCGGCCGGCGGCTGGCCCGCCGCGGTGACCAGGTGCACTTCATCTCGACGTCGCTGCCGTATCGCCTCCCGACGTTCGAGCGCAACATCTTCTTCCACGAGGTCGTGCTCGAGTCCTACCCGCTGTTCCAGCACGCGCCGCCGCTGGCGCTCGCGCTGGCGACCAAGATGGCGGAGGTCGCCGAGACGCAGGATCTCGACGTGCTGCACGTCCATTATGCGATGCCGTTCGCCGCCTCGGCCTTCCTCGCCAAGCACCTGGTCGCCCCCGCCCGCCTGCCGGTGGTGACGACCCTGCACGGCACGGACATCACGATCGTCGGCCAGCAGCCGGCGCTGTTGCGCATGACCAAGTTCACGATCGAGTCGTCGGACCGGGTGACCGCAGTGAGCGAGGCGCTGCGCACGGCGACGATCGACACGCTCGGCGTGCACAAGCCGATCGAGGTGATCCCGAACTTCGTCGATCCCGAGATCTTCGCGCCGCGCCGCCACCGCCCGCCGGTGCTCGCGCCGGCAGGAGCGCGCGTGCTGATGCACGCCTCGAACTTCCGCCCGGTGAAGAACGTCGAGACCGTGGTGCGCATCTTCGCCGCGGTGCACGAGCGGATGGACGCGCGGCTGGTCATGGTCGGTGACGGCCCCGACAAGCCGCGGGCCGAGGAATTGGCCCGGCATCTCGGCGTCGGCAAACACGTATTGTTCCTCGGCAACCAGGAGGTCATGGAGGAGTTGCTGCCCCTGGCCGACCTGCTGCTGCTGCCGTCGTCGACCGAGTCCTTCGGGCTCGTCGCGCTCGAGGCGATGGCGGCAGGGGTTCCGGTCATCGCCTCGCGCGTCGGCGGGTTGCCCGAGCTGGTCACCGATGGCGTGAGCGGCTTCCTCGTCGAGCCGAACGACCTCGACGCGTTCGTGCGCGCCTCGCTGCGCGTGCTCGAGGACGACCGCCTCCATCGCCGCGTCGGCCGGGCGGCGCGCGCGCGCGCCGTCTCCGACTTCCACGTCGATCGCGTGGTCGAACGCTACCGCGCCGTCTACGGCGGCCTGTGCCGATGAGCGACGCGCGCGCGGGGGACGTGGCGGACGGGCCGATCGCGCTCGTCGCCGAGCGCGGTCGCCGCCGCTTCGTGGTGCTGGTCGAGGGTTCGCTCGGCGTTCTCGACGCGAAGACCGCCGTGGCGCTGCTGCGCTACGCCCCCGAGGCGGTTGCGGTGCTGCTCGATTCGACCCGCGCCGGCACGACCGCGGAGGACGCGCTCGGCTTCGGTGGCGCGATCCCGGTCGTCGGCAGGCTCGAGGAGGCTCTCGCGCACGCGCCCGACGCGCTGCTCGTCGGCATCGCGCCGGTGGGCGGCCGCCTGCCCGACGCCTGGCGCGGCGTGCTCCTGGCGGCGCTCGATGCGGGGCTCGACCTGTGGGCGGGCCTGCACACCTTCCTCGCCGACGATCCGGAACTGGCCGCGCGTGCGGCCGCGCGGGGCCGCCGCCTCGTCGACCTGCGCGCCGTGCCGACCGATCTGCCCGTCGCCGCCGCGCGCGTGCGCGGCGTCGCGGCGCACGTCGTGCTCACCGTCGGCTCCGACTGCAACAGCGGAAAGATGACCACCGCCTGGGAGTTGCACCGCGCGCTAATGGCGAGGGGCGTTCGCTCGGCGTTCGTCGCCACCGGGCAGACGGGGATCCTGCTCGCCGGTCGCGGCCTCGCCATCGATCGCGTGATCGCGGACTTCACCGCGGGTGCGGCCGAGGCGCTGGTGCTCGAAGCGGCGGTGGGACACGAGGTCGTGATCGTCGAGGGGCAGGGCTCGCTGTTGCACCCCGGGTACGCCGGCGTGACGCTGTCGCTGCTGCACGGCGCGCTGCCGCACTCGATGATCCTCTGCCACCAGGCGACGCGCCGGCGCATTCGCCACGGCGACGTGGCGATCCCGCCGCTCGCCGAGTTGGTCCGCCGCTACGAGGACGCGCTCGCGCCGATCCGGCCCGGCCGCGTCGTCGCCGGCGCGATCGCCACGTTCGATCTCGACGATGACGCGGCGCGCTTCGCGCTCGCGGGCCAGGCGAAGGCGCTCGGCCTGCCCGTCACCGACCCGGTCCGCTACGGCGTGGCGCCGCTGGTCGAGGCTGTGCTCGCCGCCCGGGAGGAAACCGCCGCATGAAACTGACCGTCGCACCGCTCACGTTGTCGACCCGCCATGAGTTCCGCATCGCGCGCGGCGGGGGCAAGAACTGGGAGCACCTCGTGGTCACGCTCGAGCACGAGGGTCGCATCGGCTACGGCGAAGTCGCCGCCACCGCCTACTACGGCGAGAACGCCGCGACCGCTGCGGCCGCGCTCGCCGTATGGGCGCCGCTGCTGCCGTCCGATCCGTGGGAGCACGAGGCCTTCGAGCGCCGCGCCTTCGCCGTGCTCAACGGCCAACGGGCGGCGTGGAACGCCCTCGACACGGCTCTGTGGGACCTGCGCGGGCAGCTCGCCGGCGTTCCCCTGTGGAAGTTGTGGGGCCTCGATCCGGCGACGCTGCCGCTCTCGTCCTTCACCCTGGGTCTAGCGGATTGGGAGACGACAGCCCGAAAGCTCGATGAGGCAAAGGCTTATCCCATTCTCAAGGTCAAGGTCGGAGGGGCCGATGACATGGGGACGGTGCGGAGGATCCGGGAACGGACCTCCCAGGTGATCCGTGTCGATGCCAATGCGGCCTGGTCGCGGGACCAGGCGCTGCGCCTGCTGCCCGCGCTGGCCGAACTGGGGGTGGAGTTCGTCGAGCAGCCCCTGGCGCCCGAGGATCGCGAAGGGCTGCGCTGGCTGCACGAGCGCTCGCCGCTGCCGCTCTACGTCGACGAGGGCTGCCACGTGGCGGCCGACGTCGCGGGGCTGGCCGATCGCGCCGCGGGCGTGGTGGTCAAGCTGGTCAAGACCGGCGGCCCGAGCGAGGCCCTGCGCCTGATCCACGCGGCGCGCGCGCACGGCCTTTCGCTCATGCTAGGGTGCATGGTCGAAAGCAGCATCGGAATCACGGCAGCGGCGCACCTCGGGCCGCTGTTCGACACGCTCGACCTCGACGGACACTGGCTCCTCGCCGTGGATCCGTTCGAGGGCGTCGGCGGCGGGGAAGGCCGCCTCACGCTTCCGGACCGGCCGGGTCTGGGAGTGGTACCGCGCCAGGGAGGCTGAGTGAGTCGTCGTCTCGTCCTGTACGTCGGATCCATGGTCGCGAGCGCCCTGGTGCTGCTCGCGCTGCATCCGCTCGACTGGACGCATGTCCTGCTCGTCCACTGGCTCGCCTGGGTCGCGATCACGATCGTGGCCGAGAGCCTGTGGCTGCCCACGATCACGGGTGAGGGCACCGACTCGATGGCCTCGGCGGCCAACTTCGCCACCGTCGTCCTGTGGGGCGTCACGCCGGCGATCTGGATCGTCGCGGTGTCGACGGCGATCGCCGACGTCGCGCTGCGCCGCCGGCCGCCGATCCGCGCGCTGTTCAACACCGCCGCCATGGTCGTCGTCATGTCCGCGGCGGGTTGGACGTTTGCGCTCCTGAGCGGACAGCGCGAGGGCATCTGGCCGCTGGTCGCCCAGGCGCAGGGCCGCCTCGAGGTGGCGTGGATGGTGGGGCTGCTCATCCCGCTGCTCGGCCTCGGGCTGGTCTACCGCGTGCTCAACATCGCGCTCGTTGCGGTGGCCACGGGCTGGGGCGCCGACCGCCCGATCAAGCTGGTGATCCGCGAGGACTATCTCTATGCCGAGCAGCTGATCTCGGATCTCGCGTTGCTGTTCCTCTCGCCGCTGATGACCGTGTCGTACGCGATCCTGAGCTGGGCGGGGATCATCCTGTTCTACGTCCCGGTGCTCGTCATCCGTGACTCGCACCGCCGCTACGTTGAACTCAAGAAGGCGCAGGACCAGCTCGTGCACCAGGAACGGATGGCGGCCAAGGGCGAGATGGCCGCCGAGATCGGCCACGAGATCTCGAACTACCTGGCCGCGATCTCGGCCCGCGCCCAGATGCTGACACTCGAGCTCGGCAAGGCCGATCCAGAGAAGACCGCGCGGCACGCCCGCATCATCATGGAGCAGGCGTCGAACATGGCGATCCTGACCAAGGGGCTGATGGACTTCTCGCACAAGGAGATGAAGGTCGTTCGCGTCGACCTCAACGACCTGCTGCGCCGCACGGTCGACTTCGTACGGCCGCAGAACAAGTTCAACCAGGTCGAGTTCGAGCTCGTGCTCACCGACGCTCTGCCGCTGATCGCCGCGGACGCCGGCCAGCTGCAGCAGGTGTTCATCAACCTGTTCCAGAACGCGGCCGAGGCGATGATCGAGAAGGGGACGCCGCAGAAGAAGATCATCGTCTCCACCGGCTGGCAGGATCCCGACGAGACCGTGATCGTGCGCGTCACCGACAACGGGCCCGGCATGAGCCGCGCGGTACAGGAGAAGATCTTCGAGCCGACGTTCACCACCAAGCCCACGGGCCATGGCTTCGGCCTGGCCACCTGCTACCGGATCGCGGCGGCCCACCGCGGGCGCATTTCCGTGGAGAGCGAAGCCGGCCGGGGCGCCACGTTCTCCCTGGTGCTGCCGATCGGCGTGCAGGCCGGCTGGTGAGTTCGGCCCCGCCGCCTCCCGCGCCGCCCGTCGCACCGCCCGTCGCACCGCCGCCCCCGGCGCGCAATCGCACGACGACGTTCCACTGGAGCTGGAACGCGCTGTCGCTCGGCTCGCTGGTCGCCATCGCCTGCCTCGGCTACCTCATGTACCAGGTGCGCGACGTTCTGCTGGTGCTCGTCGGCTCGATCTTCATGGCCTACGTGCTGCAGCCGCCGGTCGATCGCCTGGCCCGCGTGCCGCTGCCGCGCGGGCGAGTGCTGGGCCGCAAGCCGGCAGCGGGCATCGTCGTGCTGCTCGCGGTCGTGGCACTCGGCTTCGCGCTGTACTGGTTCGTGCCCATCCTGTGGATCGAGCTGCAGCGCCTGGGGCGCGAGCTCCCCAACTACTACCGCACCGTCGAGGAGTGGCTGGCGCAGATGGAGGCGCGCCGCGGCATGGGGCTCGCCCCCGAGGTGTGGGCCGCGGTGGCGCAGGAGTGGCACGGGCTGGTCGAACGCTCGGCGTCGGGCGTGGGCCAGGCCGCGTTCAAGCTCGCCGGGACCGTGGGCAACGTGCTCGGCCTGCTGGTCGTTCCGATCGGGGCATTCTACATCCTCGCCGACGGCGGCACCTTGACGCGCAACTTCGTCGAGGGCCTGCCGGTGTCGTGGCGCTCGATGGCCCGGCATCTGCTCGACGAGGCGGATCGTTCGCTGGCGACCTACGTGCGCGGCCAGACGCTGGTCGTGCTGGTCTGCGGCGTGCTCGCCACCCTGTTGTTCACGCTGCTCGGCGTGCGCTACTCGCTCGCGCTCGGCGTCGTCGCGGGCATCGCCGAGGCCGTGCCGTTCCTCGGCTCGGTCGCGGTCGTCGGCGCGCTCGCCGTCGTCACCTCGAGCCAGGGCCTGGGCCAGACCCTGATCGTCCTCGGCGCCTACGTCCTGCTCAACCAGGTGAACAACTACGTGATCAACCCGCGCCTCATGAGCTCGCGCCTCGAGCTCCATCCCTTCATCATCATCCTCGCCGTCCTCGCCGGCAGCGCGATCGGCGGCTTCCTGGGCGCCGTGCTGGCGCTGCCCGTGGCCGCCCTCGTCGTCGCGCTGGGCGGCGCCCTGTGGGGTGCCGGACGCCCCGAGACGCGCGCCAAGTGACGTTCACCGGCGTCGTCGCGCGGGTCGACCTGCGTGGCGTCGTCGTGCTCGACGAGGCGGGCCGCGTGTGGGCCGCCGCCGTGCGCAAGCGCCTGCAGGACCCGGGCGGGCGCCTGGGCAACGCGATCGTCGTGGGCGACGCGGTCACCGTCGAGACGGTCGACGGCGCCACCCCCGACGACGACTCGACGGAGGCGGTCGTCGTGACGGTCGCGCCGCGGCGCAATCGCTTCGAGCGCGCCGCTGCGGGGCAGGGGCCCGGCGGGCGCATCCAGATCACCGCCGCCAACATCGATCGCGTGCTCGTCGTCGCCGCGTTGCGCGATCCGCCGCTGCGCGAGGGACTGCTCGATCGCATCGCCGTCACCTGCGAGGCCGGCGGCCTGCCGCTGGTGATCGCGCTCTCGAAGGCCGACCTCGTGTCCGCCGGGGAGGTCACCGCCGCGCGCACGACCTACGAACGCGCCGGCTACGAGGTGCACGCGCTCGCCGCGCCGGTGGGCACGGGCGTGCCCGCGCTGCGCGCCGCGCTGGCGGGCCGGCGCACGCTGGTCGTCGGGCACTCGGGGGTGGGGAAGAGCACGCTGCTGAACGCGCTCGCGCCTGAACTCAAGCTCGCGATCGGGCTGGTCAACGCCAAGACCGGCAAGGGCCGCCACACGACGACCGCCGCCACGCTGGCGCGGCTCGACGTGGGACCGCCGCCGACCGAGGTGATCGACACGCCGGGGGTGCGCACGTTCGGCCTGCCGCGGCTCGATCCGGCGGACCTGCCGCGGTTGTTTCCCGAGTGGCGCGGCCGCGGCCCGTGCCGCTTCGCCGACTGCGCGCATCGCGACGAGCCCGACTGCGCGATGCACGCGGCACTCGACGAGGGCGCGATCGCCGAGGATCGCTACCGCTCGTACGTGCGCCTGCGCGACGAACTCGAGGCCGGGGCGCTGCGTCGCGGCGCCGCCCGCCGCGCGGGGGCCCCGCGGGTCAAGGCGCCGGGGGCGCGCAAGGGCCCGCGGTGAGCGCAGCGGTCTCCCCGTTCCTCGTCGCACTCGAGTGCACGGCCTGCGCCGCGCGCGTCGCACCCGATCGCGCCCACGGCCTGTGTGCCGCCTGCGGCCGGCCGCTCGCCGCGCGCTACGACCTGGCGGCGGTGCGGGCCGGCGTCTCGCGCGAGGCCTTCGCCACGCGGCCGCGTTCCCTGTGGCGCTGGCGCGAGGTGCTGCCGCTCGATCCCGCGGTCGAGCCCGTCACCCTGGGCGAGGGCGGGACGCCGATGCTGCCGATGCGGGAAGCGGCGCGGCGGCACGGGCTCGCGGACGTGTGGCTCAAGGATGAGTCGGGCAATCCCACGGGATCGTTCAAGGCGCGCGGCCTGTCGGCCGCGGTTAGCATGGCGCGCGCGTTCGGCGCGCGGCACGTCGCGCTGCCCAGCGCCGGCAATGCCGGCGGCGCGCTCGCTGCGTACGCCGCGGCGGCCGGGATCCAGGCCCACGTCTTCGTTCCGGCCGATTGCCCACGCGCGTTCGTCGTCGAGGCCACCGCCCTCGGCGCCGAGGTCACGCTTGTGCCGGGATTCATCACCGACGCGGGCCGCCGCCTGCGCGAGGTCGCCGCGCCCGACTGGATGGACCTGTCGACGCTGCGCGAGCCGTACCGGGTCGAGGGCAAGAAGACGATGGGCTACGAGATCGCCGAGGACCTGGGCTGGACGCTGCCCGATGCGATCCTCTACCCGACCGGCGGCGGCACCGGGCTCGTCGGGATGGCCAAGGCGTTCGACGAGCTCGAGGAACTCGGCTGGATCGAGCCGGGCCGACGGCCCCGCCTGGTCAGCGTGCAGGTCGAGGGCTGCGCGCCGATCGTGCGCGCGTTCCATGCCGGCGCCGCCGAGGCGACGCCGTGGGAGGCGCCCGCGACGCTGGCCGCCGGGCTGCGCGTACCCGCGGCGGTGGGCGATCGCTGGATGCTCGGCACGCTGCGGGCCTCGGGTGGAACGGCGGTCGCGGTACCGGAGCGGGACATGCTCCTGGGCACGCTCGCGCTGTCGCGGGCGACTGGCGTGCTCGCCGCACCCGAGGGCGGCGCGGTGTGGGCCGCGTTCGAGCGGCTCGCGGCGGACGGTTGGTTCGCGGCGGGGGAACGCGTCGTGCTGTTCAACACCGGCAGCGGGCTCAAGTACCTGGAGGCGATCGAGGCCGCGCTGGCCGCCGTCGCGACTGCGGAGTCGATTGGCGCGACGCGGCCCGCGGTGTAGACTGCCCGGCGAGTCGTCATCGCATCCTCGCCCGGACCTCCGGGCGGGGGACATTCCCGGAGGAGGTTCGATGCGCCCCGTGTCCGTCCGCCTCGCAGGTCCCATCGCCCTGGTGTTCGCCGGTGCCGTCGTTCTCGGGTCCACTTCGGGATGCGGCGGTGGTTCGGTGAACACCGGTCCGAGCGCCATGCCGAAGCCCGTGTCGACCGCGCCGGCGGTCGGGGCCCCCGACCAGGCCCCGGTCGCACCGGCGCCGCAGACCCGCGTGCCCGACGGTAACCCGCTGTCGACCGGATGGAAGTACCGCTACGACATGATCTCGCCGGCGAACACGAACTTCGGCGTGACCACGCGCGAGGTCTACCTGTACTTCCGCCCCGACACGACGTCGGTCGGCTTCCGCGTCGAGAATCGCCTCGGCGTGCCGATCCGCATCATCTGGGACGAGTGCACGTTCCTCGACATCTACGGGCGCAGCTACAAGGCCGTGCACCGCGGCGTCACCTACGACACGAAGGACACGCCGCAGGAGCCCACCTACGTCCGCCCCGGCGAGACCTACGCCGACTTCCTCATCCCGGTCGAACTGCTGAACACGCCGGATGCGGCCTCCGGCCAGGGCGTGCGCCCGCTGCTGCCGACCGACCTCTCCGCGCAGTCGATGGTGGGGCGCATCTTCGGCCCGACGCTCGTGCTCGGCGCCGAGAACGACGTGCGCCGCGAGTTCGAGGTGCGCTTCAAGGTCGCGAGCGTGTACTCGGAGCGCTGAGCCGGGCGAGGGCGAAGAGCAGCCCGAGCGATCCCAGCACCACGAGCGCCGGCTCGACCGGCGCGCGGAAGCGCAACGAGCCCCAGTAGACCGCGGCCAGTGCCGCTTGCACGCTCACCGCGAGCGCGGCTGCGCAGGCGGCGCGGCCGGGGTGCGCCAGCGCCCAGGCGAACCCCACGATGAAGAACGGCAGCAGCACGCCCCACGTGACCACCAGCGGATCGATCGCCCGCGCCAGGAGCGCCCACGCGCTGCCGGGCGGGCCGGCCGTGCCGCTCACCGCGGTCTCGCCGGTGGTGCGGAAGAAACGCGCCAGCTTCCAGCCCGCCATACGCAGCGCGCGCGCCGGATCCTCCGCCAGGAACGCGCGCGCCCGCGCGGCGGCGTGGCGATCGATCGCCAGCTCGTCCATGCCCGTGAACTCCGCGGCGTACGGCTCGACCTCGCGCAGGCTGACCGCGCCGCCGCGCCAGCGGGGGTCGGCGAGGACGAGCGGATTGTTGCCGTCCCACAGGGCCGCACCGCCACCGCTGGTGAGCGGAATCCACGCCCCGGTGACGGCGCGATTGCGCAGCGTCCACGGCAGGAGCACGAGCCCGCAGGCGACGAGGGCGAGCGCGACCTCGCGCACGCGGGCGCTGCGCGGGCGTCGCCCGAACAGGGCGAGCCAGGCGAGCAGCGCGGCCGCAAGGGGCAGCGCGGTCGGCCGGGCAAGCGCCGCCAGCGCGAGCGTCGCACCGAGCGCGAGCGCGCGTCCCGTGCCACCTCCCGCGCGCAGGCGCACCGCGAAGAGGAGCGCGAGCGTGACCAGGAGCGACGCGGTCGTCTCGGTGAGCAGCGCGCCGGTGAAGTAGACGAGCGGGGGCCACACAGCGATCGCCGCGGCGGTCAGGGTGGCGGCGTTGCTGGCGAAGCGTGCGTCGCGCCCGGCGTCGCGCGCGAGCGCGCCGGCGAGCGCGGCGGCGGCGGGCACGACGAGCGCGCCGAGCAGCGCCTGGAGCACGAGGGAAAGGCCGTAGCGCGGGCCGAACAGGGCGTACAGCGGAGCGATGAGCGCGGGCACCAGCGGGGGACGGAACGTCGTCGGGTACAGCGCAGTGTCGGGCCCGAGCGTGAAGCCGCGCCCGCTCGCCAGGTGCGCCGCGAGGCGGTGGTAGTCGACGCTGTCGGACCACGGCACGGCATCGAGCCCCGGGCCGGCCAGGACGTAGGCCAGGCGCACGACCAGCCCGAGCGCGGCCCACGCCCACGGGGAGCGCGCGGCGGCCCGGAGTGCGGCGACCACGCCCACGGGCCCGCGCCCTACGCCAGCAGCGCGGGCAGCGATCGCTGCGGCGCGGTCGTCACTTCGGCGCGTCCCTCGGGCGTGATGTAGACGTCGATCTCGGAGCGGACGCCGAATTCGGGGCCGTAGACGCCGGGCTCGATCGAGAAGCCGGTGTCGGAGATGAGCGTGCGCTCATCGCGCGTCTCGAGGTTGTCGATGTTGGCGCCGTTGCCGTGCGTCTCGATGCCGATCGAGTGGCCCGTGCGGTGGATGAAGCGCGCGTCGAGTCCGTGCCCGCGCACGTGGGCGCGCACCACGTCGTCGACCGCGCCGCCCTGGATCGGGGTGCCGCTCTCGCCGGCCGCGGTGACGGCGCGCACGCCCGCGTCGCGGGCGCCGGAGACGACGTCCCACACGTGCTGTACGGCGTCGGGCGCGCGCGCGCCGACGAACGCCATCCACGTGATGTCGGCGTAGATCGCGTCGTCGCCGGGCTCCTTGGCCCACAGGTCGAGCAGCAGCACGTCGCCGTCGCCGATGGGCTGCGAGTTGGCGGCGTTGGGCTCGAAGTGCGGGTTCCCCGCGTGCTCGTTGCGAGCGACGATGGGCGGACCATTGGTCACCAGCTTGCGCGCCGTGTACTCGGCGACCATGCGGGCCTGCAACTCGATCTCGGGCAGCGTGCGCCCGGCGCGGACCGTTTCCCGGACCCAGCCGTGGGCGAGGGCCGCGATCTCGGCCAGGTGCTGCGCGGCGCGGCGGTGCGAGGCGAGGCCGTCGACGCCCCAGCGCGCCTCGAAGGTCTGCACCAGGTCGGCCGAGCTCACGACCTCGGCGCCGAGCGCACGCACCAGTTCCACGGTGCCGGCATCGACGCGCGCGACGTAGGGGATGGCGTTGCCGGGCGAGTACTCCATGGCGACGCGCTTGCGGCCGGCGAGCATCGCGCCGAGCGCGGCCTCGAGGTCGCGCCAGCCGACGAACGCGGTCTTCTTCCCGGGCAGGTTCGTGAAGTGGTGGCTCTCGATCGCCGAGTGCAGCCACTGCGGCTCGCCGTCGGCGGGAACGAGGCCGAACCAGCGGCGGGTGGTGTGCTGGTCGGGCGCAAAGCCGGCGACGCGGTTGGCGATGGGGTTCATGTGACGGAAGTCGTAGAGCAGCCACGCGTCGATGCCGCGGGCGCGCAGTTCGGCCTGGATGGGGGCGAGCTTCACGGAACGAGGACCTCCGGGGGGCGGATCAGTGGGAAGCGCCCCGGCCCATCGCCCCCAGGCCGAGTCGTTCGGGGCCGGCATACACGTTGTAATCCTCGCCGCGCAGGAAGCCGACCAGCGTCATGCCCGCGGTTTGCGCCAGCTCGACCGCGAGGCTGGTCGGCGCCGATACCGCCGCGACCGCGGGGATGCCGGCGAGCCACGCCTTCTGCACGATCTCGAAGCCGACGCGGCCCGAGACCAGCAGCAGGCGCTCGGCCAGCGACGATTCGCCGAGCAGCAGGCGGCCGCCGACGATCTTGTCAACCGTGTTGTGCCGGCCGACGTCCTCGGCGGTCGCGATGAGCGTGCCGTCGAAGCGGAAAAGCCCGGCGGCGTGCAACCCGCCGGTGCGCTCGAACGTGACCTGCGCCGTGCGCAGCGCGGGCACGAGGCGGGGCAGCGCGTCGGGCGCGATGGTGAGCCCGAGCGGCAATGGCGCGGCCTGCAGTCGCACCTCCTCGATCGACGCCTTGCCGCAGATGCCGCACGACGATGAGGCGTAGAACGCGCGACGGCCTTTCTCGAGCGGATCAGGCACGCCGGCGGCGAGCGTGACGTCGATCACGTTCGTCATCGCCTCGGGCGGGACGTCGGTGCAGTGGGCGATGCGCTCGAGGTCCTCGGGGCCGCGGATCAGGCCCTCGGTCAGCAGGAACCCGGCGGCGAGCGCCTCGTCGTCGCCGGGCGTGCGCATGAGCACGGCCAGCGGACGGCCGCCGACCCGGATCTCGAGCGGCTCCTCGGCGGCGACGCGATCCTCGGATTCGCGGATGCCGCCGGGGCGGACGGCCATGCGATTGACGGTGACATCGCGTCCGGGACGCAGCGGGGTGGACACGATGCTCACCGGAAGTCCTTGCCCGAGGGCGCCGGAGCATCGTTCGTCGCCGGCGGAGCCCCGCGCCTCGGCGCGCCCACGTCGTGCGAGGAGCCGCCGGGCGCGGTCAGCGCCGTGCCGACGCCGAACTCGTGCACCAGCTCGCCGCCCTCGCGCCCGGTCATCACCACGAGCACGAGCAAGGCGAGCGCGCCCGCGCCCTGCGCTGCGCGGAAGCGACCGGCCCGCGCGGGGTGGCGCGGGGCGATCACGGCCAGCCCGGTGAGCGCAGCGGCGACGAGCAGCGTGCCGTAGGCGAGGAATCGATGTGTGCCGATGGTCTCGGCGGCGACCCGTACGGGGGCGACCGTCTGCTCGGCGAAGAACCCGGAGACGACGGCCAGGGCGGCGGCGGCGGTGCCGACGAACAGGCTGGCGCGGGCGAAGCGATCGAGGCCGGGATGGGGCAGGACGAGCAGAAGCAGGGCGGAGACGGCGAAGGCAATGAGGAACGCGATCGGAAAATGAACCAGCAACGGATGCGGATTCTGCACGGATCCTCCATCGACCGCCGGGTCGAGGCGTGGGACGCAGCGCGTCGCCCCCCCGTGCCGACGCGCGGGCGGGAGTGTAGCAGGGGGCGCAACCCCTTGCAAAACTTCTCGTTTTGGGGCATTCTCCCCGTGCCCACCGGCCCCGTCCGGCCCGTTCGTTTCGCCGCAATCCCGTCGATCTGAGCGCCTGTTTCCGACCCCCGCGAGGAGGAGTATTCGTGTCGTCTCCGGCTGCCGCCGCCGTTCGTTCCGACCTGCGCAACATCGCCATCATCGCCCACGTCGACCATGGCAAGACCACGCTGGTCGACGCCCTGCTCTTCCAGGCGGGCACGTTCCGCGCCCACGAGCACATCGTGGAGCGGGTGATGGACTCGAACGACCTCGAGCGCGAGAAGGGGATCACGATCCTCGCCAAGAACACGTCGGTGCACTTCGGCGACACCAAGATCAACATCGTCGACACGCCGGGCCACGCTGACTTCGGCGGCGAGGTCGAGCGCACGCTGCAGCTCGTCGACGGCGTGCTGCTGCTCGTCGACGCGTCCGAGGGTCCGCTGCCGCAGACGCGCTTCGTGCTGCAGAAGGCGCTCGAGCTCAACCTCAAGCCGATCGTCGTCATCAACAAGATCGACCGCAAGGACGCGCGCCCGGCCGAGGTGCTGAACGAGATCTACGACCTGTTCATCGACCTCGACGCGCACGAGGACCAGCTCGACTTCCCGGTGCTCTACACGAATGCGCGCGCCGGCACCTGCCGCCGCACCGCCGAAGGCGAGGACGAGACCCTGAAGCCGCTGTTCGAGGCGATCGTCGAGCACATGCCCGCCCCGCGCCACGAGCCCGGTCACGGCTTCCAGTTCGCGGTCAACAACCTGGGCTACGACGACTTCGTCGGCCGCTTGCTGATCGGCCGCATCACCAACGGCACGATCTCGGTCAACGACCGGGTCACCGCCTGCACGCCGGCCGCCGTGGGCAAGACGCACAAGATCACCCAGCTCTACACGTTCGAGGGCTTGAAGCGCGTGGCAGCCGAGTCGGCGGGTCCCGGCGACATCATCGCGCTCGCGGGCGTCGACGGCGTCTCGATCGGCGACACGCTGGCCGATCCCGAGAACCCGATCGCGCTCGCGGTCGTGGCCATCGACGAGCCGACCGTGTCGATGATCTTCAGCATCAACAACTCGCCGTTCGCCGGCCGCGAGGGCAAGTACGTGACCTCGCGCTCGATCCGCGAGCGCCTCGAGAAGGAGTTGCTGACCAACGTCGGAATCCGCGTCGAGGACACCGAGACGCCCGACGCGTTCAAGGTCTCGGGTCGCGGCGAGCTGCAGCTGGCGATCCTGATCGAGATGATGCGCCGCGAGGGCTTCGAGTTGTCGGTCGGCAAGCCGACGACGATCACCAAGAAGATCGACGACAAGGTCCACGAGCCGTACGAGCACCTGGTCGTCGACTGCCCCGAGGAGCACCTGGGCGTCGTGACGCAGAAGCTGGCGCCGCGCAAGGGCCGCATGACCAAGATGGTGAACCACGGCACCGGGCGCGTGCGCATCGAGTTCGACGTGCCGGCGCGCGGCCTGATCGGCTTCCGCAACGAGTTTCTCACCGACACGCGCGGCACCGGCCTCCTGCACCACATCTTCTCGGGCTACCGGCCGTGGGTCGGCGATATCCCGCACCGCCAGACCGGAGCGCTGGTCGCGGACCGCACCGGGAAGGCCACCGGCCACGCGATCGAGAACCTGCAGGAGCGCGGCGTGATCTTCGTCCACCCGACGGACGTGGTGTACGAGGGCATGGTCGTCGGCGAGAACGCGCGCCAGGACGACATGGACGTCAACGTGACGAAGGAGAAGAAGCTGTCGAACATGCGCGCCTCGGGCTCGGAGGAGGCGCTGCAGCTCGTGCCGCCGAAGGTCATGTCGCTCGAGCAGACGCTCGAGTGGATCCGCGAGGACGAGCTGGCCGAGGTCACGCCGGTCTCGATCCGCGTGCGCAAGCGCGTCCTGCAGGCGAACATGCGCCCCAAGTGGAAGCGCTACGAGTCCACCGTCACGGCCGAAGTGGAGCAGGCGGGGACGTGAGTTCCGGCGTCCCCGTCGCCCGGCCCGCGGAAGCGCGCGTCCGGCGCGTCGAGATCGCGTCGGCGATCGGCGCCCTCGAGGGTCTGTACGACTTCGTCGAGGGCGTCGCACCCCGCGCGGTCGCGGTGATCTGCCATCCCCATCCGCTGTTCGGCGGCACCATGCACAACAAGGTCGTCTTCCGCACCGCCGAGGCGTTCCAGCAGGCGGGCTTCGCCACGCTGCGCTTCAACTTCCGCGGCGTCGGCGCGAGCCCCGGCACGCACGACGACGGCGACGGCGAGCGGCAGGACGCGGCCGCCGCGATCGACTGGCTCGCGGCGCAGCATCCGGGCGTCCCGGTGGCGCTGGCGGGGTTCTCCTTCGGCGGCTCGATCGTGCTCCACCACGGGCCCGCGGATCCGCGCGTACGCCTGCTGTGGGCCGTCGCCCCCGGCGTGGGCCGGCGCGACTTCTCGCACCTGGCGCTGTGCGACACGCCCAAGGGCGTCGTCCAGGGCACCAACGACGAGCTCTGCCCGCTGGCCGAGCTCGAGAGCGCGTGGCCCGCCTGGGCCGAGCCCAAGGCGAAGTTCCTGATCGAGGGTGCCGACCACTTCTTCGTGGAGCGCCTGCCCGAGATGCAGGCGGCACTTCATGCATTCCTCGAAGCCCCGGCCGCGGCGGGATTTCGGGCGGCCGTGGAGGCGCGGTCATGAATCGCCCGCCGATCCTGCGCGTCGCCGCGCTGCAGACCCGGCCCGTGTTCGGCGACGTGGCCGGCAACGTGCGCCGCGCGCTCGCACTCGCCGGGCGCGTCACGCCCGCGGCCGACCTCTACGTGTTCCCCGAGTTGGCGTTCTCCGGCTACGCGTTCGCGTCGCGGGCCGAGGCACGCGCGCTGGCCGAGGCGCCGGACGATCCTGCCGCCCCAGGCCTCTCCGCCCTGGCCGCCTGGACGAAGGCCAGTCGCACGCACGCGATCGTCGGCTTTCCCGAGCGCGCTCCGGGCGGGAAGGTCTACAACAGCGCCGCGCTCATCGGTCCCGACGGCCGCGTCAAGGACGTCTACCGGAAGCTTCACCTGTTCGACACCGAGAAGCTGTGGTTCGCACCCGGCGACCGCGCGCCGCGCGTCACCCATGTCGGCCCGGCACGGGTCGGGATGCTCGTCTGCTACGACTGGCGCTTCCCCGAAATCGCGCGCGTACTGGCGCTTGCCGGCGCCGACGTGATCGCCCATCCGTCGAACCTCGTGGTGCCCGCGTTCGCCCAGCAGGCGATGCGTGTGCGCGCGCTCGAGAACCGCGTCTACGCCGTGACCGCGAATCGCGCCGGCGCCGACGTGCGGCCCGGCGGGACGATCTCGTTCACGGGTTGCAGCCAGATCGTCGACGTCAACGGCGTCGTGCTCGCGGCGGCGGGGGCGCGTGCGCCGAGAGCGCTGGTCGCCGACCTCGACCTGGCGCGGGCGCGAAACAAGCGCTTCACGGCGCGCAACGACCTGATGCGCGATCGCCGGCCTGCGTTCTACGGGCCCCTCGCAAGGCCGCGGGGCTGAGCGCGGCGATGGCCTTCCCGACGCTCCCTCCCGAACTCGCGACGGAACGGCTCCTGCTCCGCATGCATCACGACGGCGACATCGACGCGCTGTACGCGCTGTTCACCGACCCCGCGACGATGCGCTACTGGGGCGCGCCGCCGTGGACGGAGCCGGCGCAGGCCGATGCGATGCTCGCCCGCGGGGCGGCCGCGTTTGCGGCGCGCGAGGCGGTCCGCTTCGCGCTCGTGCCGCGCGAGGGCGGCGCGATGATCGGCAGCTGCACGCTGTTCGCCATCGACGCGCAGAACCGCCGGGCCGAGATGGGCTACATCCTGGCGCGCGAGGCGTGGGGGAAGGGCCTCATGCACGAGGCGCTGACCGCTTTGCTCGACTGGGGCTTCGGTCCGCTCGGCCTCCACCGGGTCGAGGCCGACGTCGATCCGCGCAACCTCGCCTCGGTGAAGTCGCTCGAGCGGCTGGGCTTCGCTCGCGAGGGCTTCCTGCGGCAGCGCTGGCAGGTGGCGGGCGAGGTCAGCGATTCGATCTTCCTGGGACTGCTCGCTCCCGAGTGGGCGTCGCGGCATGCGGGCCCGGACCGCGGCGGCGCCGCGTGAGCCAGGGTGCGACCGTCCACAACTTCACGATCGCCCTGTCGCACGTCGATCGCAGCGTCTACGAGACGATCGAGCTGCGCGTCGCGCGCCATCCCTCCGAGACCGAGGAGTTCCTGTGCGCCCGCGTGCTCGCATTCGCGCTCGAGCAGCGCGAGGGTCTCGCGTTCTCGAAGGGCCTGTCCGACCCCGACCAGCCGGCGCTCGAAGTGCGCGACCTCACGGGGAAGCTCGAGGCGTGGATCGAGATCGGCACGCCCGACGCAGCGCGCCTGCACCGCGCGAGCAAGGCGGCGCCACGCGTCGCCGTGTACACGCACACCGACGCGGCGCGCTACTGGGACTCGCTCGCCGGCGCGAAGATCCACCGCGCGGAGCACGTCGAGTTGTACGCGTTCGATCGCGGCCTCGTGGCCGCGTTGGTGGAGCACCTCGAGCGGCGCCTCGCGTTCGAGCTGTCGGTGGCGGACTCGGTGCTCTACCTCACGGTCGGCGGCGAAGTGCTCTCCGGGACGCTCGCGATCCGGCGACTCGCCTAGCCGCTCCCGACGATCGCCTCGAGCTCCTGCCAGCGCGAGTACGTCTCGTGGATCGCGTCGTCGAGGGCGGCCAGCCGCTCCTTCGCCCGCGCGATCTCCCCGGCCGGCGAGCGGTAGAAGTCGGGGGAGCCCATCCGCTCGAACAGCGCGTCCTTCTCGGCCTCGAGTTTCTCGAGCTTCGCGGGCAAGTCCGCGAGCGCTTTCCGCTCCTTGAACGTCGCCCGACGCGAAGCGTCGGCGGGGGGGCGATCGGCCTTCGTCGTCGGAGTGGCCCGGTTGCCTGCCCTGGAAGTCGCAGGCCGGGCCGGCGCCTGCGTCTGCCGATACCAATCCGCATAGCCACCCACGTACTCGCCCCATCGCCCATCGCCTTCGGCGACGAGAGTCGACGTCACCACGTTGTCGAGGAAGGCGCGGTCGTGCGAGACGACCAGCAGCGTGCCGTGGAACTCGATCAGGAGTTCCTCGAGCAGCTCGAGCGTCTCGAGGTCGAGGTCATTGGTCGGCTCGTCGAGCACGAGCAGGTTTGCCGGGCGCGACAGGAGCCGCGCCAGTTGCAGCCGCTTCTTCTCACCACCCGACAGCTTGGCCACCGCGCCGCGGATCTGGTCGGCGGTGAACAGGAAGTCGCGCAGGTAGCCGACGACATGGCGGTCGATCTCGCCCACGCGGATCGTCTCCCGGCCCTCGCTCACGCAATCGATCAGGCTCATCGTTTCGTCGGCCACGTCGGCGAGCTGTGCGAAGTGCGCCACCTCGAGCTTCGTGCCCGGAGTCACCGTGCCCGACTGCGGCACGAGTTCGCCGAGCAGCAGGCGCAGCAGCGTCGTCTTTCCGCTGCCGTTCGGTCCGAGGATGCCGATGCGATCGCCGCGCTGGAGCGTGACCGTGAGGCCGGCGACGATCGGCTGCGTGTCGTACGCGAACGACATGTCCTTGACCCGCAGCACCACCTTGCCCGATCGCTCGGCGACCTGGAGCTGTGCCGCGACGCGCCCGGTCTCGTCGCGGCGCGCCGCGCGCTCGCCGCGCAGCGCCTCGAGCGCGCGCACACGGCCCTCGTTGCGCGTGCGCCGCGCCTTGATGCCGCGGCGGACCCACGCCTCCTCCTCGGCCAGCTTCTTGTCGAACAGGGCCGCCTGTCCGGCCTCGACGATGCGCTCGTCCTCGCGCTTCGCGACGTACGCGTCGTAGCCCAGCGGATAGCTACGCAGTACGCCGCGATCGAGGTCGAGGATGCGCGTCGCCAGGTGGCGCAGGAAGGTGCGATCGTGGGTGACGAACAGCAGCGCGCCGCGACGGCGGGCGAGGGCTTCCTCGAGGTGCTCGAGCGCGGCCAGGTCGAGGTGGTTCGTCGGCTCGTCGAGGATGAGGAGATCGGGGTCCTTCACCAGCGCGGCGGCGAGCAGCACGCGGCGCTTCGAGCCGGCGGACAGCGTGGGCAGGTCCGCCTCGAGCGCGAGCGCGAGGTCGCTCGCGGCCTGGTCGATGCGCGCCTCGATCTCCCACCCGGCGTCGCTGGCGGCGACGTCGCAGGCCGCGTGCAGGTAGGCGCCGACGGTGCCGGCGAGGTCGAACGGCACGTCCTGCGGCAGCGCCGCGACGCGCAGGCTCGGCGTCCGCACGACGAGGCCCGCGTCGGGCGCGAGCGCGCCCTCGACGACGCGCAGCAGCGTCGACTTGCCGGTGCCGTTCCTGCCCAGCAGGCCCAGGCGCTCGCCGTCGTCGATCGACAGGCGCACCGCGTCGAGGATCGGCGGTCCGGCGTACGTCAGGCTGACGTCCTGCAGGCTGAGCAGCGGCATGGGGTCCTTGCGCGATGGCGCGGTGGGGGGAAGAGGAGGGCGCCTCCCGGATTCCGGAAGGCGCCCCGGTGCTTCGGTCGGACCGACGCGACTCAGGCCTTCGTGGTCGCCTTCGGCTGGAATGCAGCCTCGTTGTTCTCGTAGTCGTAGAGCATCGGCGGCTCGACGCCGAGGGCGCGCAGGTAGGTGTAGAGCTGGCCGCGATGGTGCCAGAACTCGTCCTCGGCGATCTGCATCATGACGAAGCCCGGGAAGTCACTTCCCCACGGTGTCTTCACCACGCCGGCGATCTGCGCGTCGGTCAGCGTCTGGACGATGGCAGTTCCTTCTTCCCACTGGCGGCGGCACCAGGCGAGGAGATCGGCCTTCGACGGGAGGCTGGAGGCGACCGTGGTGCCGTCGTAGTCCCCGACCCTGCCGTCGCGGACGGCCCGTGGGAACTCGTTCAGGCAGGAGAACAGGTGGACGGCGAGTTCCTTCGGCGTGCGCATGTTCGGGATCGGGTGCGTGTCGAGCGCTGCCTCGGGCAACGCGGCGACCGCGCGCAGGCCGACGCCCTGCACCTGGCGAACGTAGTCCCAGCTTCGGGTGATGGATTCCCTGTTCATGATCGACTCCTCGCCGGCATGTGCCGGACGCGTGGTGGGCCGCGCGAAGGCGCAGGTGGGGGACGAGCGGTGCGATCCTACCGCGGGACAGGGACGATCGCCAGCGCCCCGTGCGAAGCGGCGTCCCGGACTTGCAAGGACCGCGTGAACCGGGCATCCTGCGGCCCATGCCCGTCGTCCTGCCGTTCCGTGCCGTGCGTCCCGCCGGCCCAGCCGCTGCCATCGCCGAACGCCTGTCGCCGCCCTACGACGTGATCGCGCCCGCCGAGCGCACGCGGCTCGCGGCGGGTGACCACAACCCCGTGCACCTGATCCTGCCGCAGGACGACCCCGCCGCGGGCGAGGGCAGCCGCTACGCCGTTGCCGGTCGCACGCTCGCCGCGTGGCGCGCGGCGGGAGCGCTCGCGCGCGATGCCGCGCCCGCGTTCTACGCCTACGAGCAGGTGTTCACCCACCGCGGCCAGCTTCTCGTGCGCCGCGGGTTCTTCGGGCTGTTGCAGCTCTCGCCGTTCGGGGACGGCGGCGTGTTTGCGCACGAGCGCA
>JANPEF010000158.1:0-21253 GCA_031431875.1 Candidatus Eiseniibacteriota bacterium | reverse complement strand
GACCACGGTCCCGAACGCCGAGCGCGTCGGCGCCAGCGTCTCGGCCCGCACGACGTCGGTGCGCAGCCCAATCTCGAACTGCGCTTCCTTGGCGACGTAGCGCGCGCCGGCGGGGACGCTTCCGCTGCCGATCAGGCGGTCGCCGGACGGACCCCCGGTCGATGCCTCCTTCTCGTTGTCGTGGACGACACCATCATGGGCTCGCGCGACGCTCGAACCGAGTATCGCAAGGCCAAGCCCGGCAATGATCAGGAGGGTGACGGCACGCCGCGCCCCCCGCCGGCGCAGGAGCCCGAGGAGCGCGCCGAGCGCAGCGAGCGCGGCGACGATCCAGCCCCAGGCGGGCAGCCTGGGCAGGCGTGGGCGCGTCGCGGCGGCCGGGGATGCCGTATCTGCGGCCGTTGCCAGCGAATGGACGCTGAGCAGGTCGAGCGTGTCGCCGTGGCGCACGAGCACGTCGAGGCGGCGCGCGGGATCGGCGACGATCACGTCGTAGATCCCGGGGGCGATCGCGGTCGCGCTCCACGCCGAGTCGGACCCCGCCGGGGTGACTTCGAGCGTGGCGCCCACGATCGGCCCGTTCGTCGTTGCGTCGGCGAGCAGCAGTTGGACGTGCGCCGGGGCGCCTGCCGGGACGGGCTCGGTGCGGACGAGGAGCTCGTGCTCCTCGCTGGTGGCCACGCGCGGCGCGCGGGCATCGGTGCTGGGGCGCACGGCGGCGGCCGGCGCCTCGGCGTGGACGTGCCCCTCGTGCGCGCGCACGGGAGCGAGCGCGCCGAGAAGCGCAACGACGAGGAACGGGGCGAGGACGAGCCACGCGAGCGTGCGGGTCGGGTGAAGGGTCGTCATCGCGAGGTTCCTCCGGGAGCGCCGCCGAGAAACGCGGCGAGAGTGACGGGATCGAGTCCGCTGACGCGGCTCAGTTCGGTGCGCGCGGCCTCGGCGTCGGCGATCGCGTCGAGGCGGGCCGTGAGCGTCGCGGCGAGGCGATCGCGCTGTGCGAGGTAGGCGTCGAGGTCGACGCGTCCCTCGCGGTAGGCGGTGGCGAGGCGGACGCCGTCCTCCCCCGCCTCGGCGACGCCGAAGGCGTGCAGGACGACGCGCTCCTGCGCGGCGGCGAGCGTGGCGCAGGCGGCGCGCACGGCCGGCGCGATCCCGGCCTCGAGCCGGCGGCGCTGGGCGGCGGCGCGTACGGTCGAGAGGCGCGCGCGGCTGCTCTCCCACGCGTTCGTGTGCGCGAATGGCAGCGACACGGTGATGCCGGCACCGAAGATCGTGTGCGCGGTCGAAAATCCGTCGAATCCCGGCACGGCGTCGATCGTGGGGCCGAACGCCTCGCCCTCGACGTGCGCGCGCTCGTTGACCACGAACAACTCGAACTCGGGTGCCGCGCGGCCCTCGCGCGCGAGAAGCGCCGACTCGGCGCCGAGCTGCTGCTCCCCGGCACGCGCCTCGCGCAGCGCCGGATGCGCGGCGAGGGCACGGGCGGTCAGCGTATCGGGGGTGCAGGTCCACGCGGCTTCGTCGAGGTCGTCGACCAGCACCAGTGGCTCGTCGGGCGTAGCCAGCAACAGCGAACGCAGCGCGGCGTCGGCGGCGGCCGCGGCACCGCGGGCGCGCAGTGCGTCGTCGGCGAGGCGGGCCTCGTCGCGGGCGAGCACGCGGAGCGCGTATGGCGAGACGGTCTCGCGGCGTTGCGCGTCGCGCGCGGCGGCGACGAGGCGCGTGCTTGCGGCGGCGAGCGAGTCGGCGAGTGCGACGCGGCGTCGCGCCAGGAGCAGCGCGCCGTACGCCTCGGAGGTGCGGGTGGCGAGCGCCGTCTCGCGCTCGCTCACGGCGGCCTCGGTCACCGCACCCTCGGCGCGTGCGAGCTCACGTCGGGCGCCGCGCCGGCCGTGCACGTCGAGTTCCTGTGACAGGCCGAGGCGAAGCAGGCGATCCTCGGCGCCGAACGGGCCCACGCCGTCGCCCTCCCCCTCGAGCGAGAGGCGCGGGTTCGCGAGCGCGCCGCCGGCGGCGTCGATCAGCGCGGCAGATTCATTGCGAACCGCGCGGTCGGCCGCAGCCTCGGGGGCACGCTCGAGCGCACGCGTCACGGCCGTGGCGCGATTCACCTGCTGCGCGGCAGTCGGGGTGAGCGCGCCACAGAGCCCGGCCGCGACGATGGCGACGACTGCGAAAGACCTGGCGCCTTCGGCGCCGGAAACATGAAACGACATCGAACCTCCCCCCGCGTGTGCGGGACGGGGTGCAGACGAACGGAGTCCGACGCGTGGAACGGGCGCGGCGGTGGTCGTGCGATGGAGTCGAAAGGACGCGCGAGCGCGGCGTCAGGCCGCGAGGGCGACGCGAGGCGGGCCGCGCGTGCCGGTGGCGGCGCGGGGTACAGGCGGAGCCAGGTCTTCTGAATCTTCGACGTACTCGAGACCGGGCGGATCAATCGCGAATGCGAGCGAAATCGTCGCCAGGGTTGCCACGTGCGTCGTCGCTCCGGTCGGCAGCAGCGTGCGCAGCGGATCGGGGTCGGTCATCTGCAATGTCGCGTGGTCGTTGAGCCACTGGGCGCAGCACGGGCTGCCGACCTTGCAGCCACCGGCCGGTGCGGTCGCTCCGCCGGCAGCGGCGGGGCGATGACAGGGCGGGAGTTTTGTTTCCGGCGCAGCCGTGGTTTCGGTCGAGCCGCTCGCGAGCGCAGCCGCCGCCGGCTCCCCGCCGCACAACGTGCGACAGGCAGCGGTGAGACAGGTCAGCGAACTGGCGAGGAGGAGGACCGCCAGGGCGGAGGACGCCCAGCGGGCCCCGAGACGAAGCGAGCGCATGGGATGAGGATCGGCCGGAAAGCCCCGGGGGTCAATGCAGGTTTTTGTGCGGAACGGCGTGGGGCGGCCTCGGCGACCGGGGTTCAGGCGAGTTTCGCCCCGAATTCCGCGGCCCAGGCCCTTGTCGCCTCGAGGTCGCCGAGGAAGGTCGTCCCGCGCAGCTCGAACGGCTGGGCGCCCGCACCGCCGGCCACCAGACGGACGGCGCGCGGCAGCAGGCGACGCAGCGCCCGCAACTCCTCGCGGGCCTGCTCGGGAGCGTAGGACTCGGACACGCTCACAGCCACGGCTCCGAGCGTGGCATCGTGAGCGAGCGAGGCCGCCTGATCGATCGGAGTGTTCGGGCCGAGATAGAGGATGCGCCAGCCCTCCAGCGCGAACGCGATCGAGGCCATGAGGAGCCCGAGTTCGTGTTGATCCCCGGGCAGCGTCAGGAGCGCGACGCGCGGCCCCGTGGCACGGTCCTCGAACGACCGGCGCGCCTCGCGCAGGAAGTCCGACAGGCGCGCCGACGCGAAGTGCTCATGGCGAACGCCGAACTCGCCGCGCTCCCAGGCGCTGCCGATCGCGCGCAGGAACGGCGCGGCGACCGAATCGAGAAAGTTCATCGGACCGCGCGCGATCCACCCCTGCTCGAAGCGACGGCGCAGGACCGGACCGTCGAATTCGGCGACGGCGGCGAGCAGTTCGCGAATCTCGGCGGGAGCGTCGACCGGCAGCGCGGCGGCCACAGTCGACGACGGCTCGGCGGGCGTGCGCGTACGCAAGGACTCGAGCAGCGTCTCGAGCGCGCGCTCGGAGATGGGCACGACTTCGGCCGCGCGATGTCCGCGGGCGAGCGCCTCGGCGACGCGGCGCAGGCGTGGAACCGCCGACAGCGGATAGACGCGGTGGCCCGATGGCTTCCGCGCGGGGACGGGAAACGCGTAACGGCGCTCCCACGTGCGCAGGGTCTCGATCGGAATCCCGGTGGCGCGCGAGAGTGCGCCGATCGTCAGCCGACCTTCCACTGCGTCCGCCTTCCGGGTGGAGACCATGAGCCCGAGAGTAGCGGTCACGGGCGAAAGGGTGAAGGACGAAGGCGGGCCGGCGTTGGGAACCGGCCCGCCGATTCCCGCTACCGGGGGGTTACTGCCCCGCCGGCGGCAGGAGGACCGAGTCGAGGACGTGGATCACGCCGTTCTTGGCCTGAATGTCGGTAGCGACCACCTTCGTGTTGCCGTTGAGCACGACGCCCTCGCCGACGACCGCGATCGCGACGGACGCGCCGTTGAGCGTCGGCGCGGAGTTCAGCCCCACGACGTCCTTCGCGTAGACCGCGCCGTCGACCACGTGGTAGAGCAGGATCGAGCGCAACAGCGCCTTGTCGGCGAGGACCGCGGCCAGCGTTTCGGGGGGAAGCTTGGCGAACGCCTCGTCGGTCGGTGCGAAGACGGTGAAGGGGCCGCCGGTCTTCAACGTGCCCTGCAGGTCGGCGAGGCGGATCGCCTTGAGCAACGTCTTGAACGAACCCGCGGCCTGGGCCGTCTGGATCAGATCCTTGTTCGGATTGCGCGGCTGGGCATCGGCGGGTGCGATGGCGGCGGTGAGGACCGCGATGGCGCCCAGAGTGACGAAGAGTCTGCGAATCATGATGGAGCTCCGCTTCGTTAGTGTTGGCCGAGGGAGTTCAGCGGATTTGGGAGGAGGACGGGACTTCTCCCCGGAGGGGCTCCCTCTCATCCCCAAAGGCTCGAAGAGCGCCTCCTGCCCAAATCACGAATAGTATTTGAACAGATATCGAACTGCCCTGCAAGTCAGGAATTTGTCTGCCCGCGGCACCCCTGCCCGCTCGTCCCGGCCGATCCCGGTCTCCCTGCAGAAGCGGGACCTTCCTGCCGATAACCCGCGCATGAAGCTCCACAATCCCACCGAACAGGGCTCCATCGCACTCGCCGCCAGCGATCTCGCCCGTGCGGCCTCGGCGGTCGTGTGCACGCCGGTCGCCTACGCGCGCTTCACGGTGGGCAACGGCGACGCGGTCGAGGCGTTCCACGGACTCGCCCCCGGCGAGGCCGAGGGCCCCGACGGCGAGGCCGTCCGCGCGTTTGCGCGGCTCGCCGCACTGCAGACCGACCCGCTCGCGATCGCCGACCTCGCGACCGCGCCAGGCCTCCCGCCGTCGCTCGATCACGAGCGCACACAGTGGCGTTGGTGCGGGGGCGTCCCCTACTTCGGGGCCGATGGTCACGTCACCGGTGTGGTCTGCGCCTTCGATCGCGTCGCCCGCTCCGGCGGCAAGCCCGCGCTCGAACGCCTGGCGGCGCTCGTTCGCGGCTTCGATCCGCACGCCCACGAGGGCCGCGCGCATGACCTCGGTGGCCCCGAGGACGAGCGCGCCTTCGCCACGCTGGCGTTTCTCGGCGGCGGCGTCGCGCGCGAACTCGAGGAGCGCCTGGCCCGTATCGCCTCGGGTTGCGAAGCGCTGCGCGCCGCGCGCGGCAGTGGCGATGCCAGGGTCACCGCTGCGACGCTGTCGCGCGATGCGGCGCGCGCGCTCGAGTTGGTCTCCCACCTGCGCGACCTCGTCGAGGCTCGCGAAGCCGCGTAGTTGCCCCGAGGGCTTGCCGGGCCTGCGGGCATCGACTAGCGTGCGCTCATGCGCCGACACCCCATTCGCTTCGCCCTGTCGTTGACGCTCCTGCTCGCCATCGCCGCTCCCGCACCCGGCGCCGCCGCGCCTGCCGGGATTGCGGACGCACTCACAACGCTGCTTGCCTCGCGTCGCCATCCGTGGGTCGAGGGCGGGCGGTTTCCCGATGTCGGTGCCGCGGTCGATTCGCTCGTCGCCTGCGGCGGTGGCCCGCGCTGGCTCGTCGACGGTCGCCCGAGCGCGGCCGCGCAGGCCATGCTGGGGTGCCTCGGACGTGCCGCCGAGCTGGGCCTTCCCGCGGCGTCGTACGCGGACCAGCGCCTGGTCGCCGAGGCGGGTGCGCTGGCCGCCGCCCCCGCGGGAAGTGTCGAGCGCGATCCCGCACGCCTGGCGCGCTTCGACGTCGCGCTCAGCGTCGGCGCGCTGCGCTTCGTCACGGCGCTCGCGCGCGGGCGCGTGCAGCCCGATCGCGTGCACGAGACACTGCGTATCGCTCGTCCGCGGTTTGATGCCGTCTCCGCCGTCGACTCGCTCGCGCGCGGCCTCGACCTCGTCGGCGTGGTCTCCCGCGTCCAGCCGCCGTGGCGCCACTACCGCGTGCTGCTCGGCGCGCTCGCGCGCTACCGGACGCTCGCACGCGATACGACGCTCGTGCCGTTACCCGGATTGCCGAAGGTGCTCAAGCCCGGCGAACCGTATGCCGGCGGAGCGCGGCTCCGCAGGTTGTTGCTTGCGCTCGGCGACCTGCCGGCGGCGCAGGCGCGCACCGACATCGTCGACACCGTGTACGACGAGACGCTCGTCGCCGCGGTGAAGAACTTCCAGGCGCGCCAGGGCCTGAAGGTCGACGGCGTCCTCGGCCCGGGGACGGGGCAGCGCCTGCAGCGCCCCATCGGCGATCGCGTGGTCGAGATCGAACTCGCGCTCGAGCGCTGGCGCTGGCTGCCGCACGCGTTCGACGAGCCGCCCATCCTCGTCAACGTGCCCGCCTTCCGCCTCTACGCGTTCTCCGGTGCGGATGACTCCGAGGCGGAGATGCTGCCGATGGACGTCGTGGTCGGCCGTGCCTTCGACACGGCGACGCCGCTGTTCACCGAGACGATGAAATACCTGATCTTCCGGCCCTACTGGGATGTGCCCGCGTCGATCGCCAACGGCGAGATCCGCCCGAAGGCGCAGCGCGATCCGGCGTACCTCGAACGTGGCGACTTCGAGCTGGTGCAGGGTTCGACCGTCGTGCCAGCGACGGCGTCCGCGATCGCGTCGATCGGCCGCGGCGTGCGCGTGCGGCAGAAGCCCGGCCCGGACAATGCGCTGGGCCGCGTCAAGTTCATGCTGCCGAACCCGTACTCGATCTACCTGCACGACACGAACGCGCAGGGGCGCTTCGCCGCCGAGCGCCGCGACTTCAGCCACGGCTGCATCCGCGTCTCCGATCCGGTCGCGCTGGCGCAGCACGTGCTGCGCCACCAGCCCGACTGGACGAAGGAGAAGATCGAGGTGGCCATGAATGCGGAACGGCCGCTCCAGGTGAACCTGGAACGGCCGATCCCGGTGCTCATTGTCTATGCCACCGCAGTCGCCGAAGAGAACGGTCGCCTGCACCTGTACCCCGACGTCTACGGTCTCGACAGGGAGCTCGCGAAGCTGCTCGCCGCCGGCTACCCCTTCTAGGGTCTACGACGTGCGCTGACCGATCGGCACGTACGGGCGCTGCGTCGGCCCGACGTAGAGCTGGCGCGGCCGCACGATGCGGGTCTCGGGATCGCTGCGCATCTCGAGCCAGTGCGCCATCCAGCCGGGCAGGCGACCGAGGGCGAACATCGCGGTGAACATGTTCACCGGGATCCCGATCATCTGGTAGATGATCCCCGAGTAGAAATCGACGTTGGGATAGAGCTTGCGGCTGATGAAGTACTCGTCGCGCAGTGCGATCTCCTCGAGTTCCAGCGCGATGTCGAGCATGCGGCTGCCGGCGCCCAGCCGGTCGCGGACCTCCGTGCACGTGCGCTTGAGGATGGCCGCGCGCGGATCGAAGTTCTTGTACACGCGATGGCCGAAGCCCATGAGCCGCGTGTCGTCCTTCTTGTCCTTCGCCCGCTCGACGAACTTCGCGGCGCTGCCGTGCTCGTTGGCGATGCGCTCGAGCATCTCGATCACTTCCTGGTTGGCGCCGCCGTGCAGCGGTCCCCACAGCGCGCTGATCCCGGAGGCGATGCTGGCAAACAGGTTTGCGTTGGAGCTGCCGACGGCGCGCACGGTGCTGGTCGAGCAGTTCTGCTCGTGGTCGGCGTGCAGGATCAGCAGCAGGTCGAGCGCCTTGGCCACGACCGGGTCGATCTCGTAGTGCTCGCTCGGCGTGCCGAACGTCATGTAGAGAAAGTTCTCGGTGTAGTCGAGGTCGTTCTTCGGGTACATGAACGGCTGGCCGATCGAGTGCTTGTAGGCGTACGCCGTGAGCGTCGGCATCTTGGCCAGCAGGCGCACGACCGTCTCGTGGACGGCGTGCTCGCTCTCGGGATCCTGGTAGAACGTCGACAACGCCCCCACCGCGGCGGACAGCACCGGCATGGGGTGCGCGTCCTTGGGCAGCGCCTCGAAGAAGCGCCGGAAGTTCTCGTGCAGCATGGTGTGATGCACGATCTCGTGGCGGAACAACTCGAGCTGCTTGGGCGTGGGCAACTCGCCATTGAGCAGCAGCCAGGCGACCTCGAGGAAGGTGCTCTTCTCGGCCAACTCGTCGATGGGATAGCCGCGGTAGCGCAGGATCCCCTTGTCCCCGTCGATGAACGTGATCGCGCTCTTGCAGGCGCCCGTGCTGCCATACCCGTTGTCGATCGTGATCGCCCCGGTCCTGGCGCGCAGGGTCGAGATGTCGATCGCGGTCTCGCCTTCGCTGCCGCGCAGGACGGGCAGGTCGATCGACTGGTCGCCGACCTTCACCGTGGCGGGATCGGTGAGGCGTTCGGCGGCGGTGGTCGGGGTCATGGGGTGCGGACTCCTTGGGCCTCGGGTGAGCTCGGCGAACGGGTTTCCGGGGCGCCTGGCACCCCCGGACCTCCGTATCCTACAACGAGTTCTGCTTGACGTCGAGGGCGAGCCGACCTATCGTCTTTGGCCTGTCCTGCGGGCGAGCTGCACGCAGGTCGTGGTTGCCCCCCCCTGCCCTCGGAGCCCATTCATGATCCGCTTGCGCACGCATTCGATCCTCTCGTCCATGCTCGCCGTCAGCATCCTCCTGGGCGCGGGCGCATCGGCCCGCCCGGCTTTCGCCTTCGCCGGAGGCATCGGTGACCTCTTCGTCACCAGCGACGCCTCGAACCTGACCCGCGCCTACACGGGGACGACCGGCAACTACCTCGGTAACTTCGCATCGGCCGTCAACGGCTCCGGAATCCTCGGCATCCACTTCGGCGCCACGAACGACCGTGCGCTCGTCGGCTCCTTTGGCGGCGGCGTTGACGAGTACGACGCGACGAACGGCAACTTCATCAAGACCTATAGTCCCGCTGGTGGCGTGCAGTGGGCCGGGATCTACAACTCGGCCGGGAACGTGTTCATCGGCTCGTGGAGCACCAACGACGTGCGCGAGTACGACGGCGTGACCGGTGCGTTCATCCGGATCCTTTTCCCGGTGCCCGAGGCGGCGGACATGGAGTACGGACCGAACGGTCACCTGTACGTCTGCTCGTACGGCTCGTACCAGGTCTTCGAGCTCGACGAGGTGACGGGCATTCCGTACAACATCATCCCCCTGCCCTTCGGCGCGCGCGCCAACGACGTCGCGTTCCTGCCGGGCGGCCGCATGCTGGTCACCGCGATGGGCCCGAACCTCTGCTACGTGTACAACGGCGTGGTCCTGACCGGCAGTTTCGCGGGCACCGGCTGGCAGCGCCCGCACGGCGTCGTCATCAGCCCGCACACCGGGAACATCCTGATTGCCGACGGCGTGACGACGCAGGTGCACGAGTTCGACCCGACGACGTACGTCGAGCTCAATCCGAACTTCCTTGTTCCGAACCCGGGCGACAAGATCGTCGACGTCGCGTTCCGCCCCGATCACCCGACGGCGGCGAAGGTCTCGACGTGGGGCCGGGTGAAGGCGCTCTGGCGGTAGAACTCGGCGGAGCTGAAACGAGCACGACCCCCGAGGCTTCGGCCCCGGGGGTCGATTCGTTTGCGGCTCCGGGCCCGGCGCCTCCTAGCGGTAGTTCAGTTCGGGCGCCGGCACACGGGCGAGCACCGGATCGTGGTAGTAGAACTTCATGCAGGGGCTCGCCTGCTCCGTGACGATCGAAAATGTGAGGCCGGGCCGGTTGTCGGGGTTCGCGAAATACATCGCACCGCTGCCGAGGGGAAGTGCCTCGCCGCAGTGCCAGCCGGCCGGTGCGCCGCACGCGAAGATGTGGACCGCCTGGGGGTCGAGCGGCGTGATCTCGACGTACTGCAGCCCGCAACCGGGCTCGTATCCGGAGGAGCCGATCTCGAACGTGGTGCGGACGCGCGGCGGGTCGACGCTCAGGACCTCGCTGGCGGTGACGTCGACGGTCGGCCAGGCAAAGGCGGGCGTGGCGACGAGAGTCGCGCCGAGGGCAGACAGGATTGCGGATCGAAGCGGGCTCATCGAACGTCCTCCGTCGGTGCGGGAAGCAGATGGGCAATGAGCATAGGCGCGAGGCGTCCCGCCCGTCATCCCGAACTGGGGGCGGGACGCGACCCATCGGCATGGCTTAGACTGCGGCGGAAGTCCGTCCCGCACCCTGCTGCGGGCGAACGTGTTCCGAGTTCCGTGCCCCCGTAGCTCAGGTGGATAGAGCAGCAGTTTCCTAAACTGCGTGCCGGGTGTTCGAGTCACCCCGGGGGCACTTTCAAGACCACGTGCGACTGCGCTCGCCCTGCGCCGAGGAGAACCACGTCCGTGCCTCCCACCACACCCGTCCAACTCACCTTCGACATCTTCGGCACCGTCGTCGACTGGCGGCGTGGGCTCACCGAGGCGCTTGCGGCGATCGACGTCTCGCTCCCGTGGGCGCTCGACGATTCGAAGGGCTTCGACGCCCTCATCGATGCGCAGGGGCGGCGCGAGCAGGCGCACCCGGGGCGCTCCTATCGTTCGATCGTCGCGGCGAGCCTGGTCGAGGTGCTCGGGCTCCCCGCTGCGCAGGCGGAGGTGGTCGCCGCCACCGTCGGCGACTGGCCGCCGTTTCCGGAGGCGTCGCTCGCTCTGGCGCGTCTGGCGCGCATCGCCCCGCTGGTCGCGCTCACCAACAGCGACGTCGACCAGGGCGAGCGCGTGCGCGCGCGCCTCGGCGTGCCGTGGTCGCTGTGGCTGTGTGCCGGGGAGACGAGGCTGTACAAGCCGGACCCGCGCGTGTGGGACGCGTGTGCCGCGCGCACCGGTGTCGACCGCGGGCGCTCGTGGTGGCACGTCTCGGCTTACGCCGACTATGACCTCGCCGAGGCGACGCGGCGCGGTCTCACCACCGTGCTCGTCACGCGGCCGCACCACCGCCCGGCGGTTGCGGACGTCACCGTCGCGGACCTCGCCGCCCTCGCCACGCTGCTCGAAGTTCCGTCCTGACCGGCGCGGCTCACTCGCCGTGACCGCCCCCGCCATGCTGGAAGTGCGACTGCTTCATCGCCACCGAGGTGAGCTTTGCCGGCGGTCCGACCACGACCTTGAACGTGAACTCATGCGACTTCGCATCGGCGTCGAGCAGCTTCACCGTCAGCTCCTCGGGCTTCGAGTTGACGACCTTGCCCAGCGTGAGCGCGCCGAGCTGGGCATGCAGCTTCTTGTAGGTCGCTCTCCGCTCCTCGTTCGTGCGCTTGGCCTTCGCTTCGGCCGACAGCTCCTTGTCCTGGAACGCCTTCATGGCCGAGTCGCCGGCGCAGAACGCGGCGACCCAGCGGCGGCCGATGCCCCCCGCCGGCGTGTCGGGCCAGCCGTCGCGGGCCGGGGCGGCTGTGGCAGCGTTGGCCGCGGCGAGAGACAGGGCGACGACGGCTGCGACGATAGACATACGCATGGACGACCTCCGGAGTGCGGAACGAGTCACGACGCTGCGCGGGATCACGTACTGCCCAGCGCTTCGCGGACGGAGAGCCCGGTCGCGCGGCGTGCCGGGTAGAAGCTGCAGACCAGCGCCAGCACCACGACGAGCGCGAGCCACGTGCCGGCCGCACTCGGCGACAGCGAGAACGGCAGCGGCATGCGCAGGAAGATCATCCCGGCGGCGTACTCCAGCCCCCAGCTCAAGGGGATCGACAGGACGAACGCCGCGAGCCACGAGAGGACCGCCAGCAGCAGCCCCTCGAAAGCGACCTGCCCCGCGATCGTGCGCGGCGTCGCGCCGATGGCGCTGAGGATCCCGATCTCGCGCGTGCGCTGGACAACGCTCATGGTCAGCGTCGAGGCGAGCCCGATCGCGCCGACGATGACGACGATCAGGGATGCCATCGTCAGGATCGAGATGAGGATGACGAGGTGGTCGAGGATCCCCTTCTTCTGGTCGAGCATGCGGTGCATGCCGGTGACCTCGATCCCCGCGGCTTCGAACGCGGTCTCGAGGGCGCGCGCGGCGCGGAGCTGTCCGGCGTCGTCGTGGGAGCGCGAGACGATGCGGATTGAGCGCGATTCGCCCGGCACGCGGCCCGTGACGCCGCGCACCGCGCCGGGCGGCGCGTAGATTGCCGGCATGGGTGCGATCTCCTTGACGATGCCGACGATGGGGAAGCGCGTCGTCCTCCCCCGCTGGCGGACGCCGACCGAGTCGCCGACGCCGATCCCGGGCAGGTTCTTCACCACCGATTGGTTGATCACGACGGCGTCGACGTCGCCCGGTTCGAGCCAGCGACCGGACACGAGCGGAAGCCGCAGGAGTTCCGATCCCGGATCGGGCCCGAGCATCGTCGCCGTCACGGTCGAGACGCCGTGCGGGCCGACCAGGTACGGGCTGGCCCCGGGCCAGTACTCGGCATGCGCGACCGCGGGCACCGCCGCGAGGGTGCGATCGAGCTCGGCGGTCGCCTGGAACTCGGCAAGCACCACGGTCAGGTCGTATCTCCGGTGCGCGAAGTCGTTCTCGACCGCGCCGTTCCACGCCGCGGCCGTGTTGAGCGCGGCCATGAACGCCGCCCCGCCGACGGCCAGCATCGCCACCGTGAGCGCGACGCGCGCGGGGTGCCGCAGCGCGGTGCGCAGTGATAACGCGAGCGGCCGCGGCAGCGCGCGGATCGACAGCAAGGCCCGCTCGAACGGACGCTCGCCGAACGCCCGTGCGCCCGCCCCATCGGACAGCGCCTCGTGCACGGAGACGCGCGCGGCGCGGCGAATCGGGATCAGCGCGACCAGCAGCGGCAGGACCACGCCCAGCACCAGCTCGGCGAACAGCAACCAGATCGGGAACGGGCGGTGCGTCAGGTCGACGTTCAAGATGCCGGCCGAGAACTCGGCGTAGACCCTGCCCACGAACAGGCCGATCGGCGTGCCGATCACGAGCGCGACCGCGGCGAGAATCGCGACCTGCCCCAGGTAGATGCCGGCGACCTGGGGGTCGGTGGCGCCCAGCGCCTTCATCACGCCGACCTCGCGTACCTGCTCCTGCATGAGTCCGTGGATCATGCCGGTCACCAGCAGCATGCTCAGCGCGAAGCTGAGGATGCCGAAGGTCAGGAGAAGAAAGAGGAAGGCGGCCATCTGGTCGGCGTGCGGGTGCTTGCCGGGTGGCGGAATCGTCACGCGCGACACGACGTGCCCTGCGCGCTCGAGCGCGGCCTGTGCCGAGTCGGCCACCTCCTGGACGTAGCCCTCGTCGAGGGCGTGGTCGGCGACGCGCATGCGGATCTGGGCCGACTCACCCGATCCGTCGGCGGGGCCGCGCACGGGCGAGTCCCAGGTCACCCAGGCCGGGACGACGTGCTCCATCCACGCCGGGGCCAGGCCCGGCGCGTACACCGTGCCCGCGACGCGCACGGCGCGATCCTCCCCGCCCGGCAGGCGCAGCGTGACGGTGTCGCCGATGGCGATGTGCGCGAACTCGAGGGCGCTCCGTTCGAGCACGATCTCGTCGCGCCCCGGCGGCCACGCGCCGGCCTCGGGCTTGAACGTGTCGATCTGCTGCGCGTCGAAGTCGCGGACGACCGAGACCACGGCCGGGATCCACTCCGCGTCGCCCTTCCGCACCCGCGCGAGCACGACCGGGCGCGCTTCGGCGTGGCCGACGCCGGGGACGCGCCGCACGATGTCGACGACGTCGTCCGTTGCCACGTCGGTCGTGAAGACCGCCGCGGCCGGATCGGTGCGGCCGTACATCGTCGTCAGCTCGGGCTGCAGGAGCGCGAACTTGTAGAGCATCGCGCCGACCTGGAACACGCCGGCGACGAGGGCGAGGATGGCGAGCGCGGTGCGTCCGGGGCGGGCCAGGAGGTCGCGCGTCGCCTTCCTCCAGCGCGGCGCCATCACGCGACGACCGCGCCGTCGGCGAGCGTGATGCGGCGCTGCACGCCCGAGTCGGAATCGCGCTCGTGGGTGACCACGACGATCGTGCGGCCCGCGGCGACCAGCGTGGCGAACAGCCGGAAGATCGCTCCGCCCGTGGCCGAGTCGAGGTTGCCGGTCGGCTCGTCGGCGAGCAGGAGCGGCGGGTCGTTCGCCAGCGCGCGCGCGATCGCCGCGCGCTGCTGCTGGCCGCCCGAGAGTGCGGCCGGCAGCTTGTCGGCCTGGTCGGCGACCCCGACCTGGTCGAGCAACTCGAGGGCACGATCGGCCCGCCCACGCTCGGGGCCATGGCCGGCGAAGTCCATCGGCAGCATCACGTTCTCGCGCACGGTGAGCGTGGGCAGGAGCTGGAACGACTGGAAGACGAAGCCGACCCGGCGTCCGCGCCAGCGCGCGAGTGCGGTGGCCGACAGCGACTCGATCGCGGTGCCCTCGACCTTCACGCTCCCGGTCGTCGGGCGATCGATGCCGCCGAGCAGGTTGAGGAGCGTCGACTTGCCGCTCCCGGACTTCCCGACGATGGCGACGAACTCGCCGGGACGGATGTCGAGGTCGATTCCGCGCAGCGCCTGGAACGCGCCGGCCGATTGCGGATACGCCTTGGTGAGCCCGCGGACGTTGATCATGGACGCAGCATCGCGCTCGCCGGGGCTGCGCGCCGCGACCACGGGACGAGCGGCGGGTTGGCAGGGACGAGCGGAGCACGCGCGGGATGCGCGGGATGCTACGATCGACCGCGATGCGACCCATCCTCCGTTCCATCCTCCTCGCGCTGGCCACGGCGACGTTCCTTGCCGTCCTCGAGATCTCGCGCTCGTCGCTGACGCGCGTGCTCGACGGCCACGGCTTCGGCGGCGACGAGCACTGGCGGCGCATGCTGGCCATGGGGCTCACGCTCATCGCCGTCTCGCCGTGGTGCGCGTTCATGGCGGCGCGCTTCCCGCTCCGCCGCGGCCACACGCTCACCGCGCTCGTGGCGCACATGGGCGGTGCGGCCGTGTTCGTGGGACTCCACATCGGCCTGCTCATCGCCACGCACGTGTCGATCGGGCGGCACGGGCCGTTCCTCGGCATGCACGCGCTGATTCACACCTGGGTGTTCTATGTCGCGCTCGAGGCCAGCCTGTACGTGGGGATCACGGCGATTCTCCTCTTGCTCGCCGCGCGCCGCGAGGCCGACGAGCGCGAGATCGCGACGGCCCGCCTGGCCGAAAGCCTGGCCGCCGCCCGCCTCGAGGGCCTGCAGGCGCAGATCCGGCCGCACTTCCTGTTCAACACGCTGAACGCGATCGCCGTGCTGGCCCGCCGCGGCGACGGCGCCGCGGTCGATCGCGCGATCGGTGACCTGGGCGAACTGCTGCGCGCCTCGTTTCGCGAGCCGGCCCGCCACGAGATCCCGCTGCGCGAGGAGCTCGCGTTCCTCGAGCGCTACGTCGACCTGCAGCGGATTCGTTTCCCCGACCGGCTCGAGGTGCAGTGGGCGATCGACGAGGACACGCGCGACGCGGCCGTACCGGCGCTCGTGGTCCAGCCCCTGGTGGAGAACGCGATCGAGCACGGGCTCACGACCGCGCGCGGCGGGCGCGTGCGCGTTGCGGCACGGCGCGACGGCGGCGACCTGGTGATCGAGGTGAGCGACGACGGGCCGGGCTTCGCCGGCGGCGGCGCCGAGGCCGCGACCGAGACCGGGGTCGGCCTCACGAACACGCGCGAGCGGCTGCGTCTGCTCTATGGTGCGCGCGGGACGCTGCGCTGCGACACGCCCGCTGGCGGCGGTGGCCGGGTGACGATGCGCCTGCCGTGGCGGCGCCTCGAGCCGAAGGAGGGTGCGTCGTGATCCGCGTCGCGCTCGTCGACGACGAGCCGGTCGCCCGCGAAGGCTTGCGCCTGTGGCTGGCCGCGGAAACCGACGTCGAGATCGCCGGCGAGGCGGGCACGCCGGCCGAGGCGATCGCGCTCGTCAAGCGAGAACGGCCGGACCTGCTCTTTCTGGACGTCCAGATGCCCGACGGTGACGGCTTCGACGTGCTCGAGGGAATCGCCGAGACGCACCTGCCCGAGGTGATCTTCGTCACCGCGCACGAGCAACACGCGCTGCGCGCGTTCGACCTGGCGGCGCTGGACTTCCTCCTGAAGCCGGTGCGCGAGGAGCGCTTCCGGATCGCGCTCGAGCGCGCCCGCCGTGAGCTGGCTCGCGGCGCGGAGCGCGAGGGTCCGACGCGGCTGGCGGCGCTGCTCGACGACGTGCGCCGGGGACGTGGCGAAGAGGCGCGGCGTATCGAGCGCTTCACCGTGCGCGAGCGCGAGCGCATCCGCTTCGTGCCCGTCGGCGACGTGCGCTGGATCGGGGCGGCGGGCAACTATGCCGAGTTGCACCTGGCGCAGGGCACGCACCTCGTGCGTGCCACCATGGCCGAGCTCGAGGCCAGGCTCGACCCCTCCCGGTTCGCGCGCATTCACCGCGGGACGCTGGTGCGCGTTGACTGCATCCTCGAGATCGTCGCCGCCGCGCACGGTGACTTCGACGTGCGGCTCGACGACGGCACGGAACTGCGCCTCAGTCGCCGCTACCGCTCTCGGCTGTTGTCCTGATCGAGCGTTTTCTGGCAGATGACGATGCGATGCATGGCGCGGAATCCGAGGCGCTCGTAAAGCCCGTACGCCCCGCTCGGATTCTCGCTGTCGACGCCGAGCGCGGCGTGCGTGAATCCCGCCTGCCGGAACGCCACGATCGACGCGGCGACGAGCGCCGAGGCGATCCCGCGCTTGCGGTGCGAACGCACGGTGCTCAGGTTCTGGATCCAGGCCTCCCGTCGTCCGGTGACGGCCTCGTCGTCGGGAAACGCGAGGTTCCGGCAGACGCCCACGACGCGATCCCCGTCGAGTGCCAGGAACGACAGATCGGGGCGGGAGCCGTGGCCCGTGAGGTCCTGCTGCCAGGCGGCCGAATCGCGCGGAGCCGAGCCCCAGTGGTCGGCGAACGCCTCGTTCTCCGCGATCCGCGCCTCTTCGGATCGCGCATCGTCCCACGGGACGATCTCGATGCCGGGGCAATCCGGCGCCGCGGACGGAACGGCGAGGTCGCGCAGGAGTTCGTCGTTGTAGCGGGCGGGTTCAAGCCCCTTGGAGGCGAACAGCGCGAACGCATCGTCCCGCTCGGCGAAGGCCACGGTTCGCAGAACGCGCGGAATGCCATCGGGCGCGGCGGCCAGGCGTTCCGTGGCGGCCGCGATCGACCAGGCGAGAATCTCGCCGCCGATCCCCTGTCGCCGGTGCGCCGGGTCGACGCCGCCGAACAGATACGCACGGGCCTCGCGTTCGCGCTCGTCGCGGCACCACACGCGGCCCCATCCGATCACCGCACCGTCCCGCTCGACCAGTCGCGTGTCGCGCGCGAGATCGAGGAACGGGTCCGTGAGCCACTCCTCGAACTCCGCGTACGGCGTGGCGAGAGGCCGGCCCTCGTGAGTCTCGATCCGGCGCTCGAGCGCGTGGACGGCGACGAGGTCGGCGGCGGTGACGGGGCGCATGCGAGGTCTCCGGGGTGAGGTGGTCAGCCACGCGCGGCTTCGCGGGGTTGCCCCGCCGCGTCGTAGGCGATCGCGACCTCGATCGGCAGCCCGGCGCCCAGGCGTGACCGGCCGTCCAGCGCTTCGATCTCGAGGATGAACGCGAAGCCGATCGGTTGCGCCTCGAGCGCTCGCGCCAGTGCGAGCGCGGCGAACGCTGTGCCGCCCGTGGCGAGCACGTCGTCGGCGATGAGCACACGGCTGCCCGCCGGCACGACGCCGCGGTGCGCCTCGATGGCAGCGGTCCCGTATTCGAGCGCGTAGTCCTCGCGGTGCACCGCACCCGGCAGCTTGCCCGGCTTGCGCGCCAGCAGCAGCCCGGCTCCCCAGCGTGCGGCGAGTGCTGCGGCGACGACGAAGCCGCGGGCTTCGATCCCCAGCACGACCGCCGGCGGCAGCGGATCGAACGGACGGGCGAGGCGGGCCACGGTGCGCGCCCATGCCGCGCCGTCGGCCCACAGCGGTGTCAGGTCACGGAACTGCACGCCGGGCTTGGGCCAGTCGGGCACGGTGCGGACCCAGTCCGCGAGCGGCGCTCCCGGTGTCTTCGGGCGTTCGAATGTCTCGCTCACCATTCCTCCGTCTCCCAGGTCGGTTGCACGTCCATCATCTCGCGCAGGCGCGACAGCGCCCGCTCCTCGATCTGGCGCACGCGCTCGCGGGTCACGCCCAGCGCGTCGCCGGTCTGCTGCAGGGTGCGCGCCACGCCGTCGAAGAAGCCGTAGCGGATGCGCAGGACCTTCTCCTCGCGCGGGCCAAGGCGGCGCAGGAACGCCTCGAGCCGTTCGTGGTCGAGCTGCCACTCGATGAGTGTCTCGATCGACGGCGGTGCCTGCGCGGCGTCGTGGTCGATCGATTCCGGCGCGAGCTCGAGCGCGGACAGCTCCGCGGGTGCGCCGATCGAGCGGCGCAGGCGGGTCAGGCGCTCGACCTGCGGCAGGGCCAGGCCCAGTGCGGCGGCGAGCTCGTTCGGGCTCGGCTCGTGCCCGTTCCGGTGGCGCAACAGCCGCTCGGCGGCGACCAGCCGCTGCACCTGGCGCAGCACGCGAATCGGGATGCGCACCGCGTTCGCGGTCTCGGCGATGCCGCGCAGGATCGCCTGGCGGATCCACCACGATGCGTAGGTGACGAAGCGCACGCCGCGCTCGGGGTCGAACCGATCGACCGCAGTGATGAGACCCAGGTTCCCCTCCTCGATGATGTCGAGGAAGGCGAGTCCGCGGTTGCGATAGCGTCGGGCGAAGAACACGACCAGTCGCAGGTTGGCGAGGATCAGCGTGCGGCGTGCGACTTCCCCCGCCGGGCCGCCCAGGGCGCGCGTGCGCGCCAGCGTGCGCTCGCCCTCGCCGTCGAGCGTGGCGAAGCGGCGGATTTCGTGCAGGTAGCGATTGAGGTTCTGGTTCTCGGGATCGTCGAAGCCGCGGCTGCCGATGGCCCCCACGTGCTCGCGGGCCGCGCGCGCCTCGGCCAGGTCGGTGTCGGTCGCACCGGGCTCGGGATCGACGCCCTCGAGCACGATTCCCGCGACGCGCGCCCGTTCGCAGAACTCGGCGAAGGCGATGGCGTCGAAGCCCCGGGCGCCGAGCAGCAGGTCGACCTGCTCGGCGTCGAGTCGGCGGGCGCGCGTGGCAAGTTGCCACGCCTCGTCGAGGCGCGCGGCGAAGCCGCCGGGGGGGAGGGCCGCGAGGCGGCGATCGGGAGCGAGAGCCGGAGTCATGATCAGCGGGAAGGGTCTCCAGCGAGCGGGCCGTCCGCAACAGAAAACCCTCCGGCGGCGACGCCGAAGGGCCTTCCACGAAGTGGTCGGGGCGAGAGGATTTGAACCTCCGACCCCCTGCTCCCGAAGCAGGTGCGCTACCGGGCTGCGCTACGCCCCGACACAGAACAACCCCGGTCACCCGGGGCCATCATCGACCCCGGGACCCTAGCACAGCCCCCGCCCCCTGCCAACCGGCCTCGCTCAGGGCGTCAAACGCCACCCGGAGAGGCGCTCCCGCAGCGGTTCATCGGTGAGCAGCAGATGGAGCGGCGTGACGCTCACGAACCCACGGTCGACGGCCAGGAAGTCGGTTTCGGGCTCGGGATCCCAGACGGGCGCATCGCCGCCGATCCAGTAGTACTTGCGGCCACGCGGGTCGGTGCGCTCGATCAGCGTGTCCTGGTAGACCCGCTTGCCGAGGCGGGTGACTTCGACCCCGGCCACCTCGGCCGCCGGCCGGTTCGGCACGTTGACGTTGAGCACGCTCTTGGCCGGCATCCCCTCCCGCCGGACCGCCTCGACCAGCCGGCGCGTGAATGCGCAGGCGTAGGTGAAGTCGGCGAGTCCCGAGACGGCGAGCGACACGGCGATCGCGGGCAGGCCCTGCATCGCGCCCTCGATCGCGGCGGCGACCGTGCCCGAGTAGAACACGTCATCGCCCATGTTCGCCCCACGGTTGACGCCGCTGACCACGAGGTCGATCGGCTCGTTCAACAGTCCGTGCATGGCGATGAGCACGCAGTCCGTCGGCGTGCCGTCGACCGCGTAGACGTCGGGCGCGGGGTTCTCGATGCGCATCGGGCGGTAGAGCGTGAGGCTGTGACTGGTCGCGCTCTGGTCGCGATCCGGCGCGACGATGAACACGCGCCCCAGGTCGGCGAGCGCATCGCGCAGGCCGTAGAGGGCGGTGGAGGTGATGCCGTCGTCGTTGGTGACGAGGATGTTCACGCGCCCCCCCGTCCGCGGCGGTGTGCGCTCCAGCGCCCCGCGTCGAGCAGCAGACGGGTGTAGAGCGCGCCGAAGCGCGGCAGCTCGCGCCAGGGATGGAAGTGGCTGGGCGCACCCTCGTAGACCGCCTCGATCGGGACATCAGCGACACGGAAGCCCAGGCGCGCGGCGGCGATCAGGATCTCCGACTCGAAGCCGTATCCGGTCGAGCGGAATGCCGGCGGCGGGCCGCCCGTCGCCCCGCTCGCCGCGCCGCCCGCAGGCTGCAGGCCGAGCGCCACGAGGACGCTCGCGCGGTGGACGCGGTAGCCCGACTGCACGTCGGGTAGCGGCGTGCGCGCGAGCCAGGCCAGGTAAGCTGCCGAGAGCCAGTTGCCGAATCGCCGGTGCGGCGGCATGGCCGCGGTGCGCACGCGTGCGCCGACCACGAGGTCGGCGTCGGCAAGCGCGGCGACGAGGCGCGGCAGGTCCTCGGGCTTGTGCTGGCCGTCGGCGTCGAGCGTGGCGACGGCGTCGTAGCCCGCGGTGGCGCGGAAGCCGGTGAGCAGGCCGGCGCCCTTCCCGCGATTGGTCGCGTGCGTCTCGACATGAACACCGGAGGCGCGCGCCACGTCGCCGGTGCCGTCGCGGGATCCGTCGTCGATGACGAACGTGTCCCTTGGCGGGTGCACGCGGGCCAGTCGGGCCAGCACGCCCGGCAGGGTCGCGGCCGCCTCGTACGCGGGGACGAGCACGGCCAGGCGCTGCGTTCGCGGGCTTGCCTCGCTCATGCGCCCTCCGCCTGCACGTCATCCCACACCGACTCGAACACGAACCACTGCGTGGGATCGGCCACGACGCGGCGCTCGAGCGCACGCGCCAGCTCGGCCAGCGCGGAGTCGCCGGGCTCGAGCGCGGGCTCGAAGGTGACGCGCCAGCGCCCCGGGGCGACGCGCTCGACGAAGCCCGGCACGATCGCCGCCCCCGTGCGCCGCGCCAACGCGACCGCGGCGGCCGGGAGCGTGGCGCGTCCGCCGCACAACGACA
>JANPEF010000157.1:0-5097 GCA_031431875.1 Candidatus Eiseniibacteriota bacterium | reverse complement strand
ACCGGTTGTGTTGGTTCGCACGAGTTTCGGGTCTCGCTTTTCAAGACCGCCGCCTTCGACCACTCGGCCACCCCTCCCCGACTGCGGGAGAATAGCTTACTCGAGTCGTGATTGGTCGCCGGGGACGGTCCGGCCAGGTCGAGTGCGGACGGCTGCCGCTGGTTCGCGGGGGCGGCCGGCGAGTCGAGCGGCACCAGGGTCCGGTCGGGTGCATGGTCTCGAACCAGCGGTGGTGTTCGCCCGTCCTGCGGATTGCGTATTGGAACGGCGAAGCCGTCCACTTCGTCTCGCGGTCGACTGTTGCGACGGCGAGACCATCGCCTGTATCGCGACAGCCTGCTGTCTAGAGCGAACCCGCGTCGCCGATCGCGACGGACACCGGCTCCAGCAGGTGCAAGCCATGGGCGGAGGAGGCGAAGACCCGTTCCGGGGCCTGGGGATCGAGCCCGAGGGTCCACACGCGGTCGGACGGGAGGCCCGCGCTCTCCATCCGCTCCCAGGTCACTCCGCCGTCCGCGCTGCGGAAGATGCCACCCCAGTTGAAGTCGCTCGCGTACATCGTGCGACCGTCCGGATGGATGGCGAGTCCCGACAGATCGGAGTGCGGGAGTCCGCCGGCCACGCGCCGCCACGTCGTCCCCTGATCGTCCGAGCGGAACAGTCCACCCGTGGTCGTGATGAAGAGGACTCGACCGTCGGAGGACTTGACGGCGAGCGTATGCGGAGTCACGCCCCGGAGCGCAATCGAGACCCGGTCCCAGGTGACGCCGCCGTCCTCGCTCCGGTAGAAGCCGGACGGTGTCGCGGCCATCACCCAGTCCCGATCGTCGGGAGATCCGGCGAGAGCGTAGACCGCGTTCCTCTGCCCGAGATCCGCGCGGGTCCAGGTGATGCCCCCATTGGCACTCTCGATCAGCCCCATCGACGTCGCGGCGAGCAGGCGGCCAGGCGCAAGGGCGAGCAGGTCGGTCACCCGCGGCTCCACCTGGCGGCCGTCGAGAACCGTCGCACGCCGATTCCACTTCGTCGCCTTCGGGGCGCGCGCGAAGATTCCGCTGTCCGTGCCGGCATAGACGGTTCCGTCGAGCAGGGCCAGGGACAGGACCTTGCGACCATTCATGCCCTCCACGACGCGGGTCCAGGGACCGCGCCGGCCCGAGGTGACGAACACGCCGCCATCGCCCCACGCCGCGACGAAGAGCCTCGAACCATCGGGGTCGAACAGCAGCCTGGAGACGAACCGTTCCGAGAATCCAGAATTGCAGGCGACCCACGTCCGGCCGCGATCCGAACTGCGCAGGACCCCCGTACCCTCCGCCCCTAGGAGGATCGTCCCGTCGGGCTGCACCAGAAGCGCATTCACCACGAGATCCCGTGGCGTCGCCCGCCACCAGCGTTCCCCGCCGCTCGCGCTGATCCAGAGACCTTCAGTCGTGCCGGCGAACAACAGGTCCATCTTGTCGCCACCGTGGGCGAACGCGCGTGTCCGCCGGCTCGAGTAGGGAATGCCGGACAGCTTCGTCCACTGCGCGGCGCCGTCCGTCGACCGGTAGATGCCGCTGCAGGCCGTTGCGAAGATGACCTGCGGATTCCGGTGGTCGACCGTCAACGACATCACGTCCGAGTCGTCGATCATGCCCTCGTGCATGGGGTTCCAGGTCGCCCCGCCATCGACCGTCTTCCAACCAAGGTGCCACGTGCCGGCGTAGAGGACGCGCGAATCGGTCGGGTCGAAGACCAGCGACTCGACGTTTCGCAAGTCGGGATGCTCCGCAGGAGTGACACGGCGCCAGTTCGTACCACCGTCGGGGGAGAGAAACACGCCCGTGCGGGTGCCCGCGGCGATCACCTCGGGGTCCGAGGGCGCCAGCGCGAGCGCGCGGACCGACTCGCCGTCGATCCCCTGCAGCGTCGTGAACGTCATGCCGCCGTCGACACTGCGGGCGACGCCCCCCCCGCTGCCCCCGACCTCCCGGAAGCCGACGAAGACAACACCGCGCCCGTCGACGACGACCTGGTCCAGGCTGCAACCGCGCAGTGGGAATCCGGGGATCAGCCGTTGCCAGTGGAGCCCGCCGTCCTCCGAACGGGAGAGGATGCCGTCGCCGCTTCCGAGGTAGATCCGCTGCGGCTCACGCGGGTCCGCCGCGAGGGCGCGCACGTTTCCCCCGGGCGGCCCCACCTGCACCCAATCCTGGGATTGCGCCGGCGTACTACCAAACACGACTGCGGCCACGAGAACTGCGTAATGAACTCGAATCATCGGATGCTCCACCCTCGGATGAAGGAACCGATCGGGGCAGGCCCTTGCAGACCTGCCCCGACCGTCAACCTTGAACCCTCCTGCCCTACTGCGGATCGCTCGCGCCCTGCGGCACGAACCAGACTTCGACGCGGCGGTTGCGGGACTGCGCCTCGGCGTCCGTCCCGGTGCTCATCGGACGGGTGGCCGCGGAGTTGCGGACCGTGATGCGCGATCCGTCGATTCCCCTCTCCAGCACGACATAGTCCTTCACGGCGTTCGCGCGCTGTTCCGCGACGCTCGATGCGGAGCTCTCGCGGGGATCCGCATGCCCGATGACGATCACGTGCGCCCGCGGATCCGACTGGAGCCGCTGGGCCATGTCATCGAGGCACGCCTTGTCCACGTTGTTGAGGCGGGACGCGTTCCGCGCGAATCCGCCGGCGAGACAGGAGACCGCTTCGGCCGGTCGCGCCGGCTCGCGCAGGCTGACCGAGCACTCGGAGGTCGCGGTGTGGCCGTGATTGTCGGAGGCGCGGACCGTGACGGTGGCGGTGCTCGGCGGGGTCACCCCCGTGAAGTCGAACATCGCGGTCGCACCCGCACCGGTCACTCGACCGACGCTGGAGCTCCACTCGTAAGTCAACGGGTCCATTTCGGGATCCGTCGCGGAGGCACGGAAGGTCACGTTCTCGCCCGGAAGAAGCTCCGGACGATCGCTCGCACAGCTCACCGTCGGCGCCTGGTTGGGGACTTCGGCCACCTCGGCCTCCGTCTCACCGCCGCCGAATGCAAAGCCGAGACCGAGTGTCGCCTCCACGTTCTGCTGCGACTCGCCGATCCCATCATCGATACTCGTGCTGATGAACCGACCGTCTCCGCGGAGATTCCAGTGTGGTGAGAGGAACAGGCGCGCTCCGGCACCCGCGTTCCAGCCGATGTCGCAGGACTCTCCGAAATTGTCGATGCTGGTATCTTCTCTGCCGACGCCTGCGGTCAGGAATGGCCGAAACGACTTCCCGGCCCCGAAGTTGTACAGCAGGTTCAGGCGGTACGAGTTGATGTCGAAGTCCGTGTTCGGGACCCCGAGCACATCGAATTCCGTCTCCGTTCCCAGGTGCTGCGCGGAGACTTCGGTGCTCCACTGCGGCGTCAGAAAGTAGCCGAGACGCCCGCCATAGAGCAGGTTGTCCTTCGGGTGGAAGATGCCGTAGTCGTCCAGCCAGCCATAGCCACCGTAGACTCCCAGTTCCCAGTCGCCCTTCGCACCGCCACCGGCGGAGGCCGGGCTCGTCACGAGGAGCAGTGCAGCGGCGAGCGTCAGGATGAAGCTTCGCATGGAACGTCCTTTCCAAGAGGGGGACTCGATTCCCTGGCCACCGCGATCAGTCAGATCGAGCTCGCGAGGACATCCGTTCCGGAGGTCAGACCTCATGGCGTGATGACATTGGCATCCAATGTCACCGCTCCGGTCCGAGCCAACACTCTGCCGTCCACACGCGCACCGGTGTTCACCGTGATCGACTGGTCCGCCATGATCGTTCCCTTGAACCTGGAGTTCGTGCCGAGGGTCGCCGAACTGCCGACCTGCCAGTAGATGTTGGAAGGCTGGGCGCCTCCGGCCAGGATGATCTCGCTGCCGGGTCCCGTCGTCAGGGTCGAGGCGATCTGGATGACGAACACGGCATCCTCGTCACCCAGTGCGTTGAGCGTCATCGCCCCTGAAATCGCCAGGGAAGAAGTGGACTTGTAGAGCCCGGGTCCCAGGGTCAGGCCGGTCAGATCCCCGGAGACGGTGATCACGTTGACCGTCCGTCCTGCCGCATCGTTGTAGGCGGTCGTGAGCGCGGTCTGCCCGAGGGCCGCAGCCGCGTCTCCTGCGTGAATGATCCCGCTGACGGTTCCGGGCGGAAATCCGGTCACCGCAGCACCCGGACTGACGCCCAGGTCCCCGGTGACCGCCGTCGCACCAGTGTTCGTGACGGTCGAGCCGCCCAGCACCGTGAAGCCCGACGCCGATCCGAGCGCCACTGTATCCGGATCTCCGGTGCCGACCTCCCGCACTCCGAGTGGGTTGTCATCGCTGCAGCATCCGGCCGCGAGCAACGCGAGCACGGATGCCAACATCCACAGATTGATCTTGCCACCTCGCATCTTCGTCTCCTTTTTCTTGCAGAGCGACCGCCCACCCTGAGGGCGATCGTCGGGAGTTCAGGGAAGTCGCAGGCGCGGGGGGAGGGAGCAGGACCGTCACCACGACCATTCGCATCGTCTTCCGCTCTGACGCGGCTCGAGGAGCTGCGCCCGACTGCGGTTCATGCGGTCGAAAAGTTCAGGATCGCGGCTTCACTCAGCCATCGGCCCTGCAAGCAGTGCAAAATGCAAGATCCGGGCCGTGCCCTCACCGCACGACGCGGTGGTCTCCAAGCCCTTGTGGCCAAGCGAATTACGGGGACACATCGGAGGATTCCGGGGGTCGAGGACCCCCCTGGCTCCGCCTGGATCGTGGAGGTTTGTACAAAGGAGTGTGGGCGCACGGCGCGACGCACGAAGGCTGTGGGCGGCAAGGCGTACAGTGCGACCGCTCGGCCGCCTTTCCGACCGGATCGTCCTGGACAGCGATTGATTGCCCTCTAGCTAGCCCACTTAAACGCTGAACGGGCCATGGCGTAGACTTGCTACCGTCTCAGCCCGGAAACCGATTCCCCGCGACGGAACCCGACTCCCTCCCAATAGAAACGCGCCCGAGACCCACGTCACTGGCGCGCGTCGTATTACACAGCTGGGACAACACATAGAGGTGTCGGCTCGTTGGTTGTTCGGTCGACACACAAAACCCCCGCCTTCGACCACAC
>JANPEF010000156.1:0-7066 GCA_031431875.1 Candidatus Eiseniibacteriota bacterium | reverse complement strand
GCGGCTCAGGCGGTACGAAGGCTAGGCCGCTGCCGCCTTCGGCCCCTTGGCCCGGATCCAGATCCCCAGGATCGCCGACATGATCAGCCCGGTCAGCACCGTGCCCACGAAGCCGGTCACCGAGTTGGCGAGCGGCGTCTGCGAAGGGGCGAGCTTTGCCAGTTCGGCCTGCACGGCTGCGTCATCCATTCCGCTCGCACGCAGTCCCGCGGCCGTCGCCGCGTTCAGCTCGGCGAAGTAGTTCGGGTAGAGCTGCGTCACCAGCATGAACGACGTGGCGAAGATCAGCGACCCGCCGACGAATGCCAGCATCGAGCCCGCACTCACCTGGCCCATCCACGTGCGGCCCTGCGCCGCCGTCCTCCTGAGTGCCCACACGAGGACCGCGATCTCGATGATCGTCGCGACGATGATGAACGTCATGTCTGCACCAGGGCGCTTGTGCATGCCGGTGAAGGCAAACAGCCAGGAAAACGCGGTGACCAGGACGCCGAGCAGCACGCCGCCACGAATGATCATGTTCATCGGGGGTCCTCCGGGGGGAAGTGGAGAGCGACGCGCTCGATCACCGGGCGGGGTCCGGCGAGCGCGCAAGGCACGGAGTGAACGCCCGGGGAGGGCGTCGCGTCAAGTGGCGTCGCTCAGCTTGAGCGTCAGGGGGCCCGGAGCGCCAGTACCGATCGCGCGCCCGTCGACGCTGACGATGGGCACGATGCCACGCACGGCGCTGACCGCGAACGCCTCGTCGGCGCGCGACAGGGCAGCCAGGTCGAACGCCTGCTCGGCCGCGGACGCCGCGGCGATGGCGCGAGCGCGACCGATGCCCGGAAACAGCGGCAGTGTAGAGGGTGCCGTCGTGACACGCCCGGCGAGCACGGCGAATACGTTGGCCACCGTCGTCTCGAGCACGCGGCCGCGCGCGTCGATCAGCAGCGCGTCGTCGGCGCCGGCGGCGCGCGCGCGATCCGCCGCGACGACGTAGTGGATCGCGGAGAGCGTCTTGTGTCCGGCCAGTTCTCCCGGCGTGACGCCGCGCACGCTGGCCAGGTGGAGTCCCGCACCCGGCGGCGCCGGGGGCGCCGGATAGGCCGCGACGACGAGCCGAGGCGTGGCACCCTCGCCCGGCAACGGCGGTGCGTAGCCGCGACCGCCGCCGCCGCGCGACCACGTCACGCGGACGATGCCGACGTCGGGGCCCGCGTCGTGCATCGTGGATTCGATCGCGCGTTCGAGGATGGTCGCATCGGGGACGGGCAGGCCGAGCGCGCGGGCCGAGGCGATCAGGCGCGCGATGTGTCGCTCGGGCTCGAGCAGGCGGCCGGCGATCACGGGAAGGGTCTCGAACAGTCCGTCGCCGTATGTGTAGCCGCGTTCGGTGGGAGGCAGTGCAGGAGCGTCGGGTGCCACCGCCCGGCCGTCGAGCGTGACCGCCAGCAGCGTACTCAGGGTTGTTCCTCGCCGATGATCGCAGCGTGCAGGGCGCGCGCCTTGTTCCACGTCTCGGCCGCCTCGAGCTCGACCTCGGAGTCGATCACGATGCCGCCGCCCGCCTGGAACGAGGCCTTGCCGTCGGCGAGCAGGATGGTCCGGATCGCCACGTTGAGCGCGAAGTCGCCCGTGAGGTCCCACCAGCCGAGCGCGCCGCTGTAGGCCGCGCGGCGCGTCGGCTCCAGTTCCTCGAGCACCTCGCAGGCGCGACGCTTGGGCGCGCCGGTGATCGAGCCGGCCGGGAACGCCGCGGCGATCGCCTCCCACGAGCCCGCATCGGGGCGCAGCGTGCCCGCGATCGTCGAGGTCAGGTGATGCACGGTCGGGAACGCCTCGTGCGCGGCGAGCGCCTCGACCACGACGGTGCCGAACTCGCAGACGCGGCCCAGGTCGTTCCGGTGCACGTCGACGATCATGACGTGCTCGGCTTTGTCCTTGGCGCTGGCCAGCAGTTCCTCCACCAGCGCGGCGTCGCGTTCGGGGTCGGTGTCGCGCGGCCGCGTGCCCTTGATCGGGCGCGTGACCAGGCGGCTGCCGTGGCGGGCGAGGAACAGCTCGGGCGAAGCCGAGACGACCGCGCGCTCGGGGTCGTCGAGCAGCACGGCGTACGGCGCCGGCGCGGTCTTGCGCAGTCGCCCGTACAGCGCGGGCGCATCGATGGCACATGGGACGTCGAAGCGCCGCGTCAGGTTCGCCTGGTACAGGTCGCCGGAGCGCAGGTAGTCGTGCAGCCTGGCGAACGCCTTCGCATAGCCCTTGTCGTTCAGCGTCGCGGCAAGCGGAGGAGCGGGCGCAGCCACGGCGGCGGCGATCTCGACCGCGACGTCGGCGCCGGATTCCGCGGCGGCTTCGGCCGCGGCGGTGGCGCGTTCCTCCGCCGCATCGGCGGCGCGGTCAGCCACCTCCTCGTCGCTGGTCTTCCCGGCCGAGTTGGCGCGCGTCAGCCGTGCCGCGGCCGCATCGCTGCGCGCCTGGGGCGAGGTGGCGAAGAGTTCGTGATCGGGTGCCACGATCCACGCGCGGCCGGTGCCGTGATCGAGTGCGGCGACCGCGCCGTAGAGCCGGAGGTCGAACCACGGCCAGCGCACGTCGTTCTTGGCGCGCGACTTCCACGGCTCGAAGCCGTCGAGGCGCCGCGCGGCGTCGTAGCCGATCGCCACGGAGAACCCGCCGCGGAAAGGCGGCATCGAGTCCGAGCCCGCATCGGCCGCACCGGCGGCGGTCAGCCGGGCCTCGGCGGCGGCGAGGCCCTCCCACGGTCGGAGCGGGCGCTTCTTGAGCTGCGCTTCCATCGCGGCCAGCAGCGGCGAGGGCGTGGCGCCGGTGATCGCCCAGCCCCCGTCCTCGAAGTACGTCATGCGCCGCAGCGCGTCGAAGGCGAGCAGCGACCAGCGGCCACGTTCGCCACCGGGCAGACTCGACTCGAAGAGCGCGGCATCGCGGACACCCAGGGCGGCGAGGCCGCGGGCGGCGCGTGCGGGGACAAAGGGCGGGATGGCGCGGACGTGGAGCATGAGCCCTGAAGATAGCACGGCGGGGGACATGGACAGGGCACAGAGGCTGTGTCACGCTCGGCGTTCGCCATGACCTTGCCCCTCGTCTTCACCGGAGCCACGATCCTCACGATGGACCGCGCGCGCACGATCGTGCCCGGCGACCTCCTCGTGCGTGGGGGAAAGATCGTCGGCGTGGGCGGCCCGTTCGCCGAAACCGCCTCCCCCGACGCGACCGTGATCGATGCGAGCGGCACCCTGATCGTTCCCGGCTTCGTCCAGACGCACGCCCACCTGTGCCAGGCGTTGTTCCGCGGGCTCGCCGAGGAAGCCGACCTGCTCGACTGGCTGCGCGGGAAGATCTGGCCGCTCGAGGCGGCGCACGACCCCTTGTCGCTCGCCGCGTCGGCGCGCCTGGGCCTGGCCGAGGCGATCCGCAACGGGACCACGACCCTGTTCGACATGGGCACCGTTCACCACACCGACGCGATCGGCGCCGTCGCGGTCGAGAGCGGCATCCGTGTCGTCGTCGGCAAGGCCCTGATGGACCAGGGCGAGGGCGTGCCCGCCGGACTGCGCGATGCGACGAGCGTCGCGCTCGCCGGCGCCGCGGCGGTGATCGAGCGCTGGCACGGTGCCGGCGACGGGCGCATCACCGCGAACCTGTCGCCGCGCTTCATCCTCTCCTGCTCGCAGACCTTGTGGGAGGGCGTCGGCCGGCTCGCCGCCGAGCACGACGTCCCGATCCACACGCACCTCAATGAAAGCCCGGGCGAGGTGACGGCGATCGAGCAGGCGGTGGGCATGGGCGCAGTCGCGTACTTCGACTCGCTCGGACTGTTGTCGCCGCGCTTCGTCGGTGCGCATGGCGTGTGGTTCGACGACGCCGAGCGGGCGTTGCTGGCCGAGCGCGGCGCGCGCATCACGCACTGCCCGTCGGCGAACTTCAAGCTCGCCGCCGGTGCCTGCGACGTGCGTGCGCTGCACGAGGCGGGCGTGATCGTGGGCCTGGGCGCCGACGGCGCGCCGTGCAACAACCGCATCGACCCGTTCGCCGAGATGCGCCTGGCGGGGCTGGTGAGCCGCTGGGTGTCGAAGCATCGCGCGCTGTCCGCGGCCGACGTCGTGGCACTCGCCACGATCGACGGCGCCCGCGCCCTGGGCATGGACGACCGGATCGGGAGCCTGGAGGCCGGGAAGGCCGCGGATTTCGTCATCGTCGAGCAGGCGGGCACCGCCGACGCCGCGCTCGCCGGCACCGATCCGTACACGGCGCTCGTCTACCAGACCTCGGCCGCGGCGGTGCGCACGGTCGTGTGCGACGGACAGGTGGTCTCGCATCGCGGCCGCGTCCGCGCGTGGGATGGCGACGAACTCGTCGTCGAGGCCGATGCGCGGCGCGTCGAAGCCGTGCACCGCGCCGGGCTCGAGGCGCTGCTGACCGGGGTGATCGGGGCATGATCCTCGGTCCTGCGACGATCATCACCGGCGGCCTCGAACCGCAGGTCGTGCCCAACGCGGCGCTGCGCGTCGTCGGCGCGCACTTCTCGGCGCTGGGCCCGTTCGCCGACGTGAAGTTGGCCTTTCCGGACGATGCGGTGTTCGACACCGGACATCGCGTCATCCTCCCGGGATTCGTCGATGCGCTGGTCTTGCCGCACGCAACGTTCGCGATCGGCCTCGCCGGCTGGTCGGGCCGCGCGACGAGCGCGGCCGCGCTGGCCGCCGAGCTCGACGCCGACGCGTGGGGCGCGGCGACGCGCGCGGCGCTGATCGCCGGACTCAAGCGCGGCGTGACGACCGCATTCATCGTCGCACCCGCACACGAGGCGGGCATCGAGGGCATGGCCGCTGTCGTCGCCGCCGCGCAGGAGACGAAGGTGCGCGTCTGCATCGCCGGCGCGGTCACCGATCGCCACGGCGCCGCGCGCGCCGCCGAACTGATCGACGAGGGCACCGCACTGGTCGAGCGCGCGAAGAAGGGCTGGGGCGATCGCTTGCGCGCGCTGCACGGCATTGCGCCGCTGTCGGAGGTGGGGGAGGCGACGCTCGCCGCCGTCGCCGAGCGCGCCCGTGCGACCGGCGCCGGCGTCTACGTCCATGCCGGTGCCGACGAGAGCGACGCGCGCGACGCGCTCGAGCGCCACGGGACGACGCCGGCGGGGCGCTTGCTGCGCGCGGGGCTGTTCACGCCTTTGACCGTGGTCGGCCCCGCGCGGGCGTGGCCCGAGGCGGACGCCGCGCTGCTGGCCGCCAGCGGTGCGATCTGGGCGTCGACGCCGCGCTCGGACATCGAGGGCAGCGGCGGTTCGTTCGATTACGTGGAGCTGGGCGCGCGGGGGCTGGTGCCCGCGGTGGGCGCCGGCGACCGGGTGCCGCATCCGCTGGGCGAGGTCGAGGCGGCCTATCGCGCCGCCCGCCGCCACGGACAGGAACCCGCGCCGGCCGCGCGGGTGGCGGCCCAGATGCTGTTCGAGCGCGGGCCCGAACTGGCGCAGAGACATTTCGTGGCCGGACTGGGTACTCTCCTCCCCGGATCCCCGGCCGACCTGGTGGTGCTCGACGCGTTCCCCGCGACGCCCCTCGGGCCCGAGAACTGGATCGATCACCTCGTCCACGGCCTCACGTCGGCGCGTCCGCTGGCGGTGATGGTCGCCGGCGAGCTCCTCGTCGCCGACGGTCGCACGACCGTGATCGACGAACGCGAAGTGCAGCGGCAGGCTCGTGCCGCCGCGCACCGACTGTGGCCGAAGGTGGCGCGCTGAGCGCCGTGAGAGGATTCGCATGAGCGCCGTTCGCCTCGATCGCCTGACCAAGACCTACGAGGGGCAGGATCGCCCCGCCCTGTCCGAGTTCTCGCTCGACATCGCCCCGGGCGAGTTCCTCGTGCTCGTCGGTCCGTCGGGATGCGGCAAGTCGACGGCGCTGCGTTCGATCGCCGGCCTCGAGGTGCCCGACATGGGCTCGGTGTGGATCGGCGGGCGCGACGTGACCGAGGTGCCGCCGCGCGACCGCAACATCGCGATGGTCTTCCAGAACTACGCGCTCTACCCGCACATGACCGTCTACGACAACCTCGCGTTCGGCCTCAAGCTGCGCAAGACGCCGAAGCCCGAAATCGACGCCCGCGTCAAGGAAGCCGCCGCGCTGCTGGGCCTCGATCGCTACCTCGACCGCAAGCCCAAGGCGCTCTCCGGCGGCGAGCGGCAGCGCGTCGCGCTGGGCCGGGCACTGGTGCGTCGCCCCGACGTCTTCCTGTTCGACGAGCCGCTGTCGAATCTCGACGCCCAGCTGCGCGTCCACATGCGTGCCGAGTTGCACAAGCTGCACCAGAAGCTCGATGCGACCATGATCTACGTCACGCACGACCAGGTCGAGGCGATGACGCTGGGCGATCGCATTGCGGTCCTCAAGGGCGGGATCCTGCAGCAGGTCGACGCGCCGCTTGCCGTCTACGAGCGCCCCGTGAACAAGTTCGTGGCCGGCTTCCTGGGCAGCCCGTCGATGAACTTCGTCGACGCCGCTATTGACGGCGCAGCCGTCAAGGTGGGCGATGCACGCTGGCCCGCCGAGGGCGCGCTCGCCGCGGCACTCGCCGCACACGCCGGTAGCAAGGTCACCGCCGGCGTGCGGCCCGAGCACCTGGCGCTGTCGGATGCGCCGGGCGCGCTGCGTGGGCAGATCGAATTTTCGGAAGTGCTGGGCGCCGAGCGCCTGCTCTACGTGCAGACGGCCGCCGGCCGGCTCGTCGTGCGCGTCGCCCCCGACCAGAAGAGCGCGATCGGCGCGAACGTGGGCCTGCTGCCCGAGGCGGGCAGCCTGCGCGTGTTCGATGCGGCGGATCTTGCGGTGGGCGTGGCGGCGCCGGTGGCGGTGGGGGCGTAGCCAGCTAGATCCGCCCCACCAGCTCGAACGTCCGTCCCACCGTGAAGTTGAATTGCGGCTCGCCGCCGCGCGACCCGACCGGCCACGCCATCCACATGCGCATGGTCACATCCGGCTCGGGCACTCCCAGCCGCCACGCGAAGCCGCCTCCGGCGGAGCCGCGCCAGCCCTCGCCCGGGGGCTTCGAGAACACGACGTCG
>JANPEF010000155.1:0-6257 GCA_031431875.1 Candidatus Eiseniibacteriota bacterium | reverse complement strand
GCACCTCGTCGATTCCGTCGTCGTCCCACGGCTCGCCGAGCCGTTGCGCGACCGGCTGTACTAGGCGCGGCGTCGTGCAGCACGCCCGCGTCCTCGGTTCGGTCGTCGCCACGCGCAAGGTCCCGGCGTGGCATGGTCGACGCCTCGTCTGGGTGCAGCCGATCGATCTCGACGGCCGCCCGGCGGGGAGGAAGCTGGTCGCCCTCGACACGGTGAGCGCGGCGACCGGACAGGACGTGTTCCTGGTCCGCGGCCGCGAGGCCGCCGAGGCGCTGCCCGACGCGTTCAATCCGGCCGATGCGACGATCGTCGCGCTGGTCGACCGGATCGAGGGCGTCGGACGATGAAGATCGCCCGCGTGGTGGGAAACGTGCTGGCGACGGTGAAGCATCCGGCGCTGGCCGCGCAGCGCCTGCTGCTGATCGAGGACGAAGGGCCCGACGGCACGCTCGACGGCAAGGCGCGGCTCGCGCTCGACCGCGTCGACGCGGGCGAGGGAGATCGCGTGCTCGTGCTCGACGAGGGGAACGGCGCCGCCCAGGTCTTGTCCCGTGCACGCGGTCCCGTGCGCACGGTGATCGTCGGCGTGATCGATGAAGTCGAGTCGTTCACCGCGCAGGACAACCGTTGAACCGGCGCCTCGTGCGTCGATCGCGTCGCGCAGGAGGATGCACGTCATGACCAAGGCGGACCTCGTCGAAGAAATCGCCTCGCGCACGGGAGTCTCGAAGAACCACACCGCGCTGATCGTCGACGATCTGCTCGACGCCGTTTGCCGCGCCCTGTCCGAGGGCAACCACCTCGAGATCCGCGGGTTCGGCACGTTCAAGGTCCGCGAGCGACGGGCCCGTCGCGCGCGCAACCCGCGCAGCGGTGATGAAGTCATGGTGCCGGCGAAGCTCGTGCCGGTGTTCAAGCCTTCGAAGGAATTGAAGGCGCACATCGCTTCGGCTGGCGCGGACGCGCCGGCTGCGGCCGATCCGGCATAGGCCGGTTTTCGCGAGGAGGAAGGTCCGAGCATGGGTTCCGGAAAGAAGCGGAAGCGCAAGAAGATCGCGACCCACAAGCGCAAGAAGCGTCTGCGCAAGAATCGCCACAAGAAGAAGAACGTCTGATGTCCGGGCCGCGCCGCCCTCCCGCGAGTCGGGTGTCGGCGCGCGCCCCGGGCAAGGTCTCCGGACCGCGTCCCGCTTCCGAGCGGCACGTGGGACGGGTTACGGGGGCGCGCGGCCGGCCGGTGTTCGTCTCGGCTCGCCGCACGGGGCATGGACGCCGACCCCTGGTCGTACCGCCCGGACTGTCGCCCGACCCGGGCGACGTCGTGGTCGCCGAACTTCCCGCCGACGAATCGGTCGCCTACCTGCTCGAGGTCCTGGGCGCGGATGATGATCCGCGCTTCGACGACCTCGGCGTCGCGGCGCGTCATCGCCTCCCGTCGGCGTTCTCGAAGGCTGCCGAACGCGAGGCGAAGGCGTTTGGCGAACCGCAACTCGATCCCGCCAGCGGTCGCCTGGACCTGCGCGATCGCGCGGCGTTCACCATGGACCCGGCCGACGCCAGGGACTTCGACGATGCGCTGTCCTGGCGATCGTTGCCCGAGGGCGGCTGCGAGGTCGGCATTCACATCGCCGACGTCGCCTGGTACGTGCGTCCCGGCAGCGCACTCGACGTCGATGCGCGCGAGCGCGGAACCAGCGTCTACCTGTCGGGCGGCGTCGTGCCCATGCTCCCGCACTCGCTGTCGAGCGACCTGTGCTCGTTGGTACCACACAAGCCGCGCTACGCCATGTCGGTCCTCGCCATCATGGACGACCGCGGCGGCGTGACGCGCTACCGGCTGACCGAGAGCCTGATCGAGAGCCGCGCCCGCCTGTCGTACGAGCAGGGCCAGGCGATCCTCGACGGTGACGCGGCCGCGCGTGAAGGCATTCCCGGCGAGGTCGTGCGGGGCCTCACCGAGATTGCAGCGATCGCCGCACGCCTGCGGACTCATCGTTTCCGCCGCGGTGCGCTCGACCTCGACGTGCCCGAGACGAAGGCACGGGTCGATGCGCAGGGCAACACGATCGCGATCGAGCGGCGGCCCCGACTGACCACGATGACCGTGATCGAGGAGTTCATGCTGCTCGCCAACCTGCTGGTCGGCGAGGAGGCGGAACGCCGCGAGGGCCCCTTCCTCTACCGCGTGCACGAGACGCCGTCGCTGGCCAAGCTGGCGGCGCTCGAGGCCCAGCTCGGCGCGCTCGGCCTGCCGCGCCTGAGCGCCCAGCCGGGCGTCGCGCAGGCACTGCAGTCGCTGCTGGCGACGGGACTTCCGGCCGACCGCAGGCGGCTCGTGCACACGCTTGTCCTGCGCTCGCTGGCACGCGCCCGCTACCAGGGCGACGACCTGGGGCACTTCGGGCTCGCGGCGCACGCCTACAGCCACTTCACATCGCCCATCCGGCGCTACCCGGACCTGTACAATCACCGCCAGGTCAAGGAGTGGCTTGACGCACCGCTGGGCCGGCCGCTGGGCCGCGATGACGATTCCACCGTCGCGGCGCTGGGGCTGTCGACCAGCGGGCGCGAGCAGACCGCACAGGAAGCCGAACGCGAGTCGACCCGGGTCAAGGGCCTGCGCTTCATCGCCGACCACCTGGGTGAGGAGCATGAGGGTACGATCACCGGTGTCGTCCCCGCCGGGGTGTTCATCGAGCTCGAGGAGTTTCCGGTCGACGGATTCCTTCGCGTCTCGTCGTGGGTGGACGACGATTTTCGCATGGACGAGGCGGGCGTCCGCCTCGTCGGACGGCGCAGTCGCCGTCGCTTCTCGCTGGGGGACCGCATCACGGTCCGACTCGCGCGCGTCGATGTCGCGGCGCGCGAACTGGAACTCGCGCTCGAATCGCCGCGGCAGGGCCGCGGCGCCGGGCGCTCCGCCGCCGGTCCGCGGCGACGCACCCGCGGTTCCGCGCCGACCGGCGCCGGTTCCGCTCGCAGCAAACCACGAGGGAGGAAGCGCTGATGGCCCGCCGCGCCGACGAACAACGCCAGCATCCCCGCGTCGAAGCCCGCCTCGCGATGCAGCTCGCCGAGGAGTCGCTCGGGACGTCGCTGGTCACCACCGAGAGCCTCAACATCAGCCGCGGGGGCGTCTACTGCGAGAGCAGCGAGTTCCTCTCGCCGCTGTCCCGCGTCGCGCTGACCGTGGTCCTGCCGGTGTTCCGCACCGGCGCCGCGCCGCGCGTGCTCCGCACCGAGGGGATTGTCGTCCGTTCCGAGGCGCTCGCGCCGATCGGCGGCAAGAAGCGCTGGCAACTCGCCTGCTGCTTCACCTCGCTCGACAACGAAGCCCGCTCCGTGCTCGACCAGTTCATCGCCTGGCGCGCCGCCGGTGGGCGTGTGCTCGGCGCCCGTCGGACTGCGGCCCCGGTCGCGACGAAGCCGGCCGCAGCGAAGAAGGCGGTGAAGAAGGCCGTGCGTAAGGCGAAGCGCGTCGTCAAGGTGGCGAAGAAGGCTGTGCGGAAGGTCGTGAAGCAGGCTGGGAAGGCCGTCCGCAAGGCGGTGAAGAGGACCACGAAGGCGGCGAAGAAGGCTGTCCGCAAGTCCGCTCCCAAGTCGCGCAGCCGGCGGTGAGTTGCGATCCCCTCGACCTCGTCCGTCCCGGCGTGCGGGCCTCGCGCCCGTTCGTCGCGGGACGGCCGGTCGAGGATCTCGAACGCGAACTCGGGATCACCCGGGCCGTCGAGCTGATGGCCAACGAGAACCCACTGGGCCCGTCGCCGCGCGCGCTCGAGGCGGCGGCCGTGGCGGTCGCAGGCGCGAATCGCTATCCCGACGGGGCCGGCCTCGCCCTGCGCCGGCGCCTCGCCCGCGAGCACGGCGTCACGCCCGGGATGATCGCACTCGGCGCCGGTTCGAACGAACTGCTCGCGCTGCTGGTGCGGTTGTTCGTCGGGCCGGGGGACGAAGTGGTCTGTTCGGATCCGACGTTCGTCATGTACGGGATCCTGGTGCGCGCCCAGGAGGGAGTCGTCGTCGCCGTGCCGTCGCGCGGCCTCGCGCACGACCTCGAGGCGATGCTGGCCGCGATCGGCCCCTGCACCCGGATGGTCTTCGTCTGCAATCCGAACAACCCGACCGGCACGCTGGTCGACAGGGATGCGTGGGCACGCTTCCTCGAGCGCGTGCCTCCGCACGTCGTCGTGGTCAGCGACGAGGCGTACCACGAGTACGTCGACGATCCGGCGTACCCGCGCACGATCGACGACCTGGCGCGGAAGCGCCCGCTGGTGATCCTGCGCACGTTCTCCAAGCTCTACGCGCTGGCCGGCCTGCGCATCGGCTACGCCATCGCCCGGCCCGAGGTTGTGGCGCTGTTCGATCGGGTGCGCGTGCCATTCAACGTCAGTGCGCCCGCCCAGGCGGCGGCCGTCGCCGCGCTCGACGACGTCGCACACGGCGAGAGGAGCCGGGCCCTGGTCCGCGCCGGCAAGGCCCTGCTGCTCACCGCGCTGCCCGAGCTCGGCCTCGTCGCCCATCCGTCACACACCAACTTCGTGCTGGCCGACCTGGGCCGCGACGCGCGTCCTGTCTGCACCGCGCTCGCGCAGCGGGGGATCCTGGTGCGGGCCATGACGACGTTCGGCATGGCCCCGAACTACATGCGCATCACGATCGGCAGCGCGGACGAGAACCGCACGCTCCTCGCCGCCCTGTCGACCGTGCTCGGCGGGACCGCCGCCGGCGTCGCCTGAGCGTGGAACTGGTCTTCCCGCCGGCCCGCGCGGTGCGTGGCACGGTACGCGTCCCCGGCGACAAGAGCGTCACCCACCGGGCGTATCTTCTGGCCCTCGTCGCGGCGGGAACATCGCACGTTCGCGGCCCGAACCCCGGGGCCGACTGCGCGGCGACGCTCGCCGCGGTGGCTGCACTCGGCGCACGGGTGACCCGCCTCGACGCCGACACGATCGCGATCGAGGGCCGCCCGGACGCACTGGCTGCCCCGGGCGGGTCGCTCGACCTGGGAAACTCGGGCACCGGCATGCGGCTCCTGGCGGGCCTCCTTGCCGGGCGCAATGTCGCGATCACGCTGGTCGGCGACGCATCGCTGTCGGGCCGGCCGATGGGTCGCATCGTCGAGCCCCTGCTCGCGCTCGGGGCGCGCGTCACGGCAACCGGCCCGCGCGCCACGCCGCCGCTCGTGATCGCGGCCGTCGACGGGCTCATTGCGGTCGACTGGCACTCGCCGGTGGCGAGCGCCCAGGTGAAGTCGGCCATGCTGCTCGCCGGCCTTGCGGCCCGGGGCACGACGACGGTGCGCGAGCCCGCCCTGTCGCGCGACCACACCGAGCGGCTGTTGCCCGCGTTCGGCGTCGCCTGCGCGCGCCCCGATGCGCTGACGTCGTCGGTCACGGGGCCGGTCGTGCCGCGCGCCGCCGACGTCGACGTGCCGGGGGACTTTTCGGCGGCGTGCTTCTGGCTCGTCGCCGCGACGATTGCGGGCGGGGGCGAGCTTCGACTCGAATCCGTCGGCGTGAATCCGACGCGCACGGGCGCGCTCGCGGTCCTGCGCCGCATGGGGGCCGACATCGAGTTGCTGCGGCCACGCACGGTCGGCGACGAGCCGGTCGCCGATTTCGTCATCCGCCCGGCCGTGCTCACGGCGACGGACATCGAGCCGGAAGAGATCCCGGCGCTGGTCGACGAGCTGCCGGCCCTGGCCATTGCCCAGGCGGTGGCCCGGGGGCGTTCGACGGTGCGGGGGGCAGGCGAGTTGCGGGTCAAGGAGAGTGACCGGATCACGCACGTGGTCAACGGGTTGCGGGCGATGGGTGGCATCGCGGATGAAGCCCCGGACGGCTGGAGCGTGACCGGGGGGGGCCTCACCGGCGGGATGGTCGATGCGGTCGGCGACCACCGGCTGGCGATGGCCTTCGGGGTGGCCTCGCTGGCCGCCGCGGGGCCGGTCCGGGTGATGGGAGGGGCCATGATTGACACGAGCTATCCGGGCTTCTATCATGCGTTTAAGGATCGAGTGCAGACGCGGTGAACCCCCTCGTGATCACGATCGACGGACCGGCCGCTGCGGGCAAGAGCACGACCGCGCGCGCCGTCGCTCGCCAGCTGGGTTGTCTCTACCTCGACTCCGGTGCGATGTATCGCGCATTCGCCCTCAAGGTCGAGCGCCTCGGGCTGGCGGCGTCGCTGGATGACGCCCCACGGCTCGACGCGCTTGCCCGGGCGACCGAGATCGGTTTCAGCGGCCCGCTCGA
>JANPEF010000154.1:0-1732 GCA_031431875.1 Candidatus Eiseniibacteriota bacterium | reverse complement strand
CGTGCCCGACACGCTCGGCATCACGCAGAACCAGCGACCGTCCTGCGTCCACACCTTCGACTGCGGCTTCTCACCGGTGGTCGCACTCACCGTCAAGGACGTCAGCGACGTGCTCACCGGGGGAAGAGCAACGGCTGGCGACGACATCAGCAACAGGCCCAGGGCCGCCACGACAACGTTACGCACGCTCCACCTCCATCGCCCGAGGGCCAGGTTTGCAGGCTCGATCCAGCACCGGGGGGGCATCTCCATCCGAACGTCGCGCATCGCGTTTCCTCCCCGACACATGTCCGAGCCTCACTTCACGTACGTCAGCATCCGCGTGAACCGTCCCTGCTCCGTGACCAGGCGCAGGTAGTAGACGCCGGCCGGTGCCGGCGCCCCGGTGTCGTCACGTCCGTCCCAAATCAGTGCGTACTCCCCCGCCTCGCGCACGTCGCGCGCGAGCGTTCGCATGCGACGCCCGTTCACCGCGTACATCGCCACGTCCACGACTCCGGTCGCCGCGAGACTGAACGCGATCGTCACCGACTCCGTGAACGGGTTCGGCCGGGCCAGGCCCAGTTGCGTGAGCACGGGGAGCGACCGCGGCATCGGTGGCGACGATCCCGCGAGCGCCAGCTGCCGGTTCTCGCGATCACGCCCCTCGGCGCTGCGAATCGTGAACACGGGTGCCCCGGCCGTCCGGACACGGAACCAGGCGCGGGCGAGCTCGCCCTCGCCGGTGAGCCCCGCGTCCCGTCCAAGCAGTGCGACATCGATCCGGCCGGCGCGCGGCGACAATGCGACCGCGGACGACCGTTGCCGGCCCAGGAGCTCGCCCGCATCGACGCCGGTCATCTCCACGACGGAGGGGTCGTAACCCAGTTCCAGTGCGACGGCCAGAGCGTCGCCGCGCCCGCTGGCGCGGACCATCACCGCAAAGGGCTCGCCGACCGCCGGAAGCACGGGCACGTCGATCGCGATCGCGTTGGCTGCCGCGGCCGACGGCGCCGTGCGCGGCTCGATCGCGCCCGGGGCCCCAGGCCCGGCGAAGTTCACGGCGAAGAACACGAGGTCCTCGAACTCGACCACGCCGTCGGGCACCGGCCGCGACGTCGGCGCATGATCGACCGTCGGTCCGATGTCGAGGCAGGCATGGGGATCCGCGGCGCCGCTCACGACCATCCCGTAGTGCGCGCCGAGCAGGCTCACGTCGCCGGTGCGAACACTGTTGTCACCCGCGCAGTCGGCAACGCCATTGGCGACATCCCCGAGCACGTAGTCGAGCACTCCGGCCGTGCGGTTCGACACCGCCGACGTGTTCCCGGCTCCATCGGTCAGGAACACCACGTAGTGCCAGTGATCGCGCGTCGGCGGATGGTCGGTGGTCCCGGGCGCGGTCACGGTGGTCAGCGTCCAGCCTGCGGCTACGGCTGCCGCCGGGGTTGCCGGCGCAGTCGGCACGGAACCCGTGTCATAGAGCGGGTAGTCGCCGTAGCCCTTGCGGTAGACCTTCACCGCGGCGCCCGCCTCGGCGCCCGACCAGGTCAGCGCGATTCGCGTGCGCCCACTCGCGTCATTGCCACTCGTGGCCGGCATGGGGGCCAGGTCGGTCACCGGGCTCGGCGGCGTCGTGTCGGTGCCGGTCGTGAAACTCCACGCGGGCGCGGACGTCGTCGTGCTGGTCTCGTCCTCGACCGTGACGTACCACTCGTACTCGACGCCCGCGGAAAGCCCGGGCCACGCCAGC
>JANPEF010000153.1:0-112139 GCA_031431875.1 Candidatus Eiseniibacteriota bacterium | reverse complement strand
TAGAACCCCTCGCGCGGGCGCACAAGGGCGACGGTGCCGTGTGCTAGGCTGCGGTCTTCCCGGGCCCGGAGGCGTGGTGTTCATCCCCATCGGAGACGACAACAGCCGCCGCACGCGAGTGCCCTACGTCACGATCGGGCTCGTGGCGCTGAACGTCGTCGTGTTCCTCGCCGAGCTGTTCGCCAACTCGCAGGGCGGCCTTGAGGCGATGATCGCGCAGGGCGCAGTCATCCCCGCCGACTACACCCGCGGTGCCGGCCTCGGCGGTCCCGTGCCGTGGACGATTGTGAGCTCGATGTTCCTCCACGCCGGCTGGATGCATTTGATCGGCAACATGATCTATCTCGGCATCTTCGGCGACAACGTCGAGAGTGCGCTCGGCTCGTTCGTGTTCCTCGGCTTCTACCTCGCCGCCGGGGCGCTGGGCTCGCTTGCGCACATCCTCACCGCCCCCGGCTCGATCGTGCCGAGTCTCGGCGCGTCGGGGGCAATCTCGGGCGTGCTCGCGGCGTATCTTGTGCTGTTCCCGCGCAACGCGGTGCACGTGCTCATCGGATTCCAGGTGCGCCCGGTGCCGGCCCTGCTGGTGATCGGCCTGTGGGCCGTGTTCCAGTTCGTCGTCGGTGCCGGCTCCCTGCTGGCGCCGCGCGAAGGCGGCGGCGTGGCGTACCTCGCCCACGTCGGTGGTTTCGTCGCGGGGCTGTTGCTGATCCGGCTGCTCAGGCCCCGCCATCTCGCGCCAGGTACGATTCCTCCCACGCTGAGTTGAGCGGCTCGTCTCGCCCGGGAGCCGCCGCCGCCGGACTGCGAGTCCCGCCCCGCTTCCCAGCCATGAACCCCGCCCCGAACGCTCGCTCGGCCTCGTACTGGTTGTGGGTCCGGCAGCGCAGCCGCAGGTTTTCGACCGTGGCGAGCCCGCCGCGCGCCACCGGCTCGATGTGATCGAACTCGATGAAGCTCCGCGAGTGGCAGCGCTGCAGGGTTTCACCGAGGAACGTGCATTGCCCTTGATCCCGAGCCCAGACCGCGCGGCGCACTGCCGCGGGAATGCGACGCGTGGCGGCAGCGGCGCGCGCTGTCCGAACCTGGGCCTGCGGCCTGGAGGTCGCCGCGAACTTCTGCTTCTCGACCTGCGCGATCAGCGCGTCGAGGGCGCGATCCAGCACCTGGGCAACGTCGCCCGAGGGGATGGAATGGCCCAGGAGCACCTGGACGTGCCGCAGCTTGTCGTGCGTCGCCTGGCCGATCGTGACCTCCAGTCGATAGCGCTGGGCAGGTGCGGCCTGCCGGGAAGGCCCGCCCGCCGCGGCCGCTGCCTCCCCCGCCCCAGTGGTCTCAACTGGTCTTGAGACCAGTTGAGACGGCGTCGAGATCACGCCCACAAAGTTCTGCTCCAGAAGGCATTGCGGCGCTTGCATCACGGCACCTACCGGACCGATGCGAACCGGTTCATCCGCCCGGCCGAATCGTCTCACCAGCATCGCCTCGAGATCGACCGCACTCAGTCCGATCGCAGTCGCCAGTAGTTCCCCGGCGTTGACCGGCGTGAGATGCGGGGCCAGGAACTTGATTGCCGTCAGGTGGAGGCGGCCCTCGGCCACGAGCCGGAAGAGGACCGGGAACTTCCGCGCTGCCCGCGCCGCCGTGATGCGCTTGTAGGCCGCGCCCTCCGAGAGCCGCAGCTCCTCGACACAGTAGGCGAACATGGACGGAAAACCGGCGGGTGCGTAAAGCCGTCGGGTGTCGACTTCGGCGATGTGGGCGAGCAGCGCGGCGGTCGTGGCGCGATCGCGGGCGACGAGATCCTTGAGATCACGAATCAGGGTCGCATCGCTGAGGTTGCTCAATGAATACGAATGCATGGAACACCTGACCACGGGGGCGTGGGCGAGCGTTGACCGGGGTCCAACGATTTCAGTCTACGCCCCTGCGGGGACCAATATCGAATTCAAACTGCGACGTCATGTTCGCGCAGCGCGTCCTCGAGCGAAGTCTTGAGGTCGGTCGATGGCTTGCGGCGGCCGATGATGAGCGCGCAGGGAACGTGAAACGTCCCCGCCGGAAACGCCTTCGGCCACGCGCCCGGGATGACGACGCAGTTGCGCGGCACGCGGCCCTTCGTGATCACGGGCGCGGGGCCCGTGACGTCGATGATCGACGTCGATGCGGTGAGCACCGTGTTCGCACCGAGCACCGCGCCGGTCTCGACGATCACGCCCTCGACCACGATCGAGCGCGAACCGATGAACGCGTGGTCCTCGATCACGACGGGCTGCGCCTGCGGCGGCTCGAGCACGCCGCCGATCCCCACGCCACCCGAGAGGTGGACGCCGCGCCCGACCTGGGCGCAGGAGCCGACCGTGGCCCACGTGTCGACCATCGACCCGGTGCCGACGCGCGCGCCGACGTTGACGTAGCCCGGCATCACGATCACGCCCGGCTCGAGGAAGCAGCCGTAGCGTGCGACCCCCGGCGGCACGACGCGGATGCCGGCGGCCGCGAGGTCGGACTTGATCGGGACTTTGTCCCGGAAGTGAAACGGGCCGATGTCGGACTCGGTCATCTCTTCGTTCTGGAAGTACAGCAGGATCCCCTGCTTGACCCAGGCATGGACGATCCAGGCAGACGGGGCGTCGGGCGCAGCCCCCGCGACAACAGGCACGGGCTCGGCGACACGGATCGTCCCGGCATCGAGCGCGGCGAGCACCGCGCGGCCGGCATCGCGGCCGGCCGGCGACTTGCGCGCGGCGGAGTCAGGCCACACGGCCTCGACGGCTTGTTGGAGTGCGGCGATCTCTGATTCGGTCATTGTTGCTCTCCCATCCAGTGCGCCAGCCTCTCCCACGCCCGGCGACAATCCTCGATCGGCGGCACGAGCGCAATGCGCACGAATCCCGCGCCCGCGTCCCCCATGGCCTCCCCGGGCACGACCGCGACGCCGGCCTCGGCGAGCCAGCGTGTCGCCACCACCGACGACGAGACGCCCACCGGCACCGCCACCCACAGGTAAAACGTCGTCTCGTTCGGCACCACGCGGTAGCCGGCTCGCGATGGCGCGCCGGCGAAGAACGCGAGCGCTTCCGCGCGCCGCGCAGCGAAGCCGGCGCGAAGCGCCAGAACGTGCGCCTCGTCGTTCCACGCCACCTCGGCGGCAGCCTGCACGAAATCGGGCGTGGCCACGCCCAGGCTCGGGCGCAGCGCGCGGAACGTCGCGATCAGCTGCGGGTCCCCCGCCACGAAGCCCGAACGAAACCCGGTCATGGCCGAACGCTTGGAGAGGGTCTGGAACACGAGCGCGCGGTCGGTGCCGACGGACAGGAGCGACACGGGCGGCGCGGCGCCGAACCAGAGCTCCGAGTACGCCTCGTCGCTCGCGACACAGAAGCCATGTCGCGAAGCAAGCTCGAGCGCTTGTTCATACAGCGCGAGCGAAGCGAGCGCTCCAGTCGGGTTGTGCGGGTAGTTGAGCCACAGGATCGCGGTCTCTTGCCAGACAGACGCCGGCACCGCCGCAAGATCCGGCAAGTACCCGCGCGACTCTTCCAGGGGCAAGACCGTCGGCACGCCCCCCGCCAGAGCCGCCCCGCGCTCGTACACCGGGTACGCCGGCGCACCGAACACGACGCGCCGCCTGGGCCCGGTCGGATCGACCAGCGCCAGGTGCACGTTGAACACGGCTTCCTTCGAGCCGTTGGCGGGGAAGATCTGGGTTTCCGGATCGAGCGCAGCCCCGAACCGCCGGGCGATCCACGAAGCCATCGCGCGCCGCAGAGTCAAAGGCCCCGCCACCGTCGGATATCCGGATCGCGCCGGCACAGCGCTCCTGAGAGCCTCGACGATGAACTCGGGCGTCACCTCGCGCGGATCGCCGATCGAGAGGTCGATGACGTCGACGCCGCGCGCGCGGGCCGCGGCCTTCTGGCGTTCGAGTTCGAGGAAGGGATAGGTGGCGAAGCGTGCGAGGACCGGGTTGGCCGGCCGGCCCGCGTCGTTCATGCGGGTTCGCGCTCGGCCTGGGCCGCGGGGGCGAGCGAGACGAAATCGAAAAGCACCCCGTATGCACGGGAAAGGTTCGCGACGGGCACGAACTCCTCGGCCTGGTGCGCCTGCTCGGGCACGCCAGGACCGAAGTTCACTGCCGCAACACCGCGCTCCGAAAACTGCGCCACGTCGGTCCACGCCTGCTTGCCGCGGCGCGTCAGGGCGAAGCGTCCGAGCAGGTCCTCGATCAGCGGGTGATCGCTGCGCACGACTCCCGGGGGCGCGGCGTCGACGAGGTCGAAGTCGAACCCCTCGGGCACCATGCCGCGCAGCTCGGCGACGGCCTCGGCGGGCGTGCGCGTCGGCGCGTAGCGGAAGTTCACGTTCATGGCAAATGCATCCGGGATGACGTTGCGCGCGCGGCCGCCCTCAGCGGTCGTGATCTGGAAGGTCTCGAGAAACTCGACGCCCCCCACCGTGACCGGCCGCGGCACGAGCGCGGCAAAGCGGGCGAGGAACGGCACGGCTTTCAGGATCGCGTTCTCGCCGAGCCACGGGCGCGCCGAGTGCGCGGCACGGCCGCGCGCGGTGATCTTCGCGTTGAGCGTGCCGAGGCAGCCCAGCTCGACCGTCGCGTCGGTGGGCTCGAGCAGGATGGCGAGGTCGGCGGCGGCCAGCGCGGGCATCTCGGGGAACAGCTTGCGCAGGCCGTTGCGCTCGAGCGAGACCTCCTCGCATTCGTAGAACACGAACGTGAGGTTGGCGCGGGCCTGGAGCCAGTCGACGGTCTTCGCCAGCGCGATCATGACGGCGAGGCCCGACTTCATGTCGGACGTGCCGAGGCCGTACAGGCGATCGTCGCGCAGGCGGGCCTTCTCGTTGCCGGCCGGCGGCACGGTGTCGAGATGTCCCGCCAGGATGATCGACGGCCGCTCGGGCCGCTGCGGGCCGCGCAGGACGACGTTGTGCCCGCGGCGCGAGATCTCGCACGGCGGGCACTGCGGTCGCAACTCGTTGACGATGTAATCGGCGAGCGCGCCCTCGTCGCCCGACACGCTGGGGATGTCGACGAGCCGCGAGGTGAGCGCGACGAGATCGGGCGGACGCTGTGTGGTCACGACCCCTCGGGTCGGATCAGGCCGACTTCGCGGCGGGTTTGGCGGCCGGCGGAGCGGCCGGCGGAGCGGCCTTCTTGCGCGACTGCATCGCGCGCATGCCGCTGAGCAGCAGGTATCCGAGGAAGATCACGACCAGGATCACCGACACGATCGCCACCCACTGGATCTGCTGGTAGCTCACCTCGGCCTCGATCTCCTGGCCGTAGGCCAGTGGCCAGGTGAGCGTGTTGCCATTCTTCGTCGGCGCGTTGGTCTTGAGGATGGAGCCGGGAACGGTCATCACGAGCTCGCCCTTCGCCGTGGGCACCATCGCCAGCAGCGTCGAGTCGACCGTGGCCCCCGAGGGCTCGGTCAGCTCGAGCTTGTAGGTGAGGGTCGTCCGCGTGAAGAAGTACTGGTCCGTGACCTCGGACTGGACGTTCGCCGGGCGCGTACGGCGCTCGATTTCGTCGTAACCCTTGAACGCCTGGCCGCGAATGCCGAGCTCGGACCATTCGTCGAGCGGATACTTCGCGGTCGCGCCCGTGAGCGAGTCGGGGCGATCCTTGGCGAACGTGCCGCCGCGCGCCTGCGTCGTGGCCTCGAATGCGGTCCACGCAAGCTTGGGATCGAGGTGCACGGAATCGACAATGCCGGGAAGCAGCTCGGCCCGCTCCTCGACTTCGAGCTTGCCGTCGGGCAACACGTTGATGTGGGCGCGGTAGGAGACGCATCCGGTCGCGGCGAGCACGAGGGTGCCACCGAGCAGGGCGGCGAGGCGACGGACCGACGGACGAAGCTCGATCTTCCGATTCATGAGCAAGGACCCTGGGTTCCCGGAGAGAACGACGCGGATGGGGTGGCCACCCGGTCACGGGGGCACGAGCGGGTACCCTAACGAATCCGTCCGGCTTTGGGAAGCGTCGATTCGGAGCGCACTTGGCGGCGTCAGTCCTCCACGACCAGGGCGTCCGCGGTGAGCAGAAGGCCCGCCACGGAGGCCGCATTCTGGAGCGCAACCCGCAGGACGCGGACCGGATCGACGATCCCCGCCCGCACCAGGTCGGTGTGCCGGCCGAGCACCGCGTCGTAGCCCAACGTCCCGCTGCCGGCGCGGACGTGCTCCACCACCGGCCCGCCCGGGGCGCCGGAGTTCTCGGCGATACGGCGCGTCGGCTCGACCAGCGCGCCCATCACCGCGCGCACGCCCGAGCGCGCGTCGCCCGTCACACTGGTCAGCGCATGCTCCTCGACTGCGGCGACGGCGCGCACGTAGGCCGTGCCCCCGCCGGGCACGATGCCCTCGGCGAGCGCGGCACGCAGCGCGCTGAGGGCATCCTCGGCGCGACCGCTCTTCGCGTGCAGCTCGAGATCGCTCGCCGCGCCGATCTCGATCGCGGCGAGGCCGCCGTCGAGGCGCCCGACGCGCTCGGCCATGCGCTCGCGATCGAAGCGCCCGTGCGCGGTCGCCTCGGCGCGGCGCAGCGCGGCGACATGGTCGAGCACGGCGGCACGACGGCCTGGCGCCTCCAACAGCGTGGTCATCGCGCGCTCGACATGCACGCGGCGTGCCTCGCCCAGCGCGTCGGCGGGAAGGTGTGCGGGATCGAGCCCGGCCTCGTCGCCGAGGATGCGCGCGCCGGTGATCGCCGCAAGATCGGCGAGCCAGGCGTCGCGACGGTCGCCGCTGTCGGGCGTGGGAACCGCGCAGGCGCGGACGCCGCCGCGCAGCTGGTTGACGACGAGCAGCGCCAGCGCCTCGCCCTCGATCGCGTCGGCGATCACGAGCAGCGGGCGATGCGCGGCGACTGCCCGCTCGACGGCGGGCAGCACCTGCGCTGCCGCGGTGAGGCGGGCGCGGGCGAGCAGCACGAGCGGGCGCTCGAGGTCGACTCGCATTTCTTCGGCCGCGGTGACGAAGTACGCAGACACCCAGCCGCGCTCGAAGCGCAGGCCCTCGGTGAAGCGCACGCGCGACACGGTGCCATGTCCCTCTTCCACCAGGACAGTGCCACCGGGCCCGACCCTGGCCAGAGCCTCGGCCACGAGGTGTCCCAGCACGGCGTCGCCCCCCGCCGCTACGGCGGCGATGGCGGCACGGTCGGCTTCCTCGAGTAACGGGCGGGATTGGCCGCGCAGCGAGTCGACGGCGGCCAGCACCGCGCGGTCGAGCCCGCGGCGCACGGCATTCGGTGCGGAGCCTGCGTTGACGGCGGCGGCGAGGCGCTGGAACAGCGCGTGGGCGAGAACGACCGAGGTCGTCGTGCCGTCGCCGACGTCCTGCCCGGTCTTCTCGGCGGCCTCGCGCACGAGGAGCGCGCCGAGGTTCTCGAAGCGATCGGGCAGCTCGATCTCGCGGGCGACCGTCGCGCCGTCGTTGGTGATCGTGATCGAGCCGTCAGGCCGGGCAAGGACGACGTTGCGACCCGACGGCCCCAGCGTCACCGCGACGGCGGTGGCAAGTTTTTCGACGCCGCGGGCGAGCGCGGCGCGCGCGGCGTCGTCGAACAGCACGCGGCGCGCCATGTGCGACTAGCGGCGCGAACGGCGGCCGCCGCGACGGCCGCGACGGCGCTTGCGACCTGCGTCATCTCGCGCGGCGGAAGCCGCGCCCGGAGAGGCAGCGGCCGGTGCCGCAGGAGCGGCCGACGGCGGCGGCGCAGGGACGGGCGCGGGGACGGGTTTCGCCTTGCGACCACGCGATGCACGCTCCGGACGTGCGTCCCGCTCGGGTCGCGCAGCGCGCGGCGCCGGCTCCGGACGCGGAGCGGGTTGCGGTCGGGGCTTGGGTTCGGACCGGGACTTGCGCGGCGGGACCGCGGACCGTTCGACCCGCTCGGCTCGTTCGCCACGGGGGGGACGCGCAGGGCGCTCGCTCTGCTCGCGCGCAATCTCCCGGCGCGGGGTCGGACCATGGACGATGATCACCTCGTCCTCGTCGATCTCCTCGGCCGCAGCGGTGCGCTCGGCTTCGGCGTCGCGTTCGCGCTCGAGCAGCGCAACGGTGCGCGCGCGGGCCGTCCGTCGGGTCTCCTGCTTCTTGACCCATGCCGCGAGCGACTCGGGCCGCGCCACGGATTCGTGGATCAGCCGCAGGCCCTTCAACGTCAGCGCCGCATCGACATGCTCGAGCGTGCCAACTTCATCCTCGATGAGATACGCGAGGCCGCCGGTGGCGACGACCGCGGCGCGACCGCCCAGTTCGGCGAGCAGGCGGCTGACCATGCCGTCGACCATCGCGGCATGCCCGAGCACGATTCCGGAGAGCAGGCTCTCCTCGGTCGTGGTGCCGATCGCGTGATCGGGGCGCTTGAGTTCGATGCGCCCCAGGCGCGCCGCGCGCCGGAACAACTCCTCGGCCGCGGTCGCCATGCCGGGCGTGATCGCGCCACCGAGGAAGTCGCCGTCCTCGCCGACGACGTCGAACGTCGTCGCGGTGCCAAGGTCGACGACGATTGCCGGTGCGCCCCACAGCTCGCGGGCCGCGATCGCGTTGGCCAGGCGATCGGCCCCGACGGCCGCGGGATCCTTGTAGCGGATCGCCATCGACGGCACGGTGGCGGCGGAGACGATCACCGGCGCGAGGCCCGTCAGGCGCTCGAGGCCGGCGGCGAAATCGCTCGTCACCGCGGGCACGACCGAGCACAGCACCGACGGCAGGCCGGCAAGGTCGATCGCCTCGGGCGCCATGAGCTGGCGCAGGAGCAGGTGCGTCTCGTCGGCCGTCCGCGGCACGCTGCGCAAGCGCCAGTGGAGCACGACGTGCTCGTCCTGGAACACGCCGAGCGTGGTCTCCGAGTTGCCGACGTCGACGGCGAGCAGCGCGGGGCCGGCGGTCGAGGGGCGGCGGGTCTTCTTGACGGGCGTCACGCGGCCTCCTCGCCGGGGTTCGACCTGTTGCGCAGGCGCTCGATGATCCACGCCACCACGATCGACAGCGCGTAGAGCGCGACGAGCGGAATGCCGAGGATGATCTGCGCGGACACGACATCGCCCGGCGTGATGAGCGCGCTCACGATGAGCATGCTGACGAGGGCGATGCGCCACTGCCGGACGAGCCAGCCCGAGGTCACCAGACCGAGCGCGGCCAGGGCGCCGGCGACGAGCGGAAGCTGGAAGACGACCCCCGTGGCGAAGGCGAGGTTATAGAGGAATCCGAGCAGGCTCGATAGCCGAATCTGCTGGTGCATCGACGGCGTGAGAAACACCTCGAGTGCTTCCAGCACGAGAGGGACGACGACGAACACCGCCAGGGTGGCCCCGGAGAAGAAGAGCAGGAGCGAAGCCGCGACGAGTGGCAACAATAGCCGCCGCTCCCGACGAAATAACCCCGGTAACACGAACGCCCACGCCTGGTAGAGCACCAGCGGCAGTGCGACGCAGCCACCGAGCACGAGCGCCAGCTTGAAGCGCTCGCTGAACGACTCGATCGGGTCGAGCACGAGGACGGTGCCGACCGTGTGCTTGATCGACCACTCGAGCACCGTCCCCGAGAACCACCAGCCAACTCCTGCGCCCAGCAGGATCGCGCCAACGGATCGCAGGATCCTGGTCCTGAGTTCATCCAGGTGATGAAGGATCGACAGCGCGGGCGCGTCGGCGTCGAGCGCGAGTTCCTCGTCCGAAAGTGAGTCGTCGCCGGCGCCCCCGCCCGCGCGGGCGAGATCGGCATCGCGGCGCGTCGCGGCGTCGGCGCGGTCGGCGCGGGCGCGCGCAGCGCCCTCGGCCTCGAGCTCGTCATCGGGGCGTGGCGGGCGTCCGCTCGTGTGCGCGGCGACGCTGCCCTCGGCGGGCGGAAGATCGGGCGGGAACAGGTTGCCCTCGCTCATGGCGTCGCCCCGGCCGCGCGGTCCCACGTCACTGCGACGTCGCCGGCATGCACGACGGTGGTTGCCCCGTCGGGCAACACGATCTCGAGGCCGCCGTCCTCGGCCCAGGTCCGGGCCGTGCCCGCGACGATCGCACCGGCCCGCTCGAAACGCACGGTGCGGCCCCACAGGGATGATGCCTCGCGGGCGCGGGCGACCAGACTTGCGCCCGCGGCGCCGGGATCGCGCTCGATCGCGGCGAGCTCGGGCGCGAGCGCCGCGAGAATGCGCGTGGTCAGTCGTTCCGCCGAAGGCGGAACAGTGTTCCCCAGTTCGGCCACGGAGCCGGCAAGCACCGCGAGCCCAGGCGCAGAGCCCCCGTCTGGCGCCACGAGGTTCACGCCGATCCCCACCACCGCTTCCTCCACGCGCCCCCCCTGCGTCCGCGTCTCGACCAGGATGCCGCCGAGCTTCCGGCCGCTGCCGTCGGGAACGAGGAGATCATTCGGCCACTTGAGGTCGGGGGCGACACCGCCGAGCGACTCGACGCACGCCGTGCGAGTGGCCAGCCCGGCCGCAAGCGTGAGCCAGGCTGCCTGCCGCGCCGTCCACGCCAGACTCAGGTAGAGGGAGAGATAGAGCCCGCTGCCCGCGGGCGACTCCCACGTCCGACCCACGCGCCCGCGGCCGGCCGACTGTCGCGCGGCGCGCACGGCGAGCGCCGGGATGCCGCCGAGCGGCCGCAGCTCTGTGAGCCGCGCACGCCCCTCGGCGAACGCGACGTCGTTCGTCGACGACACGGCGTCGAGCACGAGCACGAACACGGGCGCCTCCGACGCGTCAGCCAAGGCGCACGATCTCGAGCGACAGGTCGAGCGCGGGGGCCGAGTGCGTGAGCCCGCCGACCGAGATGAAGTCGACGCCCAGCTCGGCCATCGGTCGCACCGTCTCGAGCGTCATGCCGCCGCTCACCTCGACCAGCGGGCGGCGCGGCGCATCGGGCGTGGCGCGGCGGGCATCGATGTAGGTCAGTGCCCGCGCGACCTCGCTGCGGCTCATGTTGTCGAGCAGCAGGCGGTCGACGTCGACGGCGCAGGCCTCCTCGACCTCGGCGAACGTTGCGGCCTCGGCCTCGACCAGCAGCCCGGGGGCGGCTTCGGCGCGGGCGCGGCGCACCGCCTCGATCAAGCCGCCGGCAGCGCGGATGTGGTTATCCTTGATCAGCACCATGTCGAACAGCCCGACGCGATGGTTCGCGCCCCCGCCGGCGAGCACGGCCGCCTTCTCCAGAAGGCGCATGCCGGGCGTCGTCTTCCGCGTGTCGAGGAGCACGGTCGACGTCCCCGAGAGCTTCTCCACGAAGGCACGTGTGCGCGTCGCCACGCCCGACAATTGCTGAAGAAAATTCAACGCCGTGCGCTCGCCGACCAGGATCGAGTGGGCCGGACCGTTCAGGCGCACGAGCTCGAGGCCTGGCGTCACGACGTCGCCGTCGACGCCGAACGCCTCGAAGTGGACGGCCGGATCGACCTCGTGGAAGACCAGCCGGGCCACATCGATCCCGGCCAGGACGCCGTGCGCCTTGGCGACGATGACGGCCTCGGCGGCGAGCCCCGGATCGATGCACGCCGTGGTCGTGACGTCTCCGGTGCCCACGTCCTCAGCCAGGGCCAGCCGCACCAGCGCGCGCGAGCCGGCGGCCGCCTCGGCCCCCGGCGTGTGGGCCTTGCGCGGTGTCGTGGTCATCGCAGCTTCCGCTTGAGGCGCGGCGGGACCATGCTCTTGGGCTTCCTCTGCGCGCGGCGAACCGGGTCTTCACCCGGTACGATGTCGGCATTGGCACCGCGGATGGGGCGGCCGTCGGCGAGGCGCTTCGTGCGGCTGCGGCGATCGGCCTCGGCGGCGCGGCGTGCGCCCGCGCCGGCGCCGCCGGGCACGAGCTCGTCCGACGAAGCCGCGACCGCACGCGCGGCGGCGCGCTGCGAACCGACCGCGCGCGACGCCTCCTCGACGTCGATCGCGCCGGCGAACATCGCCTGGGTCGCGAGTTCCTCGAGTCGATCGCGCAGGCTCGCCGCCTTCTCGAACTCGAGCCCCCGCGCCGCGGCCAGCATCTCGCGCTCGAGCAGCGCCATCATCGCGATCGTGTCGTCATGTCGCAGGAGCGGAGCGACTGCCTCCGGCGCCACGCCAGGCGTCAGGCGTGCCGCAGCCGCCGCAGTCGTGGGCCGCGCACCCCCAGGCTCGCGCCGGCCGCGGCCGACGGCGTACTTCTTCCCGGGCGCGCCCGAGGCGCCGGTCGGTGGGGCCTGCATGTCGTCGCCACCGTCGGCGACGAAGCGCGCGTCGGCAACGGCGGTGATGCGCATCACGTCCTCGACGGATTTGATGATGGATCTTGGCGTGATCCCATGTTCCACGTTGTACGCGCGTTGCGCCTCGCGGCGCCGATTTGTCTCCTCGATCGCACGGGCCATCGAGCCCGTGATCGTGTCGGCGTACAGGATGACGTCACCGGCGACATTTCGCGCCGCGCGTCCGGCCGTCTGGATGAGCGATCGCTCGCTGCGCAGGAAGCCTTCCTTGTCCGCGTCGAGGATGGCGACCAGCGACACCTCGGGCAGGTCCAGCCCCTCGCGCAGAAGGTTGATGCCCACCAATACGTCGAACTCGGCGAGCCGCAAGCCGCGCAGGATCTCGACGCGCTCGAGCGCCTGGATGTCCGAGTGCAGGTAGCGCACGCGGACGCCCATCTCGTGCAGGTAGTCGGTCAGGTCCTCGGCCATGCGCTTGGTCAGCGTGGTGACCAGCGTGCGTTCGTTCCTGTCCACGCGCTTCCTGATCTCGGCCAGCAGGTCGTCGACCTGGCCGGTGATCGGGCGAACCGTGATCTCGGGGTCGATGAGCCCGGTCGGCCGGATGATCTGCTCGACGACGACGCCCCCCGCCTTCTCGATCTCGAACGTCGACGGCGTGGCCGAGACATAGATGACGGGACCGGTCATCGCCTCGAATTCGGAGAAGCGCAGCGGCCGGTTGTCGAGCGCCGACGGCAGGCGGAATCCGTAGTCGATGAGCGTCTGCTTGCGCGAGCGGTCGCCCTCGAACATGCCCCCCACCTGCGACACGGTGACGTGCGACTCGTCGACGACGAGCAGGAACGGGCGCGGGAAGTAGTCGAGGAGGCAGCTGGGCCGCTCCCCGGGCCCGCGCCCCGAGAGGTGACGCGAGTAGTTCTCGATGCCCGGGCAGTAGCCGATGGCCTTGAGGATCTCGAGGTCGTACTCGGTGCGGTTGCGCAGGCGCTGTGCCTCGAGCAGCTTGCCCTCGCCCTCGAGCACCCCCAGGCGCTCGTCGAGCTCCCGGCGGATCCCCCCCAGCGCGGGATCGATCTTCTTCCGCGACAGGACGAAGTGCTTGGCCGGGTAGAGTGCGAGCCGGTCCTGCCGGCGCAGCACGTGGCCGTTCGTCGGATCGACGACCGAGATGCGCGTGACGACGTCGTCGTCGAACTCAACGCGGACCGCGTGTTCCTCGTACGCCGGGCGGATCTCGATCACCTCGCCACGCACGCGGAAGGTGCCGCGCGCGAAGTCGTACTCGTTGCGCGCGTACTGGATCTCGATGAGCTTGCGCAGCAGCTGCTCGCGGTCGACCCTCTGCCCCGCGGACAGGTCGATCATGAGCCCGCGGAACTCCTCGGGCGAACCGAGGCCGTAGATGCACGACACCGACGCGACGATGACCACGTCCGGGCGTTCGAGCAGCATCGACGTCGCCGACAACCGCAGGCGGTCGATGTCGTCGTTGATGCTCGCGTCTTTTTCTATGAAGGTGTTGGTGGCGGGAACGTAGGCCTCGGGCTGGTAGTAGTCGTAATAAGAAACAAAGTACCCGACGCCGTTCTCGGGGAAGAATGTCCTCATCTCGCCGTAGAGCTGCGCCGCCAGCGTCTTGTTGTGGCTGAGCACCAGCGTGGGCAGCCCGATCTCGGCGATCACGTTCGCGATCGTGTACGTCTTGCCGGAGCCGGTCACGCCGAGCAGCACCTGGTGCTGGTCGCCCCGCTTCACGCCGCGGGTCAGCGCGGCGATCGCCTCGGGCTGGTCCCCCTTGGGCTCGTACGGACGGTGGATGCGGAATGGGGCGGACATGGTCGGACGATACCATGAGGCGGGGACGAATCAGTTCAAGGTCCAGGAGGGGTCGAGTGGGCCCCCGTCCTGCGGCCCGATGCGGCGCAAAAGATCCCGACCGCGAGGATCGGCGCGAATGCCCTCCCAGTTGGGGTCGGTCCGTAGCGCATAGATGAAGTTCTCGTCGCGCTCCTCGAGTGCCCGCGCGAAGAGCGTGAATGCGCGGTCCGTTTCGCCAAGCTGAAACAGGATCATGGCGTGGGCAGACCCCTCGGGCCGGCCTAACCGGGTGAGCGCTTTCCGCGCCTCGGCATGCCTTCCCGCGCGGGCATGTACGCGCCCCAGTTGCGCCAGGAAGTAGGGTGATGCCGGGACGGCCCGCTCGGCGAGCACGGTGGCGCTGTCCAGTTGTCCCAAGAGTTCGTAGGTTGCCGACAAGGCGGCCGCCGCCGCTCCATCGTCGGGGTGTTCGTCGAGCACACGCCGCAGGACCGTGCGCGACTCGTCGATCCGGAGCGCCCGGAACAAGATTATTCCCTCGCCGACGGCATAGTATTGGGAGAGTGGATCCAGTTCGACGGCGCGGCGAATCTCGCGCAGGGACTCCGTGAGCCGGCCCGACTCGCAGAGCACCAACGACAGCGACGCGCGGGCGAATGCCGAGCCGGGATTGAGTGCCACCGCGCGGCGGAGGCTGCGCTCGGACCCGATCCAATCCAGCTCGTACTGCGAGCTCACGAGTCCGACCACGACGTGGGCCTCCGCCAAGGTGGAATCGAGTTCGAGGGCCCGGGCCGCTGCGGCGCGAGCGCGTGGCATTGCTTCATCAGCCGAAATGCCGAGCGACGACAGGTTGTAGTAGGCGTCCGCAAGCCCGGCCCATGCCGGCGCGTAGGTGGGATCGAGATCGACCGCCCGTTCGAACTCTCCCTTTGCACGTCGGTACGCGGCGATGTCGAAGCGGGTGTGCAGGAGGTATTGCCCCCTGAGACACGCCTCGTGAACGACCGGATCGACGACACGCGCGGTCGCCCGAAGCGACGACTTCTCCTCAGGCGTGAGTCGGACGTGGATCGCTTCCGCAATCGATCGGGAGACATCCCCCTGCAGGTCGAGGATGTCCCGCTCGTCGCGATCATAGGTGTGGGACCACACGGTCTTCTCCGGATCCGCCCGCACGAGCTGGATCGAAACCCGAATCCGATCCCCGACGCGCGCGACCGAGCCCTCAACGACGGCGCTCACTCCGAGGCGGCGGGCAAGGACGGGAACGGGATCCCTCGAGTCCTTCAGCGACATCGCGGAAGTCCGCGAGATGACCCGAAGGGACTCGATCCGCGAGAGGTGGTTGATCAACGCCTCGGTGACCCCGTCGGCGAAGTACTCCTGTTCGTCGTCGCCGGTGAGATTGCGCAGCGGCAGGACAGCGACCGCGTCGAAGGTGTCGAGTCGACCGGAGAGGTCGGGCCAAAGCCAGGCTCCCACCCCGAACACGAGCACCGCGCCGACGACGATGGCGCGAGTCCTGCGCGGGCTGCCCAGCGGCCACCCGCCCGCCGCGACCGGTTCCCGCGAATCTCCCGCGCGTACCCGCCACAGCTCATCGGCCAGGTCGGTCGCCGAGGCGGGACGGTCTGCGGGTGCTTTCGCAAGGCACCGGTCGACCAGTGCCGCAACAGCGATGGAGATCTCGGGGCGCGAGTCGAGCACGCGCGGCGCGTCCGCTACCATGTGCTGCTGGAGCAAACCGCGCGCGCTCGGGGCAGTAAACGGCGCCCGGCCCACGAGCATCTCGTGGAGCACGCACCCCAGGCTGTAGAGGTCGCTGCGTGGATCGGGCCGCTCGTTTCCCGCGGCCTGCTCCGGGCTCATGTAGCGCGGGGTGCCGATCGAGACTCCGGTCTGCGTGAGCCCGCAGTCCGCGGCATCCATCAGGGCGCGAGCGATACCGAAGTCGCACACGATCGCCTGGTCGTCACAGAGCAGGATGTTCTCGGGCTTGATGTCGCGGTGGACGACGCCGTGGGCATGCGCATGTTCGAGGGCACGTGCGACCTCCTCCGCGAGACGGAGCGCGGTGTCGATCGGAAACGCGCCGACGGCCGTCATGCGCTCGCGCAACGTCGTCCCCTCGACCAGCGGATAGACGCAGTAGAGAAGGCCCCGGGCATCCCCCGAGTCGATCAGCGGCAGGATGTGAGGGTGCTGGAGTCGGGCTTCGATGCGCACTTCGCGCAGGAATCGTTCACCCGCGACCGTCCGGGCCAGCTCCGGCTCGAGGACCTTGACGGCGACGGAGCGCCCGAGGTGGAGGTCCTCGGCGGCGAACACGGTGGCCGAGGCGCCCCGACCGATCTCCCGCCCCAGGCGGTAACGATCACCCAGGGCCGATGACACTGCCTCGCGATCGACTCCCATGTCCCCCCTTCCCGAACGCACACAGCGGCGGGGGGAGCCGGCGGCGAGTCGTCATGCGACGACGACGATACCACGGGTCGGGGACGGGCGGCGCGGCCTACGGGACGTGCGACCCGGCCGGACTGCTTCATCGACCCGTCCCAAGCGAGGTGAACTGGGCCGCGCTGCCCGGTTGGCCGTCCCGCGGGCCTCGCCGCGATCCAGCCCGGCCTTTGGCCGGTGTTACCTGCTCCGCACCGTGTACGTCACGATCTTCTCCTCGCCCGGCGCCACCTGGACGGTGAACTCGAGCGTGGTCGCATCCTTCTTCACGTGGTCCTGCGACGCGGTCATGACCCGCCAGTCGCCCCACGTCTTCTCGATGATCTTGACCGTCACGCGCTCGGATTCCTTGCGATTGCGGATCTTGATCTCGTGCGAGGTCTCGGTCTCGCGATCGCTGATGCGGCGCGTGTCGGTCTGGCGGTACTCGCCGACCACGTCGAACGCGTCGCCGACGGTGACGCGGACGGCCTCGTCCTTCGCGGTGTGATCGATGCGGTCCTCGCCGACGAACTCCTGCGCGCCGGACTTGTCCTCCTTGTAGACGCGGACCTTGCCCTTGGGCAGCGCCATGCCCAGGCCGGCGCCTTGCGTGTTCCGGAACTCCATCGTCACGCGCACCTTCGTGGCGTCGCGCGAACGGTCGAACGTGTACATCTTGTCCGACTGCACCGACGCGTTGGGGAACAGCGACAGCTGCTTGGTCTCGCGATCGGCCAACGTCGTCGGGCGAGCCAGCGAGTACAGGTGGTACTCGAAGAACGACTGCTCCTGGAACTGCGGCGCCTGGGCAGCATCGGTCATGTACTCGACACGGCCGCCCTTGACCATCCGACCCATCTCCTCCTGGACGCGATTCACGTCGCCGGCGACGAGCTTGAGCTTCGCCTCGGGATAGCTCGTGCCCGAGTTGTTCTCGAGCGACACCCAGCCGGCCCACGACAGCGAGCGGTCGTCGGGCGCGATCACCGCGACGTACTCGGCGTGCCACGACAGGCCCGTCGTCAGGTAGCTGATCTGGGCGTCGCGCTTCCCCGCGCCCGCGTTGTCGAGCAGCCACACGAGCGTGGGGCGGGTGATCAGCCCGCCGGGCAGGTCGGAGAACTGGATCTCCTTCACCTCGGCGCGGTTGATGATCGCAATGCCGGGCTTGCGATCGAGCACGAGGTTCGCGCCGTCATAGGAGAGCAGCGTGCCGTTCGTGGTCTTCCCGTCCTTGCCGAGAACGCTCAGGTCGCGATCGCGATAGCGGTCGAGGATGCGCTCGGCCGACACCAGGTCGTACTGGAAGTTCTGCTCGAGGACCGTGAGCCCCCCGCCGCCCTTGGGCAACAGGTGGACCGAAGTCGGGTCGATCTGCGCCGAGACGTCGGCGAATCGGATCGTCTGGCGGCCCGTGCCGATGTCGAGCGAGCGCACGTCCTTCACCAGGGCGAGGTTCGAGTTGTAGACGGTGACCGTGACGTCGCGCGCAGCCGCCTGAGCCGCACCGGCGACCGGGGCGACGGCCAGGGCCACGGCGACGACGGCCGCAGCAGTACGAGATGTTCTTCCGTGCATGGTTCCTCCGGGTCCGGTGGGCGGGCGACGTGGATGGGCGTCCTTCGCCCCAGGAGTCGACCGCCGAGCCCGGAACGTTTACCCGCGAAGCGCCTCGAGCGCCCGCTGCAGCTTGGTCACGGTCTGGTCCAGCAGCTCGAGCTGGTCGCGCTCGCGCTGGACGACCTCGGGCTTGGCCTTGGCCAGGAAGTCCTGGTTCATGAGCTTCTTCTTCGTGCCCTCCAGAGCTCCAAGCACCCGGTCGGCCTCTTTCATCAGCCGAGCTCGCTCGGCCTCGATGTCGATCAGCCCGGCCAGCGGCACCCAGAGTTCCACGCCGCGCACGACCGCCGAGGCGGCGATGCCGGGGCGCTGCGCGTCGGCCGCGATCGTCCAGTGGGCGACGCGCGCCAGCGGTGACAGAAAGGCCTGGTTCTCGGTGAGCGTGGCCAGGGCCTCGCCGTCGGCCTTGATCACCACGTCGACCATCTTCACGGGCGGCAGGTTCATCTCCGAGCGGATGTTGCGGATCGCGATCGTCATGTCCTTGAGGAACTCGACGCGATCCTCGGCCACGGGGTCGGTCCAGGCGCGCTTGACTTTAGGCCAAGGCGAGCGAGCGAGGGAGTCGGCGCGCTCAAGAGTCGGCGGCGCAAACGCCGCCGAGATCTCCTCGGTCACATGCGGCATGAACGGGTGCAGCAGGTGCAGGATGCCGTCGAGCACGCGCCATGCCACGACGCGCGCGGTGCGCTGGTCGACGGGATCGGCGCCGTCGGCCCAGCGCGGCTTGATCATCTCGAGATACCAGTCGCAGTACTCGTGCCACGTGAACTGGTACAGCACCTGTGCGGCTTCACTCAGTCGATAGGTCTTGAGGTTGCGCGTCACCTTCTGCACGCACGCCGCCCAGCGCGACAGGATCCAGCGGTCGGCCAGCGTGAGGCGCAGCTGCGCGTCCTTCACCGTGCGCGGGTCGGTGTCGCCCAGGCGCATCTTCACGAGGCGCGACGCGTTCCACAGCTTGTTGGCGAAGAACTTCCCGGTCTCGCAGCGCTTCGCGTCGAACAGAACGTCCTGCCCGAGCGGCGCCATCGACACGACCGTGTAGCGCACCGCGTCGGCGCCGTACTCGTCCATCACCGCGAGCGGGTCCGGCGAGTTGCCCAGCGACTTCGACATCTTGCGGCCTTCGGAATCGCGCACGATGCCGTTGAACAGCACGTGCGCGAACGGCACCTGGCCCGTGAACTCGATCCCGGCCATGATCATGCGCGCCACCCAGAAGAAGATGATGTCCGGGCCGGTGACGAGGAACTGCGTCGGGTAGAAGCGCTTGAGGTCCGCCGCGTCGTCGTCGGGCCAGCCGAGCGTCGACAGCGGCCACAGCCACGACGAGAACCACGTGTCGAGCACATCGGGGTCCTGCGTCAGGGCGTTCTTGCCGCACTTCATGCACGCCGAAGGCGGGTCGACCGCAACGGTAAGTGCACCACAGGAAACGTCGTCGCAGGTCCACACCGGGATGCGGTGCCCCCACCACAGCTGCCGCGAGATGCACCAGTCACGGATATTCGTCATCCAGTGGCGATAGGTCTTGCTCCAGCGGCGGGGGAAGAAGCGCACCTGCCCCGACTTCTCGGCGGCGAGCGCGGGCTCGGCCAGCGGCTTCATCCTCACGAACCACTGCGCCGACAGGTACGGCTCGATGACCGTGTCCGAGCGGCTGCAGGTGGCCTTCGAGTAGCGATGCGCATCCTTCCGCGCCAGCAGGCCGCGATCGGCGAGCATCTCCTCGAGCTTCTTGCGCACGGTGAAGCGATCCTCCCCCGCGAAGTCGCCGGTCTGCTCGTTGAGCGTACCGTCGGGGTTGAGGACGATGATCGGCGCGAGCCCGTGGCGCTTGCCCACTTCGAAGTCGTTCGCATCGTGCGCCGGCGTGATCTTGAGCGCGCCGGTGCCGAACTTCGGGTCCACGTATTCGTCGGCGATGATCGGGATCTCGCGGCGCACGAACGGCAGAACCGCCATCTTGCCCACCAGGTGCGCGTAGCGGCGGTCCTTCGGGTGCACGGCCACGGCCACGTCGCCGAACAGCGTCTCGGGGCGCGTCGTCGCCACGGTGATGAATTTCTCGGTGCCGGCCACCGGGTACTTGATGTGGTAGAGCGAGGTCTCGCTCTCGGTGTGCTCGACCTCCTCGTCCGAGATCGCGGTCAGGCAGTGCGGGCACCAGTTGACGACGTAGTGGCCGCGGTAGATGAGCCCCTTGTCGTAGAGGCGCACGAACGCGGTGGCCACCGCGCGCGAACGCGGCTCGTCCATGGTGAACGCCTCGCGCGACCAGTCGACCGACACGCCGAGCCGGCGCATCTGGCGGAGGATGATCCCGCCGTACTGCTCCTTCCACTCCCACACCTTCGCCACGAACGCCTCGCGTCCCAGGTCGTGGCGCGTGACGCCGTCCTTGCGCAGCTGGGCCTCGACCACGTTCTGGGTGGCGATGCCGGCGTGGTCCATGCCCGGGAGCCACAGCGTGGCGGCGCCCTCCATGCGCTTCCAGCGCACGACGACGTCCTGCATGGTGTGGTTGAGCACGTGGCCCAGCGTGAGGCTGCCGGTGACGTTGGGCGGCGGCAGCAGCACGGTGAACGGCTTCCGAGCGCCGTCGAGCGCGGGGGCGAAGTCGCCGCGTTCGCTCCAGCGCGCGGACCACGCGCGCTCGATCGCCACGGCGTCGTAGGGGCGGTCGAGTCCGCTGGCGGCGTCGGCGGTGGCCGTGGGTTCGAGGGCGGAGCCCGGATCCATCGCTACTCCTGTGGAAATGCGGACGGAGGCGGGGGTCCCGCCTCCGTCGCGCTGGGTCGTCGAGGTCGGTTGCAGGATAGCATAGTGCTCCCCGACGCCCGCAGGGCGGAGGGATCCCTCTTTCTCGTGTCCAGGATGAGGCAACACCGGCAACACGCTCTTCCCAAATACTTTACCGACCCACACATCCGGCTCCGCCGCGGCTCTATGCTAGTCTGCCGCGACGGCTTTCGACCCCTCCCTTCCTCCCTGGAGCGACCCCCTTGAGTGACCGCACGATCGGCGTCGGGATTCTCGGCACCGGCTTCGCCCGCACCACCCAGATCCCCTGCTTCCAGGCCACGCCCGGCGTCGAGATCGTCGGCCTCCTGTCGCGCAACATGACCCGCGCCTACGACGTGGCCCAGGAGTTCGGGGTGCGTCGTGCGTTCGATGACCTCGACCGCATGCTCAAGGTTGACGAGATCGAGCTGGTGGTCGTCTCGACGCCACCGCACCAGCACCTGCCGCAGACCTTGGCCGCGCTCAAGGCCGGCAAGCACGTGCTGTGCGAGAAGCCGACCGCGCTCCACGCCGGGGAGGCCTACGAGATGTGGCAGGCGGCGCAGCGCGCCGGGAAGCTGCACCTGCTCGACCACGAGCTGCGCTTCAACCCGCGGCGCGTGCGCATGAAGGAGATGATCGCCGAGGGGTTCGTCGGCAACGTGTGGAACGTCGAGGTGCGGCTCGAGGGTCCGTTCCGCGCCGACCCCGCGCGAGCCTGGAGCTGGTGGTCCGACGCGGCCCAGGGCGGCGGCGTGCTCGGCGCGCTGGGCTCGCACACGGTCGACGCGGTGCGCGCGCTGCTCGGCGAGATCGTCGAGGTGCGCGGGCACCTGGCGACCATGATCAAGACGCGCCCCGACCCCAACACGGGGGAGCCACGACCGGTCACCTCCGACGACTACGCGGTGCTGTGGGGCCGACTCGCCGGCGGCGGCGAAGTCAGCATGCACCTCGCCGCGGCGGTGCGCGAGACGGACTCGAAGATCGCGATCCACGGTTCGAAGGGCTCGCTCAAGATCGGCGAGAGCGGCGCGCTGTGGTCGCGCGCGCACGGCGCCGAGGCGTGGAGCGAGGTCGTCTGCGACGACGCCCCGCTGCCCCCCGCCGGATCGAAGGTCCCCGACACGCCGTGGGCCCGCGCGTTCCTCACCTATGCCGCGGCGATCCGCGACGCGCTGCAGCGCGGCAAGACCAGTGTCCCCGGCGCGGCCACGTTCGAGGACGGCTGGAGGAACCAGCGCGTGCTCGACGCCGTGCGCGAGTCGGCGCGGCGCGGCGACTGGATTGCGGTCGACTCGATCGGCCCGCAGGCATGAGCGGGCGCGGGGCGGGCGCGACGCTCGTGCTGCTGCTCGCCTTCGCCCTCGCCCTCCCCGCTGTCGCGCGCCCCCTGGCCGCGTCGCCCGTCGAGTGGATCGAGGTCGGTGATCCGCTGCTCGCCGACCTCGAGCTGCTCGTCGCTTCGGGCCTGGCCGATAGTGCGATCGCACTCAACACCATGCCGCTGGCGCGGCGGGATGTCGCGGCGTACGTGGCGCGGGCGCGCCGGCTCCATCCCGAATCGGGCGATGCCTCGCTGGTGCGCCTCGAGCGCGCGTTCGGCCGCGAGTTCGACGAGGCTGGGCTGTCCGTGCGCGACGATTACACGAGCCCGTTGCTGAGCATCGAGGATCGGGGACCCGAATACGCCACGGACGGCGGAGAGGACGCAATGCGGCTTCGCCTGTATGGCTACCTCGACGCGACGCTCGGCATCGACGACGAGATCACGCAGTTCGAGGACCGCTCGCGTTTCGGCGGTCGCGCGAACCTGACCGCCGGCGGCCTGCTCCTCCACCTCGACGTCTGGGCCGGCCGCGTCGACGACGCGTCGAGCTTCACCGACGTGCTGGTCACCGGCTCGGAGTTCGCTGCGCTGTCCGAGGACGCGTACGTCTCGTTCGCCACACGTGCATTCGACATCACCGCCGGACGGCGCCGCATGGCGTTCGGGCCCGGCACCACCGGCACGCTGCTGTGGTCGCGGCAGGCGGCGCCGGTCACGTTCCTGTCGTTCGGCGGCACGCTGTTCCGTCACGTGCGCGCCACCGCGACGCATGCCGACGTCGACGCCTCGCGCGATGCGCGCATCGCCGCCCATCGGCTGGAGTGGTTCCCCTCGCCCGCGCTCACGATCGGCCTGCACGAGACGACGCGCTACACTTCGTCGCACTGGGAGCCGCTGTACGTGGTCTCGCTCCTGCCCTACACGTTCGTCCAGCGCCTGCTGTCCGAGGACCAGGTCGACGGCACAGGCGCCGCCGAGTCGATCCGCAACAACGTGATGGGCGGGCTCGACGCGACGTGGCGCCCCGCCCCGGGCGCCGCGATGCACGGCGAGCTGCTGCTCGACGACCAGAACGTGAAGACCGCCGGCTCCCCGACGCGCATCGGCTACCAGCTCGGCGGGCTGTGGACCCGACCATTCACGGCCCTCGGCCGCGGCGCCCGCGGCCGCCTCGAGGCCGAGTACTCGCGCGTCTACAACTACGTCTATGCAACGTTTTACGGTGAGGACTTCATCCATCACGGTCGCCCGATCGGCTACCCGGTCGGCCCCGACAGCCGGACCTGGTTCGCCACCGCCGGGGTCTCCCCGTCGGCCAACTGGGACGCCTCGCTGACCGCCCTGTGGAGCGATCGCGGCGAGGGCGAGCTGGGCACGTTCTTCGATCCGGACTCGGGGGCGGCGAGCGGCAGCACGCTGTCGGGTGTGGTCGAGCACGCGCGCACGCTCGGGGCCGAGGGGCGCTTCGAGCCGCGCGATGGCGTCGCATTCACGCTCGGTGTGGCGCACAGCTGGATCGACGACGTCGATCACCAGCCGGGTGTCGACGAGCGGCGCTGGATCGCGCGGCTCGGCCTCCGCTTGCGCAAGTGAGCGCCGGGCAGCCGGGGTGGTTCCTGGGCTCGCTCACCCTGAACCTGATCGTGCTCGAGGGGCTGTTCGCGGTCGTGTTCCTGGGGATCGCGTGGCAGACGTGGCCCACGCCACCGTGGGACCTGCTGCTCTGGGGCAGCGTGGGCATGCTCGTGATCGGCGTGTTCCTCACCGACCCGTTCGCAAAGCTCGGCTGGCTCGCGTTCGACCTGGCGTTCCGGCCGCCCGCCACGGACGAGTTCCGGCACGAGCCTACCGCCGACCGACCCGACCTGTGGTCGGCTACCGCCGCCCGACCGCCCGCTCCGCCTTGTACCACTCGAGCGTCTTCGCCAGTCCGGCCCCGAACGGCACCTGCGGCTCCCAGCCGAGGACGGCCTTCGCGCGCGAGGCGTCGAGGTAGATGCGCTGCACCTCGCCCGCGCGCGGCGCGGCGTAGATGGGCGGCTCGGTGGTGCCGAGCAGCCCGGCCAGGATGCGTACGATGTCGTTGACCGACACGCCGAGCCCCCACCCCAGGTTCACGGTCTCGCCCGAACCCTTCGTCAGCGCCAGCTCGTTGGCCCGCACGACGTCGCCGACGTAGACGTAATCGCGCACCTGCTCGCCGTCGCCGAAGATCGTCGGCCGCTTCCCCTCGACCATGAGGCCGATGAAGATCGCGTTGACGCCCGCTTCACCGTGCGGGTTCTGGCGCGGGCCATACACGTTGGGATAGCGGAGCACCGTCACGTCCAGTTCATGGACCAGCCGGTAGAAATACAGGTAGTGCTCGAGCGCGTACTTCGAGATCCCGTACGGCGCCTCGGGGTGGCACGGATGGTCCTCGGTCGCGGGCAACTGCCTGCCCTCGCCGTAGAGCGCGCCTCCGGTCGAGGCGTAGATGAACTTCCGCACACCGTGCTTCACGCACGCCTGGAGCACGCCGATGCCGCCCAGGATGTTCGTCGTCGCATCGGCGATCGGGTCGATCACCGAGTGCCGCACGTCGATCTGCGCGGCGTGGTGGTCGACGATCTCGGGGCGAAACTCGCCGATGATCCGCTCGACCCCGGGACGGTCGTCGAGCGACGCCTCGAACAGGCGTGCCTTCGCGTTCACGTTCTCGCGGCGGCCGGTCGACAGGTCATCGAGCACCGCGACCTCGTGGCCCAGTTCGACGAATCGATCGACGACGTTCGAGCCGATGAAGCCGGCGCCACCGGTCACCAGGATGCGCATGGGGGGATCTCCAGTTCGGGTCGCAGTACTCACGGAAGTTCGCCGACAGGTTCGCATGGATGCGGCGGTGCGGGCAACGCGCTTCCTCCGCGCCCGGCGAGGCGTCGGATCAGCGCCCGAGCACGGTCGCCGCGGCGAGCACGGCGCTCGCGCCGAGCAGCGCCAGCGCCCAGGGCAGCGCGGCCAGGCTGCCCTTGCCGGCGTTGGCGCCGAATCGCTCGCCGCGCTCGGCCGCCGCGGAGGCGACGGAGCGGATGGGGCTGCGCCCGCGGACGGCACGGGCGGACGTCGAGCGGCCCCATGGGTTGCGGATCGGCGGCTTCTTCTTTCCGGTCAACGTGCGATGGGTCATGGCTCCTCCGTGAGCATGCCGGGCCGGGGCCCGGGGCGCATCGTGCGCCTGGGATTGCGACAGCTAGGCCGCCTGCGCCGCGTCGGCCGCGTCGGCGGCCAGGGGCAGGGTGAAGATGAACGTGCTGCCCTCGTTGGGCTCGCTCTCGGCCCAGATGCGGCCGCCGTGCGCCTCGACGATGCCCTTGCAGATGGCCAGCCCGAGCCCCGTGCCGCCCACTTTCCGGGTCGAGCGCGAGTCGAGCTGCGAGAACTTCTTGAACAGGCGCGGCATGTCTTCGCGGCGGATGCCCTCGCCGTGATCGCTCACGCGTACGACGGCTTGCCCGTCCTCGTGCCGCACGGTGACCTCGACCGGGGCGCCCGCGGGCGAGAACTTGATCGCGTTGGAGATCAGGTTGGTGAGAACCTGCGCGATGCGCTGCTCGTCGATCTCGGCCAGCGGCAGGTCGGCCGCGAGGTCGAGCTTGAGGTTGAGCTCGCGCTCCTCGAACAGGCGGGCCAGGTTCTCCGCCGTCTGCCTGATGACCTCGGACAGCTCGTTCGGCGAGCGGGTCATCGGCAGGCTCGAGTTCTCGAGCTTCGAGAAGTCGAGGATGTCGTTGATCAGGTGCAGCAGGCGGTGCGAGTTCGTCGTGGCGCTCTTGAGGAACTGCCCCTGCTGCGGGTTGAGCGTCCAGAACCGCTCGTCGCCCAGCAGCTCGAGGTTGCCGAGCACCACCGCGAGCGGTGTGCGCAGCTCGTGCGAGACGACGGCGACGAAGTCCGACTTCAGGCGATCGAGCTCGAGCGTCTGCTCGAACAGCATCGAGTTGGTGAGCGCGATGGCCGCCGACGAGGCGAACAGGGCGAGGAAGTCCTCGTCGTCCTGGGTGAAGCCGCCGGCCTTCCCCATCACCATGAGCGTGCCCACGACGCGCGCGTCGGCCACCAGCGGGACGACGAGCACGCCCTCGCACGGCTCGCCGGCGGGCACGGGCAGGCCCAGCCCCTCGGCGTGCACGCGACCGCCGCGCCGGATCGGCGTCTGGCTCGCGGCGACGACGCCGTTGAGGCCCTCTTCGGAACGGAAGACGAGGCCCTCGGGCCCGCCGCCGGGTCCCTCGAAGCCCGACACGGCGCGGGCCCGGAAGATGCCGTCCTCCTCGCCGGCGATGAACAACGCCGAGCTCGCCGCACCGGTGATCTGGCGGGCCTTCTCGGAGATGACGCGCGAGCGGAACTCGATCCCCAGGTCGCGGGCGATGTCCTTCGACAGCTCGAACAGCGTGCGCATGCGCCACGTCGCGACGTGGATCCGCTCGCGCAGCTCCGACTCGTGACGCGACAGGATCTCGTTCGCGGTCTTCAGTTCCGACATCAGCTTGCGGTTGGTCTCGGTCAGGCGACGCGAGGCGAGCGCGCGCCCGAGGAGCTGGCCCAGTTCCTCGAGGTCGCACGGCTTCGTGATGTAGTCGTAGGCGCCCTCGCGCAGTGCGGCAATCGCCGAGGCGATCGACACCTGCCCGGTGACCAGGATGACCGGCACGTCCGGGTTCATCGCCTTGAGCCGGCGCATCAGGTCGAGCCCCGACATGTCGCGATCGAGGTTGAGGTCGGTGAGCACGACCTCGGGCTCGAACGCCTCGAACGCCTCGAGCGCGAGCGCGCCCGACGAGCGTGTCTCGACCTCGTGGCCGCCCATGAGCGTCAGGTAGTCGCGGAAGACCTCGGCGACGGCGGGTTCGTCGTCGACGACGAGAATGCGCCCCGGGATCGCCAGACCCTCGGCCGACAGGTTCACGCGGCCTCCGCGGGGGCGGGCGGCACCACGGGATCCGCGGATGCATCCACCGCGGCGTCGACGCGCGCGGCGGCGAGCGCCGCGGCGACGAGTTCCTGGGCGCAGGTCGCGGCCGAGGCGAATCCATCCGCGCCGGGGCCGGTCGCGACGGGCCACAGGGCGACGCCCGTGCCCGGCGTGCAGCGGCGAAGATCGGCGAACGGGTGGCGTGCGATCGTCGCGGCGAGCCGCTCGACGGCACGCCCTGCGGCGTCGGCGCCCTGGTGCGCCAGCAGCAGCGCGAAGGCGTCGTCGGGGACCAGCCGGGCCACGAGGTCACTCTGCCGCGCCCGGGCCGTCAGCAGCCCGGCAATCGCGACCAGCGCCTCGCCAGCCACGGTCAGCCCCGCCGTGCGGCGCAGGGCGGCCAGGCCGTCGAACGACAGGACGACGATGGCGCAGCGCTCGGCGTAGCGACGGCCGCGCTCGATCGCCTCGGCGACGCGCTCCTCGAAGGCGAGCCGGTTGAGCAGGCCCGTCGCCGGATCGGCGCCCGGCCGGCGGTCGGCGTCGCGCGCAGCGCGGCGGGCCACGATCGGCGCGGCGAGCGCGGCGGCGGCGGCGACCAGGAGGTCGCGATCGGCTTCGTTGAACGCTCCCGGCTCCCGGCTGCCCGCGTTGAGCACGCCGATCGACACCCTGTTGACGACCATCGGCACCGACACGAACGAGCCGTGTCGGGGCGCATCGACTGCGTCGGGCCGCGCCTCGCCCCGCAGGTCGGACAGCAGCACCGGTCGGCCGGTGCGCGCCACCCACGACGACAGTCCGACGCCCAGGTCGAAGCGCACTTCCGGAATCAGGTCGACGTGTGCGCCGCGCGTGGCGACCGGCTGCAGCTCGCCACTCACGTCATCGAGCAGGAAGAAGGTCGCGCTCTCGAACGCCACGGTCTCGCCGAGGCGATCGAGGGCCCGGCCGAGCGCGTCGTCCGCGTCGGGGCGCTCGCGCACCAGCGCAACGATGTCGGCCAGCGCGGCCAGCCGAGCCGCCGCACCCTCGCCCGCGGCGGGCGTGCGACGGGTCGACTTCGCTCCTGGCCTGGTTCCCTTCGCGCGCGGGCTCACGCCGCACCGCCGTCATCGAGCGGCCGCGCGAGCAGGCCCTGCTTGAGCTCCGCGATGCGCAGGGCCGCCTGCTTGATGCGGTTCGCCTCGCGCGTGATCACGGCGAGCCGGTCGGCGACGCCCGGGATCTGCCCCGCGGGCCCCAGGCCCAGCAGCTGCGCGTTGCCGAAGATCCCGACCAGCGCGTTGTTGACGTCGTGGTTCACCGCCAGGCTCTCGAACATGCGCTGGAGCGTGGCGTCCCGTTCGGCACCCAGGCGCCGGGCCTCGGCCGTGAGCTCGTCCGCCAGCGAAATGCTCGCGGCGTCGCCGCGCGCGCGCAGGCGCCCGGCCAGCGCGAGCAACGCCGGATCGCCGGTCTCCCGGGGCACGGGCTCGAAGTCAGGGTTCGGCAGGGGCAGGGTCACGGGATCCTCAGGCGGCGAGCGCGCGACGGACGCGGCTCTTGAGACGGACGACGGCCCGTGAGTGGACCTGCGACACGCGCGACTCGGAGATGCCGAGCGTGACGCCGATCTCGCGCAGGGTCATGTGCTCGTAGTAGTAGAGCGCGACCACAATGCGCTCCTGCTCGGGCAGGCGGTTGAGCGTGTCGAGCAGGACGAGACGCGTCTCCTCCTCCTCGATGCGCGCCAGCACGTCCGGCACGTTCGGGTCCTCGATGAGCTCGGCCAGGCCGAGCGAGTCGCCCTCCTCGGGCGAGCGCGTCTCGTCGAGCGACAGCAGCACCGCGCCCCGCACCTGGTCCATGAGCCGGTGGTAGTCGGCCAGCGGCATCTTGGCCTCCTTGGCGACCTCCTCGTCGGAGGCCGCGCGACCGAGACGCTGGTCGAGCCGGCGCGTCGAGGCCTCGACCTCGCGCGCCTTGCGGCGGATCGAGCGTGACGCCCAGTCGAGCGCGCGGAGCTGGTCGAGCACGGCGCCCTTGATGCGCCACACCGCGTAGGTCTCGAACTTCGTTCCCTTCGACGCATCGAACTTGTCGTAGGCATCGAGCAGGCCCAGGATGCCGGCCGACATGAGGTCGTCGTGGTCGACGTTCTTGGGCAGCCCGACCGACAGGCGCTCGACGACGTACTTGATGAGCGGCGTGTAGCGCTCGAGCAGCTTCTCGCGCGCCACGCGCACCGGCGGATCGGCCGCATTCGCCGCCGCCGCGCGGGCCCGCGCCGCCGCGATCTCGGCCGCGCCCTTGAGCGGCTTCCTGGGCACCAGCGCCAGCGGCGCACGCAGCATCGCCGTGTGCGGCGCGACGCGCGCCACGGGCGCCTTGGCCGGCACGAGCCTGGCCGCCTTTGCCGGCACGAGCTTCGTCGACTTCTTCGCCTGGGGCGGCTTCGCCGCGACGGTCGTCGCCTTCGTCGTACGGGCGACGGCCTTGACCGGACGGAGTGCCGCGGAGCGGACGGGCTTGCCGCGGCCGCCCTTGACCAGGGTGAGGCGGGGCGTGCCCTTCGGGGCGCGCGACGGAGTCGACGAGAGACGGGGCATGGGCGATCTCCTCGGACGGTTCAGGCGGACAGGCGCAGGCGCTCGCCGGAGAGCGCCTGCGGACGCGGATCGGACGGACGGGCCCACAACCGACCCGCCAGCGTGCGGAAGGCGAGGGCGGACGGACTGTTCGGAGCAGCTTCGACGACGGGACGACGGCGACGCACGGCCTGCCCGACCGCGGGGTCGTCGGGCACGGCGCCAAGCGAGTTCACGTTGCGATCGAGGAAGCGGCGCGTCAGCGAGGCGAGGTCGTGTGCAACCTCCTCGGCTTCCTCGAGCGACGGCGCGCGATTGACCAGGACGTTCGGCGTGCCCGTGAGGCCCTGGGCGACGAGCACCTTGAGGAGGCCGTACGCATCGGAGTACGACGTCGGCTCGGTCGTCGTCACCACCACCAGCTCGGACGCCGCACGGGCGAACGACGAGGTGAGGTGCGAGGCTCCCGAGGCGGTGTCGATGATCACGAGGTCGGCGTCGACCGACAGGCGCGACAGTTCGCGGTACAGGCCCTCGCGCCGGAAGTCGTCGAGGTCGGCGAGATCGCGGTCACCCGAAGCGGCGGGCACGAGGCGGACGCCATGCGGTCCCTCGACCACGATCTGGTCGAGCGTCTTCTCCCCGCGCAGCACATGCCCCAGGTCCCAGCGCGGCGACAGGCCGAGCAACAGGTCCAGGTTCGCCTGGGCGAGATCGCCGTCGAACAGGATGACGCGGGCGCCGAGCTCGCCCAGAGCGACGGCCAGGTTCGCCGAGACCGTGCTCTTGCCGACGCCGCCCTTTCCGCTGGTCACCGCGATCGTGCGCACCGTCGGACGAGCCAGCGCCACGAAGTGCTCGCGGGCGTCCCCCTTGCGGGCGGTGCCCCGCGAGGTGCGGGCGGGCGGAACGAGTTTGAGGTCGGCCATGGTCGCTCTCCGTCTTCGTGGTCCCGACCCCGGATGGGTCGGTCGCGGAGGCAAAACGCAAGGCGCGTGCCACGGCGCACGGCCGTGAGGCAATCTGAAGTGAATGCGTGAACGGCTTATGTGACTAGGAGTTATGAACTTGACCAAAATCGCTTCTCCCGCCTTCGGCGGGAGAGAGCTGGACGGTTGTCGGCCGCCGACCCGGCCGACTGAACATGAATCGCGCGTCCCCGTGTCGTGCGGCCAGAAAATGGTCGGGCCCGGGAGTCACGCTCCCGGGCCCGGATCGTCCCGCGTCCCTGCGGAACCGTGCGACCGCGTCCATGCGGTCCGATCGTCCTCGTGTTGCTCAGTGCACCGTGTGCCGGCTCGGCGTCTGGCCCATCCAGGGCTGCAGCTCGAGCACGGCCTGGACGAACTGCCAGTAGCGCTTCTCGCGGGCCTTCTCTTGCGCCAGGCGCGTCAGGCCGACGTCCTCGAACTTGACGCGCTCCGCCTCGACGCGCTCGACCATGCGACGCACCTGGGTGAGACGCGCGGCCAACGGCTTCTTCTCGGTCGACTTCTCGGTCGACTTCTCGGTCGACGTTGCGGCGTTACGGCGCATGCTTCCTCCCTGAAGCGAGCGTGGGACCGGCCGTCCGGCGGGCCGCACCGGCGAGTGCCGCCGCCAGCGCTCCCTGCGCCAGCCCGGCGAGCCGACGAACGTGGGCGACCGGACGGTCGAGCGCGGCGGCGGTTTCGGCCTCGTTCAAGCCTTCGATGAAGAGGAGCGCGAGCACGAGGCGCGCCTCCCCCTCGAGTCCATCGAGGGCGACCGCAACGGCATCCTCGCCGCTCACGCGCCGGCCTCGTCGAGCGCGGCCTTGACGCTCTTCCGCAGCTGCTCCATGCGGAAGGGCTTGGGGAAGCAGGCATGGATCCCCGCATCCTCGAGGTCGCGCAGCGTCTGCTGCGTGCCGTATGCGGTGACGACGATCACCGGCGCGGCGTGCTTTCTTCCCATCAGGCGGCGCACCAGCTCGACTCCGTCCATGCGCGGCAGGCGAAGGTCCGTGATCACGAGGTCGGCACGCCGCTCGCGCACCGCAGCCAGCGCCTTCTCGGCGCTGTCGACGGTGGCGATCGAGTAGCCCTCGTCCGAGAGCCCCTGTTCGAGGGCCCAGGCGGTGGCGTGCTCGTCTTCGACGATCAGGATGTGCGGCATCGGTGTCCTCGCGTTCCCTGCGCTGTGGATGGTGGTCGTGCAACCGGGGAAAGTGCACGCTTTGTGCCATTCCCCGCCGAAGGCGGAACGGAACCGGGCCGGGGCGGTCGCGGTCGACCGCGGCGCGGCGGCGCAACCGATTGCAGGACGATGCGATGGAGTGCAGTCCGGAGGGCGTGCGGAGGGAAAACGACTCGGGGCGCCCCGCCTCCCGGCGGGACGCCCCTCGTGACATCATGGACACAAGCTGGCCGATCGGCCGTGAACTAGTCGCCGCCCTCGTCCACCCCCTCGGCCGCCTCTTCGAGGGCGTGCTCCTTGAGCTTGGTGCGCAGCGTCTGGCGCGAGATTCCCAGCGCCTGTGCCGCGCGCGTCTTGTTGCCGCGCTCGCAGCCCAGCGCGTGTTGGATCGCCCGCATCTCGACCTCGGCCAGGGGCATGATGACGCCCGGCGAGAACCACACCGCACCCACCGATGTCCCGGCGGCGGAGCCGCCGCCAGGACCACCACCACCGGCACTCGCACTCACCGCACTGGTCGCCGCCGGCGCACCCGCGACACTCGCCGTCGCCGCCGGCCGCGAAATCTCGGACGGCAGGTGCTCGGGCCGGATCTCCTCGTCACTCTCGAGCAGCACGATGCGCTCGATCACGTTGCGCAGCTCGCGCACATTGCCGGGCCACGCGTAGCCGACGAGCAGGCGCTCGGCCTCGGGATGGAGGCGCGCCGGCATGCGGCCCACCTCGCGCGAGAAGCGATCGATGAAGTGGCGCAACAACATCGGGATGTCGCTCGCCCGGGCGCGCAACGGTGGCACTTCGATGGGAATCACCTGGAGCCGGAAGTAGAGGTCCTCGCGGAAGCGGCCGAGCTCGACCTCCTTCTTCAGGTCGCGATTGGTGGCCGCGACGACGCGCGTGTCGACCGTGATGTCGGCCGTGCCGCCGAGCCGGCGGAATGTCTTCGACTCGAGCACCTTGAGCAGCTTGGCCTGCAGGCCCAGCGACATCTCACCGATCTCGTCGAGGAACAGCGTGCCCGCGGCGGCCATCTCGAAGACGCCCTTCTTGGTGCGCTTGGCGTCGGTGAACGCGCCGCGCTCGAAGCCGAACAACTCGGACTCGAGCAGGTTCTCGGGAACGGCCGAACAGTTGAGCTCGACGAACGGGCCCGAGCCACGCGGACTCTGCACGTGCACCTGCTGCGCGACGAGTTCCTTGCCGGCGCCCGTCTCACCACGGATCAGCACGGTCGAGGTCGAGAGGCGCGCGATCTTGGTGATCTGCTCCAGCACGCGCTTGAGCTCCGGGCTCGAGCCGAGCAGCGGCTGGCCGGCGAACTCGGCGCGCACCCCCTCGAGGTTTTCCTTCTCGCGACGCAAGGCGGCGGCCTCGAACTCGTAGCGGACGCGCTCCTTCAGTTCATCCAGCTTGTATGGCTTCGACATGAAGTGCACGGCGCCATGGCGGTACGCCGTGAACGCATGCTCGGGCGTGCCGTGCGCCGTGAGCATGATCACGGGCAGGCCGGGCGCCTCGGCGCGCAGCTTTTTGAGGATCTCGAGACCATCCTCGCGCCCGAGCCTCAGGTCGAGGAACACCAGGTCGACCGGGTTCTCGCTGACGTGCGCGAGCGCCTCCGTGCCGTTGCCCGCCTCGAGCATCGTGTACTCCTCGCCGAGGAACGCACACAGCGTCTCGCGCTGTGCCTGCTCGTCCTCGACCACAAGGATGGTGCCCGTCGTGCTAGCGAGCGTCTTCTCGTCTCTGGCCATGTCGTTTCTCCAGCGGAAACTCGATGATGACGGTGGTGCCGCGTCCCTCGCGGCTGGCGATCGAGATCGCTCCCCCGTGTTCCTGGATGATGGACTGCGAAATCGAGAGCCCGAGCCCGGTGCCCGAGGCCTTCGTGGTGAAGAACGGATCGAACAGGCGGGGCAGCACTTCCTTCGGCACGCCCAGGCCGGTGTCGAGCAGCCGCAGCCGCACGACCGGAATCTCGTCGGGCCCGCCGATCCGCGCGGCCTCGCCCCCCGCCGTCGCCGGCGAGGCGTCGAGGGTCCGGCGACCGCGCGAGCGCTCCGCCCCGCGCGTGCGTCGCGTGGCGAGGCCCAGCTCGAACGTGAGCGAACCGCCCCCGGGCATGGCCTGGACCGCGTTCTGCACCAGGTTGAGCAGCACCTGCTCGATCAGGCCCGGGTCGAGGTAGAGCGTCGGCACGCGGGCGGCGTAGCGGCGCTCGACCGCGACCTTGCCCTCGGCGAGGCGCTCGGCCTCGAGCGTGAGCACGCGCTCGATCACGTCGGGCAGCACCGTCGGGCGCAACTGTGGCTCGGGCGGCCGCGCGAACTTGAGCAGGCTGGTCACCGTGTGATCGAGCCGGTCGACCTGCTCGATGATCACGCGGCAGAACTTCTGGCGATCGTCACGCGGCTCGAAGCGCGTCAGCAGCACCTGCGCCGCCGACGAGATCCCGGCCAGCGGATTGCGGATCTCGTGCGCGACGCCGGCGGCCAGCTCGCCGACGGTGGCGAGGCGCTCGCGCAGGCGCAGCTCGCGCTGCAGCCGCTGGTCCTGCGTCAGGTCCCGGAGCGCCGCGCACGCGCCGCCCGAGGCGAGCCGCCGCAACGTGACGCGCGCGGGCACCTCGTTGCCGGCCCTCGTGAGCAGCAGCGTCTCCTCGACCTGCGGCTCCCCCGCCTTCGCGTCGGCAAGCGGATCGGCGCCCGGCACCGCGGTGCGCAACACCTCGCCCGTGACCCGAGCGCGCACCCACGTCGCGGTGGCGCCGAGCATGCGCAGGGCTTCGGGATTGGCGTAGCGGACCTTGCCCTCGGCATCGGACACGACGAGGCCGTCGGAGAGCAGGTCTCCGAGGCCGGCAAGCGCGTTGCACTCGGCGTCGAACGCGGCCTCTGGCCCGTTCGTGTCGGCAGTTCGTGGAGAGCGGGTGGAATTCCTGGCGGGCGCGCCCATGGCGCGCGCAGTCTAGCAGAAAGGTGCGGCGGACCGGGCGGCAGGTGCGGTGGGTGCTAGGACGATGCGACCAGCTGGTCGAGCAGGGCGGCGACGAGCGCTCGGCGGACGTCGATGCGATCGTAGTAGCCCCCGTCGACGCGGGCTCGCGCCGCGCGCACGCGGTCCGCACGGACGGCTGCGGCGGGCGTGCCGATCGCTTCGACGAGGGACAGCACGGCGAGTCGGGGCGAGCGATTGGAGTCCTGGTTCATGGTCCGTTTTCCCGGGCCGCGAACCGGATCGCGGCGGTCAGGGTCGAGAAGGTCCTTTCGGCCCGCGCTCTTCGGCCGACCAGGGGAGATCCCGGGCGGCGTCACGGAGAGCCTCCGGCGACGTCGCTGCGGCCCGGCGATTTTCGGCCTGGATGCGCGCATAGATCTCCTCGCGATGCACCTTCACTTCCGGCGGCGCGTCGATGCCGAGCTTCACCTGGCCCGAGCGCACTTCGAGGACCGTGATCTTGATCACGTCCCCGATGCGGATGTTCTCGCCCAACTTCCTTGTCAGGACCAACATGATGGACCTCCCTGGTCGGGGGCGGAATCGGGTCCACAGGCCCTTCCGCCCCTCGCCCGGGTGATCGGCAGCCCACGGGGCGGGCTTGAGGGGAAGTTCCCGCGTCCTTGACAGCCACGCCCGCAGGCGGCAGGGTGATCCCCGCCCCCGCACGGGCTCCTGTCAGGAGGAACGATGACGCGTTCCCTCCGGGCCTCCGTGTGGGGGTACGGCATTGTGGCGGGACTGATTGTGCTCGCCGTCGCGCTCGAGCTGCCGTCGCGCGGCAGCTGGGGCGTGCGCCTGCGCGGCGATCGCGTCATGGCCGTGACCCGGGGCGGGGCGGCCGATCGCGCCGACATCGCCGTGGGTGACCGGCTCGCTGCCCCGCCCCCGGCCGTTCCGGGTGCGACCTACGTCGCGCGCATCGGTGATCGCGAGGTCACGCTCACGGCCACCGCACCCGCCGCCAGTGAACGCGCCCGTTCCATCGTCACTCTCGTGCTCGCCGCCGCATTCGCGCTGGTCGGCGCGGTTGCCCTGGCGGCGCGCGGCGATCGCCTGGTCCTCGCCTTCGCGCTGTTCGCGTTCTCGGCCGCGCTGGCGCTCGCCCCCCATCCGGTCGCACCGGCGTGGCTCGCCGGTCCGCCGGGCGGCCCCGCGCTCGAGGCCTTGCGCGGGCTCGCCACGCTGCTGTTACCGGCAGCGCTCGTCGACTTCTTCGCCCGCTTTCCCGAGGGTCAACCCGGACGCCTGGGCCGCGGCCTCGCCGCGATCGGATACGGCGGCGCCATCGTGCTGTTCGGCCTCGCCGTCGGACTCGACCTGTCGTCGCGCTCCGGGATGGCGCCGGCGCCGGCCGCGCGCTTCCTCGCGGGCGGCGCTTACGAAGCGCTCGCCGCGCTGTTCCTCTGCGGCGCCGTGCTCGCCGCCGTCGTCACGTTCGTTGGCGGGTACCGGCGCGCTGCGGCGCAGCATCGTCCGCGTCTCACCGCACTCGTGTGGAGCGTCACGCTCGGGCTCGTGCCGCTCGCACTCCTGACGCTGGCCAAGAACGTCGCGCCCGCAATCGCGTGGCCGGGGGAGGACTTCGCGGGGCTGTGGCTTCTGCTCGTGCCCGCGGGCTTCGGCTACGCGACCGTCGTCCATCGCGTGTTCGACGGCGGCGCGCTGCTGCCGCGCGGGCGGCCGCGCGCCGGCTTTGGCTTCGAGCGGCCGCGGCAGCCCGGCACACCCGGCGCGGTGAGTGCTGCGGCCACGTTCGCGCCGCTGGCGCAGGTGCTCGACGACGCGGCCGGTGAGCTGGTGCGCGCGCTCGGGCTCGAACACTGCGCGGTGTTCGCCGTCTCCCCCGCCGGCGCTGCACGCTTCGCGACGCTGCACGGCGAGGCCTCGAGGCGCCACGGCCGCCTCGCCGATCCGCCGCCCGCGGCGGCGATCGAGCGGCTGTCGCTGGCGCGCGCGCCGCTCACGGCCGGCGAGCTCGCTCTCGGCGAGGACGGCGCATCGCTGCTGGTGCCGCTGTTCGCCGAGGATCGCTGCCGCGCCGTGCTCGCGCTCGGGCCCCGCCTGTCGGGTCCATGGTTCGACGCCGGCGAGCGCGAGCAGGTGGCCGCGTTCGCGCGCGAGGCGTCGGCACGCGTCGAGAACGCGGTGCTCCACGATCGCCTGGTCGAACGCGCCGGGCTCGAGCGCGACGTGCAACTGGCGCGCCGCATCCAGGAGCGCCTGCTGCCGCACACCGCACCGGTGCTCCCCACCGTCGACCTGGCCGGCGCGACCGTGCCGGCCGGCGAGATCGGCGGCGACTACTACGACTTCCTCCCGCTCGGCCCGCGCACGCTCGGCGTGGCGATCGCCGACGTCTGCGGCAAGGGTCTGCCGGCGGCACTGCTGCTCGCCGGCGTCCAGGCAGGGCTGCGCAGCCGCGTCGACGACGACCTCGCCCCCGGCGCAGCACTCGTCCGCGTCAACGAGGAACTGGTGCAGTTGCACCAGCCCGAGAAGTTCGTCTGCCTCGCCTACGCGCGGCTCGACGCGCGGCGGCGCACGCTGACGTGGGCAAACGCGGGCCTCAACCCGCCGATCGTCGTCCACCCCGACGGCCGCCACGAGGAGGTCGAGCACGGCGGGCTGATCCTCGGCGTCTCCTCGGGCGAGACCTACGAGGAGATCGAGTGGACCTTCGAGCGCGGCAGCCTGATCGCGTTCTACACCGACGGTCTGACCGACGCCCTCCGGGGCGACACGCCGTTCGACCCCGAACGCCTGGGCCAGGTCCTCGCTCGCGATCGCGGCCTCCGGGCCGATCGGATTGCCGCCCGGGCGCTCGCCGCCGCCGCCGACTGGCACCGCGACGGACCGGCCGATGACCGCACGATCGTGATCCTCAAGTTCCTCTGAGACAACGCATTCGGAGACAGTCCTCGAATCATTTCGAAGCCAATCGCAGATTGCACTCAAGTCCCCCGCCGCCCGGTCGATGACGAGGGTGGAGCGGGAGAAACGCTTCCGCTCGATTCCGTCTCACGGAGGGCGACGATGTTCGACGAACTCGATCATCTCGCGTGGACCTGGCCCGACCTGTTCTGGTGGTTGCGCTAGGCCGACGGAAACGACGGCGCCTGGAAGGATCCGGGTGGCAAGGGTCACACTGAACAGGGGAGCCGCGCGGTTGTCGCGGCTCCCCTCTTTTGTGCGCCGGGGGCGGCCCGGTGACCGCTAGGGCCGGGCTCCCGCCACCGCCGCGACGAGGTCGCCCACGAACGCCTCCACGGCGGCGACGACCGCATCGCCCCCCGCCGCCCGCGCCACAGCGATCCGCCGCGCCACCGCCGCCCCCACGATCACCGCCTCGGCCCGCTGCGCGACGAAGCGCGCCTTGGCCGCGTCGTCGACGCCGAAGCCGATGCCGATCGGCACGTCGGTGTGGAGACGCACAGCGCGCACCAGGTCGTCGAGCTCGCCGGCGAAGGCACGCGCATCGCCGGTCACTCCCGTGCGCGACAGGCAGTAGACGAAGCCCGAGGCGCGCGCCGCGATCCCGGGCACGCGCGCGGCCGCCGTCGTCGGCGCGACAAGCGGGATCGTGTCGAGTCCCGCCGCGGCAAAGGCGGCCCACACGTCCGCGCGCTCCTCGAGCGGCAGGTCCGACACGATCACGCCGTTGACGCCGGCGGCGGCGGCATCGCGAGCGAAGCGCTCGAACCCGTAGGCGAGCACCGGGTTCGCGTAGGTCATGATCACGATGGGAACGGCAGCACCCTGGGGCGTCGCGGCGAAGTCGCGCACCAGCGCCAGGGCGTGCGCCACGGTGGTGCCACCGTCGAGCGCAACCTGCGCGGCCTCCTGCAGCGCGGGGCCATCGGCAAGCGGATCCGAGAACGGCAGCCCCAGTTCGATGGCGGTCGCCCCCGCGCGCGCACAGGCGACGAGCAGGCGCGCGCTGATCGCGCGGTCGGGATAGCCGGCGGTGAGAAACGGCACGAGGCCCGCGCGCCCTTCGGCGCGCAGGCCCCGCAGTCGTGTCTCGAGGAGGGAGTGCGGTCGCGTCGTCACGCGCTCAGTTGCGCAGCGGATCGCCCGGCAGGCCGCCGCCGAGCGGAGCTCCCGCGCCGAGGTTGGCGCCGTAAGGCGTGCCCCACCCGCCGAGCCCCGTTCCGTAGCCGTTGCCGTAGCCGTATGCGTTGCCGTACCCGTAGCCGGCCTGCAGCGGCGAGCGCATGTCTCGGTACTCGACGCGAAGCAGCGAGTTGCGCGTCGGGCGCCAGTCGAACGCCGCACTCTGGAGGAAGATCCCCTTCTCGGTGCCGCCGCCGCCGAACGCGGGGTTCATGTGCGCGCCGACGTCGACGTGCAGGGCGGCGTTGTTCGCGATGCGGTAGCCGAGGCTCGAGGTGAACAGCCCGGCCGAGCCGGGGCTGAAGCCGTATCCGCCCGAGCTGTAGCCGAAGACCATCGAGTTCGAGATGGTCAGCCGCGAGGGATCGAAGATCGAGCGCGGCAGGAGATTCGTCGACCGAGGCGTGGAGTACGACTCGCTCGACGGGATCGCCGTCGACGGGAAGCCCGCCCCGCCCTGGGCATGCCCGGGCGTGGCGACGAGGAGAAGCACGAACAGGGTGGCGGCGCAGGACGAACGCATCGCTCCTCCGAAAGCACTCAGGGCGCACCGGGAAGATCCCGGCACGCCCTGCGAGTCTGGCCCCCGGTACGGCAGGGTGTCAAGCGGCGCGGTCGACGCGCTCCTTCTGCTCGATGACGATGCGCAGGACGATCTCCCGCACCGAGCCGTCGAGCGTGATGGGCACCACCAGCGGCTCGCTCGCGACCGCCGGACGGGCCAGGCGCTCCTCGGTGGGCAACTGGATGTTGCGCTGGAAGTTCGTCCCGAGGTCCATGACCGGCCCGGGGCCCTCCTTCTGCATGCTGCGCAGCGGCGGTGGGGCAGGCGCGTTCCGGTCGGCACGGTCTGCGGCCGGGTGCGTCCCGATCTCTCCCCGGCTGGACGGAGTGAAGGGCGATGATCCGGTGACCAGGCCGGGGACCTGCGGCATGGAGATGGCAGGCAGCGGCGACAATGGTGCGGCGGCGACCGGCTGCGGCGCAAACGGACTCGGAGCCTGCGGCGCGACCGGAGCGGCAGTCGCGCGGAACGTCGGCGGTGGGGGCGACGACGGCATCGCCACCGGACCGGCCGAGGCCGCCTGCGGCGCACTCGGCGACTGGGCCGGTGCGGGACGTGGCACCTCGCGCGCGCCGGTCGTCGAGGGCGACCGTCGCAGGTCCTTGGTCACCCGCTCGAGCAGCATCTGGCTCACCAGGCGGAACGTCTCGAGGACGCCCGTGCCCTTGGTGGCCACGCCTTCGACCCAGGGGACGTTGCTCGGGTTGAGCTCGCGATTCAGTTCCTCGACCGTGTAGACGTCGGGCAGGTCGCGCTTGTTGTACTGCAGCACCCACGGCAGGTCGTCGAGGTTGACCTTGTACTCCGCGAGGTTGGCGCGGAGGTTCGACAGCGACTCCTTGTTCTCGTCCATCTTGCCGCGTTCGGAGTCGGCGACGAACACGATCGCATCGGCACCCTTGAGCACCAGCTTGCGCGTGGCGTTGTAGAAGACCTGGCCCGGAACCGTGTAGAGGAGGAAGCGGGTCTTGAACCCCATGACCTCGCCCAGGTCGAGCGGCAGCAGGTCGAAGAACAGGGTGCGGTCGGACTGCGTCTTCATCGACACCATCTTCCCGCGACTGTTGTCGGGGACGGCTTCGTAGATGGCCTCGAGGTTCGTCGTCTTGCCCGAAAGCCCGGTGCCGTAATAGACCAGCTTGGCGTTGATTTCCTTGCCCGAGTAGCTGACGACGACCACGGCGGTTTCCTCCCTGAATCGCAACCGTTTTCGGGGGCGCATTCCCCCGACGCATCCGTCATCGGCACGTTGCAAAGGAGCTTGAGCCGAAACCGGACGCCCGAGGGCGGACGGAGTCACAATGCCCACTGCCCTCCCGTACCTTCGGCAGATCGCAGGATCAACCGTACGAATTCCCGAGCCCGGAGCCCCGTCATGAGCCCCCACCGCCGTCCTCGACCCGCCGACCGACTCGTCGCCGGCCCGCTCCTCGCCCTGGGACTCATCCTGGGATCGGCTGCGGTCCCCCCGGCGGGGATCCCCGCCGCCGCGGCCGCCGTGGTGCACGGCTCGGTCGCCCCCAACTTCACCAAGACCGAGCTGGGGGGAGGCCCGGTCTCCCTGGCCAGCTTCTCGGGCAAGGTCGTCGTCCTCTTCCTCCTCGGCTATAGCTGACCCTTCTGCCTGGCCGACGGTCCGTCGGTCGAGCTGGACCTCTGGCAGCACTACCAGAGCGCGGCGCCCGGCCAGGTCCAGGTGCTGGGCGTCGACATGTTCAACGGAACGACCGCCCAGGTACAGCAGTTCAAGAACTCGACGGGGACGACCTATCCCCTCCTGATGCTCGGCGGCTCGGCCACCGGGGGCGACCTCAACACCCTGTACGGCGGAGTCCCGGCGTACGACAACTACGCGGTCATCAGCAAGCAGGGGATCGTGCGCTACTACGCCTCGACACTGTGGGCCCACGGCAATCGCTACCACCTCGACCAGATCCGCGGGGCGGTCGACTCGCTGGTGACCAGCACGGTCGATGCCCCGCTTTCCATCGGCCCGATGCTGTCCCTCACCGGCACACCCAACCCGTTCCGCGAGGCGCTCCGAGTCGACGTGCGCGTTCCCCCCGACGCCGAGGGCGGCGATGTTCCAGTCACGGTGACGCTCCATGACCTGCGAGGACGGCGAGTCGCCACGCTCTTCGACGGCATCGCTGCAGGCGGGACCGCGCGCGTCGTCTTCCGTCTCGACGAGACCGGGAGCCGCAGGGCGGCGGGCGCCTACTGGCTGCGAGCCGCCAGCGGCGGAACCGTGGTGACCCGTCGCGTGGTCGCCCTGCAGTGAGCCGTCACCCCATCCGGCTTCGGACGCTGGTTGCCGTGCTGATCGTGACGTGTTTCGTTCCCACCCCGGACGCGCGTGCGACGGGCGCGGCGATCGACGACCTCGTCCTCACCACCGTCGAGCGGACGCGTCTGCCGCTGGCCGCGGCGCGGCGGCGCGGACCGATCCTGCTCGATTACTGGGCGACGTGGTGCAAGCCGTGCCTCGCCTCGCTGCCCGAAATTCAGGCCGTGCACGAAGCGTATGCCGCGCGGGGACTGACCGTCGTCGGCATCTCGGTCGACGGGCCGCGCAACGCCACGCGGGTCCGCCCGTTCGTCACCCGCATGGGCCTCACCTACCCGATCGTCTTCGACGAGGACGGCCGCCTGCAAGAGCGCTTCGAGGTACGCGGAGTCCCCAACGCCGTGCTGATCGACACCACCGGCAAGATCGTACGGCGCTTCACCGGCTACCGGCCCGGCGAGGGCGCGGCCGTGGCCGCCGCCATCGAGGCGCTGTTGCCGCCCGTCATCGCGCCCGCGGACACGCTGCCCGCGACCGCGGGGGCGACGGCTCCCGCGGACTCGTCCCGGTGAGGATGGCTGGTTCCGCAGCCGTCGCGAGCGGCCGGATTGCGCTCGTCCTCCTGCTCGCGTTGGCCACCTGCGTCCCGCCGGCAGCCGCACAGCTCGCGGTCTCGAACCTGCTCGAGATGCGTGTTGGTTCTGATCCCTTCGACATCACGCAGCCCACCGACCGCACCGATCTCTACGATGGACTCGTTCTCGGTTACGCGCGTGAGTCGTTGCGGCTCGGGTTGCGCTTCGAGACCGACCGGAACAGCCAGGACCAGTTCGAATACGCGACCATCACCCAGCGCTTCGCCGAGTGGAGTGCGACCGGGACGGATGCCTCGTTCCGCGGGCGGGTCGGCAACGTCTACACGATCCTCGGCCGCGGCCTGATTCATCGCTCGTTCGAGGTGCCCGCCGTCGTGCTGGATCCGCCGGGCCCGGACTCGCGGTACGCGCTGTCCCGGGACGTCGACGGGGCGTTGGTCGAAGGCCGCGTCGGATGGGTCTCCGGGCGCGGGCTCGCCGGCGCGCCGGGCGGCGGCACGATCTCTCCGGGTCTCGCCGAGGCGCTCGAGGTCGACCGCAATCCGGGGGATGTGTCCGGCGGCCAGGTCGAGATCGCCCCAAGGCCCTGGGCACGCGCCGGCGCGGCCTACCTGCGCGATGTCCTGGCCTCCCCGGGCGGCACGACCGACCGGTCGCACGGGACGGGATTCATCGAGATTGATCCCCTGCGCGCCTTCGGCGTCACGGGACTGGCGCTTCCGGTGTACGCCGAGTACGCACAGACCGACGGCACGGCGGGCGACTGGTTCCGTTTCCGCACCGACGAAGGGACACCGCACGCGCTGTACGCCGGGCTCAACTTCCTGGCCGGCCCCGTGGCGCTTGCCGCCGAGTGGAAGGATTACCGCGACTTCCGCTTCGGCACCAACGATCCGCCCTCGCTCGTTCGCGAGCATGCGTTTCCGCTGCTGAACCGGAATACGCACGTGCTCAACGCCTCCAGCGAGCAGGGCTATCAATTGGAAGGAATCGCGACGTCGCCGCAGTGGGGCGCCTTCACCGTCAACCTGTCGCGCTCCGACGGACGCTTCGGCTCGCGCACGCCGCGATTCGTCAGCGAGTACTTCGAGCTGCACGTGCCAGGAGCGGAGGCCGGCTTGCTGTGGGGTCGAGGCGAGGCCACCGCATTCTACGAGCGCGGCGAGGACGAGTTCGTGTTCATCACGCGGCGGGAAGTCTTCGGCACGGCCGGCTCGGTGACGATGGCGGGGCCCTGGTCCGCGACCTTTGATCTGGAGCGGCAGAACGCGACGCGCGCGCCGTCGACCGGCTTTCGCGACGACCTCGTCGCAGTGGGCGTGCAACGCGCCGGACTGGGCAGCCTGGGGCTTGCCTGGGAGCGCTCGACCGATCCCCTCCAGGAGGAAGGCGACCGCCCCGGGGAACCGCGAACGTTTCTCGCCGCCGTCATCGGAGCGACGATCGCGCGCGGCCACGAGGCCACGTTGCTGATCGGCAGCCGCCGCGGCGGACTCGCTTGCACGGCCGGCACCTGCTATGACGTCCCCGCGTTTCGCGGGGTCGAGTTGCGCCTGACCTCCTCCCTGTAGACGGCCCCGGGGAATCGCTGGTTGACGCCCGCCCCGGGCCGCGCTTCACTCGCGATCCATGGTCCTTCCCTCGCTCGCGTTCGCTTCCCGTGCCGCCTCCCTCCTTGCCCCCGCCTCTGATGCGGTGGTTGCGGGAGTCGTCGGCCGCGCGTGGTGTGCGCTCGACTCCCCACGTCGGGCGGCCGTTCGGGCCAACCGGGCCGCACTCGCCGCGCGCTTTCCGCTCGAGCGCCCCTTCATCCGCTACGTGACCTCGCTCTTGGGCTGGCTGCGCCTGCTGGGCATGAACCGCTCCGACGTCGCGGCCCGCACCTCGATCGCGGGCCTCGCCCCCCTCGTCGCCGCCGCGCGCGAGGGCCGGGGCACCGTGCTCGTCGCCGCGCATGTCGGCGAGTGGGAATGGGGCGCCGCCGCCCTCGCCGCCGCGGGGCTTTCGGTCGTCGCGGTTGCCGGCGTCCAGATGAGGGCCGAGTGGACCCCCGCGCTGCGCCGGGCGAAAAAGCGACTGGGGATCGAGGTCGTCGGGCCCGAGGCCTCCCCCGTGCGACTCGCTCGCGCGCTGCGTCGTGGCGCGGTGGTCGCGCTGCTGGTCGATGGCGACGTCGTCACGGCGACCGCCCCGGCCGCCGTCGCCGGTCGGCGCGTTGCGCTCCCCCGCGGTCCGGCCCGGCTTGCCGCACGCTTCGGCGCCCGCCTGGTGGCGGGACGCTGCCGGCGCGATCCGGCGGACTCCGCCCGCTATCTCATTGCACTCACCCCGCTCGACACGCCGGAGGAATCTGGATCCGGACCGCTCGACGAAGCCCGCCTGCATGCCCGGGTCGCCTCGTGGCTCGAGGCCGTGCTCGCCGAGGGCCCCGGGGAGTGGTGCCTGTTCCGTCCGTTCTTCACGGGTGCCGGGACCGGCGTCGACGGAGCGGGAGAGCCCGCGTGAAGATCGCCCTCGTCAGCCAGTCGTATTATCCGCGCTTCGGTGGCGTCACCGAGCACGTCGCCCACACCGCGGCCGAACTGCGCACACGCGGCCACGAGGTCACCGTCGTCACGGGGCGCCCGCCCGGCTACCGCGGCGCCGATCCGCCGGAGGTGGTGCGCGTCGGCACCAGCATCCTGGTGCCGTTCCAGGGCGCCTTCGTCGACCTGACGATCGGTCCCATGCTGCGCCGCGACCTGCGCGCGCTGTGGCGCGAGCGCACGTTCGACCTCGTGCACGTGCACCAGCCGCTCACGCCGACGCTGCCGCTGTTGACCGGCGAGACGGCCGACGCGCCCGTGGTCGGCACCTTTCACGCTGCCGGCGACGACAGCCGCCTGTTCCGTCTGTTCCGCCGGCCGCTCGACGAGCACTGGCGCCGGCTGCGCGGCCGGATCGCGGTGTCGACCACCGCGCGCTCGTTCGTCGAGCGCCACTTCCCGGGGGAGTACCGCATCATCCCCAACGGCGTCGACGTGCGGCGCTTCCACCCCGACGTGCCGCCCCTGCCCGCGCTCGCCGACGGGCGGCTGAACGTGCTGTTCGTCGGCCGGCTCGATCCGCGCAAGGGACTTCCCGTGCTGCTCGACGCGTTCCCGCGCCTGCGTCGCGCCGTGCCCGAAGCGCGGCTCGTGGTCGTGGGGTCGTCGTTCCTGCGCCCGTGGCTCGAGCGCCGGCTGTCGGGTCCCGATCGCGAGCACGTCCTGTTCGCCGGCGCGGTCCCCGCGGCCGAACTGCCTTCGTGGTATGCCTCGGCGCACGTCGTCGTCTCGCCGGCGCTGCGCAACGAGTCGTTCGGCATCGTGCTGCTCGAGGCCATGGCGGCCGGCCGGCCGCTCGTCGCCTCGGACATCCCCGGATATCGCTCGGTCGTCGCCACCCCCGACGATGGCGTGCTGGTCCCGCCCGGCGACGTGAAGGCGCTGGCCGAGGCGCTGGCGCGGCTGCTGCGCGACCCCGCCCGCCGGCTCGCGCTCGCCGCACGCGGACGTCTGCGCGCCGAGACGTTCGGCTGGGACGTCATCGCCGCCCGCCTCGAGGCCTACTACCACGAGGTCCGCGCAGCGGCCGGATGAGCGTCGCCACCGCCCTCTCGCGCCCGCCGTTTCGTTTCCTGCTGGTCGGTCAGGTCGTCTCGATCGCCGGCGATCGCTTCAACTATCTCGCCCTGGTCGCGCTGTTCTCCGCGCACGCCGCCGCGCACGGCACCGATCCCGCGGCCGCGCTCGCCGTGCTCGCGTGGGCGATGATGGGCCCGTCGCTGTTCGTGTCGCCGTGGGCCGGCGCGATCGTCGATCGCACCTCGCTGGTGCGCACGCTGCTGGTGACCGACCTGCTGCGCGCATTCGTCGTCGCGGCGATCCCACTCGCCTACCTGGCGAGCGGCTCGCTCGCCCCGGTGTTCGCGCTCGTCGCCCTTGCCTTCACGCTCAATGCATTCTTCCTGCCCGCGCGCTCGGCTCTCCCGCCGCGCCTCGTGCCGCCCGAGTCCCTGGCGGCGGGAAACGCGATCCTCGTGCTCGGTGGCGTCGTGGCGACGTTGCTCGGCACGACACTCGGCGGTCCACTGGTCGATCGCTTCGGACCGGCGACGGCGCTCTACCTCGATGCCTTGACCTACGGCGTCAGCGTGCTCGCGCTGGCGGGGTTGTTGCGCGCGGGCGTGGACCGCGTCGGATCGGGCGCGACGCCGACGATCGCGGCGGACGCCGCACCCTGGCGTCACGCGGCGTCCGACGTGGCGACCGGGTGGCGTGTCGCGCTGGGAACGCCGCGGGCGCGGGGGCCGCTCGTCGCGGCGATCGCGACCTGGGTCGCCGGCGGCGTTCTGCACGTCGCGGGTACAGCCCACGTGCAACGCGGCTCGACCGCGGTCACCGGTCTGGGGCTGCTGCTTGGCGCGCTCGCGATCGGCGCGTTGATCGGGACGGCGATCGCGCTCCGCCGCGAACGCGGGCGCGCGGCCGAGGCGACGGGCTCGCGCGGCGGCGCGCTGGCGACGGGCCTGCTCGGCGCCGGTGCGGGGCTGCTCGGCTTCGCATTCGCACCCACGCTGCCGTGGATGGCGGCCGCGGGATTCGTGTGCGGATTCTTCGCCGCGCCGGTCTTCTTCCTCAGCGAGACCGCGTTGCAGGAGGCCGTCGCCGAGGATCTGCGGGCCCGCGTCTTCGCGGCCCGCGATGCGCTGGCACGGGCCGCGTTCCTCGTCACCGCCGCGCTCGCAGCACCAATGGTGCACGCCTTCGGCGAGGCCGCGACGCTCGCCGGCGGCGCGCTCTTGCTGATCGGGTTGGGGCTCGTCGCCGGCCGGGGACAGGCCGCGACGCGCTAGAACAGGCTCGCGCCGGGCCCGAGCACGCGCGCCAGAGCGGCGCGCGCGGTCTCGGCCGACCACTCCGCCCCCTCGCCCTCGCGCCAGTCGAGGAACGACGCGCCGTGATCGCGCCAGAAGCGCTCCTCGTCGCGGGCCCGAGCGAGCGCACCACGACCGCCGGGCTCCTGCGCCAACCACGCCTCCATCGCCAGCAGACAGGCCTCGACCGCCAGGGGATCGGCCGCCGCGAACACCGTCGCGCACGCGGGGCAGCGCACCCGGGCACCCTCCCGAGCCAGCGCGGCCGGCAGCAGCGACGGCTCGCCGCAGCCCGGGCAATCGACGCGCCAGCCGCTCATCCGGTCGCCCGCCACGACAGCTCCTCGGCGAACTTGCGGAGCAGGCGCTCGCGCAGGAGCGCGTGCCCGGGCGCAAGCAGCTGCGGGTCGGCCGCGATCATGGCCTGCGCCGCATCCCGCGCGGTCTCGACCAGGTCGAGGTCACGCGCCAGGTCGGCGATCCGGAACTCGGGAAGCCCTGTCTGCCGCGCGCCCCACAGCTCGCCGGCGCCGCGCGCACGCAGGTCCTCCGCGGCCAGGTGGAAGCCGTCGTCGCTCCTCGCGAGCAGCGCGAGGCGGCCCCTCGCCTCGGCCGAGGAGCGCGGGCCCGCCACCAGGATGCAGGTCGAGCGCTCGGCGCCGCGGCCGACGCGGCCGCGCAATTGGTGCAGCTGGGTGAGCCCGAAACGCTCGGCGTGCTCGACCACCATCACGGTCGCGTTGGGCACGTCGACGCCCACCTCGATGACGGTCGTGGCCACCAGGCCGTCGATCGCCCCCGCCGCGAACTCCTTCATCACCGCATCCTTCTCGGCGGGCTTCATGCGGCCGTGCAGCAGCGCCCAGCGAAACGCGGCCAGCGTGGGGTGCTGCGCCAGGTTCGCGATCATCGCGGTCGCCGCGCGCAACTCGCTCTTTTCGCTCTCCTCGACCAACGGGTAGACGACGTAGGCCTGGCGACCGCGGGCCAACTCGGCGGCGAGAAACGTGTACAGATCCTCGCGCCGCGCCTCGTCGACGACGCGCGTCCCGATCGGCTGGCGCCCGGCCGGCCGCTCGTCGAGCACGGTCACGTCGAGGTCGCCGAACAGCGCCAGCGCGAGCGTGCGCGGGATCGGCGTCGCCGTCATGACGAGCACGTCGGGAAAGCCCGTGCCCTTGCCCGCGAGCGCGGCGCGCTGACGCACGCCGAAGCGATGCTGCTCGTCGACGACGACCAGGCCCAGGCGTGGCAGCGGCACCTCGGGCTCGAGCAGTGCGTGCGTGCCCACCAGCACGTCGACGCGATGCGGATCGTCGGGCGCGAGCGCGAGGCGCTTCTTGAGCTCCCGCCGCTCGGCCGCGCCGGTCGAACCGGTCCAGCGTGCGACGACCAGCCCGGCCGCCGCACCCAGCGCACCGAGAGTGCGGAAGTGCTGCTCGGCCAGGATCTCGGTCGGCGCCATGAACGCGACCTGGAAGCCGGCCTCGGCCGCGCAGGCCGCGGCCAGCAGCGCGACCGCGGTCTTGCCCGTGCCCACGTCCCCCACCAGCAGGCGGTGCATCGAGCGCGGCTCCCGCATGTCGCGGACGATCTCGTTGACGGCACGCTTCTGCGCCCCGGTGGGCGCGAACGGCAACGCCGCGATCGCGGCCCTGGCGCGCGCCACCCCGCGCGCGGTGACGAGCCCGACGCCGCTCTCCTCGCGCGCCCGGCGCCGCACCGCGAGCACCAGCTGCACGGCGAGCAGCTCGTCGAACGCGAGGCGGCGACGGGCGCGCTCGGCGGCGACGAGGTCGGGCGGGAAGTGCACCGCTTCGAGGGCGGCGGCAAGGCCGGGCAGCTCGAGCCGCGCGCGCAACGGCGCGGGCAGCGGCTCGGCGGCGGCGAGATCCTCGGCGGTCGCGTCGAGCGCGGCGCGGATCCACGCGCGCAGCTGTCGCCCCGAGATGCCGGCGGTGAGGGCGTGCCGCGGCACGATGCGGCCGGCGGCCAGTTGCGCGGTCGCATCGTCGGGCAGGACCTCGAACAGCGGGTTGGCGAACGTGCGTCCCGGCCCCGGAGTGAGCTGGCCGATGAGCGCCACGGTCGCGCCATCGGGCAGCGCCCGGGCGAGGAATCCCTGACCGAAGAAGATGACGCCGAGGACTCCGCTCGCGTCGACCACGCGCAGGCGCAGGTCCGAGCGGCCCCGCGCGCTGCGGAGCTCGTGCCCCTGGACCACGCCGACGACGGTCACCAGTTCGTCCGGCCGGAGGCTCGCAATCGGCCGCACCTGGCGCGCGTCGAGGTACTCGCGTGGAACGTGCAGGAGCAGGTCGTCGAGAATCCGCACGCCCAGCTTCTCGAGGAGCGCCGCACGGCGTGGCCCGACGCCGGGGAGGAACTGGACGGGCGTGGTTCGCTCGGGGCGAAGGGTCCGGTGGAGTGCGGGAACGGGCATGGCCGCATCACGTTAGCACAGCCCAGTCCCCCGATCGGCGTGCTAGACTGATGAATCGCCATGCCGGACACCGCGCGCCCGACCCTCTCGACCCTTGCACTCCTGTGGACCGCCGCCGCCCTGGCCGCGGTCGTCGTCGCCGCTCCGGGCTGTGGATCGGATCCGGGGGGCACCGCGTTGCCCAACCTGCGGCCCGAGGTGCGACTCACCGCGGCGCCCCGCCCGCTCAGCGAGACGAGCTACCAGGTCGACCTCTCGTGGTCCGGCTACGATCCGGACGGACGCATCGAGCGCTTCGAGTACGCGCTCGATCCCCTGCCCGACACCGACACGGCGTGGATCGCGACGAAGGAGTTCACGCTCAACCTCGCGCTGCCCTCGACCACGCCGTCGAGCCCCGTGCCACTGGCCGGCACGGTGGCTTACTCGCGCGACGCCCACACCTTCGTGCTGCGCGCGATCGACGGCGCCGGCGACGCCTCACCGCGGGTCTCGCGCTCGTTCACCTCGCGCACGGTGTCGCCCGAGGCGTTCATCACGGCGCCGATCCCGAACCGCCAGCAGCCCACTTCGACGCGCACGTCGGTGACGATTCGCTGGCGGGGCGTCGACTCGGATGCGATCGACGGCGCCGGGCCGGTCGGCTACCGCGGCCGCCTCGTGCTCGCCACGGCGATCCGCCCGACCCAGCCCGAACTCGTCACCGCCGCCCGGCTCCAGGAGTACTTCGCGCGCGAGGCGCTGACGGGTTTCGTCGGCTGGGAGACCTACGACGCGACCACGGTGTCGCGCGCCTATGCGGGACTGTCCGTCGACGCGCTGCACGTGTTCGCCGTCGTCGCCATCGACGGCGCGGGCGCGACGACGCAGCGTTTCCTGCGCGACGCCAACGTCCTGCTGTTCCGCCCGCAGCTCAAGAACCTGGGACCGCGCATCACGCTGGCCAACGAGTTCTTCAGCCGCACGCAGACGACCGGCGGGATCAGCCTCGATCCGTCGCGCATCCCGACGATCGAAGTGCCCGAGGGCGTCAGCGTCGGCTTCCGCTGGTCGGGCCAGGCGAACACGGGCTCGACGATCACGGGCTACCGCTGGGCGCTCGATCTCGTCGGCGGCGACATCACCGACGAGACGCCGCGCGCCGACGACTTCGACATCCACCGCTGGAGCACGTGGTCGCTCGCCGAGACGACCGCCGGCGTCGGTCCCTTCGCGGGCAGCGCCGACACGACACGGACTCACTTCATGTACGTCGAGGCGCGCGACGACCTCGGGTTCGTGTCGCTGTTCACGCTGCGCATGAACGTGATCCGGCCGACCTTCGAGAACCCGCTGCTGGTCATCGACGACATGGATGGAACGCTCTCCTACTCGCCGGCGAACCCCTATCCGACCGAAGCGGAGCAGGACACGTTCCACTTCGCCGTCGGCGGCTTCCCCGACCGCCTGGTCGGCGGGACGAGCGTGCCCGGCGCGTTTGCCGGGCTGCCTTGCGACACGCTCGACTGGCGCTCGGCACAACTGAACGACATCACGCTCGAGCGCCTGGGGCGCTACCGCGTCGTCGCGTGGTATGCCGACCATCGCGCCTCGGGACAGAACAACGCGCTCGTCCAGATCAACACCAGCGGGCGGCTCAACACGCTCGCGGCATACCTGCGCCAGGGCGGCAAGCTGTTCATGTTCGGCGAGGGCGCGCCGGCTTGCATCGGCTACGGGTTCCTCCCGCCGGCGCCGTACATCCCGTACACCAACTCGCCGGCAAATGCGCGCCAGTACGTGCTGCGCCAGGGCAGCTTCCTCCACGACTTCCTGCACCTGCGCTCCGAGCTGAACACGGCGGGAACGGCGTCGATCTCGTTCACGCGTCTCGAGCAGCTGCGCGGCGCGATCCCCTTCCTGCCCGCCTTCCGCGGGCCGGCGAGCGACACCGACCGCGCCCACGACCCGCGCATCGGACCGGGCGCCGAGCGCACCGCGGTGCGCTGGTCCGACCTGCCGCAGCTCACGCTCGACACGTTCCGCGGCGCGAATCCCGACGTGAACCAGCGCTCGATCAACCAGACCTGGTACGTCTCGAAGCCCAACGTGATCACCGAGGGCACGGGCGCCGGCCAGCGCGCGGTGCTCGACACGCTCTATCTGCTGCAGGCCCGCGACTACAGCGGCGTCGGCCCGGGCGCCCTGAGCGACGGCCGGCCGAACGCGATCCACTACTACGGCAGCGAGCACGGCGAGGTGGTGTGGTTCGGCTTCCCACTGCACTCGTTCCACCACGACGAGGCGCGCGTCGCGGTGCGCGCGGTCATGCGCGTGCTCGGCGTCGAGCCCCTGCCCGCAGGCGAACGACGGGGCCCGGGGGCGTCGCGGTGAGGTGTTCGCCCGGGGCGCGCCTCGGCGGATTCCTTGTGGTGCTCGCGGCCGGAGTCGGGCTCGCCATGGGGCTCCCGGTCGGGCTCGCGCGCGGCCGCGGTCTCGACGGCCTGCCCGCGATGGTGCCCGCGATCCCGCCGGGCCCCGCCCCGACGGCCGGCGACGCACCGCGCCAGCGCACGCCCTTGCATCCGCACGCGGTGCCCGAGATCGGCGGTCCCGGCCGCATCACCTCGGCCGGCCGCCTGTGGATGAAGGCCACGAACATCGGCGTCATGGGAAACGCCTACCCCGCGCTGTCGTCCGACCCCGCGGCCCAGTGGCCGGGCCCGTCGGGCGTCGAGTACCTCTATTACTGGGGGCTGTGGGTCGGCGCCGTCCGACCCGGCGAGGCCGACGCCGGCCGTCGCTACCGCGTGAGCCAGGCGACCGAGTGGCGGCCGCCGACGCTCGACCCGGTGGACCGCATCTACGAATCGTACGAAGGCACTCCGCAGGGCCTGCGTGAGGTCGACGACGACGGAGACGGGCGCTACGACGAGGAGTTCCTCGACGGGCGCGACGACGACGGCGACGGCGCGATCGACGAGGACTACGCCGCGATCGGCCAGCGCACGTACACGTTTTCCATGAGCGACGACACGCCGCAGGCGACCAACGCGAACTTCGCCGAGCAACACCTGCCCCTCGGGCTGCGCGTGCGCCAGACGGTGCACTCGTTCACCGGACCCGACGTCGAGGACGCCGCGGCGGTCACCTACGAGATCACGAACGCGGGGACCGCGGTCCTGGACTCGGTGTACGTCGGTTTCTTCGTCGATCCCGACGTGGGGCCGCTGGCGCGCGAGGGCTACTGGCGCGACGACAGGATCGAGCCCGCCGTGCCGAACCAGACGCTGACCGAGGTCATCGACCGCGAGGACCCGCGCTACGATCCGCGCACCGATCCCAACCACACCGGAGGCTTCTGCGTGCGCAGCTCGATCTCGACCCGCGGCTTCACGGTGATCGACGACGATGGCGACGGCGGGCTCTCGCCGGGCGCGAGCACGTTCCTGTTGCTCGATCACACGACCGACCTCGAGTTCGGCACCGCCCCGCGGACGATTGCCTTCCGCGCGAAGCAGTTCTTCCTTCCCGGGATCCCGTTCACGCAGGGCGGACCACCCTCGGTGGACCTCGAGCGTTACGACGCGCTCGCCGGAGGCCCGTGCCGCCGTGGCATCTGCCTCGACCCGGAGAGTCCCGACGGCCGGCGCGTCGCCGACTGGACCGCGCTGGTCTCGATCGGGCCGTTCCCCCGCCTGGTCCCCGGGCAACGCGTGTTCGCCACCGTCGCGCTCAGCGTCTTCCCGGTCGATCACAGCGCACCGGCGCGCGATCCGGCCAATCCCTCGGTGCCGAACCGTGCGCGCTACGGTGCGGTGTACGACGGCGCGCTCGCCATCCAGAAGGCCTACCGCGGACGCTACGAGACGCCCCCGCCAGGCACGCCCGTGCCACCCGAGAACGGCCGCGAGACGCCCGTCACCGCGCCCCGGGGAACCGAGATCGTGGTCGAGGACTGTCACTTCAACGCCGACTCGACGGGCACGGGCCGCACGGTCACCGACCACGAGATCTTCTGGGCGAACTTCGACAACTGCGACTACTGCACGGGCGTGAAGGGCAAGCTGCCGCGGCGCTGGCGCATCGAGCTGCCGCCCCAGGGCCCGAACGTGCGGACCACGCCGGGCAATCGCAAGGTGACGATCGAGTGGGACAACGCGAGCGAATACGTCGGTGATCGCACGAATGCGGGCCTCGATCCGAACGCGGGCAAGTTCGACGTGCGCGGCTACCGGGTATACCGCGCCGCCGGCTGGACACGCCCGCGCGGGACGACCGGCCCGGCCGAAGACCAGTGGGAGTTGCTCGCGGACCTGGCGGTGTTCGATCCGTACGCGCCATTGTGGGATTCGACGGACACGGACTTCGACGGAGTGCTCGACGGCGTGCGCCCGATCGCGCCGGTGCTGCTCGATCGCGAGTCGGGTCTGCGCCTCGTGCCCGCCGACATCGCGCCGCTGACCGATCCGGCAAGTGGCGACACGATCGTCTCGGTCGGGCGACGCGACGCCTACGACCCGACGTGCCGCTGCGTGCGCGTCACGGCCGATGCGCGCGTTCCGCACTATCCCGTCGGCCGCTATCGCTACGAGGATCCCGAGGTGGCGAACGGTTTCACCTACTTCTACGCCGTCACCGCCGTCGACTCGACCGGGGCGCCCGGCGCCGACGGATCGGCGGGGACGCTGCGCCGACGCGAGAGCGCGCGTGTCGCGCGCGAGGCCGACGGCGTGGCGCCGCAGGCCGGCGCCGCCACCGCCTCGGGTGGCACGGAGAAGAAGGTGTTCGTCGTGCCGAACCCGTATCGCGGCGGCGCGTCGTGGGACCTCGAGCCCAGCCCGACCGACCCCACCGGCACGCACGTCGATTTCCTGAACCTGCCACCGGGTGCGTGGACGCTGCGCATCTTCACCGTCGCGGGTGACCTGGTGCAGACCATTCGGCCGACCGACCTGCAGACCAACGGGAAGCCGCAGGTCGAGACCCCCGAGGACGGCCAGGCGTCGTGGAACCTGATCTCGCGCAACGGGCAGGACGTGACCAGCGGCATCTACCTCTTCTCGGTCGCGGGCGGGGGGGCGACCCAACGCGGGAGCTTCGTGCTCATCCGCTGAAACGGCAACGGTTTGCGCGCCTTTACACGTCCGTCGAAAGCGTGCTAATCTGGCTCGTCAGACGTTTCGTGCCGGGCCGCCCCGGCGTTGCCCCGGCAGTTTGGTTGAAGCAAGGAGGACGAAGTGGCTCGTGCCTGTGATCTGTGCGGGAAAGGCGTGATGCGCGGAAACCGCATCAGCCATGCCCACAACATCTCGCGGCGGGTCTGGAACCCCAACCTTCAGAACGTGCGTGCGCTGGTCCAGGGCCGTGCGAAGCAGATGAAGGTCTGCACCCGTTGCCTGAAGGCCGGCAAGGTGCAGAAGGCGGTCCGCAAACCCGCCGCCGCCTAGTTCCGACGCATCACCCGATGTCACGAAGGCCCCGCTCGGAGCGAGCGGGGCCTTCGTCGTTGCGGCGACAAGTCGTGATGCGCTTACTCGAGGATCTCGATCCGCTCGACGTTGAACCGGTCTTCGGCGTCGCGCGCGCCGGTCGCCGTCAGGCGATCGCCGATCTTCAGTTCGTTCACCTTCTGCTGCAGCGCCAGCACGACCGTCGTCGGCGGCTGGCCGGTGAAGATCGAGGCGACGTAGACCGGCTCGTCCTTGCCCGCGCTCGTCTGCAGCGTGAGCGTCACGCCGCCGTCGACCGGGCGCTGGTCGTTGATCGCCGTCAGCGTGCCCGACACGTGTGTCGCGTCCGAGAGCGGCTCGGCCGCCTGCTTGTCCGATCCGCAACCGGCGGTGACGAGCAGGAGCGTGAACATCAGGGTGTGCGCCTTCATCATCTCTTGACCTCCAGTGCCTGGACGATCAGGAATCCGTCGGCATCCCGGGATCCCGTCGCCACCAGCTGATCGCCCGGTGTCATGGCCATCGCTTCCCGGTAGAGCTCGATCCACGCGTCCGTCGGGCGCTGCCCGGCGACCTTGTCGGGCAGGAGAATGGACTCGATCCTGCCTGGTCCGGTCTGCACCGGAATCACCTCCGTGTAGTCCTCCGGTCGACGCCGGACCGGCCCCGCGAGAACGCCGGAGACCCGTGTCTCCTCCGAAGACGGTTCGAACTTTTGCCCGTCCAGTGCACCACAGCCCGCTCCGAGCAGCAGCAAGGCCGCCGCCAGCAGCGCTCGGCGCACCTACTCGCGCCCGTCGAGCAGGTTGCCCAGCCCACCGAGGATCGAGCCCTCTTCCTTTCGACCGCCCTGCTGCGGCGCGGCGGCGAAGATGCGACCGGCCAAACGCGACAGCGGCAGCGACTGCATCCACACCCGGCCCGGCCCGCGCAGCGTCGCGAAGAACAGGCCCTCGCCGCCGAAGATCCACGACTTCACGCCCTTCACCATCTCGATGTCGTAGTCGACGCCCTTGGCCAGGGCGACGATGCAACCCGTGTCGACGCGAAGGATCTCGCCGGGGGCGAGCGTGCGCTCCTCGATCGAGCCGCCGGCGTGCAGGAACGCGAGACCGTCCCCCTTGAGGCTCTGCATGATGAACCCCTCGCCGCCGAACAGGCCAACGCCGAGGCGCCGCTGGAACGCGATGCCGATCGACACGCCCTTGGCCGCCGCGAGGAACGAGTCCTTCTGGCAGACGATTTCACCGCCGAGCTCGGCCAGGTGCACCGGGATGATCTTGCCCGGGTACGGCGCGGCGAAGGCGACCTTGCGCTTGCCCGGCGACTGGTTGGCAAACACGGTCATGAACAGCGACTCGCCGGTGAGCAGACGCTTGCCCGCGCCCATGAGCATCCCCATGAGGCCGCCCTGCGCCTGCTGCGCCGAGCCGTCGCCGAAGATCGTCTCCATGGCGATGCCGTCTTCCATGTACATCATGCCGCCGGCTTCGGCGACGACGGCTTCCTGCGGGTCGAGCTCGATCTTCACGAACTGCAGGTCATCGCCGAGGATCTCGTACTCCACTTCGTGCATCGCGGGCATCGTGCTTCCTCCTCCGGGGGCATCCGGCCGGACGCGCGGTCGCGCGTCCGGGTCGAGTCGTATCGGGTCAAGACAACCGCTCTACGCGGCCGGCGTCAACCGGTTGCTTTCGGCCCGCCAACCGCCTAGGCTTCCTGTCCCATGGCGATCCTTGATCGAGCCCGGCGCGCCTCCCCCGCCCCAGCCGAAGCCTCCCCCGCCCTGCTCGCGGGGCTCGACCCCTGGAATCTGCGTTCCCCCTACCTCGTGCCGCTCCTGCTCGGGCTCGTCGTGCGTATGCTCAGCGCCGCACGGATCCCGTTCGCGGCCGAGGACGCCTACATCACATTCCGCTACGCCGAAAACTGGGCCCACGGCCTGGGCCCGGTCTACAACGCAGGCGAGCCTGTGTTCGGCTTCTCGTCCCCGCTGTGGACCGCGTGGCTCGCACTCGGGGCGGTGGTGATGAAGGACACGCTCCTGTTCGCGCGCGTCTCGGGTGTCGCATTCGACCTCACGGCGCTCGGGCTGGCTGCCGCGCTGCTGCACCGCGAGCGCGGAGCCGTCGCGGCGTGGGCATTCGCCCTGTTCTTCGCCGTGTGCCCCGTCTTTGCCGCCAACGCGATCCTCGGCATGGAGACGAGCCTGTTCCTGTGCCTGCTGTTCGCCACGGGCGCCGCCCTCCACGCCCGGCTCCCGGGAGCGGGCGTGCTGCTCGGGCTCCTCGCCCTGGTGCGCCCGGAGGGAATGATCGCGGCAGTCGTGCTCGGGCTCGGGGCCTCGTGGCGCGGGCGCATGATCGCGCTCGGCATGATCGCCGGGGGGGCGCTCGCGCTCGGCGCGTACTATGGGTCGCCGTTCCCGCAGAGCATGCTGGCCAAGGCCGCTGTCTACGGCACGCCGGGACCGCTGGCGGGGCTGCAGTGGATCGAAGGACTGTTTCCGCTGTTCGTCTCGGGGCGCTGGCCCGCGACCGGCGAGGGGACAAACCTGCTCCCCTTCTCGCTCGTCGCCGCGCCGGCCGCGCTGCTGGGGTTCGCCACGTACTGGCGCGAGCGGCGCGCGCCGCAGGCATCGACGCTGGTCGCCCTGGCGGGCCTCGCGGTGCTCGCGTCGTACTTCCTGCTCGGGGTCCCGTTCTTCTTCTGGTATGCGGTCGTCCCGACGGCCGGCTGGTTCTTCACCGCGGCCATCGGGCTCGAGCGGATCGCGAAACACCGGCTGCTGTACGCCAGCCTCGCGCTCTACCTCGTGTCGGACTCGATCCTGCTGCACAACCTGTTCGTCGAGCGCGTACGCCAGGAGGTGATCTCGTTCTACCAGTCCGGCGTGGCGCTACGCACGCTGGCGAAGCCCGGCGATTCGGTCCTGCTCGAGCCGCTGGGGCACATTGGCTACCAGGCGAAGCTGCGCATGATCGACGAGGTGGGACTCGTGGCGCCGGACGTCGCGACGTCGCGCGCCGCGGGCACGGGCTGGTACGCCGACGTGGTGCGCCGGCGCAGCCCGGACTGGCTCGTCGTGCGCAAGGGATTCCTCGACGCCAACCAGGCATTCGCCAGCGGCGCGCCCCCGTTTCGTGACGAGGGCGATCGCGCGAGCGTCGCCGGGGCTTATGTCGCCGTGCCGTATTCCGTGCCGGGCCAGCCCACGGGCATGGAATTCTACCGCCGGCGCACGAGCGGAGACGCGGCCCCTCAGCCCAGCGGCGCGGCGGCGACGATCAGGTAGAGCGCCGCGAGCAAGCGGCAGAGCTGCACCAGGCGATCATCCTGCATGACGGGACCCCCGTTTCACGAGACGCCTTCCTCCAGCAACTCCGGCAACGTGTGTTCGTCCATCGCCCGCACGCGCGGGTGGAGCGGATCGTAGGCTCGGGCACCGGCGATCAACTCCTGCGCCTCGGGCGATCCGCGCCGCGCGAGGATGCCGGCCAGCGCCAGACGCGCCTCGGTGAAGGCGGCGTTGAGCGAGAGCGCCTCGCGGTACGCCTGCTCGGCCGCCCCCGCGTCGCCGAGACGATCACAGGCCTGCCCCAGCGCGTGGCGCACGTCGGCCCACTTCGGCACGATCGCGGCGGCCCGTACGAGCTCGACGCGCGCGTCGATCCAGCGCCCGCGTGCGGCATGTGCCTGGGCCAGGCGGAAGCGCGCGGCCGCATGATTCGGCTCGAGCTCGAGTGCCCGGGCGAAGCGTGCGTCGGCCGCGTCGGCCTCGCCCTGGGCGAGAAACGCGCAGGCCAACGCGTAATGCACGTCGGCGCGATCGGGTAGCCAGTGCAGCGCGCGCTCGAACTCCTTTGCCGCCTCGCGCGCGCGACCGCGCGCGAGCAGCAGCGCGCCGAGGTCGAGCGCCGCCTGCGGCAGTTCACGCCCGCCCTCGAGCGCCTGGGCGAGCGCGGTGAGCGCCTCGTCGGGACGCCCGCGTGCGGCCAGGCAGAGGCCGCGCAGGCGATGCGCCCGCGCCAGGTGGGGCCGCTGCACGAGCGCCTCGTCGAGCGCCCGCTCGGCGCCCGCAAGGTCGCCGCTGCGGAAGCGTGCCGCGGCGGTGAAGTAGAGGAGGTCTGCGTCCCCCGGGGCGACCTCGAGCGCGAGCGCGAACGCCGACTCGGCGTCAGCCGGGCGACCGAGCAGGAGCAGCGACAGCCCGAGGCGCGTGCGCGCCTCGAGGTAGCGCGGGTTGATCGCCAGTGCGACCGTCAGCTCGCGCACCGCCTCGGCGTGGCGCCCGGCATCGGCCAGGTGCGCCGCGAGCCGGCAGCGGATGTCGGCGAACTTCGGCTCGGCTTCCGCGGCGCGCGCCAGCGCCTCGATGGCCGCCTCGCGCTCGCCTTGCTGCGCCTTCTCGTGCGCGGTCGCAACCTGCCGTGCGGCCTCGCTCCGCCGCGTGGCACGCGAGCGCAGCGCCTGCCACTCGGGCGGGCCCAGTGGCGAGTTCGGCTCGAGCGACAATCCGGGCGGTAGCTCGAAGCCGAGCGCCACCGCACGCGCCAGCTCCCCGCGCGCCCCGGCCGCATCGCCCATCCGGGCGCGCACGACTGCGTAGAGCAGCCGCGCCTCGAGATACTCGGCGTTGATGCCGAGCGCGCACTCGAGCGCCGCCGCGGCCTCCGCGGGACGCCCGGTGCGTTCGCACAGCAGCGCCACGTAGTAATGGAGGTCGGCGTAGTTCGGATTGTGCGCCAGCGCCTGCCGGAAATCCTCCTCCGCCCGCGCGTCGTCGCCCTTCTGGAAGCGCGCGAGGCCGAGGTTCGCCCGGGCCTCTGCCGCGTAGAACGTGCCGAGGCTCCGCTCGGGCGCCTCGTCGTCCATCGATGCCAGCGCCTCCTCGAACGCCGCCACCGCCGCCGCATAGTCGCCACGGTTGTAGTGGACGATGCCGCGATGGTAGTGCCGGTTCCTACCGAGGCCCTTGAGCCCGGACCAGAACGCCATGATGTCCTCCCCTTGAATCGACGCCGGCAAACCTAGCCGCGCAGCTTGCGCAGGAACGCGGGCACGTCGTAGTTGTCCTTGCCGCCCATGCGCGACGGGCGGCGCAGCGTGCTCTCGGGATTGCGCCATCCGGCCGGGCGGCGCGATTCCTCGCTCGACAGCTCGATCGCGTCCTCCTCGGGCGCGCCGACCGGGCTCGGCACCTCGTCGGCGCTGGCGAACGCGCGCGACATCGGGGGAACCGGCGGCAGGTGCTCGCGCGGCGTGCTGATGAACGACGGCACGCGCGGCGTCGGCCGCGCATCGCGGCTGGTGGACGTGCCGTGCGCCTGTGACGCGCGCGAGGCCGCCGTGCCGAAGCCGGTGGCGATGACGGTGATCACGATCTCGCCGTCGAGCGTCGGGTCGATGACCGCGCCGAAGATCACGTTGGCATCCACACCGGCCGCTTCCATGACGACGTTGGACGCCTCGTTCACCTCGTGCAGCGTGAGGTCGCGCCCGCCCGTGATGTTGAGCAGCACGCCCTGCGCGCCGGCGACCGACACGTCCTCGAGCAGCGGGCTCGACACGGCCTGGTGCGCGGCGGTGGCGGCGCGATCGGGGCCGGACGCGCGGCCCGTGCCCATCAGCGCGTTGCCCTGCGCGGCCATGATCGACTTCACGTCGGCGAAGTCGAGGTTCACCAGGCCCGGCACGGTGACCAGGTCCGAGATGCCCTTCGTCGCCTTGAGCAGCACCTCGTCGGCGACCGCGAACGCCTCGGTCAGCGGCGTGTCCTTGCCCACGACGTGCAGCAGGCGCTGGTTCGGGATGACGATCAGCGTGTCGACTTCCTGCCGCAGCTCGTTCATGCCGTCGTCAGCCTGGCGCCCACGGCGACGGCCCTCGAACTCGAACGGACGCGACACGACGGCGACGGTGAGCGCGCCGAGCTGGCGCGCCACGCGCGCGACGACCGGCGCAGCGCCCGTGCCTGTTCCGCCCCCCATGCCGGCGGTGATGAACACCATGTCGGCGCCCTCGAGCATGTCGGCGATCGCCTGCTCGTCCTCCTCGGCGGCGCGGCGTCCGACCATCGGGTCACCGCCCGAGCCCAGGCCCTTCGTCAGATTGGGTCCGATCTGCAACTTGCGCTGGGCCATCGAGCCGGTCAGCGCCTGGATGTCCGTGTTCGCGATGTGGAATTCCACGCCGCGCAGTCCCGACGCGATCATGCGATTGACGGCGTTCCCGCCGGCGCCCCCCACTCCGACGACCTTGATCATGGCGGACGGCTGGATGTCGACCTCGAGTTCGAACATGTCCTTGTCTCCCTTCCGGGCCTCTCCGGGCCCTTGTGCATCCGTGAATCGGCCGCCAGCCGACCTAGAACAACTCCGCGAAGAAACGCTTCAGGCCCTCGGGGACCGGCAGGCCGGCCGGCTTCGGCTGGTGCGGCGAGTCCCCGCCCTCGTTCAGTACCGCGTGCAGGATCAGCCCCACGCCGGTGGCGTGACGAGGATCGCGCACGTTTTCCATGAGGCCGGAGAGCCCCGAGGGGATCCCCCGCCGCACGGGCATCTCGAACACCTGCTCGGCCAGTTCGATCGCACCCGGCAGCAGGGAACTCCCGCCGGTGAGCACCACGCCGGCGCCCAGCAGGTCGGCGAAGTGGTTCTTCTTCACCTCCTTGGCCGCCAGCATGAAGATCTCCTCGAAGCGCGGCTCGATCATGGTGGCCAGCAGGTGCCGCGTGATGTCCTTGTCGGCGCGGCCGCCGACGCCCGGCACCGTCAGGCGCTCGTGTGGTTGCACCATCGCCGCCAGCGCGCAGCCGTGCTCGATCTTGATGCGCTCGGCCTGCTCGATCGGCGTCCTCAGGCCGATCGCGATGTCGTTCGTCACCGACGCGCCGCCCAGCGGCACGATCGCCGTGTGGCGGATCGAGCCCTCGAAGAACACGGCGACGTCGGTCGTGCCGCCGCCGATGTCGAGCAGCACCACCCCCAGGTCGCGCTCGTCGGGGCCGAGCACGGCATGCGAGCTGGCCAGCGGCTCGAGCACCAGGTCGTGCACCTTGAGCCCGGCGCGCTGGATGGACTTGCAGATGTTCTTCGCCGAGGTGACCGCGCCCGTGATGATGTGGACCTCGGCCTCGAGCCGGACGCCCGACATGCCGATCGGGTCCTTGATCCCGTCCTGGTCGTCGACGATGAACTCCTGCGGGATGACGTGGATGATCTCGCGGTCCATCGGGATGGCCACCGCCTTGGCGGCGTCGACCACGCGGTCGACGTCGGCCTGCGAGATCTCGTTGTCGCGGCGCGACACGGCGATCACGCCGCGCGAGTTGATCGAGCGGATGTGGTCGCCGGCGATGCCCGCGTAGACACCCTTGATCTGCACGCCGGCCATGCGCTCGGCCTCCTCGACCGCGCGCGCGATCGAGGCGACTGTCTTCTCCAGGTTGACGACGACGCCGCGCCGCAAGCCCTCGGACGGGCTGATGCCGACGCCGACGATCTTGAGGTCACGTGTCTCGGGATCCATCTCGGCGATGATCGCCGAGATCTTCGTGGTTCCAATATCGAGACCGACATAGGTGCGGGTTTGCGACATCGACTCACCCCCTCCTGGGTTCACGGGTGACGGACTGCAGCGTGTCGGCGGCGGCGGCCGCGACGGGAACGGGACGGACGGCGACGACTTCGTCGTCCATCAGGTCGATCGACGAGGCGGACAGGCTCCGCGACGCCAGGTCGGCGAGCACGACGCGCAGCGCGGACAGCGTGCGCACGGTCGGCGGCTCGGCCGGAAGGTAGACATCGATGCCGTCGGGCGCGAGCGTGACGACGGTGCGCCTCGCATCGGAGACGTCGATCTGCGAGACCGGGTTCGACAGCCCCACCTCGGGACGCGCCAACGCCGCGAGGTGACGCAGCGCGCGCGCGTAGCGCGGGTCGGCAATCGTCCTCCCGGGCCGCGCGTCGGCCACCTTCACGCCCGAGACGATGGGCACGTCGGGCATCACGCCCGAGACCAGCGGCGGCAGGATCACGCCGCGCATGTCGGTCTCGAACATGCGCCCACCGCGGACGATCGCCGCCGGACGGCGCTCGGTGATCGCGATCACGATCCGGCGCGGCAGTGCGCGCTCGATGCGGGCCGAGGCGACGCGTGGCGACTTCGCCAACCTCGTCTGCGCCTTGCCCAGGTCGGTGCGGAGGAAGTCGAGCGGACGGTCGAGCCCGGCGGCGCGCCGCACTTCGTCCTCGCCCAGGTACACCGCCCCGTCGACCGAGGCCTGGCGCACGATGAACAGCGCGCGGTACGGCGGCGTCTTCGCCAGCCGGTCGCGCGACAGCCACAGGCCGCCGCACACCGCGAGCCCGAGCAGCATGATCCAGCCGGGCTTGAGCCCGCGCCGGCGCGCCGGATTCGGCGCGCTCCACAGCGCGCGCCCCGTGTAGGCCGAGCGGCTCATCGCCGTACCTCCGCCACCGACTTGAGGACACGATCGCCGAGCCGGGCGACATCGCCGGCCCCGAGCGTGAGGACGAGATCATGGGGGCGCACCAACTCCCTGAGCAGAGCCTCCGCGCGGGCCAGGTCCCCCGCGTAGACGACGTTCCTGTGCCCGTGGCTCCGGGCGGCCCCCACGATGAGCTCCGCGGTGACGCCGGGAATCGGCGGCTCGCCCGCGGGATAGACATCCGTCACCAGCACGTGATCCGCGTCGCCGAAGCAGGCGCCGAACTCCTGCGCCAGCGCCCGCGTGCGGCTGAACCGATGCGGCTGGAAGACGGCGATGACGCGGCCGCGGCCGAGCTGCCGGGCGGCGGCGAGCGTCGCCATGATCTCGGTCGGATGGTGGGCGTAGTCGTCGACCACCATCACGTCGCCCGCCTCGCCCTTCTTCTCGAAGCGCCGGCCGACGCCGCCGAAGCGCGACAGCGCCTGCGCGATGTGGGTGAACGGGATTTCGAGCTCGACGCCGACGATGATCGCCGCCAGCGCGTTGAGCACGTTGTGGCGGCCCATCACGGGAAGCTCGATCACGCCCACGGTGCGCTCGCCCCACGTCACCGTGAAGCGCGCGCCTTGCGGCGACAGCACGAGGTCCTTCGCGCGAATCGTCCCATGCTCGATCCCGTAGGTGAGCGTGCGGCGGCTGATCCGCGGCGCCAGGCGCATCAGGCGCGCGTTGTCCGCGCACAGCACGACCAGGCCGTAGAACGGCACGCGCTCCGCGAACTCGACGAACGCGGACTCGAGGCCCGCCATCGAGCCGTAGTGGTCGAGGTGCTCCTCGTCGAGGTTCGTGATCACGGCGATCGCCGGCGACAGGCGGACGAACGAGCCGTCGGATTCGTCGGCCTCGGCGACGAGGAACTGGCCGTGCCCCAGCCGCGCGTTGGTCTTGAGCGCATGGACGCGCCCGCCGACGACGATCGTCGGATCGAGCCCGCCCTCGAGCAGGATCGCGCCCACCATCGACGTGGTCGTCGTCTTGCCGTGGGCCCCGCCGATGGCGATGCCGTACTTCATGCGCATCAGCTCGGCCAGCATGTCGGCGCGCGGGATGACGGGCAGCCCGCGGGCGATGGCGGCGCGCAGCTCGGGGTTGTCGGCCTGCACGGCGCTCGAGTAGACGACGATCTGCGCGCCCTCGACGTTTCGCTCGTGATGCCCGGGGAACACGCGCCCGCCTGCGGCGACGAGGCGATCGGTCACCTCGGTCGTCTTGAGATCCGATCCCGAGACCTGGTAGCCCATGGTGAGCAACACCTCGGCGAGGCCGCTCATCCCCGAGCCGCCGATCCCGATGAAGTGGATCTTGCGCGCGCGTCCGTACACGTCAGTCCCCGGTCTCGTCGCCGGCGGTGTCGACGCCCCGGCCGTCGCGCGCCGCGCGCTTGCCGGCCGCATCGGCCGCCCACTCGGTCAGGCTCCGGGCGATCCGCTGGGCGGCGTCCGGGCGCGCGAAGCGGCGCGCGTTGGCCGACATGCGGATCAGGGTCTCGCGGTCCTTGAGCAGGCGCGACAGTTCGTGCGCCAGCCGCTCGCCGGTGAGCTCGCCGTCCTTGATCATCACGGCGCCGCCGCGCTCGGCCAGGTTCTGGGCGTTCACTTCCTGGTGGTTGTAGGCCGCGAACGGATAGGGCACGAGGATCGATGGCACGCCGCAGGCGGCGATCTCGGCCAGCGTCATCGCGCCGGCGCGGCAGACCACCAGGTCGGCCGCCGCGTACGCCTCGTGGATGTGTGTCAGGTACGGCACGACCGTCACCGGCAGGCCCTGCGCCTCGGCTTTTTCCTTGGCCCAGGCGAAGTCCTCCTTGCCGGTCTGCAGGATGAATTGCGCGCCCAGGTGGCCGCGCAACTTCTGGATGGCCTCGAGCGTCGCCTCGTTGATGCGCCGCGCGCCGCGCGAGCCGCCGAACACGAACGCGGTGGGCAGGCCCTCGGCCAAGCCGAAGCGCGCCAGCGCGGGCTTGCGCTCGCCCGAGAGAATCTCGCGGCGCACCGGGTTGCCCGACAGCTTGAGCCGGTCCTTGCGCGCGAACCAGCCGCGCGACTCGCTGAACGCCAGGTGCACCTCGTCGGCGACGCGGGCGAGCAGGCGATTGGTCAGGCCGGGAATCGAGTTCTGCTCCTGCAGCACGACCGGGCGGCGGGCCAGCCACGCCGCGACGACGACCGGCGCGGAGACGTAACCGCCGGTGCCGAGCACGACGTCGGGGCGCCACGAGTTGACGATGCCGATCGACGAGAAGAACGCCCCGGCGTTGGCCAGCAGCGCGCCGGGCACCTTCCACGGCGCGCGGCGCGGCAGGCCGCGGGCGCCGATGGTGACCAGCTCGAAGCCCGCCTCGGGAACGACCCGGCCCTCGAGACCGCGATCTCCACCCACGAACCGGATCTCGATCGTCGGGTCGAGGCGCTTCAGTTCCTCGGCGACCGCGATGCCCGGGTAGATGTGTCCCCCGGTGCCGCCGCCTGCGATGAGCACCTTCATCGTCTGCCTCCCGCGAATCCGCGTGCGCCGACGGCGCCGAACGTGGTCTTCCGGCCGCGCTTCGGCACCGGCGCGCCGGCGGTGACCGGGCGCGCGGCCGACTGACGGGCCGAAATGTTGACCAGGATGCCGGCGGCCGCGAGGTTCATCACCAGCGCGGAACCGCCGTACGAGACGAACGGCAACGGGAGCCCCGTGGTCGGGAACAGTCCCGTCGCCACACCGAAATTGACGAACGTGTAGAGCGCGAACTGGGTGGTGAGCCCGGCGGCGACCAGGTACGAGCGATCGTCCACCGCGCGGAACGCCGTGCGATAGCCGCGCGCCAGGTAGGCGAGGAGCACGACCAGCAGCATCGCGGTCGCGATGAAGCCGCCCTCCTCGCCGATGATGGCGACGATGAAGTCGGTGTGCGGATCCGGCAGGTAGAGGAACTTCTGCAGGCTCTTGCCGTAGCCGCGGCCGAACAGGCCGCCCGAGCCGAGAGCGATCAGCGACTGGTCGAGCTGCCAGCCCGCGCCCAGCGAGTCGAGCTTGCCGGTGAACAGGAACGACAGGAAGTTGGCGACGCGGCCGCGCTGGTATTCGTGTGTGGCGAGCATGCCGAGGAAGCCGACGAAGCCGAGCCCGAGCAGCGCAACGAGGTGGATCGCGCGTGCGCCGGCGAAGAACAGCATCGCCAGCACGACGCCGAACAGCACGCCGGCCGAGGACAGGTTGGGCTGGACGGCGATCAGGACGACGGCGGCCCCGCCGACCATGAGCGCGGGCAGGAAGCCGCCGCGCAGGCTCCGGATCGCCTCGCCGCGGCGCGCCAGGTAGCGGGCGAGGAAGATGACGACGACGACGCGGGCGATCTCGGTCGGCTGGAACGTGGCGCCGAACAGGCCGACCCAGCGCCGTGCACCGCGCGACGAGGCGATGCCGTGGGCGAACGCGAGCATGGCCAGCAGCGCGAGCACGCCGAGGAACATGCGTCCCGCGTGCTTGTCGATGAAGCGATCGAGGTCGGTGCGGGCGAGCCAGAAGAACGCGGCGAGCCCGATCACGAGGTGAATCGAGCGACGGAACAGGAAGTAGTACGGATCCTGGTAGGTGGTGAGGCCCAGGATCGAGCTCGCCGAGTAGACGATCACCAGCGACACCACGGCGACGATCAGCGGCGTCAGCGCGATGACGGGGTCGGGGCGGCGCGGGGCCTCGATCATGCGCCCTCCCCCTGCGAAGTCGCGGCGAGCGCGGCGACCGCCGCCTTGAAGCGGCGCCCGCGATCCTCGTAGTCGCTGAACATGTCGAACGACGCGCACCCGGGGGACAGGACGACCGGTGCGCCGCCCAGCGCCACGGCGGCGACATGTGCGCGGCGCACGGCGTCGGCGAGGTCGCTCGCGCGCTCCGACGGCACCGTGGGCCACGCCGCGGCGATCGTCGGGGCCGCCTCGCCGATGAGGACCAGCCGCCCGATCTTCTCGCCCGCCAGTGCGGCGAGCGACGTCCATGGGCCGGCCTTGTCGCGCCCACCGGCGATCACCACCAGCGGCGCGGCGAAGGCGAGCAGCGCGGTGCGCAGCGAGTCGACGTTCGTTGCCTTGCTGTCGTTCCAGAAGCGGATCGCGCCGACCGTGCCCGCCGCCTCGAGGCGATGCTCGAGGCCCGGGAATGCGGTGAGTTCCGCCCCCAGCGCGGCGACCGGCACGCTCCACGGCAGCGTCGCCGCGACCGCGCACAGCGCGTTCATGACGTTGTGCGGCCCCGGGATCCGGAGTGCACGCGCCGGGAGAAGCACGTCCCTGTGCCCTTCCCGGACACGCACGACTGCGCCGGCGGCGTCGACCAGCGCGCCGTCGAATCCCGCAAGCTCCGGACGATCGGTGGCGCGCACGTAACCCACGCGCGCGGCGAGCGCGAATCGAGCGGCCCAGTCGGCGGTGGCGGGATCGTCGGCGTTGAGCACCGCGCGATCCCCCGCGTCCTGCTGCGCGAACACGCGCGCCTTGAGCGCGGCGTAGATCCCGAGATCGCCGTGGCGATCGAGGTGATCCGGCGTCAGGTTGGTCACCAGAGCGAGGACCGGCTTGAACGCGACGACGCGCTCGAGCTGGAACGAGCTGACCTCGGCCACGATCGCGCCCTCGGCGGGGATCGCCGCGGCGCGCTCGCACGCGGCCTCGCCGATGTTGCCGCAGACGAACGTCGGCCGCCCCGTCGCGGCGACGAGGCGCCCGGCGAGCGCGGTCGTCGTGCTCTTCCCGTTCGTCCCCGTGATCGCCACCCACGGCGCGCGCGACGCCTGGAAGGCGAGTTCGAGCTCGGCCACGACCGGCACGCCGCGCCGGTCGGCAGCGGCCAGCAGCGCGGCCGTCGACGGCACGCCCGGGCTCGTGACGACGATGTCGGCGCCGTCGAGCAGCGCCGCGTCGTCGCGGCCGGCGGCGATGCGCACCCCGCACTCCTCGAGCGCAGTCAGTCCCTCGGCGCCGCCCAGTGCCTCGCGCGCGCGGCCGTCGGCCAGAGTCACCGGCACGCCGCGCTCGGCGAGCAGTCGCGCCGCCGCGCGCCCGGAGCGCGCCGCGCCGAGGACGAGCGCGCGGCGACCGGTCCAGGCGAACCACGTGCGCGGCGCGTCCTTGGCCGGAACCGGGAGCGCGGGGGGGACGGCTGGGGTCATGGCGAGGGTCCCGTTCACTGGAGCTTGAGGGTGGACAGCGTGACCAGCGCCAGCAGCGCCGCGACGATGTAGAAACGGACGACGACCCGACTCTCCGCCCAGCCCGAGAGCTCGAAGTGGTGATGGAGCGGCGACATCTTGAACACGCGCTTGCCGGTGAGCTTGAACGAGGCCACCTGGATGATCACCGATAGCGCCTCGGCGACGAAGACGCCGCCCACCACGACGAGCAGGAACTCCTTCTTGATGAGCACGGCCACGATGCCCAGCGCACCGCCGAGGGCGAGCGAGCCGGTGTCGCCCATGAAGACGTCCGCCGGGTGGCAGTTGAACCACAGGAAGCCGAGCGCGGCGCCGAAGATCGCCGCACAGAACACGGTCAACTCACCGCTGCCGGGCAGGTAGAGCACGTTCAGGTACTGGCTGAACTTGACGTGACCCGAGACGTAGCACAGGAACGCGAACGTGACCGCGACCATGGCGACCAGCCCCGAGGCGAGCCCGTCGAGTCCGTCGGTCAGGTTCACGGCATTCGACGTGCCGGTGATCACGATCATCACGAAGGGCACGAACAGCCAGCCGAAGTCGACGTAATTGAACTTGAGGAACGGCACTGTCGTCACCGTCGCCGGCACGTGCTCGGTCGGGATGAACAGCAGGACGAGCCCGACGGTCGCCCCGATCGCGGCCTGGCCGAGCAGCTTCCAGCGCCCCATCAGCCCCGCCTTGATGCCCTTGACCACGTGCAGCCAGTCGTCGAGCATGCCGAGCGCGCCGAGTGCCAGCGTGGCGCCGAGCGCGAGCAGGATATTGCGGTTCGTCAGGTCGGCCCACAGCAGCGTGGGCAGCGTGATCGCGAGCAGGATCAGCAGGCCGCCCATCGTCGGCGTGCCGGCCTTGCCCTGGTGCGACTGCGGGCCTTCGGCACGGATGCGCTGTCCGAGCTTCACCTCGCTCAACCAGTGGATGAGGTGCGGCCCGACGAGGAACGAGATGATGAGTGCGGTGATGGCCGCGTAGGCCGCGCGGAACGTCAGGTAGCGGAAGACATTGAGGAACCCGAGGCCCTCGATCTGGCTCAGCTCATGGAGGTAGTAGAACACGTCAGCGTCCCTCCCCCGCCGCATCCGTCGCCCCGCCCAGCGCCTCGCGCAGGATCTCGATCGCCTCTTCCATCGCCGATCCGCGCGAGCCCTTGACCAGCACGACGTCGCCCGGCGCGAGCGTCGCGGCAAGCGACCGCGCCAGGGTCCGGCGCTCGGCGAAGTGCGTCACGCGTGCGGCCTGGTCCGCCTCGCGCGCGGCGGCCAGCGCATGCGTCATCAACGGGCCCCACAGGTACGCGCCGTCGATGCGCGGCAGGCGACGGCCCGCGGCGGCGTGCCAGTCGGGCGCAGTGGCGCCCAGCTCGAGCATGTCGCCAAGCGCTGCGTAGCGCTTCGCCGCGCCGGGCCACGACTCGAGCAGGTCGAGCGCCGCGTCGAGCGAGGCGGGGTTCGCGTTGTAGTGATCGAGCAGCAGCGTCACGCCGCCACGCACCTCGACCTCGGTTCGGCCCGCGGGACGCGTCATCGCGGCGAGGCCGCGCGCGCACTCCTCGGGCGTGATCCCCGAGACGTGCGCGCAGGCCACGGCGGCGAGCGCGTTCTTCACCGAGTGCAGGCCGGGCAGCGGGATCGACAGCGGCGGGAACCCGGCGACGCGGAAGCGCGCGCCCGCGGTGCCCAGGAGCTCAACGTCGGTCGCGACGTAGTCGGAGCCCGGCGTGAGCGCGAACGTGACGCGCCGCGCCGGGAACGCGTGCACGCACTCGGCGAGCCGGGCGTCGTCGCCGGGCACGACCAGCGGCGCACCGGGCGCGAGCGCCTCGCCGACCTCGGCCTCGGCCCGCGCGACCGCGTCGAGCGAGCCCATGCCCTCGAGGTGCTCCGGGCCGACGTTGGTGATCACCGCCCCAGTCGGGCGCGCGAGCTGCGACAGCGCGCGCACCTCACCCGGGTGGTTCATGCCGATCTCGACCACCGCGTAGCGCTCGACCGCGGCCAGGCGCGTGAGGGTGACCGGGACGCCGAGCTGGTTGTTGAGGTTGCCCTCGGTGCGGCTGGTCGGCCCGCGCTGCGCAAAGATCGCAGCCAGCATCTCCTTCGTCGTCGTCTTGCCGTTGCTGCCGCACAGGCCGACCAGCGTGCCCGTCCACGCCGTGCGCCGGGCCCTGGCCCAGGTGCCGAGCGCGGTTGCGGGATCGGCGACGACGAGCAGGCGGCCGCTCGCGTCGACCCCCGCGGCGGCGCAGGCGGCGGCGATCTCGGCGTGCCGCTCGCGGCGACAGAACGACGCGGCCGCGCCCCCGGCGAGGGCCGCGGCCACGAACCCGTGGCCTTCGGTGCGGGCACCCGGCAGCGGCACGAAGACGCGCCCCGGCGCGAGCCGGCGCGAATCGAGCGCCGCACCGGTGACCGCGACCGCGACCGCACCAGCGTTCAGCGCCGCCAGCTCGGCGCCGGTGGCGCGCGCGACGTCGAGCAGCGTCCACTCGCGGCTCACGCGCGCTCCCTTCGGCCGTCGGCCGGCGTCGTGAAGCCCAGGGACTCGAGCGCACGGCGTGCCTCGGCCCGATCGTCGAACGGCACGGACTTGCCGGCGACGCTCTGCGTCACCTCGTGGCCCTTGCCTGCGATCACGATGGCATCGCCCACGCCCGCGCGGGCAAATGCCGCCTCGAGCGCGCGCCGGCGGCCGGCGATCTCGCCCGGCGCGGCCGCACCGGCCGGCGCCTCGCCCGAGCCGAAAGCGGCGAGCGCCCCCTTCATCGCCTCGCCGCGGATCACGGCGGGACTCTCGTTGCGCGGGTTGTCGTCGGTGACGATCGCGAAGTCGGCCCCGCGGACGGCCGCGCGACCCATCATGCCGCGCTTGCCGCGATCGCGATCGCCACCGCAGCCGAACACCACTCCCAGTCGCGCGCCCGTGGGCAGCGTCGCACGCACCGCGGCGAGCACCCGCTCGAGCGCGTCGGGCGTGTGCGCGTAATCGACGAACACCGCGAACGGCTGGCCCGCGTCGATCGCCTCGAGCCGGCCGGGAACACCGGCGAAGCGCTCGAGCGCCCGCGCTGCGGCCGCCGTCGACGCGCCGAGCGCCGTCGCTGCGCCCCACGCCGCCAGCGCATTCTCGATGTTGTGCCGCCCGGCGAGCGGCAGCGTGAGCGGCGTCGCCACCAACCCGGCCCCGGCGGCGCGCTCGACCAACGTGAAGCGCGAGCTGCGCGGTGCCAGTTCGACATCGCGCGCCACGAGCTCGGCAGCGGCGGCGCCCGCCGCACCGTCGAGCGCGAAGCGGACGACGCGCATGCCCCCCTTGGCGCAGGCCGCGATCACGTCGGCGGCGTGCGGATCGCTGGCATGGACGACGGCGGTGACACCGGCCGTGGTTCCACCGTTGCCGCCGTCGAACAGGCGCAGCTTGGCCGCGAGGTACGACTCCTCCGTGCCGTGGTAGTCGAGGTGGTCACGCGTCAGGTTGGTGAAGACGACGCTGGCGAACGACAGCCCGTAAGCGCGGCGCTGCGCGAGCGCGTGGCTCGACACCTCCATCACGCAGGCGGCGAGCCCGCGCACGCTCATCGCGTCGAGCAGGTCGATGAGGTCGGGCGCCTCGGGCGTGGTGAACGCCGACGGCACGAGCCCGTCGCCCGCGTCGTAGCCCGCGGTGCCGACCAGCCCCGCCGCGATCCCCGCCTCTTCGAGGATGGCGCGGGTGAGGAAGGCGGTCGTCGTCTTGCCGTTCGTGCCGGTGAGTCCCACCAGCTTGAGGCGCGTCGACGGATCGCGGTACAGCGCGCGCGCCGCCTCGGCCAGCGCCCGGCGGGCTTCCCCCACGATCACCTCGCTGGTCGCCCGTCCCGCCGGGAGCGCGACGTCGAGCACGCCGGTCGGTGCCTCGGCGACGACGCAGGCCGCGCCACGCGACGCCGCTGCGGCGGCGAAATTCGCGCCCGCAGTCGTCACCCCGGGGAGCGCGAAGAACGCGTCCCCTTCCCGCACGCGGCGCGAGTCATACGCCGCGCCGGCCACCGCGGCGGGTGCGGTGCCGCGCACGGCGTCGTCACTCACGCCGAGCGCGAGCAGGAACTGGTCCCAGGACAGCGGCCACGGTCCGCGGGTCGCGCTCAATCGGCACCCCGCGCGGACGCGAGAGCAGTCCGCTCCTCGCACACGAGAACACACGACGTCCCGCGGCCGAACGCGCCGCCCGCGGCCGGCGACTGCCGCACGACGAGGCCGCGCCCCTCGACCCGCACCGGTATCGCATACTCGGCGAGGGTGGTCAGGGCGTCGCGCGCGGTAAGCCCGGTGACGTCGGGAACGACGTCGCGGCGCGGTCGCGTGGCCAGCACGACGACGGTGCCGCGCTCGGCCCGCGCGCCGGCGGCCGGATGCTGGGCAAGCACGCGCTTGCCGTCGCCCTCGATCTTGACCCGCAGGCCGGCGTCGCGCAGCACCAGGCGGGCGCCCGCGATGGGCAGCGCGCGCACGCCCGGGACCGCCACATCGCGCGGACGGGGCGGCGCGAAGCGTGCGCGCTCCGGCGCGGGAGCGAGCGGGCCGCCGCGGAGGCGGTACAGGTCCTCCATGATGTTGCGGAACACCGGGGCGGCGATGTCGCCCCCGTAGTAGCCGTTCTTCGGCTCGTCGATCATGACCACGCAGACCAGGCGCGGCCGGTCGGCGGGCAGGAGCCCGACGAACGAGGCGAGGTACTTGTGGCTGCGATAGGTGTGGAGCACGGTGTCGAACTTCTGCGCGGTCCCGGTCTTCCCGGCGACCGCTGACCACGGCAACTGCGCCTTCCTTGCCGTGCCCGAGTCGACGACCGCGGTGAGCATCGTGCGCATCGTCGTGGCGGTCTCCTCGGAGATCACCGTCCGCAGCGGGCGCGGCTCGGCGACGCGCAGGACGTTCCCCTTCGCGTCGCTCTCGCGCTTGAGGATCTGCGGCGCCATCAGCGTGCCGCCGTTGGCCAGCGCGCCGTAGGCCAGCGCGAGCTGGAGCGCGGTGACCGACATCTCGTGCCCCATCGCGACCGTCGGCAACGAGCGGCCCGACCAGCGCGACGGGTGGCGCAGCAGCCCCGGCGTCTCGCCCGGGAACTCGAGGCCGGTGAGCGCACCGAACCCGAACGCGGTCGCGTAGTCGTACATGGTCTGGGCGCCGATCTCGAGGCCCAGCTTGCCCGCGACGATATTGCTCGAGACGCGCACGGCATCGCGCAGCTTGAGCAGCCCGTACGGGTGCGAGTCGCGGATCGTCGAGCCGGCGAAGGAATAGGCGCCGTTCTCGGCGTCGTAGACCTGCTCCGGCGTGGCCTTCCCCTCCTCGAGCGCGGCCGAGACGACGACCATCTTGAACGTCGAGCCCGGCTCGAACTGGTCGGTGATGGCCTGGTTGCGGACCGTGCCGTCCGCCCCCTGCGGCTCGGAGGCGGCAGCGAGGATCTCGCCCGTCCATGGATCGAGCACGACGGCGATCGCCTTGACCGCCTTGAGCGTGTCGACCGCGGCGAGCAGTCGCTGGCTCACGACGCTCTGGATGTCGGCGTCGACGGTGAGCTCGATCGAGTGCCCGTCGACCGGCTTGCGCTGCGACCAGCCGGGCAGGCCCACATGGCGCCCGCGCCCGTCGGCCAGCACCGTGCGCCAGCCCTGCTCCCCGCGCAGCATCGAGTCGAACTGGTACTCGATCCCCTCGATCCCGCGGTTGTCGATGTCGGCCCGCCCGGTGATCTGCGCCAGCGCGGCGCCGGCGGGATAGTCGCGGCGCACCGTGGCGTGGAGTACGAGACCCTTCCACGCACCGGAGGCGAGCGAGTCGCGCACGATCTGCGCGTCCTGGGGCGAGCGGTTGCGGTCGACGTAGCAGAATCCGGGACGCTTCTTGAACTCGCGGGCGAGGCGGTCGGCGTCGAGGTCGAGGGCACGGGCGATGCGGCGCGCAGCGCGCGCGGGATCGTCCATGCGGCGCGGCTCGGCGACGATCGTGTAGGTGCGCGCGTCCTGGGCGAGGAGGCGGCCGTCGCGGTCGCGGATCGTCCCGCGCACGGGTAGCAGCGCCTCGCGCTCGCGCTGGTTCACTTCGGCGCGCTCGGCGTAGTGGCCGTGGCGGACGAGTTGAAGAAACGCGAGCCGCAGCGTGACCGCGGACCCGGCGAGAAGGACGACGACCGCCGCCGCAAAGAGGCGGCGACGCGGGGCGATGCTCGGCACGTGCCCTCCGGACGGGCCCGCGGGGGCGGGCCGTGACCGTGGTGGAGGGGCGGAAGCCCCGCGAACGTCCGGCGCGGACCGGGCGAATGCGGGAGCGAACGGGACTTCGGACGATCCGCGGCGCTCCGTCAGGGACCGGAGCGGCGGCCGCCGCGGGACCTCCATGCGGCGGCCGCCCGCGGTAGGGCGATCAGTACGGGGTCGGCGTGCGACTCTTCGCCCGCGCCGACGGAACCAGGCTCTCGGCGACCCGGCGGCCGAAGGCGACGAGACGACCGCCGCCCTCTTCCGCACGATCCCCGCCCGCCAGGTACGCGGTGGGAACAACGACGATCTGGGAGGGCTCGGCGGGCTTCATGCCCAGCGCCCGGGCGCGCGCTTCGAGCGCGGACCTCGTGCGGGTGACGGCCAGCCGGCCCTCCAGGTAATCATGCCTCGCCTCGGCTTCATCGAGTGCCCGCGCGGCCTTCTCGGTGTCGAGGGTCAGCGCGCTCACGCGCGTCACCTGCCAGACCTCGACGAATGCCGCGACGAGCACCAGCCCCAGGATCCAGGCGGCGAGCGGAACCCGCGGCCGGTCGAACTCGAAACGTTGCCGCAACACCGGCGTGGGCGTTCTCTTCTTCATGCCGCGATCCTCCGGGCGACGCGCAACTTCGCGCTGGCGGCTCTGGGGTTCCGAGCGATCTCGGCGGGCGTCGGCAGGATCGCGCGCCGGGTGACGGGCTCGAGGTCCCCGCGGCGCATCACGCCGAGCTGGGCCTCGTGCCTGGTGGGAAGCGTTCCGTGGAGCAGCCGCTTGGCCAGCCGGTCCTCCAGCGAGTGGTACGAGAGGACGGCGATCACGCCGTCGGGCGCGAGTGCGGCGATCGCCTGGGCGATCCCGCGCTCGGCTCGGCCGAGCTCATCGTTGACCGCGATGCGCAGCGCCTGGAACAGCTGGGCCATGCGACGGGGGTGCGGCGTGGGGCCCCACACCGCGGCGACGGCCTGGCGCAGTTGGCTCGTTTCGTAAATGGGCTCGGTCCGGCGGAAGTCCACGATCGCGCGGGCGGCCCGGTGCGCGCCCGGGAGTTCGCCATACTCCGCGAGCCAGCGGCCGAGCGTGGCGACGTCGACGTCGGCGAGGATCTGCCAGGCGGGGCGGCCGCTCGTCGGGTCGAAGCGCAGGTCCAGCACCCCCTCCTTCGCGAACGAGAACCCGCGGGAGGCGTCGCCCAGCTGGAGCGAGGAGAGACCGAGATCGAAGAGTGCCCCCGCAAGGCTCCCCAGACGCTCGGAGCTCAGGACCTCGCCCAGCTGGTCGAACGGCGCATGCATCAGTCGGACCCGATCTCCGTAAGGGGCCAGTCGCGTCCGGGCCCGCTCGAGGGCCGCCGGGTCGCGATCGAAAGCGAGGAGGCGCGCCTCCGCAGGCAGGGCATCGAGTAGTCGAGCCGCATGTCCGCCTCCCCCAACCGTGGCGTCGAAGTACCAGCCGGGTCCGTGCGCAAGGGAGCGCACGACTTCGTCCACGAGGACGGGCAGATGTTCGACGGTTTCGTGCGTCCTTGCTCCTCGTTGCTCCCCCACCACCCCGCTCCTCCCGGTCCGACACTCCGCAGCGTCGTCCGCGGGAGGGGCCGGACGCCCGGGACCTCCAGGGGCGCCTCGACCCACGCGGGGTGGGGTCGGTGAATCAGTCGCCGTCGAGGCGACTGAAGACGTTCTTCATCATGGCCTCGAAGCTCGGCGCCGCCAGCTTGAGCCGGGCCTCGAAGCGTTCCGGCGACCAGATCTCGATGTGATCGAGCGCACCCACGAGGCGTGCGGTCCGCTCCAGCCCCGCCAGCTCGACGAGGCGCGGGGTGAGCGAGATTCGTCCCTGCCCGTCGATCGTCGTCTCGTGGGCCGTCTCCGAGATCATCAGGAACACGCTGCGTGCCTCGTCATCGCCCTTCGACAGCTTGCGCAGCTGGCCCTCGAAGCGGCGCCACTCGTCGAGCGGATACATGTGGACGGAGTCGTCGAGCCAGCGGATGATCGTGAACGAGTCGGCCGCCTCGGGATCGAGACCACGCCGCAGGCGCGAAGGCACGTTGATCCGGCCTTTTGCGTCGATGACGCTGGTCTCGCTGCCGATGAACGACGACATGGCGTTCCTCTCGTGTCGTGCTGCCGGGGGGCGGGGTTCTTGGGAGGCAGAAGTTCAAGTCCGCCCTTCAAAACCACTACGCCCCACATCCACCCATAGCGGCGCACTCTAGGGGGTGGATCGATCGTTCATCCACTTTTTTTTGTGTCTCGGGGTGCCTGGGACACTTTTTTTTTCGGCGAGCCCGGGTGGACGGCCCCGTTCGTGCACAGGCGTGCAGTCGGGTCTCCCGCCGGTTTGTGCCATCGCCCGCGCGCGCCGCGGTGCGCTTGACGAGTTTCAGCGCGTTCCGTAGCTTCGCGCGGTCGCTTGCATCGCATTCGCGTCCCGACCCACCCTGGAGGAATTCATGACCGCATCGCGGACCCCCGCTCGCGGCGGCTCGTCCGCGCGCCGGCGCACGACCGTGCCGCGTGACTACGACCGCGCCTCGGCCGAGCGCTACTGGGGGGACGAACGCCGTCGCCTCAAGGACGAGTTCCGCATCGTGCTCTCCGCGGGCGAGCCGGCGTACGTCAACGCCGCATACCACCTGTGGGAGACCATGTCGTTCGTGCGCGCGCTCAAGCCGAAGCGCGGCCTGCGCGTGCTCGACCTCGCGTGCGGACTCGGCCGCGTCAGCGCGCCGCTGGCGCTGACGGGTGCGACCGTGATCGGCGTCGACAATGCGTTCGCCATGGTCAAGCAGGCCGCGGCCAAGACGAAGCGCGCGGCGAAGAGCGAGGGCGTCAAGGCCCGGGCGGGATACACGCAGGGCTACTCGGGCATGCTGCCGTTCGCCGGCGGCACGTTCGACGCGGTGCTGTGCCTGGGATTGCTCGAGCACCTGCCGGCGTGGCTGCAGGAGCGCACACTCGCCGAGTGCCTGCGCGTACTGAAGAAGGACGGCGCGCTCTACCTGGTGCTCAACAACAACCGCTCGCTCCTGCTGCGCGCGGGCCGCGACAACACGTACCGCCAGGCCCGCCAGCTCGACAACGGCTACTACTGCGGCCTGGTCGATCGCGGGTCGCTGGTCGCTCGCCTGGCAAAGGGCGGCGCCAAGGTCGAGGAGCTGGGCTCGAACGCGCACTACGCCGTGCTGCGTCACGCGCTGCACGGCCGGCCGATGAAGCCCGCCGAGGCGCGCGAGGCCGAGCGCGCGTTCATCGCCGCAACCGATCGCGACCTGACCGCTCCGCAGCAGCGGGAGTTCGGCGCGAGCTGCGCCGATCACTTCATCTATCGCATCGTGAAGAGAAAGGCCGGCGTCACCCGACGCCGCGACTGATATGGCGAAGACAAGCCTGGTTCTGATCGATCGCACCACCGCCGAGTCGCGACTGGCGGCGATGCTGCGCAACGGATTCGGCGCGGGGTTGCCGAAGAAGCGCGTCGACCGCTACGTGCTGCTCGCCGCACTGGCGCGGCTGGTCGCCGAGGACGAGTCCCCCGCCCCCGGCGAGCGAGACCTCACCGACCGGCTGAAGGCGTGGCTGGCGGTCGATGGCGCACGACTGTCGACCGACGCAGCGACGCTGCGGCGCGCGCTGATCGACGAGGGATTCCTCGAGCGCGACGGCCGCGGCACGGCCTACCGTCGCTCGCGCGCCTTCGAGCGCTCGGTCCGCTTCGTCGACCTGCCGCACTGGGCCGTCGAGACCGTCGCCGGCGAGGCGCAACTGGTGCGCGTCTTCAAATGCTCGAGCTTCGCCACGGCGCTCGCGCTGGCCGACAAGATCGGCGCGGCGGCGGACGCGGCGGATCATCATCCTTCCCTGCTCGTGGAGTGGGGCCGTCTCACCGTGCGCTGGTGGACTCACGACCTCGGCGGGCTGGGGCCGAAGGACTTCGCCATGGCCGAACGCACGGACCGGCTCGCGGCCGAGGCCTGACGCTCGGCGCCGGCCATCCGGTCGAACGCCATCCAGTCGATGCGGTAGAGCGTGTAGTACGCGGCCTCCGGGTTGCGCAAGCCGCGATAGCGGACCGCCCCATCCTCCCCCACCACGTCGATCACCGTGAGGCACGGCGCGTACGGGCTGACCTCGAGCTCGAGCAGGCGCCGCGGACGGGCCGCCCGGTCGATCAGGTACGCGGGCCGCGCGACGCCCGCAAACTGGAACCGCGTCACCAGCGTGCCCTCCTCCGAATTGCCGTACAGGCCGATCAGGCGCGGGATCCCGGGCGAGACGAGCCCGGCCAGGTCGAGCACCGGGCGCTCGGCCGTCCAGGCGAACAGGCCGATGTCGGGGATCGCGACCGTCGTTCCGGGCGGCGTGTTGTCCCGGATCCACGCACCGTAGCCGCCGAGCACCGCCCGCGCATCGGCGCTGAACGTGCGCGCGTGCGGCACGACGAAGCGCGCCCACAGGAAGCCGTTGAGCCCGAGCCCGAGCAGGCATGCGGTCGCCAGCATGGCGACGGCGCGCGCCGGCGCGCGGCGCTCGGCTGCCGCCAGCGCAGCGAGCGCCCCCCAGCCGTGAAACAGCAGCACCGGCGCCAGCGGGAGCAGGTAGCGCGAGATCGGGTGCACGCCGCGCAAGGCGTAGAGCAACGGCAGGAGCACGAGCCACGCCAGCGGCAGGAAGTGCTCGGCCCGCCGTCGCCACAGCGCCGCGGCGAGCGCGGGCAGCAGGGCCGCGAACGCGAAGGCCTCGACTGCTCGCGTCGCCAGGATCTCCTGCGCCTGGCGGCCGAGCGAAGCGAGGAACACCGCCGGGCCGACGCCGCCGGCGGTCTTGGCCGCCAGCGTCTGGGGCAGCAGCGTGCCGTAGAACGACCACGCATAGGCGAGCCACGGTGCCTGCACGAGCCCCGCCAGGGCGAGCACCCCCGCGACCCGCCCCAGGCGACGCGGCCACGGCGCACTGGAGAGGACGATGCGCGCCACCAGCAGGAGCACGAGCAGCGCCGCCTCGGGCCGCACGAGCGCCGCGAGCGACCACCACAGCGTGGGGATCACGAGGCGGTTGCCCCACGGCCGCGTGGCGAAGGAGCTGGCGAACCCGGCGGTGACGAGGAACACGCCACACGAGGTCTCCATCCCCGTCGACGACCAGCGGACGAGCCACGCGTCGGCGGCGAACGCGACGACCCCGCACGCCCACGCGAACTCGGTGCGCCGCGACGCGTAGCCGTGCGGGCCGACGATGGTGGCGAGGAAGCGCCGCAGCGCGAGCGCGAAGGCGCCCAGCGCGAGCACGCCGAACAGCAGGGAGCCGAGCTTCGCCGCGGCGTAGAGGTCGACGCCGAGGCGGCCGAGCAGGCCCAGGCCCATGCTCCACGCCGGCGAGGTCGTGCCGAAGACGCGCTCGCCGAGGTTGAAGACGAGGCCGTGCCCATCGCGGAAGTTCCGCGCGTACTGCAGGTGGATGAACGTGTCGTCGATCAGCGCGCCCGACAGCGGCAGCGTGAGCGCGAGGAACAGCGCGACGGCCCCGGCGAGCACGAGCCCGGCGCGCACGCTCCGGCCGCGGCGCAGCGCGCGATCTGCCGGTGTCAGTGCCGGTTGCACTCTCATGCCGCGACCCGGGCGGCCGCGAGGCCGGCATAGCGCGCCAGCGCGGCGCGCACGACCGCGGCGAAGTCGCCGCGCTCCTCGACGCGCCGACGGGCGGCCAGTCGCGCCGCGTGGCGGAATGCCGGATCGGCGAGCGTTTCGACGAGCGCGGCGGCCAGCGCGACGGAGTCGCCGGCCGGAACGAGGCGCCCGTGCACGCGGTCGTCGATCCACTCGCGGTTCCCGGGCAAGTCGGTGACGACGGGCGTCACGCCAGCCGCCATGGTCTCGAGGAGCGCGATCGACGTGCTGTCCGATCGCGCGCACGAGACGCTCACCGCCGCGCGGGCAAGGAGCGCCGGCAGTTCGGCGTGGGGGAGCCGCCCGACGAAGCGCACGATTCCACCGACTCCGCGAGCAGCCGCTTGCGCCCGCAAGGCTGCGGCCTCCGGCCCGTCGCCGGCGATCGTCACGCTCAGCCCGGGCACCGCTGCGCGGACCTGCGGCAGCGCATCGATCAGCGTCGACACGTCGTAGAGCGGTTCGAGCTGGCGCAGGCTCACGACGTGCGGTGCGTCGACCGGCGGCCCGAGCGGGAAGCGCTCGAGATCCGCGCCCCACGGCGCGACGACCAGCTGCCCTTCGGTCGCGCCGAGAGCCCGCGCCGCCGCGGCCAGCGTGGCCGCGTCGACGACCACGAGGTCGGCGCGCGACAGGACGAAGCGCGCCCGCGCCGCGTGCAGCGGCGAGCGGGCGGGCGAGCGCAGCAGGTCCGAGCCCCAGGCGTGGACGACCAGCGGCCCGCGGCCGACGAGCGCGCCGAGAAGACCATAGTTGGGAACGAAGTGCGCCTCGACGAGGTCCGGCGCGAATCCGTCGACGGCGCGCGCCATGGCGGCCCGGACCGCGGGGTAGCGCAGCGCGGCGGGCCAGGCCGGCGCGGGCAGGCGCACGACGTCGAGCGACGCCTCGATGCCCTGCTCGGCGGGCCAGGCCGCGTCGGCTGCGGGATCCTCGAGGCTGAAGACGCGCACGGTTGCGCCGGCGGCGGCGAGCCCGCGCGCCCAGCGCCGCGTATGCAGCGCGGCGGCGTTGCCGAGGAGTGCCACCCTCATGCGGGCGCGCCCTCTTCGGCGTCGATGGATTCCACGGCCGGCGGATCCGCCGACGGCGGCGCGCTGCGGGCCGCCGCGGCGGCGCGGCGGGCACGCCGGGCGCGCACGGCTTCGCGCCCGGCGACGAGCAGCGCGTGGTAGGGCGTCCTCGGGCGCGGCGTGAGCTCGACGATCGGCACGGGGACTGCGCGCGCGCCCAGTTGCTCCTTGAACTGCGTCAGGCGATCCTGCCGGCCGCTGAAGCCCAGGTTGACGATTCCACGCCCGCACTCGGCCACGACGCGCGACAGCAGGTAGGGAAACGCCAGCCGGCGGCGCGCCTCGAGGCCCGATCCGCTCCACCACACGTAGGCATCCTCCCCGCCCAGGAGCACGAGCACGCCGCAGAGGACTGCGCCGTCGGCGCGCGCCACCCACAGGCGCGCGGTGTCGCCGGGCGCATCGAGCAGCGCACGATAGAATGCGAGCGGCCGCACGTCGCCCCCGCCCCAGGCCCGGATCTGCTCGCGGTGCAGCCGGTGCACGGCATCGAGGGCCGCAGCGCTGCCGTCGACTGAGACGCTCACGCCCAGACGCTCGGCCTTGGTGAACTGCTGGCGGGCGCGCTTGCGGAGGGAGGCGAGCCAGGCGGCGTAGCCCTCGCTCGCGTCGATGACATGGGTATCGTCGCTGCGCTCGACGCCGAGCGCGGTCGTCGGGCGAAGCGCGGGGTCGTCGAGCGCGGGCCCGCAGAGCGTGAGGTCGCCGCCGAGGAGGCCGTGATCGCGGACGTGGCGATCGACTTCGTCCCACAGGGCGTGCGCGGCGGTGAGGCGGGCGGCGGAGTCCAGCTCGGGCGCGAACAACGGCCCGGCCGGCGCGCCAAACGGCCCCAGCCGGAGCCAGGCGCCACCGAGGCGATGCTCCATGGCCCCCGGAAGCACGGCAAGGAGAGCTCCCGCGTCGTCGCGCAGCGTGGCCGTCCACCACGGCCAGCCAGGCCCGTGCTGCTCGAACGCCGCCCGGAAGCCGGGGTCGGCGACGAAGCTCCGCCCGCTCGCGCGGGCGGCAAATGCATCGACGTCGGGGGGCGGCGCGCCGGGCATCACCGCGAAGCGCTTCAACGCACGAGCAGGACGCGGCCCGTCCGGGTCACGCCCGACTGGGTCACGCTCAGGAAATAGAGTCCGGGGGGCAGGTGCCGCCCTTCCTCGTCCTTGGCGTCCCACAGGCCGCTGTTGGTGGCGTTCCCTCGCAGGGTCCGCACCAGGCGGCCGCGCACGTCGATCACGCGGCCCTCGAACGAGCCGTCGACCCCGACGCCGAAGATGCGGACGCCGGCGGCGGAGGTGAATGCAGGGTTCGGGTAGGTATTGAACTTCGTCACCCCGCCCGATGCCGGGGGCCCACCCCCGGCGTCGCCGTCCGGATCGTAGCGATTGACGCCGATCGTCGTGCTGACCCACACGTCGCCGTTGGAGCGGTCGACGGCCACCGAGGTGATCACGTCCGACAGCAGCGGTGAGTTCGCGGTGTTGAACACCTCGACCGTGCGATCGGCCTTGCGGTGATACAGGCCGGACGTGGTGGCCCACCACAGGCCGCCCTCGGCGTCGATCGACAGCGGGTGAACTGCACCCTGCGATGTCGGAGGCTGGGTGCCGATCAACTCGCGGCGCTTGCGCGTGGCGCGCGAGTAGCGATTGAGGCCCGCCGACGAGGCGATCCACACCGAGTCGCCGTTCATCTCGATCGCCCAGATGTCGTCGTCGAGCAGCCGCTGGCTCAGCGAGTCCGACTCGGTGATGCGCCCCGAGCGCGTCGTGAGCGTCGGGTCGGTGAAGATGTCGACCCCGCGGCCGGCGTAGCCGACCCACATCTCGAATCCGGGACCAGGTCCGAACGCGATGGCGCGTACCTGCGAGCCCGACATCGCGGCGCCGGATTGCGGGTTGAACGTGGCGCGGTCGCCGCTGGTCGAGATGCGGTGCAGGCCCTTGGGTGGCGGCGGAACGCCGCGGGTCGGCGTGTCGAGACCGATCCACACGTTGCCCGAGGGGTCCTCGGCGGTCGCCCAGCCAAACGTGTTGAAGGCGTCGAACAGGCCCTCCTCGGGACCGTAGAAATGCGTTACCGCGAGCATGGGGCCGGAGTCGTCGAGGCGCGCGATCGAGCTGCCCCAGTCACCGATCCACTTGTCGCCACGCGAATCGACGAACATCGCGATCAGGTAGTCCGGCGACTGCAACGTGGTGTCGATATCGGCGCCCGGCAGCGGTGCGAACGTGCGCCATGACGTACCGTCGAAGCGCGACGCGCCTCCCTCCTGCGTCGCGATCCACAGGTTGGAGCCGTCGAGCGCCATGCCGTAGACCCAATTCCCCTGGGGCCCGGGCGAGCGGTACAGGCTCCACGCCGTCCCGCTCCAGTTCCACAATCCCTCGGCATTGCCCGCCCAGTACGCGCCGTCGTCGTCGAAGTCGACCCATGCGCTCGGCGGGAAGCCGCCGCCGAGCAGGGTCCAGTTGGTCGAGCTCGTGCGGGTGAACACTCCGGCTGCCGCCCCGAGCAGCAGGCGATCCCCGTCGGCCCGCACGTGGACGGACGTGGTCGCGGGCAGCCCCTCCTCGGCAAGCGTCCAGGTGCCCGTCTGCCCGCCGCGATAGACGTGATTGTTCGGGATGCCGGTGGGAACCCCGGCCACGCACCACACCTCGTCGCCGACGGCCGTGAGCGAGCGCACGCCGGTGCCGGCGAGCCCGGCGACGCGGCGCGACCAGATGATGCCCTCGTCGGCCTTCGTCACGTACGCGCCGCCGGGGGTGGCCACCCACACCGAGTCGCCGACCTGCAGCACGTCCTTGATGTCGTTCGACGCGAACGGCGACGGATTCACGCCGTCGGGCCACGCGCCCTCGAGACTGAAGTTGCGGAAGAACGCGACGCCGGCGTCGGTGCCCACCCACATGCCGTCGGCGGTGGGCTCGAGGCAGTTCACCGTGTCGGCCGGCAGGCCGTCGAACGCATCGAGCGTGCGCCACGTGCCGTTGGCCTTCAGGACGCTGACCCCGCGACCTCGGGTGGCGAACCACGTGTTGCCCTGCGGGTCGACCTCGATCTCGGTCACCGCGTTGGACGCCAGCCCGCCCGCACTCTTGCTGAAGCGGGTGAACGTGCCGCCGCCGGCATCGTAGCGGTGCACGCCGAGGATGGAGGCGCACCAGACGACACCGCCGGTCGCCGTGATCGACGTCAGGCGGTTCGCGTTGTTGTACGTGTCCCAGCGCGCCGCCGCCGCCGGGCCGGCAGGACCCAGGACGACGAAGGCGACGAAGACGATGGCTGCGGCGGCGCCGCGAGTCAGGCCAGGGAACATGGAGGTCTCTCCGTGCGCGGGAGGGCATCCGCGCGTCACGGGGTTCGGACCCATCGACCTAGGTGCGGCCGAGCAGGTCCATGAGGCGGAGGCGCCAGACCATCCAGGCGGCCTCCCACACGATGCGCCGGTTCATCTTGGAGACACCGGCGCGGCGATCCACGAAGGTGATCGGAATCTCGATGATGCGGAATCCCTTCCGCCAGATCTTGTAGCTCATCTCGATCTGGAACGAATAGCCGTCAGAGCGCACGCCGTCGAGATCCACCGCCTCGAGGGCGCAGCGGCGGAAGCACTTGAAGCCACCCGTCGCGTCGCGCACCGGCAGCCCGGTGATGATACGCGTGTACAGGTTTGCCGAGTACGACAGGATGAGTCGGGACAGCGGCCAGTGCACCACGGTGACCCCGTGCAGGTAGCGCGAGCCGAGCACCAGGTCCGCGTTCTCGGCCGCCTTGAAGAAGTCGCTGATCGCGTCCGGATCGTGCGAGAAATCGGCGTCCATCTCGAACACGAACTGGGCACCCTCCCCCAGAGCGTAGCGGAAACCGGCCACGTATGCCGAGCCCAGTCCGAGCTTGCCGGCGCGGCGGATCAGGTGGATCCGGGGATCCCGGTCGCGGCGGGCCGCCACCAGGTCGCCCGTCCCGTCCGGCGAGTTGTCGTCGACGACCAGCACCTCGAGCCCGAACGGCAGCGCGAGCAGCCGATCGAGCAGCGTCTCGATGTTCTCCCGTTCATTGTACGTCGGAACGATGACGAGCTTATCCATGGCTCACCGCGGTGGCCCCGGGGCCCGGACCGCCACTCGCCGGGCGCCGCCGCCCGGCCCAGAGCGACCCGCCGAGCAGGACGAGGATCAGGACGAAGGCGCCGATCGAGACCCGGAGGCCGGTCTCGAACGCCGGATCGCGGAACTCCCAGACGACCTCGTGCCTGCCCGCGGGAACGGCAACCGCGCGCACCAGGAAGTCGGCGGAGAGTCCCTTCGCCGGCCGACCGTCGACCGTCACCTGCCAGCCGGGGAAGTCGAGGTCGGCGAGGCGCAGGATCGAAGGGCCGGGAGTCGCGGTCTCGATGCGCACGCGGTTCAGCCCGTACTCGACGATGCGGGCCGTGCCGCCGGGCGCGGGGGTGATGCCTGGATCCTCGGTCAACATCGTCACCTGCGCGGCGTCGTGCAACGGGTCCCGGAAGATCGCCAGGTGACTGTCGCGCGGCGCCACGATGAACGCCGGCACGAGCGTGACCCGCGGCAACGCTCCCGGGAACTCGTAGACCACCTGATCCTGGCCGCGGAAGACCTCGGTGAAGCCCGACTCCGGAGGCAGCAACCCGGGGATCACGATGTAGCGCACGTTGAGCAGCCGCCACGCACCGGGCGACTGGATGGCGCGGCCGCTGTCGGCGTCGAGGAAGCGCTGGTAGAGCGCCGGCTTCGCCGCGTGGTAGCCGCCCAGGCTGGCGATGCCGAAGCCCGCGTAGCGGTTCGACTGGAACTCGCGCACCGGGAAGATGCGGAACTCGTCGCCGGCCTTCTTCCCGACGAGGAAGTCGACCACGTCGTCGCGCTCGGCGGCGAGGCTCACCTGTTGCGGCGGTCCCAGCACCGGGGCGAGGACGCGCTCGTTCACCACGGTGAGGTCGATCAGCGTGACGAGCGCGACGACCGCCGCGGCCACGCGCGCCGGGAACACGCCACGCAGCGTGAGCAACAGGGCTCCCAGTGCGATCAACGCGAGGAAGCCCACGCGCACGATGTCGCCCACCATGTTGCGGTAGCCAAGTTCGATCGCCGCGGTCTCCATGCCCGGACGCGAGGCGTGCGCGGCTGCGACGTACGTCGCGCGCCACACGTCGGGCGCGAGTCCGCTCACCCACAGGAGCGCGACGCCGACCGTGAGCGCGGTGGTCCACGCGAGCAGGCGACGACGGGCCCGCTCGTCGCGCACGGCTTCTTCGACGGCGGTGAGGCCCAGCGCGGCGAGCACGGCGACGCACATCTGGAGGACGACGAGGATCATCACCGGCACGCGGAAACGATTGAAGTAAGGCAGGGAGTTGAACAGCGCGTCGTAGAACGCGCTGTGCTTGCCGAACGAGACGAGCAGCGCGAAGGCCGCGAGCACGAGCAGGAACCCCACGTGGTAGGCGCGCTTCCCGGCCGCGACGGCGAGGAAGGCGAGTCCGAGGATCGCGAGCCCCATGTAATTGGGGAAGTCGGTGAACGGCATCGTGCCCCAGTAGGTGGGCACGCCGAAGCCGAGCGACCCGGGCACGACGAACGTCAGCATCTCGACGGGGCTGAACGACCAGCCCGTCGCATACTCGTAGGTCACTCCGCCGCCCGCGCCCAGGCCGCGGATGGAGTACTGGGCATACTCGCGAATCGGCAGCGAGAAGAACGAAGACAGCGCGAACCCCAGCCCCATCGCCAGAGCCAGGAGCGCGACGCGCGGCGCCGCCGCGCGCACCCCGTCGGGGCGCGCCACGAGGCGACCGAACTCGAACAGGGACAGGAGCCCGATCATGAGCCACGCGTAGTAGGCGATCTGGACGTGGCCGCGCAGCAGCTGGAAGCCGACGAGAAGGGCCAGGAAAGCCGCGTCGGCCGGCCGCGCGTGGCGCCACAGGCGCGACGTGAGCCACAGCATCCATGGCAGGTAGGCCTCGTTGACCAGCTGGCTGCCGTGGCCGTGCGCCCCATTGGCCATCAGGTTCGGGGTGATCATGAAGGCCAGCCCGCCGACCAGCGCGGCCGCCGTCGACGCCCCCCAGCTGCGCGCCAGCACGAACGTGCCGAGCCCGGCCAGGAAGTAATAGAGGAGCATCCACGAGACGTCCGGCAGCGGCAGGACCTTCTGCACCAGCGCCACCGGCCAGTCGGGCGGATAGATGAGGGGGTTGTAGGCGCCGCTGGCGAAGGAGGGCATGCCGGCGAACACGTAGGGATTCCACAGCGGATACACGCCGTGGTGCCACAGCGACTGCTCGCCCATCCGCACGAAACCCATTGGCGCGGTCGTGTCGGCCGAGACGAACGTCAGCCCGCCGAAGATCACGGCGTGGAACGCGAGGGCGACGACGAGAGCGTAGGCGATCGAGGCCAGCAGCAGCGGGCCGGGGCGGAATCCGGAATTGCCGCGGACGGGAGAGCTCGCCCCCGGGCGGCCGCGCGGTTCGGCCCGCACGTCGGCGGCGGTGCGTCGCTTCCTCGGCGTGCCCTTGTCCCTGGTCTCGGCGCTCATGCGGCGGGCACGTCCTCTCCGTAGGGGGCCACGTCCTCGCGTCGCACCGTGCCGCGCGCCATCTTTGCGGCGATCGCGGAGGCGAGCATCGCGTCGAGCCGGCCGGCGATCGCATCCCAGTCGTGCGCTCGGGCGCGCGCGCGGGCCGCCGCTGGATCGCGCGGTGTGGCGAGCCGGTTGCGCACCGCCTGGACGAACTCGTCGGGTGTCGCGGCGAACGTCAGCGTCGACGCGTCCTCGCTCACGTCGGACATGGGTGAGGAGACGATGGGCAGCCCGGCCGCCCAGTACTGATAGAGCTTGTTCGGATTGATGCCGACCGTGTAGCGATCGTTCGCCCGGAACGGGATGAGCGCGACGTCGAGCGCGGCAAACGCGGCCGGCAGCGACGTGTACGGAGCCTCGCCGAGGAGGTGCGCATGCGGAGCCTGGCGCAGGCGCTCGACGGCGGCACGCGTCTCGTCGGGAAGCGGTCCCAGGATCACCAGTTCGAAGTCCCCCGCCGCGGCCAGGCGTTCGAGCACGCCGAAATCGAGGAAGTGACTCACCTTGCCGACGTAACCCACGCGCGGCCTCGACACCGCGTTGAGGGCCGCCGGCGCCACGCCTTGCGGCGTGGCGAAGTGCGCGTACTCGACCCCGTTCCCGAGCAGCACCACCGGCGCCGGGACGCGGGCGGCGAGCTGGCGGGCGTAGTGCGCGCTGACGGCGATGACGAAGTCGGCGCGCGCCAGCGCCCGCGTCAGCGAATCCTCCGCCCACGCGGGCACCCCCGCGAACTGCAGCGGGTGATCATTGAAGTCGTAGCATACCAGCCGTGGACCCAACCCGGATAGAGCCTTGGCCGCGTGGATGTTGGACAGGAACGCCACGTCGATCGGGCCTACGCCCAGCCGCTCCACGGCCCGCACGGCAGCGGCCGCACCGGCCGACTCGATCGCCGCACGCAGCGGTGAGATCGCGATCGCCGCGTTGTACAGCGGCTGCCGCGTGTTGGTCTTGAGGAACGGTGCGGTGACCACCGTCACGCCGTCGATCGTTCTCGGCTCCCACGCGTTGCCGCGCCCGGCCGCCATCGGCTCCACATAGACGACACGCCAGCCGCGCGCCGCCAGGCGGGCAAGCAGAAACTGCTTTCGCGTGCGGAAGTAGCCCCACGCCACCTCGGCCAGCGCAACCAGCGTACGCCCGGTCGGCGCGCTCATGCCCCGCCCCCGTCACCGCGGATGAACTTGCGGAGCCACAGCTCGAGGTGCAACCAGCGCCACACCTGGAGCCCGATGTTGCGCCGTCCGGCGAGGTAGTCCTCGAGCTCGCGCGCGACGGCGTCCCGGTCGAGGTACGGCCGGCTCGCCGCATCGGGAGCGAGCAGCAACTCGCGCACGCGCGGCGCCTCGCGCGTGCGGATCCACACGTCGGTCGGCGTCTCGTAGCCCTTCTTGTCGCGGCGGGCGAGGATCGCTGGCGGGATGCGCCCGCCCAGCGCGTCCCGCAGAAGCGCCTTGGTCGTGGTGCCCTGAATGCGCGTCTCGTCCTCGAGCGAGAAGACGAACTCGGCGAGGCGGTAGTCGAGGAACGGCAGGCGCGTCTCGATCGACCACGCCATCGAGTTGCGATCCTCGTAGCGGAGGAGCGAGGGCAGGAAACGTGCGGTCAGGTCCCAGGCGAGCTGGTTCGACAGGCGCGACTCGAAGCGCCGCGGCGGTCGCGGCTCGGGAGCGTGGAACGGCTTGAGCGCCTCGCCGAGCACGCGGTCCTTGCCCTGCCCGAACGTGCGGCGGCCCCAGTCGAAGAGCGCCGGGGGCAGCAGCGGCATGACGGTCTTGGCCGCGGTCTGCGCCACGCCCAGCCTCTGCCCGAAGGCGACGCCGCTGAACGCGCTCGCGAAGCCCGTGAAGTCGCCGCGGCGCAGCAGGTCGCGCAGGTACGGGAAGTAGTAGCGATGGTAGCCGCCGAGCAGCTCGTCGCCGCCCTGCCCGTCGAGCAGCACCTTCATGCCGTGGCCGCCGCGGCCGGCGAGCTTCATGACATGCCACTGGCTGTAGATGCCCATGCCGGCAGCGGGCTCCTCCTGGTGGCACACCAACGCGTCGAACGTCTCCCAGAAGTCGCGGCCGTCGGGCACGACGGTCGCGGCCGTGGCGCCCACCCGCGCGACCGCGAGGTCGATCCACGGCCGCTCGTCGAACGCCGCGCCTTCGTCGTACGAGACCGAGAACGTGCGCATGGCGTGCGGCAGCATCCCGGCCGCGGTGGTGACGATCGCCGTCGAGTCGAGGCCGCCCGACAGGCAGGTGCCCACCGGGACGTCGGACCGCAGGCGCAGGCGCACCGCGTCGTCGAACAACTCGCGAAAGCGCTCGGCCGCGGCGGCCGGGGCGAGCCGCGTGCGGCGTGCGGGATCGAGATCCCACCAGCGCCGCACTTCCGGACGACCCGGCGCACCTGGCGCGCCGGCCGTCGCCACCAGCACGTGCCCGGCCGGCAACTGGAACACACCCTCGAAGAACGTCTCGGGACGATGGTCGACCCAGTCCCGGGCAAGCAGCGCATGGATCGCCTCGGCGCGCGGCACGCGCGGCCCGGCGAGGACCAGCGGCTTCAGTTCCGAAGCGAACGCCAGCCGGCCGTCGCGCACCGTGTAGTAGACGGGCTTGACACCGAAGCGGTCCCGGGCCAGCACGAGCCTGCGTTCGCCCGCATCCCACAGGGCCAGGCCCCACATGCCGTTGAGTCGCGGCAGCATGTCGAGGCCCCACGTCGCGAAGGCGGCGAGCAGCACCTCGGTGTCGCTGCCGGTGCGGAACGCGTGGCCATGCGCGGACAACTCGTCGCGCAGCTCGAGGTAGTTGTAGATCTCGCCGTTGAACACGATCCAGTAGCGCCCGCTCGGGTCGCACATCGGCTGGTGGCCGGCCGGGGAGAGATCGAGGATGGCGAGGCGGCGGAACGCGAACCCCAGGTCCCCTGCCGCGTCGGGGGCCGGGCGCTCCCGCGCCGGCGCGTACGGCAGCGCGGAGTCGAACGCATCGGCCGGCGTGACGGGGCCGCCGAACAGCACGCGGCTGCCGTCCTCGCGCTCGAGCAGGAAGCCCTCGTCGTCGGGACCGCGCCACGGCATGCGGTCGCCCATGGCGACGAGCTCGCCCGCGCGCAGCGGCGGCGCGGAACGATCGAGGCGGAGCTGCCCGGCGATCCCGCACATGTCAGGCGCGCTCCCCGGGCAGCGCGACCGGGACCACGGCATCGCCCGCCGAGGCGAGCGGACCGTCCCACGGCGGCGCCATCCGGCGGGAGAGGTGGGCGGCAAGACCCGCGTAGGCGAGCAGGAGCGCGACCCGCAGCGCGATCGACGCCGGCCCGCCCCAGGCGGCGCCGACCGCCCGACCCCCGAGCACTCCCGTCAACAGGAAGCCCACCCCGGCGAGATAGAGGGCCCCCGCGCGCAGGCCGCGGAACGGGATGGGATGGACGCGCTGCGCCCAGACGTAGAGCAGCACGGTCGACAGCGCGAAGCCGACCAGCGTCGCGGTGGAGACGCCGCGGATGCCGAGGGGCTGCACGAGCAGGAAATTGAGGCTGACGCTGGTCGCCGCGGCGAGCAACGACGTCCACGCCACCAGGTCGGTGCGGAACGACAGGTTCGCGCCGAGCCCGACGATGTAGTACGCGCCGTGCGCCACGGCGGCGAAGGCGAGCAATCCGCCGGGCAGCGCGGCCCGCGCGTAGGCACCGGGCACCAGCACGCCGAGCGCCTCCTGGGCGAACAGTCCCAGGGTGAGCGCGGTCGTCGCGGCGACGGCGACGTAGAGCGTGAGCACCCGCGAGAACAATCGTCCGGCATCGGGATCGCGCGCCCGCGCGAAAGCGAAGGGTCCCCATGCCAGCTGGAAGGCGGCGATGACGAGCATCATCGCCGCGCCCAGCTTCACCGCCACCGCGTAGATGCCGACCGTCGCCAGGTCACGGAAATGCGCCAGCGTCCAGCGGTCCGCGTACTGCATCACCCAATACGCCACCGCGACCGGGATGAGGGGCGCGCCGTAGGTGAGCATGCGGCGCAGCACGACGCGGTCGAAGCGGGGCACCAGTTGCAGCCGGATGAGCACGAAGCCGAACCCCGCGGTGATCGCGTCGCCGAACAGGCGGCCATAGAGCACGCCGGAGACACCCTTGTGCCACGCGACGACGAAGAGGATCGACAGCCCCCCGACGAGGATCGTGTTCAGCAGATTGAGGGCGATGAACTTCCACGGCTGGAAGGTGACCCGCAACACGTCGTTCTGGAACATGAAGAACGCGGTGAACGGGATGGCGAGGGCGGTGAGCCGGACATATTTCGCGTAATCCGGACTGTCGAACAGGAAGACCGAAAACGTCGGGGCCAGCAGCCACAGTGCCAGCGCCACGGTGGAACAGACGCCGACGCGCCACAGCGCGGACGAGGAGATCATGACCCGTCGCGCCTCGCTGTCCGTCGCATCGTAGAAGAACCGGGCCAGCGCCGCATCGGTTCCCATGACGACGAGAAGCGCGGCGATGGCACCGACCAGCCCGAGCAGGTCGATGACTCCGTACGCCTCGGGCGCGAACACGCGCGTGAAGACCGGAACCAGCAGCATCTGCAGCCCGCGGCCGGCGGCCGTCCCGAGGCCGTAGACAATCGACTCGCCGGTCAGCTTCTTCAGGTGCTCCTTCACCGTGCCCCGTCGCCGGCGAGCGCCGCCTCGTAGGTCCCGACGAGGCGCGCCGCGATCGCCCCCGCGTCGTGATGTCGTCGCGCGAAAGCGCGACCAGCCTCTCCCAGGACGGCCCGGCGGGCCGGATCGGCGGCGAGATTGCGGACCACCTCCCCCACGTCGTCCTTCGTGCAGCGCACGAGCGGCAGGTCGAGCCCGCGGGCGCGCTCCTCGAAGTCCGGCCGGATGAAGCCGACGACGGGCTTGCCCAGCGCCATCGCCTCGACGGCGACGAGCCCGTACCAGCCCAGGAACACCTGGTCGACGACGATGTCGGCCTGCGCCATGGCAGAACGCACGTCGATCCACGCGGCCTGCTCGAGCCGGCGGTAGTCGAGTTGCGGAGCGGCGGCGGCGGCGCGCGCCATCCCCTGCTCGATCCAGCGCGTGCCCTTGATGAGGCGGTTGGTCGGCACGTGCAGGACGCGCACGCGGCCGTCGTCGGGGCGCGGCTCGGCGCCGGCGGCGGCCTGCCACGCGGCGACGTCGAGCGCGACGGGCAGGTGCTCGGCGTGCGGCACGCTCTCGAGCAGGTCGGGCGTCGAGACGAAGGTCGCCGCGCCATAGCGCTGCGACTGGGCGATCGCGCGACGCTGCCGGTCGGGTACGCAGAAGGGATCACACTCGGCGCACGCCGCCGACTGCGGATGCCGCTCCAGCATCAGCGCGCGATTGCGCGCGTCGCAGCCGTGGAAATGGAAGACGAGCTTCGTGCCCATGGCGGCGTGGACCGGCAGGTCGACGTTGTAGGGCGGCACGAGGCTGCGCCCGAAATGGACGTGGACCAGGTCGTAGCGGCCGATGAAACGCGCCGCGGTCGCGAGGTAGCCGAGCAGGCGCGGCACGGCGGGCTTGCCGTCGTGCGGCACGAGGACGTCGGTCGGGTACGCCGGGTACTGTGCGTTGTAGGCGAGCGCGGTCGCGTCGACGCCGCGTGCGCGCAGCGCCGCGCACAGGATCGAAGCCTGCCCGGCGATCTCGGCCGCGGCGTGGAGAACCCTCACCGCAGTGCCCGCGGATCGCGGGCGACAGTCCGCTCGCCAGGCGTGCGGAACAGGCCGTTCTCCTGCGCGCAGAACGGGCACGTCCACGTCGGCGGCGGCGGCTCGGGCGGGGTGAGCACGCACTGCTCGCCGCAGTGGCGGCAGACGTGGGTCACGTGGCGCAAGCCGATCGTTCCGACGTGGCGGAAACGGCAGACGAAGTTGGCGTCGGCGAACAGGTCGACGCCGAGCCCGCGCTTGATCGCGCCCAGCCCATCGACGAACGCCTTCTGCAGGGGCTTGGTGCGCGGGTCGTTGAGCCACGAGAACCCGGCCGGCACGGTGGCGAAGCCCTCGAGCACGAACCCGCGGGCGTAGAACAGCGCCACCACCGAGCCGAAGCTGAAGCGCTGCTGATGCTCGATGCGCTTGCCGAACTTGAACAGCGCGTACTTGGCGAAGTAGCCGGCGAAGCGGTAGAAGCGGTCGTCGAACGCGGTCGAGCGCGGCACCGACACGTAGAGCAGGCCGTCCGGCGCCAGCACGCGCCCCAGTTCGTCGGCGCAGTCCTCGAGCGCGGTGACGTGCTCGAGCGTGTAGTGCGAGATCACGGCCGTGAAGGCCCCATCGCGGAACGGCTGGCGGCCCATGTCGGCCCGCAGCCAGTCCGTCCGCGGTCGCCACGGGCGTGCGGGCTCGAGCGGCAGCACGTCGAAGCCGGTGATCGCCAGGTGCGGCGTCTCGGCGTAGTTCCACGAGCCCGGTCCGCAGCCGGCATCGAGCACGCGCGCACCGGCGGGCAGTTCGGCCAGCACCTCGCGGAGGAAGACCGCGCGACCGTGCGGACCCGCGTCGGGCTTCGCGATCCAGTTCCGCCGTTCGGTCGGGCCGATCGGGTTGCTCACGCCGCCTCCCTGCGGGGAACGAACGGCGACCGCTCGGGCGGAACCCCGCGCCAGTGATCGGCCCACGCGCGCCACGCGGCCTTGAATGCCGCGTCGCCGCCGCCGCGCGCGCGCCACGCCAGGCTCTGCGCGAACAACAGGGCCGCCTGCGCCCACGGCCACACGAGGGCATGCCAGGGACGCCCGCCGCGCGCCGCCAGGCGCAGGCCGCCGCGCGTGCGATGGTAGGCCTTGAACGGACTGGCCGCGCCGCTCGATCCCGAGACGCGATGGCGCACAATCGAGGCTGGCGCCCACAGGCAGGCGAAGCCAGCGCGGCGGGCGCGCAGGCACCAGTCGGCATCCTCGGCGTACAGGTAGTATCCCTCGTCGAGACCGCCGATCGCTTCGAGACAGGCGCGCGTGACGTAGAGCGCCGCGCCGGTCAGCGACGTGCATGGTACGGCGTCACGCCCGCGGGCTCCCGGCGCCGCGGCCACGGTGCTCCACGCCGCTCCGAGCCCGCGATGCCAGCCCCAGCCCAGCCACGGCGACCAGTCGCCCCCGGCGGACCAGACGCGAGCGCCGTCCCACGACAGGATGGTCGGACCGAACAGGCCGCCTTCAGGATGCGCGGCGACGGCGGAGAGCAATGGGGCGAGGAAGTCGGGCGCGACCACGGTGTCGTTGTTGAGCAGCAGCACGCCGTCGGCGCCCGCGGCGCGCGCCCGCTCGAGTCCGCGGTTGTTGCCCCCCGCCCAGCGCAGGTTGGCGCCGGTGGGCAGGAACGAGACTTCGGGAAAGCGCGGCGGCAGGGCGTCGAGGCTGCCGTCCTCCGAGCCGTTGTCGACGACCAGTCGCGTCAACGCGACACCGGGCGGCACCTCCACGTTGCGCAGCGAAGTCAGGCACGCGGCGGTGTCTTCGCGGCCGTTCCAGTTGAGCACGACGATCCACACCTGCACGGGCGCACTCATGCGATCCACACCTCGGGTGCCTGCGGCAGCGGCCGCACCTCGAGCCGGCGCACGGCACGCCACGCCCGCGCGAAGGCAAGCCCGGCGGCGACGAACAGCAGCGCCGCGGCGATCAGGAGCGGCAGGCGGGGCAGCCCCGCATAGGCCGCGTACGTCCACCAGAAGTCGAGTCCACGCGTGAGCGCCTCGACCTGCGCGGGCGGCAGCGCGAGGCGGGCGCCCTCGACGGTCGAAACGGCGCCGGCGACGAGCCCGGGATCGCCTGGGGTCGTGGCCACCCCGCCCCCGCCGGGCGTGATCCGCGGCCACTCGCCGCGCAGGTGCGCACCGGTGTTGCGCACCAGCATGCGCCAGTGCCCGGCGATCGGCGTCTTCGCCGGATTGAAGTGACTGTCGACCATGAACGAAGGATCGTCGAGGGCCTTCGTGTACGGGTAGTCGCCCGCCTCACGCATCTGCGCGCCGAAGTAGACCCCCACGCCGCCCAGCTGGACGATCAGGCCGGCCCCGGCGAGCGCGCCGACCAGCCACCGCCGGCCGCGACCGCGCCACGGCTCCTGCGCCTCGGCCGCGACGACGAGCACGAGCGCGAGCGGCAGCAGCGGCACGAGGTAGCGCGGCCCCCACGAGCCGTCTCCCGCCCAGTGCTCGAACGAGGCGTACACCAGCAGCAGGCCCGTGCATGCCGCGACGATGCCGAGCGCAGGGTGCCGCAGGCGGCGCAGCGCAGCGCCGATCGCGGCGGGCACGAGCGCAACCAGTGGCGCGAACCAGAGCACGCCCTTGCCGCTGGAGACCAGCAACCCGTAGAGCCCGACGAACAGCGGCGTGGTGAACGCCGCAGTCGTCGCCTGCCGGCCGTAGCCGGTGCCGAACGGGGAACCGGTGCGCGCTGCGTTGTAGGCCAGCGCGACGAGCACGCAGGCCGCGACCGCCGCGAATGCCGGCCACGCGGCCCGGCGCTTGAGCTGCGGCAGGAACGGCAGGGCGAGCAGCAGCACGGCGGGTGCGACCGCGTACTTGACCAGCACGGCGAAGCCCCAGGCGAGCCCGGCGAGGAACGCGTGGCGCGGCTCACCGGCGTCGCGGAAGCGCAGTGCGCCGTACAAGCCCGCGGCGAGGCCCAGGGCGAGCAGCGGCTCGGTCAGGAAGCTCTTGGCGTAGACCCACAGCGGGGTCGCCAGGCACGTGGCGACGCTCCAGAAGAACGCGCCGCGCGGCGAGGCGCCGATCGAGTGGAAGAGCAGGAACAGCACGGCCGCCAGCACGCCGAGCACGAATGGGTTGAGCAGCGACGTGACGGCCCGCGTGACGAGGTCCTTCCGCGGCCCGGCGAACGGCGCGGCGACGAGTCGACCGACGACATGAAATGGCGCGGCCGCCAGCGCCTGCCCGAGTGCCGCCTTCGGGTAGAGACGGCCGCCGGGACCGCGCTCGGCGTTGCCCGCTTCGACCCACACCACCCCGCGCGTGACCAGCGACTCGGTGAGTCGATACATCGTGTACTCGTCGCTGGAGGTGATGCGCCCTCCTGCCGTGGCGAGGCAGAGCAGCGTCACGGCAACGCCCAGCGCCCACGCCACGCCACGCGGCGTCGCGGCGCGCTCGCCGGCGCGCTGGTGCACGGAGCCGCTCATCGCGCCTTCACCTCGGCCACGAGATCGGTCAGGCCGGTCGTGACCGCGCCCCACGAGTACGCGCGCGCCGCTTCGTGCACCGCCGGCTCGTACGCGGCGCGACCCCCTTGCGCGTAGAAGAGGAGGATCGCATCGGCCAGCGCCGCCGGGTCCTCGGGCGGCACCAGGTGGCCCGTCCCGCCCTCGGTGACGACCTCGGGCAGTCCGCCGACGGACGTCGAGATGACGGGGCAGCCGGCTGCGTAGGCGACGAGCGCCACGCCGCTCTGCGTCGCCGAGCGGTACGGCAACACGACGGCGTCGGCGGCGGCGAACAGGTCGCCCACTTCCTCGTCCGGAATGTAGCGATCGAAGAGCCGCACGTGGGCGGAGAGCCCCAGCGCGGCGATCCGCGCGCGCACGGGTTCGACCGGCTCGTAGAACTCGCCGGCGACGAGGAGCGTCAGCGGGCGGGCGGCACACACGCGCGGCAGCGCCTCGATCAGCACATCGAGGCCCTTGTAGTGGCGCACCAGCCCGAAGAACAGCAGCACGTCCCCCGTCAGCCCCAGTCGCGACTTCGCTTCGTCGCGCGAGCCGGCGACCGCGCCGAACTGCGCGTACACCGGGTGTGGCACGCGGCGCACCGGCATCCCCGGCAACAATCGCCGCACGTCGTCCTCGACCGATTGCGACATGACGAGGATTCCGTCGGTGCGGTCGGTGACGAGCTTCGTGAGCAGGTCGTCGAACGGACGTTTCTCGTGCGGCACCAGGTTGTCGGCGATCATGATCGACACCGCGCCCCCCCTGCGAGCCCCGGCAAGCACCGGAGCGTAGGCCGGCCCGAAGAACGGGATCCACCACTTGTAGACGATCGCATCGAGCGCCAGCTCCCGCGCGCGACGGGCGGAACGCGCCCAGGTGAGCGGATTCATCGGATCGAGGACGCGCTCGTTGGGCACGACGAGCGGCGTCGCGCTCGGGTCGACCTGGCTCTTCCCCGGAAACAGGAACGACGGGTACTGGCGGATCAGGGACAAGGAATGCACCTCGTGCTCGCGGGCGAGCTCCCCGGCGAGAAGCGCCAGGTACTGGGCGATGCCACCGCGCAACGGGTGGGCCGGGCCGAGGAGGCCGATCCTCACGCGCGCGTGCGTCGCGCCGCGCCCGATCGGCCGCTGCCGGCCGTCCACGCGGTCACGCCCTCATGGGTGAAGGCGAACGGCACCAGCTGCCCCCCTGCCCCCTCGAGCGCCTTCGCCACGGCGTGGCGCTTGTCCGCCTTGCAGAGGACGAGGAAGTAGCCGCCGCCGCCCGCGCCCGGCATCTTGCCGCCGATCGCACCGGCCCGCCGCGCCTTCTCGTACAGCGCATCGACCGGGTCCGTCGAGATGCCCGCGTCGAGCTTCTTCTTGGACATCCACGCCTCGTGCAGGATCGCGCCGAAGCCGTCGATGTCGCCGAGCAGCAGCGCGCGCTTCATCTCGTAGGTGCTCGCCTTGAGGGCATCGAGAGCCTGGACGACCTTCTTCTTGCGCGCCACGTAGCTGGCCCGCTGGCGGGTGATGATGTCGGCGCTCGAGCGCGTCTGGTTCAGGTAGCAGAGCAGCAGGCGATACTCGAGCTCGCGCAGCGCTGCCTCCGGAACGCGCAGCGGGTTGACGATCGTCGCGTCCTTCTGGAACTCGATGAAGTTGAAGCCGCCGAACGCCGCCGCGTACTGGTCCTGTCGCCCGCCGGCGATCCCCAGGTCGACGCGCTCGATGGCGTAGGCCAGCTCGGCCATGTCGTACGCGGTGAGCGGGGCGCCCAGCCACTCGCGCAGCGCCGCGACCAGGGCCACCACCAGCGTCGACGACGAGCCCAGGCCCGACCCCGGGGGCGCATCCGAGTGGATGACCAGCGACGCACCGTGCTTCGGCTTGAAGCGCCGCACCACCGCCTTGATCAGGTCGAGATCGCCGTCGAACGGCAGGCGCCGCACGTGAGCGTAGCGCGCGGTGCGATCGAAGTCGATCGAGTGGATCTCGAACTTCGTGTCGCGGCGTGGCTGGACGGTGGCGTAGGCGAACTTGTCGATCGTGGTCGAGAGCACGACGCCGCCCCGCTCCTCGGGATACGGCGACACGTCGGTCCCGCCGCCGCCGAACGACAGGCGCAACGGCGCCCGCGCGCGCACGAGGATGCTCATCGCGACGCCTCGCCGCCGGCGAGTGCGGCCTCGGCACGGGCCAGGCCCTCGGGCGTGCCCATGTCCCAGAACCGGCCGCCGCCGCGCCACGCGGCGATCGTCCGGCCCGCCGCCAGCAGGCCCGGGAACAGGTCGCGCTCGAGCGACGTGGCACGGTCGGTCGGCACGGCGGCGAACGCGCGCGACTCGAGCGCGTAGACACCGCCGCTCACCCAGCCGGGCCCCGCCTGGGCTTTCTCGCGGAACGCGCGCAGGCGCCCGTGCGCGTCGAACTCGACGACGCCGCGCTCGGCCGCGTCATCGACCGGGTAGCACGCCAGCGTCGCATCGGCGCCGGTCTCCCGGTGCAGCAGGAGCAGGTCGGAAGGCGCGAACTCGGCCCAGGTGTCGCCATTCACGGCGAAGAACGTGTCGTCTGCGTGCGCGATCGCAGCCAGCGCATGGGCGATCGCACCGGCGGTGCCCCGCGGCGCATCCTCGACGACGACGCGCACGTGAACGCCGAAGGCGGTCCCGTCACCGACGTGCGCCGCCAGCGCTCCGGCGCCGTGCCCGGCGCAGAGGACGACGTCGGTCAGCCCGTGCGCCGCGAGCCAGCCGAGCTGGCGGTCGATGAACGGCCGCCCCGCCACCGGGACGAGCGCCTTGGGGCGGTCGGGATACAGCCCCGCGATCCGCGTGCCCAGGCCGCCGGTCAGGACGAAGACGGTCATCGCTCTTTCCCGCCCTCCGCCGGCGGATCGAAGTTCGCGGTGAAGCGCATCGGCCAGTCGGTCTTGATCCGGCCGGCGGCGATCATCTCGCCGAGCAGGCCCATGAGCACGAACTGGATCGCGACCACGACGAACACGAGCCCGAGCACCAGCAGCGGGCGCACCCGTACCGGCTCGCCGGCGATGGCCATCCAGACGAAGTACAGGTTGAGCAGCATGCCGATCCCCCCGAGCAGGATCGCCATGCGACCGAACACGTGCAGCGGCTTGAGGAAGCTGGTCGACAGGAACATCGCGGCGATCAGGTCGAGGAAGCCGTTGACGAACCGTGCCGCGCCGAACTTGCTCTTCCCGAAGCGTCGCGCGTGATGCTGCACAGGAATCTCGCCGACGCGGAAGCCGCGCCAGTGCGCGAGCGCCGGCAGGAAGCGATGGAACTCGCCGTAGACCTCGATCGACTCGACGACCTCGCGACGGTAGAGCTTGAGCCCGCAGTTGAAGTCGTGCAGCTTCACGCCCGCCACCGCCCCGGTGACGGCGTTGAACAGCTTCGACGGGAGCGTCTTGGTCCATGGGTCGTGGCGCTTCGCCTTCCAGCCCGAGACCAGGTCGAGTCCCCGCTGCTCGAGGGCATCGAGCATCCGCGGCAGCTCGGCCGGGTCGTCCTGCAGGTCGCCGTCGAGCGTGAGAACGTACCTTCCGCGCGCTCGCGCGAACGCCACCGCCAGCGCGGCCGACTTGCCGAAGTTGCGGCGGAACGAGGCGACCCGCACGTTTGGATCCGACGCGGCGAGCTTCTCGAGCACGCGCGGCGTGTCGTCGGTCGACCCGTCGTCGATGAAGATGAACTCATAGGTCATGCCCTGCGAGGCGACGGCGGCGCGCAGGCGGTTGTAGAGCTCGGGCAGGCTCGGCGCCTCGTCGAGCACGGGCACGACTGCGGTCAGGTCGATGCCGCGGGCCGGCGGCGGAGGGAGCGGCGCGGGCGGCGGCGCGGGAACCGGATCGGGCGCCCGATCGGGCAGCGACGAGAACAGGTCGGTCACGCATTCCCCCTTTGCCAGGCGACCTGGCGGGCCAACCCCTCGTCGAGCGTCACCTGCGGACTCCAGCCCAGGTCGCGCCCGGCGAGTGCGATATCGGCGCCGGTGTCGCGCGGGTCCCCGGGCTGCGGCGGCCGGCGGTCGAGCGTCAGCGGACGCTCCGTGATCCGGGCCAGCCGCGCCAGCACGTCGTTCACGGAGACGCGTGATCCGCCGCCGACGTTGTATGCCGTGCCGGGCACGCCGCGCTCGGCGGCGGCCAGGTTCGCGGCGACGGCGTCGGCGACGAACGTGAAGTCGCGCGTCTGCTCACCGTCCCCGTAGAGCGTCACCGCGTCCCCCGCGAGCAGCGCGCGGACGAAACGGTGGAACCCCATGTCCGGGCGTTGCCGGGGGCCGTAGACGGTGAAGTAGCGCATCGCCACCGCGGGCACGCCGAAGTTTCGCGCATAGAGCAGCGCCAGGTGCTCCGCCGCGAGCTTGGTCACGCCGTACGGCGAGTACGGACGCGGGCGATCGGCCTCGACCGTCGGCATCCGTTCCGCATCGCCGTAGATCGAGGACGACGACGCGACGACGACGCGCTCGCAGCCGGCGTCGCGCCAGCGCTCGAGCACGCGCTGCGTGGCGAGAACGTTGTGGTGCACGTAGGACGTGAATTCGGTCCCCCACGACGCGCGGACGCCGGCTTGCGCGGCGAGGTGGTAGACGTGGCGCGGCCGATCGGGCAGGGCCGCGAGGTCGGCCGCGGCCAGGTCGAGCTCGACCAGCCGGAAGCGCGGCTCGCGCGCCAGCCCCGCCAGGTTCGCTCGCTTGATCGCGGGATCGTAGTAGTCGGTGAAGCAGTCGACGCCCACGACCTCGTGCCCGCGCGCGACCAGCGCCTCGGCCAGGTGCGAGCCGATGAAGCCGCCGACGCCGGTGACGACACAGAGACCGGCGCTCATCGCCGTCCGCTCACCGCGACCCACCGATGACGCCCGGCACGCCGGGGCCGCCGGGCGGCGCGATCGAGCCCGGCGGGGCGTCGGAACCCGGAGGGACGACCCCACTCTGGCGCTGGGCATCCCGGAGCAGCGCTCCCGCCTGGGCGTCGTCGGGGTGGCGCGCCAGCCACTGGCGCAGCACGCCCGCCGCCTCGGCATGTCGGCCGCCGTCGGTCAGCAGCGAGTACGCCGCGTAGTACGACTGCCCGTCGTCGGGATCGATCCGGATCGCGTCGGCGAAACGCGCCACCGACTCGTCCAGCCGCCCGGACAGCCCGAGCGTGACGGCGTGGTAGTAGGCGAGGTCCTTGTCGTTCGGCGCCAGCGCCTGCGACTGCTCGAAGAAGGCGAGCGCCTTCGTCGTGTCGGAGTTCTCGAGGTAGAACATCCCGAGCGCCGGCCGCACTGCCGGGAACGTGGGATACATGCGAAGGATGCGCTCCAGCTCGGCGATCGCCTCGGCGCGGCGGCCATCCTGGCGGTAGCGGAAGCCGAGCTGCAGGTGTGCCGCCGCGTAGTTCTGCGTCAGGCGGTACGCGTTCTCGTCCTTGTACGGATGGTCGAGGTACGTGCCGTCGGCGGCGTAGAGTCCGCCGTAGCGGAAGGTCTCGTAGAGGTTCCTGCGCGTCGCCGTCGTGTCCATGCGGCTGGCGACCGAGTCGGGCGCGACGCGGTAGACGAGGCCTTCGAGCGTCAGCCGTGGATCGAGCCCGTGATGGTTCGGCACCGTGACTGCCAGGTATGCGGGCTGCACGGCCGCGCCCGACGTGAAGTTCGCCGCGACGATGTTGCGCACCATCCACGTCGCGACCTGCTCGGGCTGCCCCGCCGGATCGATCATGTAGCCCTGCGTGCGGATGACCTCGAGTTCCTGGTCGGTGACCTTCATCGGCACCTTCGGCTCCTCGTCACGCAACTGCTTGATGTACCAGTCGGTGTTGAGCAGCGACAGGTTGACCACGCGGACGTCCTTGCGGAACTTCTCGACCTCCTGCAGGCACCACAGTGGAAACGTGTCGTTGTCGCCATTGGTGAACACGAACGCATTGGGGGCCAGCGGCGCGATCATGTTGTAGGCATAGTCGCGCGCCACGTTGAAGCCCGTGCGATCGTGGGTGTACCAGTAGGTGTTCGCCGGCAGCCACGACAGCCCGACGCAGGCGACCGACGCCACGATGAGCCCCGGGTGAACGCGCACCGCGGCCGGCGCCGCCCCGGCTGCAGGAGCAGGCTCGGCAGCCTTGCTGCCGGCCAGCGCGTCGCGCACCAGCTCGAGGACGAATCCCGCCCCCATGCCGATCCAGATGGCGAAGAACTGGAACGCCGAGGTGAAGAAGTAGTCGCGGTCGCGGACCTCGCGGTCGGTGAAGTTGAGGTACATGACCAGCCCGAAGCTGGTGATGCCGAAGAGGACGAACATCATGAGGAACGTCTTCTTCTCGCGCACGAACTGCATCGCCGCGCCGTACAGGCCGAGCGCCAGCGGCAGCACCGCGGGGAAGGCGTGCTCGGCCTTCCACAGGCGGAACTGGTCCATGAAGAAGCCCCAGAACATCGGGATCTGGAACGTCCACAGGTCGGCCGAGCGCGGGAACATCGGGCGCGATCCGTACTGCTTGCGCTGCAGCAGGTACATCATCGCGTCCCACGTCTCGGGATCGCCCTCGTTGATGCCGGGGTTCAGCGACGCGCGGATCATCAGGTAGACGTGCACCGAGATGCCCACGGCGAGCAGCACCGTCGCGCCGGTCAGGAACTTCCAGTGGAACAGCGAGCGAGGGTTCACCAGCAGCGCGAGCACGATCACGGCCGGGGCCACGAGGAAGGTGCCCAGGTGGATGCCGATGCAGAGGCACATGAGGTACCAGGCGAGCAGCAGGCGTCCGTCGCCGCCGTCGTTCGCCAGCTCCTCCCACCAGCGCAGCGTCAGGTAGACACAGGCGATCTGCACCATCGAGGAGAGCGCGTAGACCTCGGCTTCGACCGCGGACAGCCAGAACGTGTTCGAGAACGCCATGAAGAACGCCGCGGTCGCGCCGGCGGCCCAGGCGATGACCTCGTCCGCGACCGTGCGCTCGTCCTGCAGGTGGGCGCGCGCCTGTGCCAGGCGGACGAAGCGCACGGTGACGAGGAAGGTGAACAACACCGCGAGCGCCGAGGAGAAGGCGGAGAGCCAGTTCACCATCAGGTGCACGTTGCCGAACGGAAGCATCGAGAACAGGCGCCCGATGAGCACGTACAGCGGCGTGCCGGGAGGATGCGGGACGCCCAGGATAAACGAGGTGGCGATGTACTCGCCCGAATCCCAGAACGGGATCGAGCTCGTCACCGTGAGCGTGTACACGGCGAGCGTGGAGAGGAACACGAACCACGCCACCGCGAGATACCCCTTGCGCATCCCCGACATCGATCCTCCTCCGGTGGTCAGAATGCGCCGACGGCGCCGTGCACGGCGGCCCGTGGCGCCGGCGAGGGCACGGCCCCCACGGCGCGCTCGAGCACGGCGTGCGCCTCGTCGGCGCAGCGATCCCAGGTGAACGTCGCCGCCCAGCTGCGGGCCTCGGCCTCGAGCCGGGAGCGCAACGCGGGGTCGGTGAGCACGGTCGTCACCGCCGTGGCGAGCGCGTTCGCGTCGCCGTGCGGAACGAGCAGTCCGGTCTTCCCGTCGCGCACCGAGTCGACCAGGCCCGGGCTCCGGCTGGCGACGACGGTGGTGCCGCAGGCATTCGACTCGATGACGGTGAGGCCCCAGCCTTCCTTCGGCGAGGGACAGACCGCCACGTGCGCGGCCGACAGCAGCTCGACCTTGCGCGCGGCGGGCACGAACCCGTGGAAGCGGGCGCGCCCCGGACCGAGGCCCAGCCCGCGGGCGCGCGCCTCGAGCGCGGCGCGATGCGGCCCGTCCCCGATCACGTCGAGAATGGCGTCGGGCACGTCGCGACAGACGCGCGCGAACGCATCGAGCAGCACGTCGACGCCCTTGTAGCGACGCAGGCGCCCGACGAACGCGACCGTCGGCAGCGCGGCCTTCGCCGCCGCCGGGCGGTAGAGTTCGTGATCGAGCCCGCAGTGGACGACGCTCACGTTCTGCGCCGGAATGCCGCGGGCGACGAGGTCATCGCGCGTGCTCTCGGAGATCGCCAGGAACGGGACGTCGCGGTAGACGAGCGGGATGAGCGCCTCGTGGGCGAGGACGTAGAGCCCCTGTGGCCACGCCGTCTCGGCGAACACGGTGGTGCCGAACAGGTGCGGCACGATCGCGAGCACCGGTGCCCTGGTCCAGCGCGGGGCGAGGAACGGCAGCTTGTTGATGTCCTCGATCACCGCGTCGAAGCGCTCGCCGGTGAGCCGGCGTCGGTAGGCGGCCGGCAGCGTGTGATTGGCGTTCCACCACGCGCCGGCACGGACGATGCGGATGCCGTCGCGTTCGTCCTCGGCGGCCCCGCCCGGGAAGCCGGCGGCCAGCCACGTCACGTCGTGTCCGCGCGCCCGCCAGCGCCGCAGGATCTCGAAGAGATGAACCTCGGCCCCCCCGGCCGCGGGCGCGCCGATGTCCATCCAGTTGACGGCAAGGAGGTTCAGGCCATCCTCCGCGCGCCATCGGCGGCGCGCTCCCGCTCGGCACCGGCGCGCTTGCGGGCGACCACGCCGATCACGTGCGTCGTGTAGAGCGCCCAGCGCTGGCCGCGCATCCAGTCGCGCAGGCCGTTCCAGAAGTTCTCCCAGAACGCCGGGCCCTTCGGGTACATGGGCAGCACCTTGATCCCGGCCTTGGCCAGGGTCACGCGCACCGCGCGGTAGAGCAGGCCGGGCACCATCCAGTCGCCATAGGTGCGACGCACCTCGAGGCCCTGGGCGCGGATCAGGCGCTCGAGCTCGCGCGGGGAGAACTCGGTCTCCCAACCGGCGAACCACTGGTTCATCGCGATCAGCACCTTCTTCGCGGCGGTGTACGGGTGCCAGCGCTGGGGCACGTCGACGATCAGCGTCCCGGTCTCGGCCTCGAGCACGCGCGCGTTCTCGATGAGGATCGACGCCGGATCGCGGAAGTGCTTGAGCAGGCCCTGGTGGAAGACGAGCCCGAACGAGCCCTCGCGAAACGGCAGGGCGCGCGCATCGGCACAGACGAGATGGAGCGGCACGCCGAGGTGCCGGGCGTGCTCCTGCATCAGGTGCAGGCTGCCGAACGTGTAGTCGAGGACGTAGCCCGTGGCGCCGCGGCGCACGAGTTCCATGGTGTCGCGCCCGGTGCCGGCCCCGACTTCGAGGATGCGACGACCGGAGAGCGAGCCTTCGGCGAGCGCCTGGTCGACGAGCCGGCCCTGGTTCGAGTAGACCTCGTGCAGGGGGCGACCGTCGGTCCAGAACCGCTGCCAGTGTTCGGGCGTGGTTTCTCGGAGCTGGGTCATGATTCGGAGACTCTAAGGTGCCGGCCCGTCGCGGTCAACTTGAGGATGGACAAGCTTTTGCGCGGAGTTCCTCGCGTCCGGCCCCGGGCCGGCCCCGGGTCGGCCCCGACCTGGAAACTCCGCGTTCAGTCCCCCGCCGCCAGGCGGCTGGCCAGCCAGGGCGGGAGGCCCGCCGCGAGGATCTTCTCCTGCGTCCGCGCGACGTCGTAGGGCACCCGAGCGTGGCGCAAGCGTCGCTCCTCGGTGTCGAACAGCAGGTAGGCCGCGCGGGCATCCTTGTCGCGGGGCTGCCCGACGGACCCCACGTTGACGAGGTACCGCCGGCCCGGGCGCAGGACCAGCTCCTCCGCCCGCGTGTAGCGGACGTCTTCGTCATGGCGCTCGAACGCCCCGGGGACGTGCGAGTGGCCGATCATGCACATGTCCTCGCGGAACGCCTCCATCTCGTCGAGCGCGTCGTCGACCTGCATGCAGTAGTGCCAGGCCGCGGGGTCACTGGGAGTCGCGTGGACCAGCAGCACCCCTTCGCGCCGCTCGACCAGCGGGAGCGCGCGCAGCCAATCGAGATTGTCGGGGCGCATGACGCCGGCCGTCCACTCGGCGGCGAACGCGGCGTGCCGGTTGAAATGGCGGGTCGAGGTCTGCCCGCACGCCGCCCAGTCGTGGTTGCCGGCGACGGTCGGCCCGCCAAGGGCCCGCACCCGGTCGACCACCGCGTCGGGATCGGCGCCGTAACCGACGACGTCCCCCAGGCACCAGTACTGCTGCGCGCCCGCGCGCTCGGCATCGGCGAGCACGGCCTCGAGTGCCTCGAGGTTGGCGTGAATGTCGGACAGCACGGCGACGATCAACGTTCCTCCGCGGCGGCCGGGTCGTCCACGACCGGCTCGCCTTCGAGTTCACCCGGCCGCAGCGTTCGCGCGACGCGATCGAGCACACCATTGACGAAGCGCCCCGAATCCTCGCGCCCGTACTTGCGCGCGATCGCGACCGCCTCCTCGAGCACGACCTTCGCCGGCGTGCCGGGCATGTGCATCAGCTCGGCCACGGCCAGGCGCAGGACTCCGCGATCGGTGGCGGCGAGCCGGTCGAACTTCCAGTGCTGCGTCGCCTGCTGGATCGCGTCATCGAGCGCCGGCAGGCCCTCCTCGAGAACGACGACGAGCGAGTCGACGTAAGCGCGCGCATCGTCGGGCAACTTCTCCTCGTCCGCGATCTGCTTCCACGTCGTCGCGATCGCGTCGCGCGTGAGGTCCGCCTGGTAGAGCAGGCGGAACACCAGTTCCCGCCCGCGCCGGCGCGGCCCCGATCCGCCCTTGTTCATCGCACCTCCCGCAGCGCCGCAAGGAGGTCGATCGCGGCGCGCACGGTCTCCGCGCCCTTGTTCGAGGATCCCCCGCAGCGCGCCTGCGCCTGCGTCGCGTCGTTGGCGGTCACCACGCCGAACAGCACGGGCAGGTTCTCGTTGCGCGAGACCTGGGCCAGCCCGCGCGCGGCCTCGCCGCACACGAAGTCGAAGTGCGGCGTCTCGCCACGGATGACGACGCCGAGCGCGACGATCGCGTCGTAGCGCCCCGTGCGGGCCAGGCGCTGGGCGACGAACGGCAACTCGAAGGCGCCGGGCACCCACGTCAGGTCGACCTGCTGCGGCGCCGCGCCGAGGCGAGCCAGTTCTGCCGCCGCACCCTCGACCAGCTTCTCGACCAGCGGCTCGTTGAAGCGCGAGGCCACCAGTGCGATCGACACGCCGCGCCCATCGGACTTGCCGCGATGCACGCGGCCGATCCCCGGAAAGTCGTTACGCGCGCGCTCCCGCATCGCGCCGGCCAATCGGTTCGACTCGCTCACCGCGGCTCCCCGGTGGGAAGCTCGAGCAGGTGCCCGAGCTTGTCGCGCTTGGTCGACAGGTAGCGCTTGTTGTTCCGGTTCGCCGGCAGTTCGATCGAACGCCGCTTCGTGATGGTCAGGCCGAACGCCTCGAGGCCCACGATCTTCCGCGGGTTGTTGGTCATCAGCTCGATCCTGCGCACGCCCAGGTCGTGCAGGATCTGCGCGCCGATGCCGTAGTCGCGCAGGTCGGCGGGGAAACCGAGCGCCAGGTTCGCCTCGACCGTGTCATAGCCCTGGTCCTGCAGGACGTAGGCGCGCAGCTTGTTGGCGAGGCCGATGCCGCGCCCCTCCTGCCGCATGTACAGGAACACGCCCCGTCCCTCCTTCGCGATGGTCGCCATCGCGGCGCGCATCTGCGGCCCGCAGTCGCAGCGCTCGGAACCGAATACGTCGCCGGTCAGGCACTGCGAGTGGACGCGCACCAGCACGGGCGCCTTCGTCGACACGTCGCCCATGGTCAGCGCGACGTGGTGGTCACCGTCGAGCAGGCTCTCGTAGAGGTGCATCTGGAAGTCGCCCTCGGCGGTCGGGAGCCCCGTGTGCACCAGCCGGCTCACCAGCTTTTCGTGGCGACGACGATACGCGATCAGGTCGCGGATGGCGAGCATCCGCAAGCCGTGCTTCCGCGCGAATCGCGTGAGGCCCGGCAGGCGTGCCATCGCGCCGTCCGGGGCCATCATCTCGCACAGGATGCCCACGTCGCCGAGTCCGGCGAGCTGGACGAGGTCGACGGCCGCCTCGGTGTGGCCGGCGCGACGCAGCACACCGCCACGCACCGCGCGCAACGGGAACACGTGCCCGGGCCGCGCGAAGCTCCCCGGCGTCGACGCCGGATCGGCCAGCAGGCGGATGGTGAGCGCGCGATCGGGGGCCGAGCTGCCCGTCGTCACGCCCTCGCTCGCGTCGACCGAGACCGTGAACGCGGTCCCGTGCAGCGCCGTGCTGTCGGTCGTCATCGGAAACAGGTCGAGCGCCTCGGCCCGCTCGGGCGAGAGACCCGCACAGAGCAGCCCGCGTGCCTCGGTCACCATGAAGTTGACGTCGGCGGCGGTGGTCTTCGACGCCGCCATGATCAGGTCGCCCTCGTTCTCGCGCTCGGCGTCGTCGACGACGATCACCATGCGGCCGCGACGGATCTCCGCGAGCGCGGACTCGACCGCCGCGAACTGCGGCGTGAGCACCGGCGCATCCTTGGCGCTGCGGCGGCGGCCGGCGGCCATCGCCCGCGCCAACGCGGCACCCGAGGCGGCGCCGGCCTTCGTCGGCTTCCCGGACTTCACCGTCTTCGCAACGCGCGCCGGCTTCACCTTGCGCCGCGCGGGGGGAGTCTTCGTCTTCATCGGGCCTCCTGGACCAGGCGCTCGAGATAGCGGGCGATCAAGTCCACTTCGAGATTCACTTCACTGCCGGGGCGGTAGAGGCGGCACACCGTGGCCTGCCACGTGTGCGGCACGATCGCGACCGAGAATCCATCCTGTTCGATGCCGGCCACCGTCAGGCTCGTGCCATCGACGGCGATCGAACCCTTGAATGCGACGTAGCGCATGACTTCCGCCTCAGTCGTGATGTCGAGCCACCAGCCCGGCGCCTCCTCGCGAACCGTGCGCAACCGGCCGACCCCGTCGACGTGGCCCTGCACGAGGTGGCCGCCCAGTCGGTCCATGAGCCGGACCGGGCGTTCCAGGTTGACCGAGTCCCCTTCGACCAGCGAGCCGAGGTGGGTGCGCCGCAACGTCTCGGGCACGGCGACGACGGTGAACTGTCCGTCGCCCACGGCGACCACGGTCTGGCAGCAGCCGCTCAGGTTGATACTGTCGCCGATCGCGAGGTCGGTGACGACGACCGGCGCGGACACCACGATCCGCCGCCCGCCGTCGTGCGGCTCGATCTCCTCGATGACGCCGATTTCCTCGACCAGACCGGTGAACATCGCGCCCCTACTTCAATTTCGCGACGCGCTTGCGCGTCGCAAGGTTCTTCTTCGCGGGGATCGCCCGCACCGGCCGACCGTGCACGACCCAGTCGCCACCGAGCGCGACGACGACCGCATCCTCGAGCCGCCACGCGTCGGCGAGCGAGGTCGGCGTCTCGCCGAAGCGCCACGCCGGCGCGGCGCCGCCGAGCAGCAGCGGCGCGACGAACAACCACACCTCGTCGACGAGCCCGGCGCCGGCCAGGCGCGAACCGAGCGTCGCCCCGCCCTCGACGAGCACGTCATGTCTATCCTCGACCGCGAAGCGGGCGAGGAGGACTTCAAGATCCACACCGCCGGCGGCAGCCGGCGGCAGAAACCAAACCGCCACGCCGCGGCGCGCCAGCGCCGCGGCGCGCTTCTCGAACGCAGAGCGCCGCCCGCGCGCGACGTGCTCAGGCGCGACCGTCGCGACGACCGTACCCGCGGCGAGCGCCGGGGCGAACAGCCGGGCCCGCAGTGGCAAGTCGAGATCGGCCGAGACGACGACGCGCAACGGCTGGAGCGCCCGCGGCGGCAGCGGCACCCCGCGCACGGTGAGCTCGGGATCGTCGCGCCGCAGCGTGTTCGCGCCGACCAGCACGACGTCGTGGCGCGCGCGCAGGTGGTGTGCTGCGCGCCGCGCCTCGGGCCCAGTGATCCAGCGCGAGGTCCCGCGCGCGGGAGCGATGCGCCCGTCGAGCGAGGCGGCGAGCTTGAGCGCGATGCGCGGACGGCCGCGCTCGTGCACCGAGAGGTAGCCGGCATTGGCGTCGCGCGCCGCGGCTTCGAGCACGCCCGACTCGACCGCGATGCCCGCCCGACGCAGGCCGCGGAAGCCCCGGCCGTCGACCTCGGGAAACGGGTCCCGCATCGCCGCAACGACGCGCGCCACGCCGGCGGCGACGATCGCGGTGACGCACGGCCCGGTGCGACCGTGATGTGCGCACGGCTCGAGCGTCACGTACAGGGTGGCGCCCTTCGCCTTGATGCCCGCATCGCGCAGCGCCTCGATCTCGGCATGCGCGCCGCCGAGGCGTCGATGCCAGCCGCGACCGACGATCCGGCCGCGCTTGACGAGCACCGCCCCGACCGCCGGGTTCGGACGCACGCGACCGCGACCGCGCTCGGCCAGATCCAGCGCCTCGCGCATCCAGATCTCGTCGTGCAGGGATGAACCCAGGGGAAGCCTCCAGCCCGAAAACGCGGTCGCCCCCCGGGAGTGCACCGCGGGGCGACGGCGGGCGAAAGCGGCCGCGGCCCGGAACCCGGGGCGC
>JANPEF010000152.1:0-11695 GCA_031431875.1 Candidatus Eiseniibacteriota bacterium | reverse complement strand
CCCCCGGGCGGGCGTGGCGGAAGACCACGAAGCGGCGCCGAATGGCGCTGTTTCGTGGTCTGAGCAGCTTCTCCGACCGCCCGGGGGCTACCGGAGCGCGGCCCGCGTGGTAGATTCCGCCCGTGCTCACGCGACTTGCGGCCTCCCCCTCGTTCCATGCCCTGCACTACCGCAACTTCCGGCTCCTCTGGCTCGGCCAACTCGTCTCGTTCAGCGGCACGAGCATGCAGGCAGCGGCCGTGCTGTGGCACGTCGCGCTGCTCGCGCCAGCGGACCAGAAGGGCTGGGCGCTGGGCATGGTCGGGCTCGTGCGCTTCGTGCCGATCGTGCTGTTCTCGATCCTCTCGGGGGTCGTCGCCGACGCCCATGATCGCCGTCGGCTCATGCTCTTCACCCAGTGCCTGATGGCGCTCTTCGCCTTCGTGCTCGCCGGGCTCGCCTTCCGCGGGCTCGACGCGCTGTGGCCGCTCTACCTCCTGACGGGCCTCGGGGCGGCGGCGGGCTCGTTCGACGGGCCGGCGCGGCAATCGCTGATCCCGCAACTCGTCCCGCGCGAGGTGCTGCCCAACGCGATCTCGCTCAATACGATCATGTTCCAGACGGCCGCCGTGCTCGGCCCCTCGCTCGCGGGGATCCTGATCGCCACGGCCGGCCTGCCGTGGGTCTACGCCGTCAACTCGGTCTCGTTCCTCGCCGTGTTGCTCGCGCTGTGGGCGATGCGCGACGTGCCCGAGCCGCCGGCCCACACGCGCAGCGACGTGAGCCTCGCCGCGGCGCTCGAGGGGCTCAAGTTCACGTTCTCGCATCCGCTGATCCGCTCGACCATGCTGCTCGACTTCTTCGCCACGTTCTTCTCCGCGGCCACCGCGCTGCTGCCGATCTTCGCCCAGGACGTTCTCAAGGTCGGGGCGAAGGGCTACGGCTGGCTCTACGCCGCGCCGTCGGTGGGGGCCATGCTGGCGGGCATCGTGATGGTGCGGAACTCCGAGCGGATCGTGCGGCGCGGTCGCGTGCTGCTGTACGCGGTGGGGGTGTACGGGCTGGCGACGATCGCATTCGGCCTGTCGCGCTCGTTCGCGCTCACCTTCCTGTGCCTCGCGGTCACCGGCGCGGCCGACACGGTGAGCACGGTGCTGCGCAACGTCGTGCGCCAGCTCGCCACGCCCGACACGATGCGCGGGCGGATGACCGGGGTGAACATGGTGTTCTTCATGGGCGGGCCGCAGCTCGGGGAACTCGAGGCGGGGCTGGTGGCGCAGGCGACGACGGCGCCGTGGTCGGTGATCACCGGCGGGCTCGGATGCATCCTGGCGACGGCGTGGACCGCGTGGCGCACGCCCGAGCTGCGCGACTACCGGCGGGTTCCGGCCGAATCCGGACGCGAAACCTAGCTCAGCGACGGCTCCACGATCGGCGCATCGACCTCGCCGCGCGAGACGACCACCGCGGCCACCAGGTCGCCGGTGACGTTCACCGTCGTGCGGCACATGTCGAGGAAGCGGTCGATGCCGAGGATCATCCCCATGCCCTCGGCCGGCACGCCGATCAGCCCCAGGATCATGAGGATCACCGGCAGCGAACCCGCCGGAACGCCCGCCGTGCCGATCGATCCCAGCACGCAGATGACGACCACCAGCGCCTGCTGCCCGACGTCCAGCGGCACCCCGTAGAACTGGGCGAGGAAGAGGACGGTCACGCCTTCGAACAGTGCTGTGCCGTTCTGGTTCGCGGTCGAGCCCAGCGTCAGGACGAAGCGCGCGACCGAGCGCGGGAGCTGGAGCTCCTCCTCGGCGACGCGGAGCGCGGTGGGCAGCGTCGCGTTGCTCGAGGCGGTCGAGAACGCGGTCATCATCGCCGCCCGGCTGCCGCGGAAGAACGCGACCGGGCTCATGCCGCCGAGGAACTTCACGGCTGCCGAGTAGACGATGACGGTGTGCAGGCCGAGCCCCAGGAGCACCGTCGTCACGTAGAGCGCGAGCGGCGGCACGAGCCCATAACCGAAGCGTGCCGCGAGGGTGAACAGCAGTGCGGCCACGCCGAACGGCGCCAGCCGCAAGACGAGGTCGATCAATCGCGTCGACACGTCGTAGATGCCCTCGAGCACCTCGCGCAACCGCGCCGCCCCCGGCGTTGGTGTGAGCGCAAGGCCCAGCCCCAGCATCAGCGCGAAGAACATGACCGCCAGCAGGTCGCCGTTCGCCATCGCCTTGACCGCGTTGTCGGGCACGATGTTGATCAGGAGGTCGATGCCGCCCGTGGGCAGGTCGTTCGCCTGCGGCAGCGCCGAGGCGCCCTCGGCGGCGCGCGCGGCGAGCGTGGCCTTGAGCGCCGGCGAGATCGCCTCTCCCGGGCGGATCAGGTTCACCAGCCCGACGCCGAGGAACACACACAGCACCGAGACGACGACGGTGTAGGCCAGCGTTTTCCACCCGACGCGGCCCAGCGACTTGAGGTCGCCGACGCCGACGATGCCCAGCGGCAGCGCCGAGATCAGGATCGGGATGACGAGCACGAAGAGGAGCCGCAGGAACACCTTTCCGGCCGGCTCGGTGACGTTGCTGAGGACCCAGCGCAGCGTGGGGCTGTCGGCCGCGGTGACGTGCGCGAGGGCGCCGAGGCCGCCGCCGATCACCATGCCGGCGAGGATCGCGCGCGGCGAAACGGTGCGGCTCAGGCGCGGCCCCGCTCGCGGGCGCGGGCGGCAAGCAGCAGCGCCGACACCGACTTGGCATCGGTGATCTCGCCCTGAACGACGCGCGAAAGCGCGTCGGCGAACGGCATCGGAATCACGGTGAGATCCTCGTCCGCCTCGGTCGCGGCCGCGCCGGCAACGAGGTCGTAACCCGCATACAGGTGGATGATCTCGTCGGTGAAGCCGGGCGTGGTGAGGATCGCACCGAGCTTCTCGAGACGACCGGCGCGGTAGCCGGTCTCCTCCTCGGTCTCGCGCGCGGCGCAGTGCTCGGGCGCCTCGCCGGCGTCGAGCTTGCCGGCGGGGATCTCGAGCAGGTAGCCGCCGGCGGCGTGGCGGTACTGGCGCACGAGCAGGATCGTGTCGGCGTCGAGGAAGGGAACGACCGCGGCCGCGCCCGGGTGCTTGATCACCTCGAGCGCGGTCGTGTGGCCGTTGGGCAGCGTGATGGTGTCGACGAACAGGTGGACGACCCGGCCGCGGTGGATCTCGCGCGACGAGACCAGCCGGGCCTGTTCGGTCATCGCGCGGTCGGCGTCCCGGGTCAGGCCGACAGAACGCGCTCGCGCAGCAGCTCGAGCCCGACCGGCCCCGAGCCCAGCACGCGGGCGTGGAAGTCCTTGAGCGAGAATGCCGGACCCTGGCGGCGCTTCAGCTCCTCGCGCGTGTCCATGATCACGCGCTCGCCCACCTTGTACGAGATCGCCTGGCCGGGCCAGCCGTAGTAGCGCGTGACCTCGGAGCGCGCGTAGTCGTCTTCCTCCGAGCAGCGCTGCGTGAGCAGCTCGACTGCGAGGTCGAACGTCCACGCCTCGCCGGGGTGGAATGTCGGATCGTCGGTCGGGATCGGCAGCTCGAGATGGCTGCCGATGTCGATGACCACGCGGCAGGCGCGGAACATCTGGGCGCCGAGCATGCCGAGCACGTACTCGGGCTTCTCGAAGTAGCCCAGCTCGTGCATGAGCAGTTCGGTGTACAACGCCCAGCCCTCGCCGTAGCCCGGATACCAGACCGACAGCCGGTGCAGCCGCGACAGCCGGTCGGCCAGCGCGACCTGGATGCCGCACTGCAGGTGATGCCCCGGGAAGCCCTCGTGGTACGCGGTTGTGATGTGGCCGAACAGCGGGATGTCCGCGACCTCCTCGGGCGCCAGCGAGTACCACACCGTGCCGGGGCGCGTGAAGTCCTCGCTCGGCTGGATGTAGTAGGCGCCGAGCGCGCCGCCGGGGGGCGCGATCTTGACCTCGACCTTGCGCACCTCGTCGGGAATGTCGAAGTGGCGGCCATCGAGGTCGGCCAGCGCGCGCTCCTGGCGTTCGGTCATCAGGCGCACGAACTCCCCACGATCCCTGGCACAGCGCGCCTTGTCCTGCTTGAGCAGCGCGAAGACCTCGGCGAGCGACTTGCCCGGGGCGATCTCGGCGGCGACCTTCTTCATCTCGCTCTCGATCGAGCGGACCTGCTGCCAGCCCCACGCGTACGTCTCCACGGGATCGATCGTCATGCCGAGGAAGCGGCGCGTCTGGCGGAGGTAGCGCTCGCGGCCGACCGCATCCTTGGGCGTGGCCGACGGCAGGTACGTCGTCTCGAGGTACTGCGCAAGCGACTCGAACGCGCCGCAGGCTTTCGCGACGCCGGCCTCGATGCGGGCGGCAAGTGCGGTGTCGCCGACCTTCGCCGCAGCGAGTTGGCCGGGCAGGCGATGGAAATAGGACTGAGGCCCGGCGTTGATCCGACCCTGCTCGATCGTGGCCTTCACCTGGCGGACGGCGACGGCTTTCCCCTTCGTGCGGCCGAGTTCGAGCGTGGTGCGGTAGCCCTCGATCGCCGCATCGATGGTCTCGAGGCGGGCCGCGATGTTCTCCCAGCCCGCGCGCGTCTTCGTGTCCATGAGGTCGAACACCTGGCGCAGCGACTGGAAAGTGGAGGCGATGTTGTTGAGATCTACCAGGTCGTCGCCGTCCTCGTAGTAGGCGCGCTCGAGCCGCAGGTGCTCGGACATGACCTCGATCGCGAGCTTCGCCCACGGATCCTCGGCGGGGGGCAGGACGGCGAGTCGCTCCTGGTAACCCGCGATGAACTCGACGACGGCCCGGCTGCCGGTTGGGCTCAAGTCGTCCCAACGGTGATCGTGCCCCGCGAGGCCCTGGTAGGTCGCGGTCATGGGCCGCAGAGCGGCCATCCGGTCCACGAACTCGCTGGACAGGTCGAAAATGTCGTGGACGCGCGTCTCGGTCGGAGGGACCACGGGAATCTCCTCTGCGGGCTGAGGGTCGAAACGAGGGTGTGACCGCGAAGACTAGCCGGTTCGCCCGGCCCTGTCCACGCCGGGAACGCGGCGGGCCGGCAGGCGTATTCGAGCTTCTGGCTTGACGGCGGCGGGTCGCGTCGGGTGTTCTCCAAGCATCATGTCCGGAGCCCCTGACATCCAGCCATTCGTCGCCTATCGACCCGACCGTATCGACCCCGAGGTCTCGGCCGCGACCCTTGCCGCGGACCTTGCCGGCGCGCAGGGGCGACGCTCGGTCCGCGCTTTCTCGCCCGATCCGGTGCCGCGGGCATGGATCGAAGCCGCGCTCGCCATTGCAGGGACGGCTCCGAGCGGGGCGCACCGGCAACCCTGGCACTTTGTGGTGGTCGGGGATCCGGGGCTCAAGCGGCGGATTCGACACGCCGCCGAGGAGGAGGAACGCGATTTCTATTCCCGGCGCGCCACCGCCGAGTGGCTGGCCGCGCTGGCGCCGCTCGGCACGGACGAGCACAAGGAATACCTCGAGATCGCGCCGTGGTTGATCGTCGTGTTTCGCCGCGATCCCGAAGTGCTGCCGGATGGTCGGACGCTCAAGAACTACTATGTCGGCGAGTCGGTCGGGATCGCGGTCGGGTTCCTGCTGCAGGCGTTGCACCGGGCCGGACTGGCGGCGCTGACGCATACGCCATCCCCCATGACCTTCCTGCGGGACCTGTGCGAGCGACCGGCGAACGAGAAACCCTTCGTCCTCATTCCGGTCGGCTATCCCGCGGCCGACTGCACGGTCCCCGACCTGATGCGCAAGCCGCTTGCGGTGATCGCCACCTTTCACGAGGCTCCTCGATGAAGCCAGCCGCGCCCTCGTTCGCCCACACTTGCGCCGCCTTCGTCCTGGGGATGCTGCTGCTCGCCCCCGATTCCGCGCACGCCTGGGGATCGCTCGGGCACCGCACGATCGCCGGCGAGTACGGCGACTCGCTGCCGTGGCCGCTCGACGGGCTGCGCAGCCAGGACGCCTGGGTCGTCGATCACGTGCTCGACCCGGACACGCGCAAGGGCACGATTCCATCCGAGCGTTTCCGGCACTACATCGACATCGATGCGTACCCCGAATACCTGGCGGGCACGCTGTCACACGACCGCGCCGTGCTCGAGGCCACGCACGGAACCGCGCAGGTCGAGCAGTGGGGAATCGTGCCGTGGGCCATCGGCGAGGTGACCGATTCGCTGACCGCGGCGATGGCGACCGGGCGCTGGGATCGCGCCCGCCTGTGGATCAGCGACCTGTGCCACTACGTCGGCGACCTGCACCAGCCGCTGCATTGCTCGCTCAACTACGATGGGCAGCTCACCGGCAACAACGGTGTCCACTACCGCTACGAGACGCGCATGCTCGACCTCAATGCCGGCGCCCTGCAACTCGCCCCGGGAGCCGTGACGTACCTGCCGAGCCCGGTCGACGCGGCGTTTGCGATGGCCGCTGCTTCGCAACAACGGGTGGTCGACGTGATCACCGCCGACACGCAGGCTCGCAACGCTGCAGGTGGCTCGACGACCTCGGGGACGTACTACGCGGGCCTGTGGACGCGCACGTCGGCGCTGACGCTGACGCGGCTCACCGAGGCGTCGGTGGTGACCGCCTCGTTGGTCTACACCGCGTGGGCGGATGCCGGCTTCCCGCCGGTCCCGGACGCGACCATCGACGTCGCCGGCGCGCCTGCAACGCGACTCGCGCTCGCCGCCGGCCCGACGCCCGCGCGCGATCGCCTCGAGCTGCGCTTCGCCCTGCCCGCCGCGGCGACGCCCGTGTTCACTCTGGTCGACGCGCGCGGCCGCCGCGTCGCGAAGTTCGCTCCCGGACCGCAGCCGGCGGGCAGTGGTCATCTCACCTGGATCTTCGGCGGGGTGGGCGCGGCCGCACCCGCTCCCGGCGTCTACTTCGTGCACGTGAGCGTCGGGGATCGCACGGCCCGGACGCGCGTCGTGGTGGGTCGTTGAGCGACCTCGTTCCTGCAGCCGCGGCCACACGCGGGTTCTTCCTCGCCATCGCCGGGAACATCGGCGTGGGCAAGACCGAGCTGACCGACCGCCTCGCCTCGGCCCTGGGCTGGAAGGTCTACTACGAGCCGGTGATCGAGAACCCGTACCTCGACCCGTTCTACAAGGACATGGAGCGCTGGTCGTTTCATCTCCAGATCTACTTCCTCGCCGAGCGCTTCAAGGCGCAGGTCAAGATCGGCAAGTCGGGCGAGGCGTTCATCCAGGACCGCACGATCTACGAGGACGCCGAGATCTTCGCCCGCACGCTGTTCGAGCAGGGCTCGATGACGAAGGTCGACTACCAGAACTACGTCGAGCTGTTCCACTGCATGACCGACTTCCTGCGCCCGCCGGACCTCATCATCTACCTGCACGCCAACCCCGACACGCTCATGGAACGGATCGCGCGGCGCGGGCGCGAGAGCGAGAAGGCCATCACGCGCGACTACCTGGCGCGGCTGGGCAAGGCCTACGACGGCTGGATCGAGCGCGCCGCGCAGCGCGCCGACGTGCGCGTCATCGACACCGACTCGATCCCGCTGCAGGGCCCGACGCCCGCATTCGGCGCCCTGGTCGACGAGCTGAAGAGCCGCTACCCGCCGCAGGGGATGCTGCTGCTGCCTGCGGGGGAGCCCGTCGAGTCCATCGAGCCCGCGGCCGCCGACGAGCCCGTCGACCCCGGCATGCCGCGGCGCTGAAGTCGTGCGCCCCGTCGCGGTCGTCGTCGGGGCGCTGGCCGCGATCCTGGCGCTCGCCGCGGTGATGCCGCGCGGGCCCGCGTTGTCCGGCGACTCGGCGGTGTATCTATCGGTGGCGGAATCGCTGGCGCAGGGCCGCGGCTTCGTCCAGTTCGACGGGGAGCCGTACACCCGCTGGGCGCCGCTCCTGCCCGTCCTGCTGGCGCCGTTCACGCGTTTCGGCCTCGATGCGGCGTGGGCCGGCTTCGGGCTCAACCTGCTCGCGCTGCTTGCCGTCCTCGTACTGCTCGCCACCTGGCTTGGCCGCCACGTCGCCGATCCGCTCGTGCGCGCGCTCACGCTCGCCGTTCTCCTCACCTCGGCCACCCTGCTCGAGGCAACGGTCTTCGTGTGGTCTGATCTTCCGTTTCTCGCGCTCGCTCTGGCGGCGCTCGTCGGCGCCGATCGCCTCGAGTTCGCGGACCATGCGCGACGGCGTCGCCTCGCGTTGCTCGGCGGTGCCCTCGTCGCCCTGGCGGTGCTGATGCGCTACGCCGGGCTTGCGCTCGTTCCCGTCGGCGTGGGGCTGCTGCTGTCGCGCGGGCCGGGGGCGCCGGGCGGGCGTCGCCGTGCGGTCGATGCCGCGTGCTTCGCCGGGGTCGCGCTCGTGCCGATCGCGCTGTGGTGTTTCCGCAATCTGGCTCTCGTCGGCGGGGCGTTCGGGCCACGGCGTCCTTCCGTCGTTGCGATCGCGGCGCAGGGGCGCGATCTGTGTTCGGCGCTCGGCGTCTGGCTCGTGGGCAGCGGGCAAGGCGAGGCGATGCGCGTGGGTACGGGCCTCGGACTCGTGGTCGTGGGGATTGCGCTGGTCGGGCTCGCGTTCGCGTCTGTCCGGCGCGTACGCTCTCCCGGGCCCGGCGTACCGCTGTCGGTGCAGGCCGCGGCCGCGTACGTCCTCGTTGCCGCTGCGATCCTGGTCGGCTGGAGTTCCTATGCGTCGATCGAGCGGCTGAACGAGCGCTACACCATTCCGCTGGTGGTTCCCGGACTGCTCGTCGTCGCATGGGCGACCGATCGGTTGCGGGAGAGGCTTGCGTGGCGGGCGGCGACGGCCCGGCTGGGCTTCGTCGTTGCGGTGACGATCGGCCTGGCGCTGGCGGGGCTCGGCGCAGTGCGCACGGCGCGGCACGTCGAGCGCTACCGTGGCCCGGGCGAGTGGGGCTACAACACCGCGTTGTGGGATCGCTCGCTCGAAGCCGGGCTGCTGCACGCAGTCGCCGGACTGCCGCGCGACGAGGCAGTCTTCAGCAATGCACCCGACGCGATCTACGCCCGACTGCGGCGACCCGCGCGTGGGCTCACGGTGCCGCCGAGGGGCGGGGTGCCGGAGCAGTTCTGGGTCGTCCACTTCGACACGGTGCCATGGGCCGATCCGGACGCGACGCTGCGCTTCATCGAGGCGACGGGTCCCTGCGCGTCTCGTGCGACGGTATGGTTCCCGGACGGCTTGCGCGTGCGCTCCACCGGGTGCGGGGCGGCGGCGGGTCGGTAGCGGATGACCGTGGGGCGGGGGGTTTGCCGGAGGTCCTCACGTTCCTGTGCGGCGCAGTGACATGTCCAGGGAGAGGAGGCTGCAGCTCTCGCATCCTGTGAGATCTCAACTTGCTGCGCAGCAAGTTGATGGGGCCGGGCAGGCGAGCACGAGCCGCTCGCAGGATGGGAAAGTGTCCCCGACGACATTCGATAACGTGTGCGGATGCAATGCGATGGCATCGCATGGTCGCGTGACATCTCAACTGGTCTCAAGACCAGTTCGCCCGGGGCAACTTGCTGCGCAGCAAGTCGGGACGGGCCGCCCGCAGCCGAAGTCCTAACCTGTCCGTCGATAACGCCCCTGCCGGTCGCGATCCCCCACGCGCAGCTCGAACACCGACGCGCCCCCGAAGTACACGATCTCGTCCGCGATCACGCGTCCGGCTCGCCACGCCCGGACCTGTGCATCGCCCACGGTCGCGGGCAAGGAAAGCAGCAGGCTGTCCTGGGCGGCCAGGTAGCCCGCTCTCCCGGCTGGCCCCCCCGGGCCCGGCGGCGGATCCGTGCCCACCGCCGCCGGCGCCGGCTCGACGACGATCGAGTCGATCCCCACCGCACCCGTGTTGAGCACGATCAGTGCGTTGCCGCGCGGCGCCCGCGCATCCCACCCGGCGCGCAACGCGATGCCGGCGCCGAGGATCGCGACCACGAGGCCGAGTGCTGCGATCCGCCGCCGGTCCATCGTCACGACGTGGGCGCCGCCGGGGCCGGCTCGGGCCGCGCGAATCCCGGCGGAAGCGCGGCCAGGCAGCGGTCGCACAGCGTGGGGTGCGCCGCCGAGGTGCCGACGGTGGGGCGGTAGTTCCAGCAGCGCTCGCACTTCGGGTGTGGCGACTTCGCGATCGCCACCCCCCACGGCTCGCCCGGGGCCGGGGCGGGACCATCGAACGTCACCGTGCTGACCACCAGGTAGGAGGCGAGCGCCGGACCGTAGCGCGCCAGGAGCGAGCGGGCCGCGTCGTCCCCGGGGCCCAGCTGCACCACAGCCTCCTGCGATTGGGCCAGCCGCTTGGCGGCTCGCTCGGGTTCGAGCGCCTTGTGAACGCTCTCGCGCAGCGCCGCGAGAGCGCTCCAGTCGGCGAGGTCTGCCGCATCGGCCGCCTTCGTGTCGCCCCAGGTCGCCTCGAACACCGACGCGGCCTCGGCCTTGAGCGCGGGAGCGTGCTGCCAGATCTCCTCGGCCGTGAACGACAGCACGGGGGCGAAGCCCAGCGCGAGGCTGCGCAGCGTCTCGGCGAGCACGGCGAGGCACGACTGGCGCTCGGGGTGCGAGGCCGCGAGCGTGTACAGCGCGTCCTTGCGGAAGTCGAGGTACACGGCCGACAGGTCGGTGGTGCACAACTCGACCAGCCGCGACACGGCCGCGTGGAACCGGGCCGCCTCGAAGTCGGTGCGCGCCTCGGCCACGGCGGCGCGCACGCAGGCCAGCGCCGCGCGATCGAGCGGCTCGAGCGACGCCGGATCGAGCGCAGTCGTCGCCGCATCCGAAGGCGCGTCGCCCAGGTTGGCCAGCAGGAAGCGCGCCGTGTTGCGCACCTTGCGGTAGGCGTCGATCACGCGCTTCATGATCTCGGGCGAGATCCGCACGTCGGTGCGCCAGTCGGTCGAGCACGCCCACAGGCGCAGCAGGTCTGCGCCATTCTGCGAGATGAGCGAGTCCGGCGCGATCACGTTGCCCAGCGACTTGTGCATGGCGCGGCCGTCGCCGTCGAGGATCCAGCCGTGGGTGAGCACGCTCTTGTAGGGCGCGCGGCCCGCGTCGTCGGTGGCGACGGCGATCATGAGCGACGAGTTGAACCAACCGCGATGCTGATCCGGTCCCTCGAAGTACGCGTCGCACGGCCACGCCAGGCCGCGGGCCTTGAGGACCGCGCGCTGTGTCACGCCCGAATCGAACCACACGTCGAGGATGTCGGTCTCCTTCTTGAACGGACCCGCCGAGCCGCAGCCCGGGCAGGTGAAGCCCGCGGGAACGAACGCAGCCGCCGGCTCGGTCGTCCACACGTCCGAGTTCGCGGCGCGGATCCTTGCCGCCACGTTGGCCACCACCTCGGGATGCACGGTCGGTTCGCCGCAGGCCTCGCAGTACAGCGCGGGGATGCCCACACCCCAGCTCCTCTGCCGCGACAGGCACCAGTCGGGCCGCGTCTCGACCGCCGAGCGGATGCGGTTCTGCGACGACGGCGGATCCCAGCGCGTGGCGGCGATCGCCGCCAGCGCGCGTTCGCGGTGGCCGCCCGCATCGATGGCCATGAACCACTGGTCGGTGGCGCGGAAGATCACCGGGTTCCGGCAGCGCCAGCAGTGCGGGTACGAGTGGCGCATCGTGCCACGCGAGAGCAGGAGCCCGCGTTCGTCGAGCCAGCCGGTGATCGGCCCGTTGGCCTTGAACACGAACTGCCCCGCGAAGGGTGCCGCCTCGTCGGTGAGCACGCCGCCGGC
>JANPEF010000151.1:0-3307 GCA_031431875.1 Candidatus Eiseniibacteriota bacterium | reverse complement strand
GGTCACCCGCGTCGTGATCTCCGACCTGCAGGAGAACACCTTCTTCGCCAGCCTCATCCTCGAGAAGGACGGCGAGGTGATCTCGATCGACGCCCGCCCCTCGGACTCGATCGCCGTCGCGCTGCGCTGCCACGCGCCCCTGTTCGTTGCCGACAAGCTGCTCACCGCGGGTGCCGCGCAGGAAGAGCCCTCGGAAGAGGAAAAGCGCGAGCAGCTGCGGCGCTTCCTCGAGAACCTGGATCCGGAAGACTTCGGGAAGTACAACCCGTAGGGTGACTGCGAGACCGGACTCCCGCTGGCGCCTCCTGATCGCGGGGATCGTGATCTGGGCTGGATGCGTGACCGCCCCCGGTGGAACCGCGGCGACGATCTCCATCGTCCCGCACTTCGAAGCAAAGGAGCGACAGGAGCTCTCCCGCCTCCTCGAGCTCGCGAAGCGCGCGCCTGCACCGGAGCGCGAGCAGCGCTGGTTCGACGTGGCGAGTTTCGCCGTCCAGCATGCCCGTTCGACTTCGGGTGCGCCCGGCGTGGACGCTCCCGAGATCGTCGCCGCCTTGAAGGAAGCCTGCCCACGGCTCCCCGCCGCGTCCCTCGCGGCGGTGGCGGCACGGACCCCGCACCCGATCGTGAGCGAGGCCTATTGCCGGACGTTGATGCGAGGCAAGGGTCCGACGGGGATCCCCGCTGCCGCCGAGGCCGCCGCCGAGGCGCGGGATGCGCTCGTTCGGTTCGGGCCCCTGCGATCGGCATCCAGCGTGGAATTCGTCAAGCGCGTCGAGCACGCCGCCTCCGGGGCGGGCGGGGCACAGCGCAGCGTCTACCGGATCCTCGTCATCGGTGAGGGCGGCCCACTCGATTCCACGTCGCTGGGCTCCCGCGTTCGCCTCGGCATGCAATCCGCGATCGACGCGGCCGCAGGTCCATTGGCCTCGCGGTTTCGGCTCGCCGAGCGCCCGGCCAGTTCGAGCGAGATGTTCTCCAGCGTGGAGATGGAGGGCCTCCTCGGCCGCTTCACGAGCGCGGGGGTCGTCGTCGTGACCGGCAGTTCGTCGCAGGTGCAGATTGCAGCATCGTTGTCGCGTGTTCGCGGATTCGTGCTCGCGGATGGGCGATCGCCGGTTGAAGTCGAGCGCACGATCGAGTCCGAGTATCTCCAGTACGCTGGCATGTCCTTCTTCTCGCTCGGCAACCGGCTGGAGTATCGACACGTCCGCGGGGACAATGAATTCATCCCCCCGGCGGAGGACGCCGCATTCGAGGCGCTGCAGCTTCGCCCGACGTCCTATGAGCGTGGGCGCAGGCTCGCGATGTTCGTCGCGTCCCGGCCCGAGATCACGAAGGTCGCCATCGCCTCGCCGGAGCATGGCGCGGATGCGGCGCTCGGACGAGGCTTCAGCGACGCGTTGCGAGCCCTCGGTCGGGAGAGGATTCAGCTCGACTATGCTCCGGGCCGCCGCCCGTACACCGCCGAGGCCGAACGATTCGTCGCGTCCGGGGCGCAGGCGATCCTGTTCGCGGGGGCGGGCGAGGAGTCTGGTGAGTGGCTCTCGGCACTGGCGAAGCGGAACGTTCATCCGGTCGTGCTCGGCACCCTGGAACTGGCACCGGAGGGATTCCATGCGTCCCAGCGGGCCGCGCTCGAAGGCGCGATTCTCGCCGGCGAGGACTGGGAGGATCGCAATCCGGACCTGGTCGCCCGGCTGATGGCGCTGGGCGAGCCCGCGATGGATCCGGACTTCCGACGTGGCTACCGATTCGGCTGGACCGTCGCTCGCGCCATCGTCGAGGGGGCTTACACGCCGACGAGCCTCAAGCGCGTTCTCGAGACGCGCGCGCTACCCCAGGACGCCGGCCACCTGGGGCGGGTTCTCGTCGGCATCCAGCAGGGTGACGCGAACATGCCGGTTGAAGTCGTCGTCCCGCTCCATACCGTCAAGAATGGCGTGGCCGTGGCGCTGCCCGGGTTCTGAACCGCGGGGGCGCCGTCCCGAGTGGCGCACTCACATGCCCCGGGGCATGCTTCTGCGACCATCGCCCGCCGCCGGTTGCAGTGACTCCACCCCGGATAGGTTTCTGCGACCATCGGCGCCCATGGCCGCACTTCCTGCCGCCGCCGCCGTCCCGTTCAGGCGGCTGCCCCGCTACGGCCGCGCCGCCCCCAGCTCCAGCTTCACGGGCGCCGCCACCGGCAGTGTCACCACCGCGCGGGCCGTGTCCGCCGCGACCGTCACGAGCCCGCCGGCGGGTAGCCCGTCGAAGCGCACCCGGCCCTTCGCGTCGGTGATCAGCGTCCAGCGCGCATCGAGCGTCACCGGCACGCCGGCCTCGGGTGCCGTGCCGTGCGCAGCGACGACCGCCAGCTCACGCCATGCCTTCGGATCGCCGCCCAGGTCCTCGAGCAGCGCCAGGTACAGGGCGTAGGCCTCGTCGCGCAGGCGCCGCGCGCCGCGCGTGGCGTCGACGTACAGCGGTGCGGCGTTCGCCAGGTTGACCGAGACCGCGACGGCGGCGGTCTGCGCGACGACGTAGCTCGCGCTCTCGCTGACTTGCGCACGACGGCGGGCGACGACACCGCGTTCCTCGAGCCGCGCGGCAATTCGGCGGGCGAGCGCCTTGCCGTTCGGGCTCGAGAAGTAGTGCCCGACGCCGGCGCGGCCGGCCGTGGCGCGGTGGCCGATCACGACGACGCGCTCGGGCGTAAAGGCCTCAGTGCGGCGCAGGCGATCAACGGAGGTCAGGCTCTCGGGGCAGTCGCGCGTGAGGATCACCGTGGCGCCGGCGGCCTCGAGGTATTCGCGAAGAGCGCGGGCGACGCGCAGGTTCGCGTCGGCCTCGAAGGCCTGGGCGCGCACCCGCGCCACGCTGTCGCCGGCAGCGAATGCGCCGGTGGCGAGCGAGTCGTCCATCACGATTGCATCGTCGGCCATGTCGGCCGCCGTGGAGTCGGCGTCGGCCACGGTCGAATCAACGGCCTCGCCTCCGGCGAAAGTTGGCTCGACCGCGAGCCCGAGCCCGGTCGTGTCTGCGCCGCCGCCGCCCGGATCGAGTGCGATCTTCCTCCCGCGCAGCGCGCCGCCGCCGATTGCCAGCAGCCGTACCGCGCCCGCCGGCGCCGTGGCCGCGGTGACGTAGCCCGGGGCCCGCGCGGCGGGCGTTGCGGCCTGCGCGAGCGGCACCGGGAGCGCGTAGAAGCCGTCGCCATTCGAAACGACGCGTGCCGTGTCGGCGGTCACGATCGCCCCGGCAACTGGCGTCTCGACGTTGCCGGCGACCGCGCGCGCGAAGCCGGTGGTCCAGGCCGACGCGC
>JANPEF010000150.1:0-4024 GCA_031431875.1 Candidatus Eiseniibacteriota bacterium | reverse complement strand
CGGCCAGATCGCGGTGCGGGCGCGCATCCCCGAGGACCTCGACCCCACGTGCTCGACCAGCGCGATCATCGGGCCCGGCGAGTTCCGGGTCGTCATGATGCAGGGCGGCGCGGCGATCCTCAACAACACGGGCGACGACGTGTACCTCGTCTCCAATCGGCTCCTCGCAGCGACGGTCGTCCACAACGTCACCTATCCCGCGACGGTCGGTGAGGGGCAGGTCTGGTCGTCGATCCCGAACGGCTCCGCCAGCTTCACATGGCGCACGCCGACCCTGTGCGCCAGCAACGGCGGCGTCGGCGACATCATTCCGCCGGCCACGATCGCTGATCTCGAAGCCGATCCTGGCGACGCTCCCGGCGAGATTCGCCTCACGTGGACCGCGCCTGGCGACGATGGCGCCATCGGCACCGCGAGCGCCTACACGATCAAGGTCTCGCACGATCCGATCACGGCCGGGAACTTCGATGCGGCGGCCGACCTTGATCGCTGGATCACGGAGTCGCCACCGCTCGCCGCCGGCACCCCGGAGACGCTGTTCGTCGCCGGACTCGATCCCGACTCGACGTGGCACTTCGCAATCGAGACCCAGGACGACGTGCCCAACACGAGCCTGGTCTCCAATGACGCCGGCTCGCTTCCGCTGCCCGGCGCGCTGCTGAATCCCGACCTGGGCTACAGCGCGTACTTCGGCAACCTGCACTCGCACTCGAGCTACTCGGACGGCGTGCAGACTCCGGCCGACGCGTACGCCTTCGCCCGACTGTCGGCGCCGACGGCGCTCGACTTCCTCGCCGTCACCGATCACAACCACTCCGGTGCGGGGATGCAGCTCGCCAGCTACGCGCTCGGGGCGGCGCAGGCCGCCGCCGCGAACAGCGACGGCGACTTCGTGGCGATCTGGGGACAGGAGTGGGGAATCATCGCGACGGGCGGGCACGCCAACGTGTTCGAGGCGCCGACGCTGTTCGGCTGGGAGCCGGGCAACCACGACGTCTTCGTCGCCGAGGGCGACTACACCGGGCTGTACACGGCGTACGTCGCGAATCCTCCCGCAGGCTACCCCCCCTTCATCGAGTGGTGCCACCCGGCCTCCGGCGACTTCAACGGCTACGCCGTGACGGATAACGGGAAGGAAGTCGTGAGCCTCATGGCCCTGATCACGGGCCCGGCCTTCTCGACGTCGATCACCGAATCCGACGTGGGCAGCACGACCGGCAACGAAATCCTGTTCCAGGATGCACTGCGCAAGGGCTATCGCATCTCCCCCGCCGGCGACCAGGACAACCACAACGCGACGTGGGGCGCCGCCACCGAGACGCGCACCGTCGCGCTGGGCGCCGGCCTGACGAAGAGTGAGATCATGGGCGCGCTCGCCGCGGGCCGCAATTACGCGTCGCAGGACCACAACACGGTCGTCAAGTTCTCGGCCGACGGTCGCCCGATGGGCTCGGCATGGACCTCGGCCGAGGGCGTCGAGTTCGCGGTCGAAGTGACCGATCCCGATCCGAGCGACGGCGTTTCCCAGATCGACCTGTTCCGCGGCATCACCGGCACGTCGAACGCGGTCGTCGTCGCGACGAGCGACGGGAACGCGAAGTTCGCGTGGCGTGAGCACAGCGTCTTCCCCGACGAGACCGAGGCGCACTACTACCTGCGCATCCGGATGAATGACAACGCCAACATCTGGACCGGTCCCGTCTACGTGACGTACGGCCCGGGCGGACCGACGACCGATGTCGGCGACGACACGCCGGGCGCCACGCTCGCGATGTCGGCGAGCCCGAACCCGATGATGGGGCGCGTGACGGCCTCGTTCGCGCTTCCCACGGCAGTGTCGCGCGGCCAGGTCATCGTCTACGACGCAGGCGGTCGGCGCGTGCGCACGCTGGTCGATGGGCCGATGGCGGCCGGCGCGCAGCAGGTCGCGTGGACCGGGCTCAACGACAATGGGGCGGCGGTTCACTCGGGGGTCTACTTCATCCGGCTCGTGACCGGCAAGCAGACGGCGGCGCGAAAGATCCTGCTGCTCCGCTAGCTCACGCCGGCAGAATTGCATCGGGGTCGGTTCGAGGCGACATCGCCCAGGACCGACCCCGTGTCGTACTCGTCCGACTTCCGGCGATCGAACGCTACAGCGGAACCACCACCCCGAGGCGGAACTGGCTCTCTGAATACTTGACGCGGGCGCCGATGCTCGGCCCGAATCCGCCGTCGGTCTCGGGATCGACGTCGATCTCGACTGCCTTGATCCCGATCCCGCCCTCGATCCCGACCTTGGGCGAGAGGTAGTACTGGGCCAGCAGGCTTCCTTCGACCACCTTTCCCGTGACGCGATCAACCGAGACCTGCAGATACCGGACGTCGGGTTCGAGATACCAGCGATCGCCCGTGCGGAATCGGCCGAACAGGCCGAGCGCGGCGGTGGGCCCGACGAACGAGCGACCCCCGGTGTAGCTCACGGTCTGGGACCCGACTCCAGCGAGGGCGTCCACGCCGACGTCGAAGAAGAATGCCCCGAGTCCCAGGCCGACGCCAAGTTGCTTGCGCTCGTCGGCCACGAATGCGTACCGGTAGGTGAGGAATGCATTGTCGGTGCCGAAGCTCGTATTGACCTGCACTCCGGCGTCGAAGGTCGTGTCGCCGATGGCAATCGTCCGCTCCAGGACCTTCGATGCGCTGCGCCGCGCGAACTGGTAGCCGAGTTCGAGCTGGTGCTTGCGGCCCGGCTTCCAGCGGAACGAGAACCGGGGCTGCAGCTTGGTGTCGGGCATGCCGAGATCGTCCTCGACGTCGAGATCCGTGCCGAAGCTCCCGTTCTTCCCGTCGATCCGGATGTCGCTGCCGAGCCAGAGCAGCGAGCCCGAGGCCGACACCTGGAAGCGGTCGTAGAGGTGATTGACGGACTCCTCGGCACTCGCGTGCGGCGCCCCGAAGCCGAGGGCGAGTGCGCACGCGAGGAGGGAGACTCCAGCCTTCATCCAACCACGGGGTTTCACGTCCATCTCCTCGCCATTCTGGCACCGCACGGTCTGCCGGTCACCGGGCCATCCGCGGGGCAAGTCCCCGATCGAGGAATGTTTAGCACGAACGGCATGGAGCGTGCCACGCCGGTCAGCGGCCCGGTTGCCCTGGACGGTGGCGAGGTTGTGGAGGGACACCAGCCCGAACCATGAAATCACAGACTTCTGCGACCTCAACGACCCGCGTCGAGGTGGATCACCTTCTCCGTCTTCTGTCCCTCGGGCGCCTCGAGGTGCGCGAAGTACGTCCCGGCGCGCACATCGCGGCCCGCGTCGTCCTTGCCGTCCCATTCGATCACGTTCCAGCCCGCAGCGCGCACCTGGTCGGTGAGCGACCGGATCTTGCGGCCCGTTGCGTCGTAGATCGAGAGCGCGGTCTTGCCGTCGCGCTCGAGCCGGAACTGCAGCAGGACGCGGGAGCTGCTCGGGTTCGGGAACGCCTCGAAGCCGAACTTCTCCAGCGGGGTCTCGACTGCGCTCACCGGGACCGCCTCGAGGTATCCCGACCACGAACCGGACCAGGTGATGGGGCCGCCCAGGTTCGACACGCCGAGCGTGACCAGCGTGTTCGCCTCGAACACGATCCCGGTCGACCAAGCGATGTGTGGTGTCGCGCTCCCCGCGGGCAGTCCGACGTACCACCGGATGTTGGCCGAGTTGTCCTGGATCCACACCCCGACCGGGTCTGCCAGCGGGCCGGCAGGTGGGGTCGAGTACTTTCCCTGCGTCCATTGAAGGTCCGTGAGCACGAACCGCGAGCCGGACGGGACGAAGAAGACGGGCACCGTGGTCAAGCCGCTGAAGTTGGTCTGGTCGACGCGACCGCTGCGCATGTCGGCCGCGGGAACCGCCGTCGCCGGCTGAGCCGACAGGATCGTCGAGACAACGGCCACGAGTGCCGAGAACGTGAAGGTGGATCGGGAAAGCGTTGCCATGGGGCGATTCCTCCGAGAAAGGAGTGCTGCGCGGAAGGGGAGCATCGACAAATCGTGGCCCGACGA
>JANPEF010000149.1:0-23941 GCA_031431875.1 Candidatus Eiseniibacteriota bacterium | reverse complement strand
CCCGTCCGACAAGGAGGAACCCCGAGATGAAGACACCCCGATTCTTCATCGCTCTCGCCGCATGCGCGGTCGTCTTCACGATCGCGTCGAGTCTTTGCGCGCCGGTCCTCCGGAGTTGCTCGGCGGAGTCGATGCCGGTGCTGCGATTGGATCCGAGGATGGGGGATCCTGACTCGCCCGGTGGCCCTCGACAACTTCCCGTCGATGACGATTGGGGCGACCTTCGTTCAACAGTTACGTACGATCCGACGTCCACCATAGCGCCGGAAGTTCAACCAAACACAGCCCGCTCTCTATGGGACCGCATCCGGTCTTCACGCCTCTTTCTTACCATTCTGCGGAAGCCGGGGGCGCAGTCGTGGCGAAACTAGTCGGCGCGAATGGCCCGAACCAGCTCGCGGAGGCGAGCAATCAGCACGCGCACGAACTGATCGCGCAATTGGATGACCGTGTCGCTCTCTCGGTAACCGAGCGCGTCGTCTTGATCAACGCGATCACCGACCTGGCGATGGCAGGAGAACGGGAGCGCGTTGAGCAGTTTGCCGAGACTTTGTCATCCTGGAAAGAACAGTCGGCTGCTCATGCAATCGCGTTTTCCTTGTTTTCTTGCCAGCTAGCAATTCGCAACGAAGCATTCGAGCTCGCAGCACAACACTTCACTTCCGGACATCGCTTGGCCCTCAATCTGGGCCGAGAGGCCGAAGCGGCGGCGTTTTGCCTCGCCCTGGGAGCGGTTTCTTATCGCCGCGGGGAGTACGCGAACGCTCGCGAGCGTTTTGAAGAGGCAATTGTTGCATCGCGCAGAGCAGGGAGCCGCCAAATGGAAGGGCGCGCCCTAATGAATCTTGGCTTGGTGCTCAAGAATTCGGGCGATCTGCGCGAAGCAGAGCGACTTCTTCGCCACGCACTTAGACTCGCGACGGAAGAGGACTCGCCGACCGGCAAGGCACGTAGCGAGCTCAACCTCGCAACCCTGCTCCTCCGTCGTGGTCAACTGGTTGAGTCCGCATCGCTCGCAGGTGACTCTGCCACTGTATTTACCGCCCTTGGATTCACCGGGCATGCCGTCCTGTCTCGAATCGCAGAGGCACGAGCCTTGAGGTGTTTGGGTGAGTCGCTTCACGCAAGAGCACGACTCGAATCAATTGTGACAGAACTCCGCGGCGAGAACGAACCGCGGACCCTCGTGCTCGCCTTAGAATTCCTCGGCGACTGCGACCTTGACCTGGGCAACCACGAGGCCTCCCGCGAGCGGTATCGCGAAGCGTTGCTGCTCGCGCGCGGCCATGGCAAGGCGACGGATCTCGTTCTCGAGTGCCTACGGGGCCTGGCTGCCGCGGAGCTCGCGTGCGGGGAAGCCAAGAACGCTCACACGCTCATCGAGGAATCGGTCGCGATCGCGCGCGAGCAGGGGGACACGTTCGAGCTCGGAACCTCCCTTTACGTCCTCGCCAACGTGCTGAACTCGCTCGCCGAGTCCTCCGCAGCGGTGTCGGCACTCGAAGAGGCGCGCCAGATCGGCAACACGATCGGCGACGACCACGGCTTCGCACGTGCCTCCCTCGCCCTGGCGCGACATGCGCTCGCCGAGGGGCGGCGCGTCGACGCGATGACGCTCGCGGCCGAGTCGCACCGGCTGTTTCAGCGCATCGGGGCCGAGCACCTGATCGCCGAAGCCGGGGACGTGCTCGCGGAGATCTCAGGGGGCGCCGACGCGACAGGGCCAACCACGGAGCCCGCCAAGCAGCGCGCCAGGCGCCCCACGACCCGCCAGATCGAGTCCGCCGAGCCCATCATCCCCGGCTTCCTCACGGTCGATTCGGCGACCAAGCAGATGCTGGGGATCGTGCGCTCGCTGGCACCACGGCGGCTGAATATTCTCGTGCTGGGCGAAAGCGGCACCGGCAAGGAACTCATCGCGCAGGCCGTGCACATCCAGAGCGGTCGCACAGGGCCGTTCGTGCCGATCAACTGCAGCGCGTTCCCGGGCGACCTCATCGAGGGCGAGCTGTTCGGCCATGCGCGTGGGGCGTACACGGGTGCCGATCGCGAGCGCGTCGGGCTGTTCGAGTTCGCGCACCAGGGCACGCTGTTCCTCGACGAGATCGGCGACATGCCGTTCAAGGCGCAGGCGCGACTGCTGCGGGCGCTCGAGGGCGGCGAGGTGCGCCGGCTCGGCGAGAACACGGCCCGCGTCGTCGACGTGCGCGTGGTCGCGGCGACGCATCGCGGGCTCCCCGCAATGGTCGCGGCCGGCGAGTTCCGGCTCGACCTCTATCATCGCCTGGCGGGCTATGTCGTCCAGCTCTCGCCGGTGCGGGAGCGTCCCGAGGATGCGAAGCTGCTGATCGATCACTTCCTCGCGAAGTTCGCGCGGGAGCAGGAGAAGACGATCACCCTCACGCCCGAGTTGCGCGAGGAGATGGCCGGCCACTCGTGGCCGGGAAACGTGCGCGAGATTCGCCTCGTCATGGAGCGGCTGGTCGCCCTGACCGCCGATGGTGCCGAGCTGCGCCGCCTGCCGTTCGTGCTCGAGGGCGCGCCGCGGCCACGCTCGCTGCCCGAGGCGCTCGAAGCCGAGGAACGCCGCCGCGTGCTCGACGCCCTCCATTCCCACAACTGGAACAAGCAGCGTGCCGCCAACTCGCTGGGCACCAGCCGGACGACGCTGATCGCCAAGATGCAGCGCATGGGAATCGCCGTCCAGAAGCCCTGACTGCCCGAACGACTCGCACTGGTGCGAGTCAATTGGGCTGCAGCCCAATTGGCCTTGCCTGAGATAGGTGAATTGGGCTGAAAGTGGGCTGCGCCTGACAAATCTCCCCCCGTATCGTCTCATTCGAGGAAGCCCCCGATTTCCCGGCTTCGGTTGCAGCACCGGTCCCGGACCCTTCGGACGAGGTACGCCATGCGCCGCTCCATCTTCTTGTCTGCCCTCGTTCTCTGCGGGGCGATTGCCGCCACGACGATGTCCGTGCCGACCATGGCCGACGTCCGGGTCCATGGCCTGGTCCCGGGCACCCAGCACTCGCCGTCGGTCGCGATGGCGCAGCTGCGCACCTACGTCCTCTCCTACGATCGCGCGGACACGACGACGGCGGTCGACATGGTCCGGCTCGCGCTGTCCCAGAATGGCGGGGAGGGCTATCAAAACATCCCGTTGCCCGGGCTGCCGTCGAACTGGTACTGGCGACCCGATGGGCACATCGCCTATGACGAGAACACGGGACAGCTGTGGATGGTGGGCTACGCGCGCACGATCGGGGTTCCAGGGCCACGGGTCGGCGTCTATGTCACGAACGGGACGGTGCAGGGCAACGGCCTCATCTCGTGGCGCGAGCCCCTCGAGCTCTTCCTCTACCAGGGCTCGAGCATCATCGTGCCCACGCTCGCCCTGGCGACCGGGGACGGAACCGGAGTGGCGCACGTGCTGCTCACGCAGTACTTCGACAGCGGCGTCCAGAGACCGCGGCTCTACCGGGTCGCGCAGGACGCCGGGTCGGCCACGTCCCAGGACATCGCCGTCACCAATCCGGTCGGTCGCTACCACACCGGCCCGACGCTCGCCGCGGGGCCAAACGGCATGGTGGTCGCCGGGTGGTTCACGGGGGCCGCGGGACAGTTCGATCCTCCCAGCGACATCGTCACCCGCACATCGCACGACGGTGGCCTGACTTTCGGCCCCGAGGAACTCATCGGCCAGATCGGCTTCAGTGCGGACAGTCCGGGGAGCCCGACCCGGCTCAGCCAGCGCATGACTCTGTTGATTGCCAGGCACTCGCTCGACTTTCCGGCGACGCGGCTGGCGTTCTGGCCTTCCACCCACTTCTACGGGCCGCAGCTCGATCCGAGCGAAGTCTTCTTCAACTCCGATTGCTGCGCGGGGACGGCGTGGAACACGTTCGGCTCGATGCTGCCGCGCCTGCCGTATTCCTACGAGGTGCACCCGGCCGTGACGATGGCCGACGACGGCTACTTCTACCTGGGCTGGCACGACTTCCAGCCGTTCGATCCCGACAGCGTGTCCAAGTACATGGTCACGCGCCTGTGGAACATGGGCGCGATGGCGAGCGAGCCGGAACCGCTTGCCTCCGCGACGACCGATTGGGACAGCGTCGCCTCGAATTTCGGCGGTATGGGCTGGCAGAGCGCCGCCGCGGCGTCCGCGGGGCGAGTCACGTTCGCCTGGTCCGACCATCGCGGAACCGATCCGGACGTCTACGCGCGCACGTTCGTCGCCGGCGGCTTCGAGCTCACCGAGGGCTGCGGCGACACGCTCGAGGCGACGGCGGGAGATGCCGTGCAGGTCGAGTGGCGCATCGCGAACTGGAATGCGCTGTTCGCCGACGAGTACTCGTACATCGTCGGCAGCAATCGCCCGTGGACGGATGGGCTCGTGCCCGCCACGGTCGTCGTTCCCGCCAATTCGTTCGCCGACGTGACATACACGATCACCGTACCGGATAGCGCGGCTGATGCCGTAGTCACGCTGTTCCCCAACGCCCGGGATCACGTCCGCTCGCACTCCTGCACGAAGTACCTGCGCGTGCATGCCCTGGTCGGGGTCGAGCCGGGCGGCGCCGCGGGCCCGATCGCGCTCTCGGCCCCGCGCCCGAATCCGAGCGCGGGCGCGACCGCGTTCACGTTCACGCTGCCGGCGCCGGCCGATGTGGACCTCGCGGTCTACGATCTGCGCGGACGACGGGTCGCGACGCTGGCGCGGGGTGAACAGGTGCCGGGGACGCACGCGGCGCATTGGAACGGGACCGGTGCGACGGGCGCCAGGGCGGCCGCGGCGGGCATCTACTTCGCGCGCCTGACCGTTCGCGCCGGTGGCGCGGTCCAGACGAGGGAGCAGAGGCTGGTCCTCCTGCGCTAGAGATGGCCGCGGGACGCGGCCGTGCGCGCGTGCTATCCTCGCTCGCCGGTTCGTGCTCCCCCCACCTGCCCGGAGAGCCCCCCATGCCCGCGCCATGGCGCACGCCGTTCGCGCCGAATCGCCTGCTGGCCGTCGCCCTCTGCCTCGTCGCCGCGCTGCTTGCCGGCGTCGAGGCGGGCGGCGCCGCCGCGCCTGCAGGCCCGATCCAGCGTGAGTACCTGAAGTTCGACGCGTTCGCCGATTCTCTCGGCCGCGGCGCGAGCCCGCGCGGGCTAGCCTACGTCGATTCCATCGCCCGGGTCGCGGTGGCCCGCGGGGATCGCCCGCTTGTCGCCGCGACGCAGATCTGGCGCGGGGACCGCTTCGCCACCTACGACAACGAGTTCGCACGCGGTGTCGCGATCCTCGACTCAGCACTCGTCACGGCGCGCGCGATGCGCGACACCTTCGCGATCGTCACGATCATCGCGCGACGCGGTTACGGGGCCGACCTTGCCGGGAAGGTTCCGGAGGCGAAACGGGACTTCACGGAAACCGTCCGCCTGGCGCGCCGCGCCCGTCTCGTCGAGCTGGAGGGCCTCGCCCACCGCGGACTCGGCGCGATCGCGAAGAACGACGGCCGATACCCCGAGGCGCAGAAGGAACTGACGGCCGCAATGCGCCAGCTCCGACCCGAATCGTTCTATTGGCTGCACACGCGTTTCCTATACGGAGAAGTGCTCAACCGCCTCGGCCGCCGCGACGAGGCGCGCGTCGAGTTCGATGCCGTCCTCGCCGAGGCCCGCAAGCGCAAGAATCGCTGGCTGACCGCCGCGGCGCTCAACGACCTCGGCATCGTCGCCTTCGAACAGGGCGACATGGCGGCCGCCGACCGCAACTGGGAGATCGCCGCCGCGCACTTCGACACACTCGCCATGCGCAACGCCGACCGTGGCAGCGCGATCAACGCACGCATCAATCGCGCCCACGCGCTGATCGAACTCGGCAAGCTCGACGAGGCCGAGGCCCTGCTGACGCGGCTCGACGACCTGAGTGGCCAGCTTCCGAATCCGAACATCCGTCTTGGCGTGCGCCGCGAGATCGGCGCGCTCCAGTACCGCGCCGGACGTTCCACCGAGGCCGAGCGCACGCTGCGCGGCGTGCGCGCCGAGGCCAGCGCCGACGACGCCATCCTCGAGGAGGGCGCGACCATCGAGCTCGCCGGGCTGCTGCGCACCACCGGCCGTCCGGCCGCGGCCGAGGACCTGATCGACTCGCTGCTGGTGCCCGCCCGGCGGGCGCGCATGACGCCCGACAACGTCGGCGCCGCATTGATGGAACGCAGCGCCGCCCGGCGCGCGCTGGGCAAGCACTCCGAAGCGCTCGATCCGGCGCGCGAGGCCGTCCGGCTCACGTGGGGGCCGGCGAAGCAGAAGACCTCGATCTACGCGCTCGACGCGGCAGTCGAGCTGGCACGGGCGCAACGCGGCGTGGGGCAGCCGGACAGCGCGATCGCAACGCTGACACGGGCGGCGCGCTCGTGGGAGCGCTGGCGCGCCGAGATCTCGGACCTCGAGTGGCGCGAGCGCGCCGGCTCGGGCCTGGCGGGCATGTTCTCGGAACTGGGGCTGGCCTATCTCGACCCGCGGCGGAACGTGCCCGAGGAGAAACGCGCGCGCCAGGCGTTCGACGCGCTGCAGACGTTCCAGGCACGGACGCTCGAGGAGCGTATGCAAGGTCAAGGCCTGGCTGCGCGGGCCATGGTGCGCCGTGTCACTGCCGACTCGCTGGCCCGCGACGTGCTGCGGCCCGACGAGGCGCTGCTCGACCTGGTCGCCACGCCCGAGACCACGTTCGCCTTCGTCGTCACCCGGACCACCGTGGTCGCGCGGCTGCTGCCTGGGACCCGGAGCCTCGACCCGCTGTTCAGCGACTGGCGCGACGGCATGCTCGGCGGGGGCAGTGCGACGGTGACCGAAGCAGGACTCAAGCGCCTCTCGACCGAGATCCTCACGCCGGTCGCGGCGGCACTCAAGCCCGCGCGGCGCATCATCGTCACCGGCGGCGGCCCGCTCGCCCTGTGGCCCTATGCGGCGCTGACGTTGCCGGGCGAGAGTGCGGCTCTCGACGTGAACCGCGAGGTCGTCGTCGCGCCGTCGGCCACGCTGTTCACGCTGTTGCGCGCGCGCGCGCGGCGCACGACCGGACCGGGCGAACTGCTCGCGGTCAGTCGCACGACCGATGCCCGCGGACGCGACCTGCCGGGCGCCGAGCGCGAGCTGGCGCTCCTCGGCAACGCCTACGCACGTGTCGTCGTGCGCAGCAATCGCGGTGAGCGCACCGTCACCGAGATGACCGGCGACCTGCCCCGGTTCGACGCGCTGCACTTCGCGGCGCACGCCGACGCGGTCGAGGGCTCGCCCTGGCGCTCGGGCTTCCTGCTCGGTCGCGGCACGGGGGACGACGCGTACCTGCGCGCCTCGACCGTGGCGCGCATGAAACTGAAGGCGCGGCTGGCCGTGCTGTCGGGTTGCCAGTCGGCGGGGGCGGTCGCGCTCGCGGGCGAAGGAGCGCTCGGCCTGACGGCCGGCTTTCTCTGTGCGGGCACGACCACGGTGGTGGCCACCCTGTGGCCGGTCGAGGACCGGACCGCGGAGCTCTACATGAGCGCCTTCTATACTTCGCTGGCCACCGGGCAGGACGCCGCCGCCGCCTCCCGGGCCGCGCGGGCGGCCTTGCGCGCCCGGCCCGAAACGGCGCATCCTCGCGCCTGGGCCGCGTTCGCGCTGGTGGGCGAGCCCGGGACCCGGCTGCCGCTGTCCCCGCGGCGGCCGTCCTGAAGACTTCCGGCTGACGAATGGAGAGCCCCCGCGTCTCATGAATTGGAACGCCGCCGATGGACCGCCCGACAATGACCTGCTGGGCCGCTTCCGCGCCGATCCCGAGGGGGAGACCGGGCGGAAGGCGGCGGGGCTCCTGCTGGCACGTTACCGGGGTCGCGTCTACGCGTGGGCGCTGCGACTCATGCGCGAGCATGACGAGGCGCTCGACATCGCGCAGATCGTGATGCTCAAGGCGTGGCGCGGGCTGTCGAAGTTCGACGGTCGCAGCGGGTTTCCGTCGTGGCTGTTCGCGATGACTCGCAACGAGTGCCTGACGGCGTTGCGCCCGAAGTCGCTCAAGCGCGATCCCGACGCCGATCCGGAGTGGTTCCTCGTCGACGACGACGATCCCGGCCGGTTGCTCGAGAGCGCGGAGGAGGAACACGCCATGGAAGCCTTGCTCCGCGAGACCCTGAACCCGGTGGAGCAGCAGGCCATTTTCCTGCGCTGTTTCGAGCGCCTGTCGGTGGGCGACGTGACGCGCATCCTGCGCCTGTCAAACGTGTCGGGCGCGCGCTCCGTCTTGCAGAGCGCGCGAGAGAAACTGCGCCGCGCGCTGGCCGCGCGAGGAGGGGCCGCATGACGACGCCGACCTCGCCCGGCACGCCCGATCCGATCGACGACGCGCGCGCGCGGGCGCTCGCCGAGTTCCTGGCGCCCGGCCCGTTGCCCGACTCGGCGCGGCTGGGCGACGCGGAGGCGCACCTCCTGGCCGAACTGGAGCGCGAGCTCGGGGTGACGATCGAGCCGCCCACGCGTGTTCCGGCGCGTGCGGTGGCCGATCGATCCCCGGGCGGCATCGGCGAGTTCTTCGCGCGGCTCGTGCCGGCGCCCGCGCGGCCGCTATTCGCCATCGCCGCCGCGATCGTGGTGATCGCCGGCGTGTGGACGCAGTACGGGCCGGTGAACGAAGCGACCGAGCCGCTGCTGCGCGGGCCGGCCGCGACGAGCACCGGCTGGCAGGCGCATCCGGCGATGTCCGTGCTCGGCGACGGCCGCACGCGCCTGACCTGGAACAAGGCGCCCGCTGCGACGCACTATGCCGTCGTATTCCTCGCCGGCGACCTGACCGAGGTTGCACGCGTCGACGACCTGACCGCGACTGAACTGCTGCTCGATTCCACCGCCCTGCCCCCCGGCCTGATGGCGCATGCCTCCGGTGACGACGTGCTGTGGCGCGTCACCGCCTACGCCGGTCCCGACGAGATCGCCCGCTCGAACACGAACCCCATCACCCTTCCCTAGGACCCGAGGTCATGCCATGACACGACCGGTGCAGCTTTCGCTTGCCCAGATGTTCAGCTTGATCGCGTGCGCGCTGCTCGTCGCGTTCGCCGTCGTCGTGCTCGACGCACCGACCGCGCGCGCCGGCCTGGCCGACAAGCTGAAGAAGAAACTCGAGAAGACCACGAACGAGCAGGTCGACAAGGCGACGGGCACGACCGGCGACGGCAGCACGCCCGCCACGACTCCGGCCGGCTCGACAAGCGGCGGCGCAGGCGCTGCCGGAGCTGGCAGCACCAAGGTGTCTGCGGTCTCGACCAAGTTCGACTTCGTCCCCGGCGACAAGGTGCTGTTCGCCGACGACTTCACGCAGGACGAGCTCGGCGAGTTCCCGGCGCGCTGGACGCTGAAGCTGGGCACGTTCGAGGTCGCCGAGATGGCGGGCGAGCGCTGGATGCGCTGCGTGAGCAACGACGGCACGGTCCGCCTCAAGCTGCCGCCCGGAAAGCTGCCCGAGTTGTGGACCCTCGAGTTCGACTTCTATTGCGAGGAGCCGATGGGTTCCGCGCTGCAGGTCAGCGGCCTCAACGGCGCGGGCCGCACGGGCTGGTCCGTCGCGTTCCCCGAGGGCTCGAACATGAGGTTTCGCAGCGGGGAGCTGTTCTCCTCGACGCCGCTCGAGGGCGGTACGGTCCCGGGTCGCCACCACGTGATGTTCCTGGCGCGTGGAACGGCGCTCAAGGCCTACATCGACCAGCAACGGATGGTCAACGTGCCGGACGTCAGCGCCGACGCCGGCATGTCCGAGGAACTGAACATCCGCCTGACAGCGACCACCCACCCGATGATCACCAACGTGCGCTTCGCCGAGGGCCCGCAGCCCGCCAAGGACCTGCTCGCCGACGGCAAGCTGGTCACCCACGGCATCAAGTTCGCCACCGGATCCGACGTCGTCCAGCCCGAGTCGGCGCCGATCCTGCGCCAGGTCTCCGCGTGGATGGAGGCGAACCCGACGGCGAAGCTGAGCGTCACCGGACACACCGACAACGTGGGCTCGGCCGCGTCGAACCTCGACCTGTCGAAGCGCCGCGCGGCGTCGGTGGTGAAGATCCTGAGCGCGGAGTTCGCGGTGGCCGCCGATCGCCTGGTCTCCGACGGCAAGGGAGACACGGAGGCGATGGCGAGCAACCAGACGGCCGAGGGACGGGCCATGAATCGACGGGTCGAGTTCGCGAAGCAGTAGATCCCGATGTCCCGCGAAGCGGGGGGGTGAAGCCATGAAGTGTCAGGCCGGAGATCGAGTGGGGGTCCCGCAGGTGAGCGTACAGTCCGTACAGAACGTACGAACCGTACACAAGTCGGAAGGAGCAGGTCCGCCCCGGCGGCCTGCCCTTCGGCGCGTTGCCGCCGCACTCGCGTTCGTCACCGCGATCGCCGCCGCCGCTCCCGCGGCGGGACAGGTCTGCAGCTACCCGACCCTGGTCGACGATACGCCGCAGGCGTTCGCGACCAATCCGACGATTCCGCGGTTCGCGCAGTCCGGCGCCCGCTGGGCCGCGGTCGCCGTGAAGTCGGCTGGCACCGCAAACTGGGACATCGGGCTGTCCCTCAGCTCGGCGCCGTTCGCCGCCTGCGTCACTCTTCCCGTCGTCGCGTCGCAGCAGGCCAGCGGCATCGACTTCGTGCTCGGCGACTTCGCGGCCGAGGGCACGGGCACGCGCTATGCGCCGATCTCGCGTACCAGTGGCACCGGCAGCGCGACCGTCGAGTGGGACTCGGGCGACCGCATCGCCAACATCGGCGGCGGTTACAATTTCGGCCTGGGCAACGGCGGGCTGATCGACTGCTGGAGCGTGGACCTGCTCGGCGGCACGTCGTACAAGATCCGGCTGCGCTCGCAGGACTCGGGCGACTACAAGCTGTACGCATTCCGGCACGGCGGCGGCAACTCGTGGCGCTCGAAGGCGAACGCGCTGGTCGAGGTGGTCTCGAACCTGTCGTTCCCGCCCATCCTCACGGCGACCGCGACCGAACGCTACGCGTTCGTCGTCGTCAGCGAGACGGACTCCCCGAGCAACTACGTGTTCGACGTCCAGCCGTGCGTCGACCCTCCGCACCTCGAACCGCACGTCAGCCTGCCGGTGCCGGCGATCCCGGGGCTGCCCGAGACGGCTTTCCAGTTCGAGCCGGGCGGGCCGCCGGGCTTCCCGACGATCGCCGCACGCGCGGGGCAGGACGGCGACTGGTTCTGGACGAAGGTCGCGAAGCACGTCGCGCCGGGCTTCTACCCGTGTGAGGGAGAGGAGCAGGCGACCTCGGGCGCGTCCGGCGAACGTGTCGCGCTCGTCGTCGGCGACCTGGTCTCCGGCGCGATCGCTCCCGGCGGCAGCTACTGGCTGGGGGCGACGGCGTCGACCGACGTCGAGGGGCGCATCGAGTACTCGCCCGGCACTGACGTGCTGACGGTCGACGGCCCGACGCAGTACAAGGTCGGTGGCTTCGACATGGTCGTCCGCACGTACCGCGCCGACCTGGTCGCGGGCACGCCGTACACGTTCCACGTGGCCAAGTGCGGGCCGGCGACGGGGACACTGCGCGTGTTCCGGCCGTTCGATGCGACCGTGCCGCTCGGCAACGGATGGTCGTCGCCCAACAGCGACCACGGGCCGATCGCCGAGGTGGTCGTCACCGGGGTGAACGACTTCGTCCTCACGCCGCCGGTGACGGGCGCCTACGCCGTCGTGCTCACCAACGACACGGGCGAGAACCATTGCTGGGAGCTGGCCGTTTCCTCGTGCCGGGCGCGCACCGAGCTGCCGGACGGCGTGCCGATCGTCCTGTCGAACGGAGTCGCGGTCCCCTACGCCGGGGAGGCGCTCGCCACGCTCCACGGTCGCTTCGGCTGGTCGGCGGTGGCCGTCTTGCCCAACGCGATCACCGAGGACTGGGTGATCGAAGCCTGGGACGCGCCGTCCGGCGGGGGCGGGGCGGCGCCATTCGGCTGCAATGCCGGGCTCCTCGGCGCGTCGAACGACGACGGCATCGGCTCGCGGATCGACTTCCTCGCGCGCTACGACATCCCGCCGCCGCCGTTCCAGGAGTGGGTGGAAACGGTGCGCGCCTACCCGGCGGCGGGGCTCTCCCTCGGCGGAGGAGCGCAGGCCGAGTTCGAGATGCACAACACGACGCTCGCGGTGGGCGATTTCGTGAACGCATTCCCGCTCAGCCCATTCGACTTCATGGAGGTGTGGAACATCGAGCTGGTCGGCGGGCAGCCCTATGCGGTGCACTTCCAGACCGTCGGATTCACCGGCGACCTGTTCATCATGAAGAGCGTCCTGGCGAGCACCTCGACGTGCACGCTCGACTGCCCGCCGGAGTACCTGGCGCTGGGTGGGCCCGGGCAGGTCCTGCGCACGTCGGGCCCGACCGTGTTCACGCCGCCCGAGAGCGGCGTGTACGGGCTGATCGTGCTCCACCAGCGGAGCGCGGTGAACACGGTCTACGGTTCGTTCTCGCTGGCGGTCAACCCGACGATCGTGGACGCGGGATCGACTCCGGCCGCCACCGCGGTCACCCGCTTCCGCGCCGCCGCGCCGAACCCGCTCCGCGGGGCCGGCACCCGACTCGCGTTCGAGCTGGCGAGCGAGAGCTCCGCGGGCTTCGAGATCATGAACATCGCCGGGCGCGTCGTCGCACGGGTCCCGGAGCGCACTTATGCGGCCGGACCCGGCCAGGTGGCCTGGGAGGGACGGGACGCCGCTGGGGCACGCCTCGCCCCCGGCCTCTATTTCGTGCGGATGAGGGTTGCCGGAGCGATCGTCGGCGGAGGAAAGCTCATCGCGATGTGAGACAATGCGCGGATGCCTTCCTCCGCTCCGCCGCCCACCGGCCTCAGCAGCGAACGTGTCGCCGCGGTCCGGACCTCGCTCGAGCGCTTCTCCGAGCAGGTCCAGGGCCGCGGTCGCGCCTATGCCTCGCAGGGGCAGGTGGGCACGATCAGCCGCAGTGCGCACGGCTTCGAGGCGCGCGTGCGCGGCACCCGCGCCTACACGACCACGTGGACGTGGACGCCGCACGGCTGGCGCACCGACTGCACGTGTCCCATGCAGGGCGAGTGCAAGCACGCCTACGCACTGGGCCTGGTGTTCCTGCGCACCGCCGACGGCGTCGCCGCCGCCGCGCCCGCAGCACCGCCCGACCTGCGCGCGCTCGAGGGCCTGCGCACGGCGCGCACCTCGTGGGAGCGCATGGGCTTCCTGCGCGAGCTGCTGCGGCCGCTGCAGCGCGCGCGGCCGGGCGTGCTGGTCCACACGCACCTGCCGCCGTTCCGCGAGATCCTCGAGGAGAACGATCCCGACCTCCTGTGCTGGCGGCTGGCGCAGGCGCTGCCCGAGGAGGCGCAGGGCTGGCTCCCGAGCGCGCTCGAGCCGTACCGGCAGCGCGCCGACCTCGACGCGCACATGCTGACGCGCCGGCGCGAGGCCATCGCACTGCGGCTCGCCCGCTGGAGCGCCGAAGCCGATGCCGAGACCGCGGTCAATCCGCGCAGCCTGCGCTTCGTGCTCGACCTGGCACCCGGGCCCGACGACGTGCCCACGGTCGAGATCGAGGGCCGCCTCACCACGCCGCGCACCGTCGACCAGCCGCGCACGATCGGCCAGCTCGAGCACCTGCGCACCGAGTCGCTGCGCAAGCCCGGCCTGCTCCCCGAGGACCAGATGGAGATGCTCGAGGCGTTCCTCAACGGGCTCGCCTCGGGATGGAACTACGGCACGGCGCGCTTTCCCACGACGACCGCGATCCGTCGCGTGCTCGAGGTCGCCGGCGGTACGCCCGCGGTCACCTGGACGAACGCGCTCGATCCCGATGTCGCCGCGCGCTGCGGGCTCACCCCCGGCGGCGTCGTGAGCCTGGGGTCGCGCGCCGCGCGCATCGTCCCCACGGTGCGCGCCGACGCGGGCGGCGGACTGGCCCTCGATCTCGAGGCGCGCTGGCCCGACGGGCGCTCGCGCCCGCTCCACCAGGCGTACCTCGCGCGCGGCGGTCGGCACGGCGGGCGGGCCCATCCGGACTTCCTCTTCTGCAATGACGAGGCATACCTGGTCGGCGCGTCGCCGCCCGCCGACCTGGTCGACGAACTGGCCACGCTCGGCGGGCTGCCGGTCGAGCCCGTGCGCCACACGCCGCTGCTCGGGGCACTGGCCCAGCGCTTCCCGACCATGCGCGAGGCGCTGGCGCCGCACCTGCGGGTCGTCCCGGGCCGCGCCATCGTGGCCCTCGACCTGGCGTCCGACGACGACGACCTGCTGGTGATGCAACTCTTCGCTGCGGCCGAGGGCTCCGCGTGGGCCCCGGGCGACGACCCCGCCCCCGAGGCGTGCGCCCACGAGTACGGCCCCGCACGGCGCTGGGAGCCGATCGTCGACGGCCCCGCCGGGCGACGCAAGACCGTCGATCCCGCGCACCTTCACCTGCTCGACACGACGCCACTCTCACCCACCGTCGAGTGGCTCGCCCGCACCGGCGCGCGCAACGGGGACAGCGGCTGGGAAATCCGGCTGACGGCCAAGCGCCTGGCCACGTTCGACGAAGCGTGGGGCACGCGCCCCGACGATGTCCGCTGGTTCGCCACCTCGCGCGCGCAACGCCTGCTCGAGGGCACGCGCTCCGTGCGCGCGAAGATCTCGGTGCGCCCGTCGGGCGTCGACTGGTTCGGCGTCACCGCGCAGTGGGAGAGCGAGGACCTGGTCCTCAGCGAGGAGGACCTCACCCTCCTGCGCCGCGCCACCGGCAAGTTCGTGCGCCTGCCCTCGGGCTGGGTGCGCCGCGAGACGAACGACGAGCTCGATCGCACCGCCGAAGCGCTCGCCGACCTGGGCCTCGAGACCGGCGGCGGGGAGCAACGCGTGAGCGTGTGGCAACTGGCGCAGGCGCGTCCCGAGTCCCTGGCCACGCTCGCCGAGATCGGCGGCGCCGATTCGCTCAAGGCGATCGAGGAGCTGCGGGCAAGAGTGGAAGCGTTTGAAGGCCTGCCCGCGGTCAAGGTGCCCCCTGCATTCAAAGGCACGCTTCGCGGATATCAGCAGACCGGCGTCGACTTCCTCGCCTTCGCCGCATCGCTGGGGCTGGGTGCGATCCTCGCCGACGACATGGGCCTGGGGAAGACGATCCAGGCGCTGGCGTGGATCGCGTGGCTCCGGGAGCAGGATCCGGAGCTGGGACCGGTGCTGGTCGTGTGCCCGGCGTCGGTCGTCCACAACTGGCAGCGCGAGGCGGCGCGCTTCACGCCGAAGCTCGCCGTGGTGCGCCTCACCGGCGCCGAGCGGCGCACCACGCTCAAGCGCGAGGCCACGCGCGCCCACCTGTGGGTGACCAACTACGCGCTCATGCGTCGCGACATCGAGGAGCTGAAGACGATCGACTTCGGCGCGGTGATCCTCGACGAGGCGCAGAACATCAAGAATCCCAACACCGACGTGACGCGCGCGGCGCGCGAACTGAAGGCCAGGCACCGCCTCGCGCTGACCGGCACGCCGCTCGAGAACCGCGCGCTCGACCTGTGGAGCATCCTCTCGTTCGCCAGCCCGGGGTTCCTGGGCAGCCGCCGCCAATTCACGGCGCGCTACGATCCGGTCGACGCGCCGCCCGCGGTGCGCCGCCTGCTCGCCGCACGCCTGCGCCCGGTGCTGCTGCGCCGCATGAAGAGCGTCGTCGCGAAGGAGCTGCCGCCGCGCACCGAGGAGCGCCGCGACTGCGAGCTCACGCCCGTGCAGAAGAAGCTGTACCTCGAGCAGGTCCAGCGCGCCCGCGCCATCCTGGCCGGCGGCGAGGGCGACCCGAAGAAGCTGAACGAGGATCGCTTCCAGATCCTCGCGATCCTCACCCGCATGCGCCAGATCTGCGATCACCCGGCGCTGGTCGGCGCCCCGACACGCTCGCCCTCGGGCAAGTTCGACGCGCTGTGGGAGCTGCTCGAGCCGCTGCTCGCCGAGGGGCACAAGGTGCTGTTGTTCTCGCAGTTCGTCGAGTGCCTGGCCCTTGTCGCGCGCGACATGAACGAGCGCGAGATCCCGCACCACATGCTGACGGGGAAGACGAACGAGAAGGACCGCGAAGCCGTCGTCCAGCGCTTCACCGACGATCCCGCGGCGTGCGTGTTCCTCGTCTCGCTCAAGGCCGGTGGCACGGGACTCAATCTGACGGCGGCGAGCTACGTCGTGCTGTTCGATCCGTGGTGGAACCCGGCGGTCGAGGCGCAGGCGATCGACCGCACACATCGCATCGGGCAGACGCGCAAGGTGACGGCTTATCGCCTGCTGACGCGCGACAGCATCGAGGAGAAGATCTGGGAGCTGCAGCAGAAGAAGGCCACGCTGGCGAAGGAAGTCCTGGGCGAGGAGGGCTTCGCCCGCTCGCTGAGCCGCGAGGACCTGGAGTGGTTGATTTCATAACCCATTGTGTTTGAACATGTTATATCTCTTGGCACTCTCAGATCGAGAACATTCACCAGCTAGGTATATATACCTAGCTGGTGAGTGTTCCTTTGAGCTTGACGCAGGGACGTCCGGGTGAAAAGCTGTCATCTGACGGTCTAGGTATATATACCTAGACCGTCAACAAAGGGAGAGTTCCGATGGAAAGCAGCCTGGACCGGGCCGCTGGACAGATCCGGAGCGAACTAGCGAAGAAGCCCGGCGGGGTCTTCACCGAGGCCGAACTCATCTCGCTTCGATCCGAGCACGCGGAGGAATGGGCCCTCGCGAAACGGGTGCCCGCCCGCGCCTTCATCGCATTCTTGATCGAGTCCCTCGGACTCCAGGTCGTCCAGCTCAAGTCCGAGGATTACGGACAGGTCACTCGCTACACGTGGGGCGAGTACTCCCCATTCCGCATGGCGCTCTCGCTGCGTCCGCGCGGCTACCTCTCGCATGGGACGGCCGTGTTCCTGCACGGGCTGAACGATCAGCTCCCCAAGACGATCCACGTCAATCAGGAGCAGTCGGCGAAGCCTCGTGGCGGGGGCCTCCTGCAAGAACGCCTGACGATGGCGTTCTCCCGCCGGCAGCGGACGTCGAACTACATCTTTGCGTTCGGCACGCACCGGGCGGTCATCCTCAGCGGCAAGCAGACTGGAGCCTGGGGCGTTTCCGTCATGCCCGGGCTCCACGGTGAATCGCTCCCCGTGACCGGCATCGCACGCACCCTCGTGGACATCGCAGTTCGACCAGCCTATGCAGGGGGAGTCCAACAGGTGCTCGAGGCGTACCGGGGCGCGCACGGTCGCGTAAAGGGCGCAGAAATCGTCGACGCGCTCGAGCACCTCGACCACGTCTATCCCTATCACCAGGCAATCGGATTCCTCATGGAGCGCGCGGGCTTTGGGGAGCCGGATCTTGAGCCCCTGGAGCGCATCGGGATGACCTTCGACTTCTACCTGCTCCACGGCATGCGCAACTCGACATTGAATTCCCGCTGGCGCCTATTCGTTCCAGAGGGATTCTAGTCTCACGACCTCTTCGACGACGAAATCGAAGTAGATTCCGAAGTCGAAGACCTCCCCGACCACGGCCGCACGTACCGCATTCCAGTCCGGCTCGTGAAAGTCCCGTGTCCCGGTGATTCGACCGAGCAACTCGAGCGGGACTCGTTTCGCTGCGAAGACCTTCTGAAAAATCTCACGGTTCTCGGGGAGGGCCAAATCGATCGCCCGCCGCGTCACGGTGGAATAGATGTCGTAGAAGTCCCGGGATCGGGGCCGGCGGTTCGTCAGCGGATACTCGGGCATCTGCTGACAGATCGCCCGTAGTTTCTCGATGACGCACATCTCCTCCGAGTAGACGAAGATCGACCGGCCGTCGAGCTCGATCCTGATCTTTCCGTCGCAGTACTCGTGCTTGCTGATGTCGATGAAGAACCGACGACCCTGCAGCAGATCGATGGTTGCGGACTCCCGGCGCATTCGATCGAGGTCGCTCGCAAGCGCTCCCGCCGTGGACTTGTCGATCAACTTGAACTCGACCTTGTAGCCTCCCCACCAGGGCATGGGGTCCACAATCAAATCCGGCGGAACAACGCGAGAGCTCTCGTCGAACAGCAGACACCCGGCAGACTCGAACTCGACGCGAAGCGCGCGGAACATCCGGGCTGCAATGTCGCCGACATCCTCGAACTCGTCGGCGATCGACAGGTCGACGTCGATCGATCCACGCGTGATGACGTGATGGACGAGTTCGAGTGCGTTGCCCCCTTCAGGACAAGACGCTCCGCCAGGACGGGATCGGCGAAGAGCGACGTGATCACACGCCGCCTGATCTCGAAGGGGTCCATCCGCTCAACGCACGAGCACGAGCGGCCTTGCCTCGCGCCTGGGCCCGGCGACGACCTGCACAAAGTAGATGCCCGGCGCGACGACCTGTCCCGCGTCGTCCCGGCGATCCCACATCACGTCGAACGCGCTGGCGCCCCACGGCGCGGCAACCGCGCCGAGGTCCCGCACCAGCCGCCCGCCCGCATCGAACACCGCGAACCGGGCCGTTGCCGGCATCGTCGCGGCCGCGGTGCCATCGAGCCAGGCACCGCGCAGGACGACATTGCCCCGCGCCGGATTCGGTGCCGCCGACAGCTCGATCCGGCCCGGACCCGGATCCAGCGCGACGGCCGGATCCCCGGCATCGAGTACATACGGCTGCACCCGCTTGAGAATGCTGCCCCGCGGATCGATCATCACGCCGGTCACGGTGCCGTTGACGCGGACGACGAATGCCTGCTCGCTGACCGCGTCGTTCCACACGGTGACGAACGTGTCGGGCCGCGCGGCGCGCGTCACCCTGAACTCGATCGGCATGCGGTAGAGCGGCGCGGCGGTCTGCACCTGGCGTACGAACAGCGCGACGTCGCTCTCGTCCGGCGCGGGCGGGTCGGCGGGGACGGCCTGCCACGCCCAGGAGTAGGTCGGGATGCCGGCGGCGAAGATCCACTGGTCGAAGAACCAGGCCAGCGCCTCGCCGCTGGCGTCCTCCATGGCAAGCTGGAGCTCGCGCGTCGTGGCGTTCCCGTAGGCAAAACGCTGGCCGTAGAGGCGCAGGCCGGCGAAGAAGTCCGTGTCGCCCAGCACCCGGCGCAGCATGTGCAGGACACTGCCGCCCTTCTTGTAGATGGTCGTGCCGAACAGGTAGTTCGCCGGCGGATCGTAGATCGCGTAGCGAAAATTGGCATCGGCCGTCAGGGCCGAAGCCATGTGCGCCGCGATCGCCGAGTCGTACGCGGCCGGCGAGTAGAAGCTCCCGACGAACAGGGCCTCGCCGTAGGTTGCAAATCCCTCGTTGAGCCAGATGTCGCGGAAATCGACGCAGGTCACCCAGTCGCCCCACCACTGGTGCGCCAGCTCGTGCGCCCACACGTACTCGTACAGGCGGTCCCCGCGCAGGAGCTGGCGGCGCAGCGTGGTCATCGTCTGGTGCTCCATGCCGCCGGCGCCGAACGGGTCGACCGTGGCCTGCCCGTACTTGTCGAACGGGTAGGGCTCCCACAGGTTCGAGAACGTCGTGAGCATGGCCGGCACGTTGACGAAGTCGAGCTTCGCCCTGGTCGAGTCCTCGGGGAACGCGACGTGGACGATTGGCACCGTGCCCGCGAGCTGGTCGAAGCGCCAGAAGTTCGCCGCCGCGACGCTCACCAGGTAGGTCGCGATCGGGTGCGTCTCCTGCCAGTGCCAGACGTGGGTGCCGGGGCCGCCGGGTGCGATCCCGATCAACAGGCCGTTCGACCAGCACGACTCGGTGAGCGGGACGGTCGCGTACACGTCGAGCCTCGTCTTGTCCGAGGGCTCGTCGTAGCACGGCCACCAGTACCGCGCGTCGTAGGGCTCGGAGAGCGTGTAGCTGTTGCGCGGGTAGTAATAGAAGCCGGTCGTCGGGTTGCACGCGTACGCCACCTCGACGACGAGCGTGTCGCCGGGCGCATGCGGCGGGCAGCTCGGGCCCTCGCACACGGGCACGTTCAGCTTGCCCGCTCCCGTCGTCCACGTCGTGCGGGCGTCGCCATTCACCTTGACCGAGGAGAACGTCATGGCGATCGCGTCGAGGTCGACGGTGGTGAACGCCGGGTCGCGCACCACCAGCGTCAGCGTCACCGTGCCGTCGACGTGGCGGCTGGTGCGCGACGGCGTGATGTCGAGCCGGTAGTGCAGTGCGTCGTAGGAGTGGAGCGAGTCGGCCTGGACGCGAAGCGGGCGGTCCGAAAGACCCGCCAGGCTCGACTTGCCCGCCGATTCGATGCCGGACGCTTCTTCGAGCAGGCGCAGGACTTCGTCGGCGGGGAGCACGCGGGCACGATCGGCAGCGGACTGGGCGGTGGCAGGCGTGGGGACGGTGACCAAGGGGGCGACGAGCAGGGCGAGGAGCAGGGCAAGTGGGATGGCGCGCATGGCCTTCATGATCCGCCCGTGGGCGCCGCGCGGGCAAGCCCGCAGATTGGCCGGGCGATCGCGAGCGCCTCGCCCATGCCGCCGGCGCCGAGGAAGGCGACGATCTCGTCGGGGCCGACAGATTCGCCGGAGGCGAGCTTCCTCGTGGGCGGAGCCAACCGAGAGGGCGCATGAAGATTGCAAGTTGGGACGCTCGCCCGCGTGACGCTAGAACGGAAGTCGCCGTCGGCGGGGAAGCACGCTTGATCCATTCGCTTGACCCCGGGTCGGTCAGGGCCTAGTCTGTTCCCCGTTCCTCGGCGTGCGATTTCACGTCCCCGGAACGTTCCCCCTTCGCGGGCCCCGCCTCAACTCCTCGCCGACGTCCACAGCGGCCCGAAGTCTCCCCCCACCGTCCGCAGCCGATTGTGCGCTTTTCAGGAGACCTGACATGAACCATCCCCCGGCCTTCCTCCGGCCCCGGCTCTTCCGCCAGTTTCTGGCGGTCGCCTGCGCGGCCCTCTTCGCATCGACGCCGGCGCTCGCCGCGCCCGGCGCGCGTTCGACCGACGGCGTGTGGCGCGAACTCGCGCCCGACGCAATCCAGAGCGGCGTGCTCGCTTACGACTTCGCCTCCCCCGACGACTACCGGCTGCTCCAGCTTGACGATCTCGCGCTGTTCCGCATCCTGCGCGACGCGCCGGACGAGTTCACGCCCGCGTCGCGAACCTCGAACGCGATCCTCGCGCTGCCCATGCCCGACGGCACGTTCGCGCGCTTCCGGGTGAGCCGATCGCCGGTCCTCTCGCCCAAGCTGTCGGCCGAGCATCCGGAGATCATGAGCTACGTCGCGCAGGGCGTGGACGACCCGACGCACACGGCGAGCTTCGCGCGTTCGCCGCTCGGCTTCAACGCCATGATCGTGACCCCGACGGACTACATCGTGATCGAAAGGGTCGAAGCGGGTGCTGCGGACATGTACCTGAGCTTCCGCCGCAGCGAGCTCCCGACCCCCGATGGCTTCACCTGCTCGTCCGATGAGGAGGCCCAGGCCGTCCTCGGGAAACCGGTGCTGGCCCCACCTTCGGGCGCGAACCTGCGCACCTACAACCTGGCGATGGTCGCGACAGCCGAGTTCCGGAACGCGCACGCGTCCCAGGCCGCCGTGGTCCAGCGCTTCAACAACTACATCACCGCGGTGAACGCGATCTACGGAGTCGAGGTGGCGATCCGCTTCACGATCACGTGCACCTCGACCGGATACACCAACGCGGGCACCGACCCGTTCACCAATCCCGAGAGCGTCGACGGCACTCTCCTCGACGAGGCCGACGCGACGCTCGACACCGACTGCGGGGCCTACCAGATTGGTCACTTGATCCACCTGCGGGCGGGGGGCGGCAACTCGTTCTCGGGCCGGGCAGCGCTCGCGAGCGTCTGCCAGGGCGACGCCGGCCGCGCCGCATCCACGGTCACGAACATTGCCTCGGCGCTGTGGACGACCGACGTCCTGCCGCACGAGATGGGCCACCAGTTCGGCGCCCAGCACACCTACAACAGCACCGCGGGCGGCTGTGTCGAGCGCGTAGCCGGCTCGGCGTACGAGATCGGCAACGGCACCACGCTCATGTCGTACGCCTGTGCCGGCTGCACCGTCGCCGAGGACCCGAACGCAGGCTGCGCCGACGGCTACTTCCACACGCACAGCTTCGAACAGATCACCGACTACCGGGAGGCGGGCGGCAACTGCGGGGCACAGACGGCGACGGGGAACACGGCGCCGACCGTGGGCGCCGGCGGAGACGTCACGATCCCGCGCGGCACGCCGTTTGCCCTCACCGCCACCGGCAGCGATCCCGACGGCGACGCGGTGACCTGGTGCTGGGAACAGCACGACCTGGGCGCGGCCTCACCGCCACTGGGCGGCAGCGGGCCGCTCTTCCGCTCGTTCCCCGCGACGGGGAGCCCGACGCGAACGTTCCCCAACCTCACCTCGCTGCTCGCAGGAACGGCCACGCCGTTCGAGATCCTGCCCACGACCGACCGCACATTGACGTTCCGCGCCACCGCACGCGACAACCGGGCCGGCGGCGGCGGCGTGAACTACGACACCGTCGTCCTCACCGTGGCGGGCGATCCGTTCTTCGTCACCTCCCCGAACGGCGGCGAGTCGCTCAAGGGCGGCTGCACGACCACGGTCACGTGGACGGTCGGCGGCGGCAGCGTCGCCGCGAACGTGAACATCTACGTCTCGACCGACGGCGGTCTCACCTGGCCGAACCTGGTCGCGGGCAACGTGCCGAACGACGGCTCGCAGTCCGTCGTGCTGCCCTGCGTCGCCACGACGCAGACCGACGCGCGCGTGAAGGTCGAGGGCGCGGGGAACGTGTTCTTCGACGTTTCGAACGGCAACTTCACGATTTCGACCGAGGCGCCGGTGGCGTCGGTCACCGCGCCGGCCGAGGTGAACGTCGGCCCGGCGTGCAGCGTCGTGATCCCGGTGAGCGGCAGCGTGATCGACGACTGCACCATGCAGCCGGGTGACGTCACGATCACGGCCACCTCGCTCGGCAGCACGGCCACCGTCGTCAGCGCGATCAACAAGGTGCAGAACGGCGCCAACCGCGTCGACTTCTCCGGCACCGTCACCGTCAGCGACCTGTCGAGCTGCCCGAGCATCGTGCGCATCACGGTCGCGGGCACGGACGGCTGCGGACTGGCCGACGACGCGATCGCCGACGTCACCGTGCTCGATCCGACGCCTCCGGTCGTCGTCACCGACGCCACGGGCGGCGAGGTCGGCCCGACCTGCACGTACCTGCTGCCGTTCACGGCGGTCCTCACCGACAACTGCGCGATCGACCCGTCGGACGTGCTCGTCACCGTGACGAACCCGAGCAACAACGCCACGGTCGACGTTCCGCAGTGGGTCACCGCTCAACCGCTGCCCGGCCGCCTCGAGGTGACCGGCACGGTGCTCGTGTCGGATCTCACGAGCTGCCCGGCGGTCATCCGCGTCGACGTGGGGATCGCCGACCAGTGTGGCAACGCATCCAACGACACGATCGACGTCGAGGTGGTGGACGTCACGCCGCCCGAGATCGCCGTGGTCCTCAACCGCGAGTTCCTGTGGCCGCCGAACCACAAGCTGGTCGACATCGTGGCCGACGTCACGGTCTCCGACAACTGCCCCAATCCGTCGTTCGTGCTGACGTCGATCACCAGCAACGAGCCCGAGAACGACCTGGGCGACGGCAACACCGCGCCGGACATCGTGGGCGCCACGGTCGGCACGCCCGACGTCGCGTTCCAGCTGCGCTCCGAGCGCATGGGACCGCGCACCGGTCGCATCTACACGATCACCTACACGGCGAGCGACAACTGCGGCAACACCGACGTCGCCGAGGTCGCGGTGCGCGTCGAGCATGATCAGTCCGGTCATGCCATCGTCGTTGCGGTCGCGGGCGCCGGCAGCGGGTTCGGCGATGACTACCTCGCGGTGGTCGTGCCGGCCGCCGCTCCGGTGGCGGCGGATGACGGTGAGCTGCTGTCCCCGGTCGACCGCGGCGC
>JANPEF010000148.1:0-5775 GCA_031431875.1 Candidatus Eiseniibacteriota bacterium | reverse complement strand
CGGGGATCGTCCAGAGTCAGGCGCTGCGCGCTCCATCGATCCGCGCGAGCACCGCGTCGGCCAGGCGTTCGAAGTCCCCCTCCTCGACATACACTTGCGCCGAGACGCGCATCCACAACCGATCGCGCCACGCGTGCACCGCGACTTCGATCCTGTCCTCGAACAGGAGCGCGTCGCGCAGGCGCAGCGCTTCCTCGCGCGTGCTCCCCGCCGCGGACGGCAGCGCGACCGTGGCCATGGTGCCGATCATGCTCTCGGGCGCCGGCAGCGCGGTGCCGAAGCGTGCGCCCAGCTGCTGCGCGGCATGCCAGGCGAGCGCGTGGTTGTGGGCGAACACCGCCTCAGTCCCGACCTCGCGCAGGAGCGCGATCGCGGCCGGCGCGCTGAGCCAGGCCGAAGGATCGCGCGTGCCCACCCAGTCGAACTCGATCGGGAAGCCGGTGTCGGCGCCCCACGACCAGACCGGCGCGTGCAGCGCGCGGTGCCGCTCCGGCGCGGCCCACAGGATGCCGGTGCTGCGCGGCGTCCACGCCCACTTGTGCAGGTTCGCGCCGTACCAGTCGACACCCAGCGACGGGATGTCGAGCCCGATCGCGCCGGGCGCGTGCGCGCCGTCGACCAGCACCGGCACGCCGGCGGCGTGGCAGCGCGCCGCAATCGACGCCACCGGCATCAAGAGCGCCGACTCCGAGGTGATGTGGTCGACGATGGCCAGCCTGGTGCGGGGCCCCAGGGCCGCCGCAATCGCCTCGACCACCGCCTCGGGCGTGAACGGCGGATCGGGCACGCCTACGACGCGCACGGTCGCACCGGCCTCGCGGGCGCGATGCGTCGCCGCGATGGTGACGGCGCCGTAGGCCAGGTCGGTGACCACGATCTCGTCGCCGGCCACGAGCGCCACGGAGCGCAGGACCGCGGTCACGGCGACGGTCACGTTGTCGACGAACGCGAGGTCGTCCCCGCGTCCGCCGACCAGCCCGGCGACCGCATCGGCGGCCTCGCGCAGCAGCGGGCGGCCCGCGGCGCCCCGCGTGCCGACCCCCACCTCGGCGGACAGACGGCGCAACAGGAACTGCGACGGCCCCCGCTCGATCGTGTCGCGGATCTCCTGCTGCGCGGCAAGGACGCGACGCGGCGCCACGCCCACCGTTCCGTGATTGAGGTAGAGGACGTCGGGGGCGAGCGGCCAGTCGGCCAGCCCGGCGTGGCCGAACTTCAACGATTCTCCCCGCCGAGGATGAGCGGCAAGCCGTTCTTGGGATTACCGATGACGACCACCTTCGTGTTGGGCGACGCGGCGAGCTTCTCGGTCGCCTCGATGCCCTTCCACTCGAGCAGCATCGGCGACAGTCCGCCGGTGACGATGCGCTGGAAGTCGGAGATGCCCTGCGCCTCGATGCGCTTGCGCTCGGCCTCCTGGCTCTCCTTCTGCAGGACGAACTTCATCTGCTCGGCTTCCTGCTCGCGCTTGAGCTTCTCCTGGATCGCGCCCGCGACGACCTCGGGCAGCGCGACCTTGCGCAGGAGCACCGCCTCGGTGACGATCCCGCGAGCCGTGGTCAGCTCCTGAAACTTCTGCGCCACCTCGCGCGCCAGGCGGTCGCGCGCCGCCGAGTACAGGACCTTCGCGTCGTACGACGCGGTGATCTCGCGCAGCGCCGAGCGGATCTGTGGCTCGACGACGACGGTCTCAAAGTTGCGGCCGACCGTCCGGTAGATCTCGGGCGCCTTCGCCGGATCCAGGCGATACAGCAGCGACGCCTCCAGCGACATGATGAGTCCCTCCTGCGACGGCACCTCGGCGATCTCCTTGAGCTCGAGCGTCTGGATCGACATGCGGTGCACGCGCGTCATCGGCACGATGACGTGGATTCCCGCTGGCAGGGCGCGGTCGCCGACGTAGCCGAAGAAATCGGTCACGCCGACGTGCCCCGCCGGAATCGAGACCACCGGATTGAAGAACAGGAACACGATCGCGAGCGGAAACAGGATGGGCAGCCAGCGCGGGAAACCGACGCGCGGACCAACCGACGCGCCGCTCAAGTCGAAGATCTTCGGGGACATGGATTCTCCGGGACGGGGAGGGTCGCAGTGGCTGCGCCGCAGGACGCGGCGCGACACGACTGCGACGCGAGGCTACTGCGCGGCGCGGCGGGCCGCAAGCAGCGGCGCAGCGACGATGGCGGCCCGGGCGGTGGCCGCGTGGATCGCGACCGTGTCCGCCGTCTCGCGGGCGTAACCCCCGCCCAGGGTGATCGCGCACGGAACCGCATGCTCGGCGCACGCGGCGAGCACCCGCCGGTCGCGCTCGGCCAGCCCCGCCATGGTCAGGCCGAGGTTCCCCAGCATGTCGCCCACGTAGGGATCGGCCCCGGCCTGGTAGACCACGAGTTCGGGCCGGGCGAGTCCGAACACGACGCCCAGCGCCGCGTCGAGCGCCAGCAGGTACAGCGTGTCGCCGATCGGGTCGTCCAGGCTGACGTCGAGATCGCTTCGCTCCTTCTCCGGGTACAGGCGCTCCTGATGGATCGAGAACGTGAACACCGAGTCGTCGCCGGCGAAGATCCGCGCCGTTCCGTTTCCCTGGTGGACGTCGCAATCGATCACCGCCGCCCGCGCGATCCGGCCCTCGCGCTGCATCGCACGGATGCCGATCGCGATGTCGTTCAGGTAGCAGAACCCCTCGGCGTGATCCGCGTACGCGTGGTGGAGACCGCCGCCCACGTGGACGGCCAGCCCGCGCTCGAGGGCCGCGCGGCAGGCGAGGATCGTGCCGCCGGCGTATCCGCTGAACGCCGTGACCATGCGCTCGTCGAGCGGCAGCTCGGACGGCTTGGTGCGCGCAGTCAAGCGCTGTCCCAGGAAGTCGTCGAGGTACTCCGCATCGTGCACGAGCTGCAGCTCGTCCCGCGTCGCGGCCGTCGCGACGAGCCACTCGTCGGGCGCGACGTCGCCCCCCGCCTCGAGCGCGGCGCGCACCATGCCGTATTTCTCCATCGGAAAGATGTGACCGTCGAGAATCCCCTCGAACGGCTGGGGAGCGATGAACGCGGGCCGGATCATGCGACGAACCTAGCGTGGCCGGCGACGGTTGCCAACCTTGACCCGGGCCTGACAGGATTTTCGCTTGCGAGCGCTCCCACCACCGCGGATCGCTCGTATCCTCGGGTGTGGGCGGACGGACCGCCCCGCGATCGCCACCCCGGACCAAGGAGCCCCCGATGTCGCCGCGACGCCGCCACCTGCCCTGGACCCTGCTCGCCCTGGCGCTGGGGCTCGTCCTGGCCGTCGGCGCCAAGTCCGCCCCGCCCGCAGCCCCCAGGGACTCGATCGGCACGGTGACGAAGAGCGACGCCGAGTGGAAGAAGCTGCTCGCCCCCGAGGCGTATCGCGTCCTGCGCAAGAAGGGAACCGAGATCGCGTTCACCGGCAAGACGTGGGATGAGCATCGGACGGGCACCTACGCCTGCGCGGGGTGTGCGCTGCCGCTCTACTCCTCGGCGACCAAGTTCGACTCGGGGACGGGCTGGCCCAGCTTCTGGGCCCCCGTCGCCGCGAACCACGTGCGCGGGCTGCCCGACATGAGCTACGGCGGGATGAACACCGAGATCGTGTGCGCGCGTTGCGGCGGGCACCTGGGCCACGTCTTCGACGACGGCCCCAGGCCCACGGGCAAGCGCTACTGCATGAACTCGGCGGCGATGGTGTTCCGCGCGAAGACGAGCCCGTAGCCGCGCATCACTTCTGCAGCTCGCCCCACAGCTTGAGCGCGTTCAGGTTCTTGTCGGCGAGCGCCTTCTCCCGGCTCGCCAGTGTCGTGAGCAGGTCCGCGTCCTGCTTGACCAGCGTCAGCATCTGCTGCTCCGCAGCGCGCGACTCGGCGCTGAGCCGCCCCTCGTAGCCATTGGCGGACCACAGCCTGTGGAGCTTCCGCTCCTGGTCGATCGCCACCATGCGCACCTGGGCCAGGTCGACCTGCGTCTTCTGGTGGTCGGCGGCGGCTTCCATGACCTGGCGCATCGAGTCGAAGTAATCGCGCTTCTTCTCCTCGCGCTTCTTCTTCAGGTCGGCATCCTTCTTGTCGGCGTCGCGCTTTTCCTTCTTGGCAGCGGCGCTCTGCTTGCCGAGGAGGTCGATCTGCGACTTCTGGATCTCGACCTGCGACTTCCAGCGCACCGAGCGCTCGCGCGACTTGAGCATGCGGCTCTCGGCGCGGGAGCGCAGCTGCTGCCACGACGCGTAGTCGACGTCGAGCTCCTCGGGCGTGCGCACGTCGGCCAGGGGCGGCAGCACCATCCCGGTCGAGTCGCCCCAGCTGAATGCCGCCCCACCGCGACTGCGCGGCGTCGCGGGATTCGCCCTGGCTGCGGGGGTGGTCGCGGGCGCGGCCGGCTGCAGCGACTGCGGCTCGGCCGGCGGGGCGGTCGGATTCTCGAGCGCGGGCGGCTCGGCCGGTGGCGGCGGTGGCGTACTGCTGTCCTGGGCGCGAGCGGATGAGGCGAAGCCGAGCAGGATGACGACCGCGGCGATCACGCTGCGGTGGATGTGACGGGCAAAGTGCTTCATTGCGGACTCCTCGGGAAAAGTCTTGCCTCGGTACGGCGGTTGCCGGGAGATTACCCACGCCACTCGGCGACGACAACACTCTCGTGGCCACCCTCACCGCCACGAGCCGACCTTCCGGAGGATTCAATTTCATGACGTCTCACCGCGCAGCCGTCGGCATCGTCCTCCTCTCCTCTTCGCTCGTAACCGTGCTGCCCGGCACCGCCCGCGGCCAGGCCCCTGCCGCGCCAACCGAGGCCCCGGCCGCCATTCCCGACTCGATCGCGATGAATCCCGGAGCGTGGTCGACCCACCTCAAGCTCGGGCTCGGGATCGAGCAGAGCTCGTACAGCTCGAACTGGTCCGGTGGCGACCAGGGCGCCATCGCGTGGTCGGCGCGCACCGACTTCATCGCGGAGCGGCAGTTCTCGCGGAGCTTCAACTGGCGAAACGAACTCGCGCTGGCCTACGGCCAGACCAGCCGCCAGGATCGCGACCCGGACAATCCGGACGAACTCGTCTGGGAATCCGCCGAGAAGACGACCGACCTCATCTACTTCGAGTCGACCGGGCGCTGGACGCTGCAGAAGTTCGCCGATCCCTACGCCTCGTTCCGTCTCGACACGCAATTCCGCGACGACTCCAATCCTCCGGGGCGCATCTCGTTCAACCCGATCCGCCTCAAGGAGACGGCTGGTCTCGCCAAGGTGTTCCGCAAGTCCGCGACTCGCGAGTTCATCACCCGCGTCGGCGTCGGCGCACGGCAGACGATCGGGAAGACCATCGTGCAGCAGAGCCCGGAGGTGACGGATTCGTACTCGTCGAACGACGGCGGCTTCGAGTGGTACACGACGATGCTCGAGCCGCTCGCCGGTGGCCGCATCGTGTATCGCGGCGACCTGCTCGTCTTCGCGCCGCTGTTCTACTCGGGGAGCGACGCGCTCGACAGCTACGACGCGGCGGTGACCGCGCTGGACCCGACGCATCGCGAGGTGGCGGGCTACTGGCGCACGCCCGACGTCAACTGGCGCAACTCGTTCACCAGCCAGATCACGAAAGTGATTGCGGTCAACCTGTACATGCAGCTCATCTACGACAAGTTCGACTCGGCCGCGAACGTCGACCTGGCGGATCCGACCGAGCAGCACGACGAGATCCAGCGCAACATCCGTCGCGCCGGCCAGTTCAAGCAGACGCTGTCGCTCGCCCTGACGTTCAACGCGTTCTGAG
>JANPEF010000147.1:0-56219 GCA_031431875.1 Candidatus Eiseniibacteriota bacterium | reverse complement strand
TCGCGCCGGCAGGCAGGCGGTCGATGATGTCATCGAGGTCGATGACGTAGGCGGCACTGTTGGTGAAGCGCACGGTCCACGTGGCCACGCCGCCGGTGTCGAGCACGGCCGGTGTCACCAGCTTGCTCGCGCGAACGAAGTTCGTCGGCGACACGACCGTGCCGAAGCCGCCGAAGTTGCCGGTGTCGGTGTGCTTGATCTGGGCGCCGCTCGAGAGGTAACCGATCGGCGTGACCACGACCGGCACCACGGTCGTGTTGACCGCGCGGAAGCGGTATTGGGCGACGTAGTCGGTCGCCGAGCTCGACGGCGCGATGTAGTAGAGGCTGTCGGTGAGCACCCCGGCGTTGGCACTGCCAGAAAACGTGATCGTGCTACCGACCATTTCATAGCTCGCCGGGAGCCAGCTCACCGCCGCTGCCGGCGTGAAGGAGAGAATGCCGGCGCCGCCGATCGTGCCGGTCTCGCCGGTGACGGTGATGGTGACGATGCCGCCGAGTCCCGGGGGTGTCGGGCCGGAGACCACCGTGGTCACCTTGTTCGCGCTGGCCGAGATCGTGCTCACGACGTCGGTGAAGGCGAACGACTGGGTCAGCGCCGGCGGGCCCGGGGGCTCCGCCGTGTAGACGCGCACGTCGTGCGCCTGGTCCACCGCGGTCGTCGCGGTGGCTCGCAGGTAGAAGAACGCCGTCTTGCTCTGCCCCGGGGCCAGCGATCCCAATTGCACGCGGCCGTCCTCGCCCGGGGCGAGCCCGACCAGGCCGCCGCCGAAGTTGCCGAGGTCGACCCAGGCCGAGGGCACGGCCAGCGGGCTCGTGTTCGTCACCTCGTACGCGACGTACATGCAGGACAGGCTCGGGTTGTCGCCGATGTCCGTGTAGAAGATCGGCGACGACGTGCGCTGAACCGTGAACTGGGCGAGCGCCGGGGAGGCCGCGGCGGCCGCGGCCAGCGCGACGGTCGAGAGGACGAGGGCACAGCGGGACAGCCACGAATGAAGCACGCGATCACCTCCAGCACGGGAACGCCGCGCGCACGTCGCAGGCGGCTGGGGAACGGCTCGAGCAGCGAAGGACAACACGAAGGCCGCGGTCCGCGCGGGGCGGATCGGGTTCCGGGGGACGGCATCTGGAATGATGACAAGCGGATGTCCCGACCCGGCTGCCGGGGTTATCGGCGGGGCGGGCGAATCGGCCATGACGAATCCGTTCGTGCGAAGCAGGCGGGACCTCCGAGGGTGGGAGAGTTCTCGCGGACTTCGGGCGCGATCCTGGCGCGGCGGCTACGGACTACTGGACGATGAACTCTTTCCTGCCGGCCGACGTCGTGTCGGCGAACAGCTCGACGTTGTACTTGCCCTTCGGCCACGGCAACTTGTTGAGGATGTGGAACTCGGTCTGCGCCGGGCCGGTCGGGGCGAGGCCCTGGGCGTCATCGCCGACGGTCTGCCCGTCCTCGAACTTCCAGACGGCGCGCAGCGTGACGCTCGGCGACGAGCCCTCACTGGCGATCGCCAGGTGGATCGTGTCGCGCACGCCGAACAGGGCCGACGACTGGACGACGCGCATGCTCGCGTCGAGCTGCTTGCCCAGGTCCATCGACACGACGCGGAACGGCACGACCTTCGGTGCTTCGGCAACCGGAGGGGGCGCGGCCTCCTCCTTCTTCGCACAGCCGGCGAAGGCAAGCATGGCGAGGGTGACGACGGTGGCGAACCGGCCGAGCCGGGCGATCGAGCGGAGACGCATCATGCGAGAGTCCTCCCTGGAAGCGAACGTCACGATCAGGCTGCGGGGATCTTGAGGATCTGCCCCGGATGGATGAGGTCGGGATCCTTGATCTGGTCGGTGTTCGCCTCGAAGATCAGGCGCCACTTGTTGGCGTCGCCATACACCTTCTTCGCGATGACCGACAGGCTGTCGCCCGCGGAGACGGTGTAGGCCATCTCGGTCGGGGGCGATTCCGCCGGCGGGGTCGGGGCATGGGGCGCGGTCGACGAGCCGCCTGATTCGACATTCGAGAAGTCGGCCTTCTTGGGATCTTCGCTGTTCATGGGTTGGATCTCCACGGGTTCGGGGGCGGCGTCCCGGGGGGGCGCGCTTCCCGGGGAGAATCGGTCCTTCCCGGGCTATCACGCAAGCGTCGTGATTGTTGCAGATTGAAGCGGCCCTCGGCTCAGGCCGCCCGGTCGCGGGGCCCACGAGCGTGGCGATGCCGAGGCGGACGAGTGAGCCACGCGCGACCGGCTAGAACCCGCGGGCGAGCACCTGTTTCGAGCGGCGGGCGAGCCACGCCAGTTGCGCCAGGTTTCCCAGCGCCGCCGCCGCCAGCGCCACGTGCAAGCCAGGGACCCGCCCCAGCGCGATCCCCACTCCCAGCACCGCCGCGATCGTCCCCAGGAGCACGAGCACCGACTCGGTGACGTGGCGCGTGGCGCGACCGTGGACGATCGCGCCCTGGTGGAAGCTCTGGAATGCGGTCGAACTGGGGATCGGCAGCGCGAACCACAGGCCGGCGATGGCCAGCGCCAGCGGCGCACCGGTGAGGCCGGCCACCGCACCGAACCACACCCCGCCCAGGGGCGTCGCCGCCAGGAGGAGCAGCACGAGCCCGATACTGATTGCGAGGCGACGCACGAAGCGGAAGAGCACCGCGGCGGCGCCGGGGCGATCGAGCAGCGAGACGACGACCTCGTTGAGCGCGAAGCCGGTGCTGCGCACGGCCAGCACGAGTCCGTTGATCGCGGGCCACGCGGCGAGCGACTCGAGCGGCAGCGGCATGCGGCCCATCGCCGCCGTCGACAGCGGCATGGAGGCGAAGAGGAACAGCGGCGTGAGCGACAGCGGGATGTAGAACTGCAGGAAGCGCGCCGTGTCGAGCGGGCGGCCGTCGTTGCGCGCGGCCTTGACCGGGCCGGCCAGCAGCGGGCGCACGGCAATCCACGCGTAGACCGCCTCGGCGACGACGCCGAGCGACGTCGCGCTGGCGCCGATGACGACGCCGGGCAGGTGCCATGCGGTCGACAGCGCGGCGCCGGCACCGAGCACGAGCGCGATCGTCGCCAGGCGGATGGCGGTGCCCACGCTCACCGCGCGCGATCGCCCGAAACGGATGAGCACGCCCTGCTGGTAGCGACGGTAGGCGATCGCCATGGTCCACGGCGTCATGATCTGCATGCCGATGCGGGCGGGCTCGACGATCTCGGGCGGCGGGCGCAGCAGGCCGACGACGACCAGGTCGTAGAGCGGAGTGAAGGCGACCAGCACGTGAAGCGCGGTGAGCGCGAGCCCCGCGGTCCACATGAAGCGCGAGCCCACGCGATACGACGACAAGTCACGTGCCAGCGCCGTCGAGGCGGCGAGCAGCATGATGATCGGCGCCTCGATGAGCAGCGACAGCGGCATGACGACGCCGCCGTACGCGGCGAGGCTCACGGTGGCCAGCGGCAGGCGCGCGATGACGGCGCTGACCAACGGCAACTCGAGGCCCATCAGGAGCCAGCTCGCGGCGAGTGGCCACCAGGCCTGGTAGACCTCGCGATCGGTCAGCGCCGGAACGGATGTCGGGGTCGGGTCCTCGGGATCAGAAGGAATACTTCACGCTCCAGATCAACTCGGCGGACACGAGTGGGGTGGCGAGGACGTGAAGCAGGGCGGCGGGGGTCTTGCGGAGGGCGAAGCCGATAGGGCGACCGCCGACGCGGCGGTCGCCCCGGGCTTCATGCGTCACTGCGGGAGGATGACCTTGTCGACGGTGTGGACGAAGCCGTTGCCGGCCTTCGCGCTCGAGACGACCTTCGCGCCGCCGACCGAGAGGCTGCCGTCCTTCGCCTGCGTCACGTCCATCGTCGAGCCGAGCAGGCTCTTCGGCGAGTTCGTGCCCGTCATCTTCGACAGGTCGTCGAGCGATGCGCCACCGGACACGATGTGGTTCTTGAGGATGCCGCTCAGCTGGTCCTTGTTCTCGGGCTTCATCAGGCCCGCGAGCATGTCCGGCGAAAGCGCCTTGAAGGCGTCGTTGCTCGGCGCGAGGAGCGTCAGCGGGTTCTTGCCGGTGAGCATCTTGTCGATGCCCGACGACTGCGCGAGACCCATGAACGTCGACAGGTTCGGGTTCGCACCGACGAGCGAGCCCAGGGACGAAGCCTGGTTGACCAGGCCCGAGGCCGACGAGCAGCCGGACAGGCCGATCGCGACGGTGAGCGCGAGCAGTGCGAGCAGGGAGCGATTCTTCATGACGGAGACAACCTCCATGGCGGAAACACGACGGGAAATCCCGCAAGGTGCAGGCGATCGAGTGCGTGGGATTCAGCGCCATTGTATCCACCGGCCTTTCCGGCGCAAGACCCTTCCCCGACGGGGTTCAGGAACGCACCAGGCGGGCCGATATCCAGCCCGTAGACCTGTGCCCCGCCCGGTCGCGGCCGCGCCCGGAGCGGACAGGAGGCCCCGAACCACGGGTGACGATCATGGATGACCGCACGTCGCAGGAGGCGACCCCGACCGGGGGCGCTTCGACCACCGCCGCCAATCCCTCGTTCGATCCGCGCGACCTCATTCCGACGCCGATCTTCTGCGCCAGCCCCGAAGGGCGCCTGGCCTGGATGAACGCCGCCGCCGAGACGCTGACCGGTCGGCATGCTGCCGCGGTCGCGGGCGAGCCGTTCTCGTGCCTCTTCCCCGAGGAGTGGAAGATGAAGGCGGCCCGCACGATCCTGCGCGAGCGCCGTCGCGGCAAGACCGAGTTCTACCTCGAGGCGCCTATCTTGACTGGCGGCGTCGACGCGCGCTGGGTCGGCCTGCACATCCGGCTGGCGAACGCGGCCAACGGCCGCAGGGCCTACGTGTGCGCCGCGCACGACCTGCACGAGATCCACTCGGAACTCGACGTCCTCAAGCGTCGCTCGAAGGAACTCTCGGCACGGCTCGAGGAGGCGACCGCGGGCGCCGAGCTCAAGTCGAATTTCCTGGCCTCGATGAGCGGTGAGCTGCGCGCCCCGATGAACGGCGTCATCGGGATGAGCCGCCTGCTGCTCGACTCGAACCTCGATCGCGACCAGCGCACCTGGACCGAGGTGATCCAGGGTTCGGGCCAGCAGCTGCTCGAGCTGGTCGACGACATCCTCGACTATTCGCGCATCGAGTCCGGCCAGCTCGCGATCGGCTCGATGGACTTCGACCTGCGCGTCACCGTCGATGCAGTCGCCTCGCTGCTGGCGACGCAGGCGCACGACTCGAAGGTGCAGTTCTCGAGCCTCGTGCACCATCGCGTGCCGTCGCTGGTCAACGGCGACCCGGGTCGCGTCCGCCAGATCCTGCTGCAGCTCGCGCAGTGCGCGCTCGACCAGACCGAGGGCGGCGAAGTGCAGCTGCGCGTCGAACTGGTCGAGGAGACCGCGCACCAGGCGGTGGTCCGCATCTGGGTGAACCGCATCGGCTCGTCGCTCGGCGGCGATCCCGAGGTCGAGGCCGGCCTGCTCGCGCTGTACCGCGGCGAGCCCGCTCCCGGCAGCCGCTTCGGCGGCCGGGCGCTGGGCCTCACCATCGCACGTCGACTCGTGGCGCTGATGGGCGGCGACTCGGGCGCGACGAGCATCCCGGAACTGGGTGCCAAGCTGTGGTTCCGGATTCCGCTCGGCAAGCAGGCCGAGCGCCCGGCGACAGCCCCGTGGTCGGCCGAGCGCGGCGATGTCACGCGCCTGAAGGCGCTGGTGATCCACGCTGAAGCCGCCTCGCGCGGCGCCATTCGCGAGGCGATCGGCGCCTGGGGCGCGACCTGCGACGAGGCACGCGGCGGGCTCGAGGCGATCGAGGCGATGAAGGCCGCGGCTGCCGCCGGGGCGCCGTACGGCGCGGTGTTGGTCGACCTGGAGCTGGCCGAGCTCGACGCCGACACGTTCGCGCGCACGGTGCGCGAAGACGCGTCGCTCGCCACGACGCCGCTCGCCCTGGTGACCGCGATGGGCCGCCCGGGCGACGCCGCCCGGGCCGAGAGCTGGGGCTACGGCGCCTACTTCGTGCGCCCGATCGAGAGCGGCGAACTGCGCGCCGCGCTGACTGAGCTGATCGGGCACGAGCCAGGAACCGCCGGTCGCCTGGTGACTCGACACACGGTGGCCGAGCTCAAGAAGAGCCGCGTTCGCGTGGTCGTCGTCGAGGACAACCCGATCGACCAGCTGGTCATCGCCTCGGCACTGCGTCGGGTCGGCTACGCGCCCGAGATGGTGGGCGACGTCGAGGCCGCCGCGGCGACGCTGGCCACGCAACCGGCCGACGTCGTGTTCGTCGACGTCGCCTCGGCGGGGGACGAGGGCATCGAACGCGCCCGCGCCCTGCGCGCCTCGTGCGATCTCGCCGGCGGACGGCGCACGCCGATCGTCGCGCTGGTCGGCCGCGTGCGCGAGGAGGATCGCACGCGCTGCGCCGAGGCCGGCATCGACGACCTGCTCGGCAAGCCGGTCGATCTCGAGGCGCTCGTCGCCACGGTCGCCCGCTGGGCCGAGGCCGCTTCTGCGGCCGAAGCACCGGCACCGGCGCCCGCCGAGTCGCGGGTCAACGTAGACGAGGACTTCGTCGTGCCCGAAGCCGCGGCAGAGCCTGAGCCCGCGGCGGAGTTCGTGCCCGAGTTCGTGCCCGAGGTCATGGTGGAGGCCGAGTTCGTCGCCGAGCCGGTGAACGAGCCGATCGCCGAGTCCATGCCCGAGCCGACCTGGAACGAAGCGCCGGCGCCCGTCGAGGCTTCGTCGCCGGCGCCGTCGCTGGTGCCGGCGCCCGGTCCGTGGGATGCGGGCGACCTCGCGGTGATCGACGCGGCCAGCCTCGACGCGGTCAGCATGGGCAACGACGAGATCCGCGGTTTGCTCATCGATGCATTCCTCACCCGCACGCGCCAGCCCATCGAGCGCCTCAAGAAGGCCGCCGAGTGGAGGGACGCGCGGGCGATCGAGTTCCAGGCCCAGGCGCTGGCCGGCATGTGCCGCTCGGTGGGGGCGGGACGTGCCGAGTGGGTGCTCGACCGAATCGCCACGCTTGCCGTCGGCAACGGTCTCGACGAGGTCGAGGCCGGCATCGCAGCGCTCGACTCCGAGATCGAGATCGTGCGCGCCGAGTGGAAGCGCGGGGTGGTTCCCACCGTGGTTGCAGGGGATGGCGAGGGTGAGCAGCGCGCCGCCTAGGAGCGGTCTCCGACTTCAGAACTCACTTGAATGGCGGTCGGCGGGTCCGTGGCGAAGCTACGGACCCGCAACGCTTTCGGAGGTTGTGCTACGCTGCCACCTCACCCTACGAAAGGGCCAGTGTGAGCGGCGGATCAGGCGCACAAAGCGAAGTTGCAGAAGGACCCCGGCCGGCGGCCGAACGCTTCCTGCTGCGCCTTGCGCGGGCCCTCCACGAGTCGGGTGCGCCCTCGCATCGCATCGAGGAGGCGATGTCCGTCCTCGCCCCGCGGCTCGGAATCGAGGGCCGCTTCTTCTCGACGCCCACCTCGATCTTCGTTTCCTTCGGCAGCGAGGAGGAGTCGCGCACGACGTTGCTCCGCGTCGAGCCCACCGGGGTCGGCCTCGAGCGCATGGTGCACGTCGACGAGGTGATCGCCGAGGTGCAGGCGGATCGCCTCACGCCCGCGGCGGCGATCGCGGAACTCGACGCGCTCGCCGCGCGGCCGCCGCGCTACGGACCGGTGCTCACGATCGCGGCGTACGGCCTCGCCGCGGCAACCGTCGCGCGCTTCCTCGGGGGCGGCTGGAACGAGGTCGTGGTCGGCGCGCTGATCGGGGCGCAGACCGGCGGGTTCGCATGGCTCGCCTCGCGGCACCGCGACGCGGCGCGGGTCTTCGAGTGGATCGCCTCGTTCGCCGCCGCTGCGGCGGCCGTCGGCTGGGCGCTGGTGTTCGCGCCGCTGGTGCCGGCGATGGCTGCGGTCGCAGGGCTCATCGTGCTCGTGCCCGGCCTCACCCTCACGGTCGCGCTGACCGAACTGGCCACGCGCCACCTGGTTTCGGGGACGGCGCGCATGGCCGGCGCGGCCCTCACGTTCCTCGCCATCGGCTTCGGGCTTGCGCTGGGCGCGCGCCTCGAGCCGCTCGTCGGCGCCGCCGCGGTCGCCGCACCTTCCGCACCGCTGCCGGCGTGGACCGAGGGCCTCGCACTGGCGCTCACCCCTCTGGCGTTGACCGTGCTGTTCCGGGCGCGGCCCAGGGACGTGTTCGTGATCGCCGTCGCGGGTGCGGTGGCCTACGGCACGCAGCGCGTCGCCAGCCAGGTGGCCGGGCCCGAGATCGGCATCCTCGTCGCCGCGTTTGCCGTCGGTCTGGTGGGCAACCTGTATGCCCGAGTGCGCCGCCGCCCGGCGGCCGTGGCGATCGTCCCCTCGTTGATCCTGCTCGTGCCGGGGAGCCTCGGCGTGCGCAGCGTGTCGGCGCTGGTGGCGAAGGACGTGGTGCCCGGGATCGAGGCGCTGTTCACGCTCGTCGTGCTCGCCGCCGCACTGGCCGCCGGGATCCTGCTCGCCAACTTCGCGATGCCGCCGCGGCGCTCGCTCTAGGGCGCGGCCGCTCGCCGCACGTACATCGCGTCGAATGCGATCGTCCACTCCTCGCGATCGAGCGGGGACGAGCGGATGAACTGGCGCACGCTGCCGTCAGGCTGCCGGGTGAAGGTCATCTCGCTGCGCTGGCCCGCCCCGGTGGGCGGGACCACGACGCCCGTGAACCGGAGGCCGTCGGCGGTGACCTCGCCCTCATAGTCGGTCTGGTTGCCGTTGGCGTCGATCCACAACTGGCGCCACTTGCCGGTCGCCGGGTCGAAGCGATTGACGCTGTGTCCGTACGAGCCCGACGCCGGGTTCGCGCGCCAGCGCTCGTACAGCGCGCAGCCTTCGAGTTCGCGCGAGATCGTGTTCGTGCCGACGCGCACGCCGTTCGCCATTACATCCCAGTCGCCGATCCAGAAGTCGAAGGCGCGAAAGCGCGGGTCCGCGTCACACGGGTAAGTCTGCGCGCGGGCGCGCGCGACGAGCGTGTCGTACGCCGCGGTCCCATGGAGCGCGGCGAAGTCGGCGTCGGCGTCGAGTGCCGCGAAGTTTCCGTAGCCGGCCGCGAACGCGCGGCCCAACCACGCGCACGCCGAGTCGGGCTCTCCGCGCCGCGCGGCGATCGCGGCCAGGTTGTAGCGCGCGATGAGCCGGGCGAAGCCCATCGAATCGACCTGGCGGTAGGTCCTCTCGGCCTCGTCGAGTTGGCCCGTGACCAGGAGATTCTGCGCCAGCCTCAGCCGGGCGCGGCCGTTCGCGGGATCGGCGCGGACGACGGCGGTCAGCGAGTCGATGACGGGATCGGCCGCTTCGGCGGCCTCGGCCGGCGCGACCGGGCCCGTGGCGAGCAGCAGGACGGCGACGGCACAGAGCGCGGGCAGCAGGCGGGTCTTCATGGTCGGGGATTCTAGCACCGGCACGCGGGGTGTGACGGAGCGACCGTCCATCCGTACAATAGGCTGCATGTCGACCGAGAGCGCGATCGTGAGCGGGGCCCTGCCCCATGCCGCCGACCAGGCGGCGGACTGGGACGCCGTCTTTGCCGACCAGATGCCCCGGATCTACAACTTCTTCCGCTACCGGGTGGGAGACGGGGCCGTGGCCGAGGACCTGACTTCGATCACGTTCGAGAAGGCCTGGCGCCACCGCGCCCGCTACCGGAAGGATCGCGGGGCGTTCTCGACCTGGCTCCACACGATCGCGCACCGGGTGGCGATCGACCACGCGCGGGCGCGACGGGACCACGGGTCCCTCGATGAAGTCGCGAACCTCTCCGCGGGCGAGACACCCGAGGACGTCGCCGTGCGCCGCTCCGATGCCGAGCGGCTCCTGTCGTTGCTGACCACGCTCCCCGAGCGCGAACGCTCCCTGGTCGCGCTCAAGTTCGGTGCCGAGCTCTCGCATCGCGAGATTGCCGCGGCGACCGGGCTCAGCGAGTCGAACGTCGGCACGATCCTGTCGCGCACGATTGCCGGCCTGCGGGAGCGCTGGGGCGCACCCGGGGAAGGAGCCTGACGATGGATGACCGTTTCCTGCACGCGGCGCGCGAGAATCCGCGCCCGGAGTTCACCTCCGCGCTGCGCCGCCGCCTCGCTGCCGAGGACGCAGCGCGGGGCTCGCGTTCCTTCCCCAAGCGCCGGGGGCTGCGTCGCGCGCTCGGTGTCGTCGTGCCGGCGGCCGTCGCGATCGCCGCACTCGCGCTGTTCCCGGATGTCCGGGCCGGGGCGCAGGCCTTTCTCGAGATGTTCCGGGTGCGCAACTTCGTCGCCGTGAACGTCGATCCCTCGCGGTTCGAGGCGCTGCAGAAGGACGTCGCCGATCCGCGCCGCATCCTCGGCGAGGTGCGGGTGCTGCGCGAGGCAGGGCCGGCCCAGCGCTTCGCCACGCCGGCGCTCGCCTTCGCCGCCGCGGGCTACGCGCCGGCCGAACCCGCGATCCTGCCCGCCGGCCTCGTCGCCGACTCGGCGATGGTGGTCGACGGCCAGGAGGTCGAGCTCACGCTCGATGCACGGCGGCTCTCCGACCTGCTGGCCTCGCTCGACATTCGCGACGCAGGCATCCCGCCGGCGTACGACGGGGCACGCGTCCACGTGCGCACCGGGCGCAGGGTCGGCATCCGCTACCGCAAGGACAAGATCGAGGCCGTGCTCATGCAGGCCCCGAACCCGGAGATCAGCATGCCGCCGGGCCTCGAACGCGCGCGGCTGGCCGAGATCGGCCTGCGCGTCGTGGGGCTGCCCGCCGACGAGGCGCGGCGCTTCGCCGACCGGGTCGACTGGAACTCGACCATGCTCATCCCCCTGCCGACGGGGAAGGCGACGTTTCGCGAGGTCGACGTGCGCGGCCAGCACGGGCTGCTCATCGAGGCGGCGGAGGATGGCGACCGGAAGGACGCCGCCGAAACCCTGCCGGGCAATCGCCGTCCCGAGCGCATCCTCCTCTGGTCGAACGGCGAGCGGGTCTTCGCGCTCGGCGGCAACCTCCGCGACTACTCGCTGCTCGAGATGGCGAACTCCATTCCTTGAGCGCGCCCGGCCCTGCCGTCGTCACCGATGCCCTGCACCGCCGGTTCGGGGACACGGTCGCCGTCGATGCGCTCACGCTCACGGTCGAGCGCGGTGAGGTGTTCGGCTTCCTCGGGCCGAACGGCGCGGGAAAGACGACGTCGCTCAAGATGCTGCTCGGCCTGATCGCGCCGACGGCCGGCTCCGGCAGCGTGCTGGGCCGGCCGCTCGGCGATCGGGCCGCGCGCGCGAAACTCGGTTTCCTGCCCGAGCACTTCCGCTTCCACGACTGGATGACCGGGCGGGAGATGCTGCGCTTCCACGGGCGGCTCTACGGCCTCTCCGGTCGGGGGCTCGAGACACGCATCGATGCGCTGCTCGCGCGCGTCGACCTGCTCGATGCCGCGGAGCGCCGGCTCGCGGGCTACAGCAAGGGGATGCTGCAGCGGATCGGCCTCGCCCAGGCGCTGCTCAACGACCCCGAGCTCGTGTTCCTCGACGAGCCGACCTCCGGGCTCGATCCCCTCGGGCGCCTCCTCGTCCGCGACCTGATCGGCGAGCTGAAGGCGGCGGGCACCGCCGTCTTCCTCAACTCGCACCTGCTCGGCGAAGTCGAGGCGACGTGCGACCGCGTCGTCTTCCTCCAGGCCGGGCGCGTGCGCGCCGAGCGACGCCTCGGTGAGCCGTCCGGGACGCTCGCGCTCGAGCTCACTCTCGGGACCACGCCGCCGGCGCTGCTGGCGCGACTTGCGGCGTTCGGCCCGGTGAGCGTCGTCGCCCCGGGCCGAATTCGCGTGGAGGTGACCGGGGAGTCCGCGGCTCCGGCAATCGCCCGCGAGGTCGTCGCCGCGGGCGTCGACCTCGAGGCGATGGCCCTGAGCCGCCCGACGCTCGAGGAGACCTTTCTCGCGGTGCTCGGCGACGGGGCGCGACCGGGATGAGCCTCCGCGCCGTGTGGACGATCGCCGGGGCCACGCTCCACGAAGCGCTGCGCCGCCGCATCCTGCTCGCCGCGGTCATCTTCGGCGCGGTGTTCGTGCTCCTGTTCGGGTTCGGCTTCGCGGCGGTCCGGCGCGAGATCATGCAGGACGGGGGGACGCCGCTGTCGCTCCGGCCGGTGATGCTCAACTTCTTCGTCATGGCCGGGCTCTACGCGGTGAACTTCCTGACCGTGCTCACCGCCGCGTGCCTGCCGGTCGACACGATGTCCGGCGAGATCGCGAGCGGCGTCATGCAGACCGTCGCGGCGAAGCCGATCTCGCGCGCGACGATCGTCCTCGGGAAGTGGCTGGGACACGCGATCGTGCTGCTCGGCTACCTCACGCTCATTGCCGGCGGGCTGCTGCTGGTTGCCCGTGTGCTCGGCGGCGTCTCGCCGCCGAACCTGCACATCGGGCTGCCGCTGCTCGCGCTCGAGGGGCTGATCATGCTCACCATGTCGATCGCGCTCGGCACGCGGCTGTCGACCATCGCGAACGCGGTGACATGCATCGGGCTCTATGGGCTCGCGTTTCTCGGCGGGTGGTTCGAGCAGGTGGGCACCATGCTGCGGACGCCGGGGGCGGGCGACGTGGGCGTGGTGGCGAGCCTCGTCTTCCCTGCGGAGTCGATGTGGCAGCTCGCCGCGTATCACATGCAGCCGGTGCTCGCGCGGGAACTCCACCTCACGCCGTTCTCGGTCGCGAACGTGCCGAGCCCGCTCATGGTCGCCTGGGCGATCGGCTACGTGCTCGTCTGCGGGGCGCTCGCGGTCCGCTGGTTCTCGCGCCGCGCGCTGTGACACGAGCCGGGATCCGGGCTACGCCGCCTCGCGCTGCCGCTCCTCTTCGCTCCAGCGGAACCAGCCCCGCAGGTTGACGCCGAGGAAGATCGCGTTGCCGAGGATCATCGCCAGGCTCGCGACCCAGAACCCGATGACGACCCAGATGACGTTCGACAGCATGAAGGGGATGAAGCCGCGGCGATCGCGGTTGCCCAGTTGCCACATGGCGACGAATCCGAGCGCCATGCCCAGCCAGTCGAGAAAGTAATAGCGAGAGATCATGCCCGCAGCGTACCCGATGCGGCCCGGACCTTGCTTCCCCTCCGTGCAGGGAGCGCGCCTCGCGCCCCGGAGGGCCGTTTCATGCGCCATTCGTCCGTCGTCGCGCGCAGCCTCGCCGCTGCCGCCCTGCAACTCGCAACGCTGGCGTCCCCGTTCGCAGCGCGGGACGCGGCCGCCACATCTACGACGCGCGTGAGCGGCGAGATCGTGCGCGGGCGCTGAGACGACGACGATGCGCTTGACGGGGGAGCGCCGTCGAGGCACGATCCGACCGAAGGCTTCACCCGCGAACGTCTCTGCCCTGTGTTCCCCCGGCAGGCGATCGCATTTCGACGGGATCAAGCATGCGACGACGGCAGTCTCACCCCCCGCCGTATCTCCGCGTGACGGCGGTCTTTCATCCCCGCCCGCGCCGCGCCCGCCGACCGTCGAATAGACGACGCATCCGTCCAGTATTCGCCCCGACCGCCGGACCCCTTCGTCCCGGCGGTCTTTTCGTGTCCACCCCGGAGGCTCGATGAACGAAGGCCGTCTCGACTCCTTCCGCTACGATGATGCGATCGTCCGGAAGTTCCTCGTCGCCACGTTCGTGTGGGGACTCGTCGGCATGCTCGCGGGGCTGCTGATCGGCCTGCAGCTGGCGTTCCCGGTGCTCAACTTCGACGTGCCGTGGCTGTCCTTCGGGCGCCTGCGCCCGCTGCACACGAACGCCGTCATCTTCGCCTTCGCGGGCAACGCGATCTTCACCGGCGTCTATTACTCGACCCAGCGCCTGCTCAAGGCGCGCATGTTCTCCGACCTGCTGTCGAAGCTCCACTTCTGGGGCTGGCAGGCGATCATCGTCTCCGCCGCGGTGACGCTTCCGCTCGGCTTCACCCAGGCGAAGGAGTACGCCGAGCTCGAGTGGCCGATCGACATCGCGATCACGGTCATCTGGGTGGTGTTCGCCGTCAACCTGTTCGGCACCATCGCCCGGCGGCGCGAGCGGCACCTCTACGTGGCGATCTGGTTCTACATCGCCTCGGTCGTGACGGTCGCGGTCCTCCACATCTTCAACAACCTGTCGCTGCCGGTGTTTCCGTTCAAGAGCTACTCGATCTACGCCGGCGTGCAGGACGCGTTCATGCAGTGGTGGTACGGGCACAACGCCGTGGCGTTCTTCCTGACCACGCCGTTCCTCGGCCTCATGTACTACTTCATGCCCAAGGCGATCGGGCGCCCCGTGTACTCGTACCGCCTGTCGATCCTCCACTTCTGGACGATCGTGTTTCTCTACATCTGGGCCGGCCCGCATCACCTGCACTACACCGCTCTGCCGGAATGGGCGTCGACGACCGGCATGGTGTTCTCGATCATGCTGTGGATGCCCTCGTGGGGCGGCATGATCAACGGGCTGCTCACGTTGCGTGGCGCCTGGCATCGCGTCGCCGAGGACCCCATCCTCAAGTTCTTCGTCGTCGCGGTGACCGCCTACGGCATGGCAACGTTCGAGGGGCCGATGCTGTCGGTGAAGAGCGTCAACGCGCTCGCGCACTACACCGACTGGATCATCGCCCACGTGCACACGGGTGCCCTCGGCTGGAACGGGTTCATGACCTTCGGCATGATCTACTGGCTGCTGCCGCGGTTGTTCCAGGCGAAGTTGCACAGCACCCGGATGGCCGAGGTCCACTTCTGGCTGGCGACGTTCGGCATGATCCTCTACGCGACGTCGATCTACAGCGCCGGGCTGACGCAGGGCCTCATGTGGCGTGCCTTCGACGAGACCGGCCGTCTCCAGTTCCCCGACTTCATCGAGACCACGATGAAGCTCATGCCGATGTACTGGGGCCGCGCCATCGGCGGCACCCTCTACGTGGCGGGCATGTTCCTGTTCGGCTGGAACATCCTGCGCACCTGGCAGGCCCGCCCGAGGGTCTACGAGGAGCCGGTGATCCAGGCGGCGCCGCTCCCGCGCGCCTTTCGCGAGCCGGACGGTTCTGGCTACGCGCCCGGGCACGCCGCCCCGACGACGGCATGGAGCCGCTTCACCGGCCTCGGCTGGCACCGGCGGTGGGAGGGACTGCCGCTGCTGTTCACGGTGATGGTCGTCGTGGCGGTCGTCGTCGCCTCGCTGTTCGAGATCCTGCCGACGTTCCTGATCCGCTCGAACGTGCCGACGATCGCCTCGGTCAAGCCGTACACGCCGCTCGAGCTCGCCGGGCGCGATCTCTACATCCGCGAGGGCTGCTTCAACTGTCATTCGCAGATGATCCGCCCGCTGCGCCACGAGACCGAGCGCTACGGCGAGTACTCGAAGCCGGGTGAGTTCGTCTACGACCACCCGTTCCTGTGGGGTTCGCGCCGCATCGGGCCGGACCTGGCGCGCGAGGGCGGCAAGTACCCCGACCTGTGGCACGTGCGGCACATGGAGAGTCCGCGCGCGATCATTCCGCAGTCGATCATGCCGGGCTACCCGCACCTGCTGCGCGACCCCCTCGACTTCCCGGCCGTGCAGAACCGGGTCGATGCGATGGCGATGCTCGGCGTGCCCTACGGCGACGCCGTGCGCGACGCGCCGGGCGCGGCACGGGCGCAGGCGAAGGAGGTGGGGCGCCGCATCGTCGAGCAGGGCGGCCCGGCCGGCCTGGAGGATCGCGAAATCGTGGCGATGATTGCGTACCTGCAGCGCCTGGGTACCGACATCCGGAAGCCCGCGGGAGTGGCCGCCCGATGAGACTTTCCGAAATCATGAGCCACGCCGGACTCTCCCGTTACGCGGAGATCGCCCTCATCCTGTTCCTCCTGGCGTTTGTCGCGGTCGCCATCGCGACCTTTCGCCCGGGAGCGAAGCGTGAAATGGACCAGGCCAGCCGCCTGCCGTTCGACGACGAGAGCGCGACCAAGCCGCGCAATGGAGGCCAGTGATGAGGCCCGACGAGAAGCCCGCCGTGACGCCGCATTCGCCCGCCGGTGCGGCCGAGGAACCGCTGTTCGACCACACCTACGACGGTATCCAGGAGTACGACAACCCCATGCCGCGCTGGTGGGTCCTGAGCTTCTGGGCGACGATCGTGTGGGCTGCCGTTTACGCCGCGAACGTCCTGCCCATCGTCGGCTTCGGCAAGGGTTGGCATGGCAACTATGCCGACGAGATGGCGGCGGCCGAGAAGAAGTACGCCGCCTCCCGCGCGACGAAGCCCGCCCCGGCCGACGACGTCCTGCTGGCGTTGGCGGCCGATCCGGGGGCCATGGAATCGGGGAAGGTCCTCTACATGAAGAACTGCATGCCCTGCCACCGGGCTGACGCCGGCGGTGTGATCGGGCCGAACCTCACCGACGAGTCCTGGATCCACGGCGGGAAACCCGGGGACATCCATCGCGTCGTCAGCGCGGGCGTCCTCGACAAGGGCATGCCGGCGTGGGGCGCCGTGCTCAAGCCCGAGGAGGTCGATCAGCTGGCGGCCTACGTCCTCTCGGTGCACGGTACGCATCCGGAGAACCCGAAGGCTCCGCAGGGCGTCGAAGTCGAGGCCGAAGAGTGAGCGAACCCGTCCCCCAGCTCATCGACGCTCCCGAGCGTGTCCTGCCGACCATGAACCAGGACGGATCGCGGCGCTGGATCCGGCCGCGGACGTCGCTCGGGTCGTTCTGGAAGCGCCGGCGCGTCGTGGCGTGGACGCTGATGTTCGTCTTCTTCATCATCCCGTACCTGCGGATGAACGGCGCACCGCTCATTCTGCTCGACCTGCCGCGGCGGGAGTTCCACCTCTTCGGCACGACGTTCCTGCCCACCGAGACCGTGCTGTTCCAGCTCCTGTTCCTCTCGGCGGCGATCACGATCTTCCTCTTCACCGCCCTGCTCGGGCGCGTCTGGTGTGGCTGGGGTTGCCCCCAGACGGTGTACATGGAGTTCCTGTTCCGTCCCATCGAGTACGCGCTCGAGGGCGGCCCGGCCGGAGTGCGCAAGCTCGATGCGGCGCGGGGACTGCCCGTGCGACGGGCGCTCAAGTACGCGATCTTCCTCCTGCTGGCCATGTTCCTCGCCCACACGTTTCTCGGCTACTTCGTGGGCATCGAGCAACTCGCGCAGTGGGTGCAGCGTTCGCCGGTCGAGCACCCGACCGCATTCCTCGTCATGCTCGGCACGACGTCACTGATCTTCTTCGACTTCACGTACTTTCGCGAGCAGACCTGCCTCGTGGCCTGTCCCTACGGGCGCCTGCAGGCGGTGCTGCTCGACCGGCGCTCGCTGGTCGTGGCCTACGACACGAGGCGCGGCGAGCCTCGCGGCCACATCGCGGTCAAGGGCACCGGCGACTGCGTCGACTGCGGCATGTGCGTCACGACCTGCCCCACGGGCATCGACATCCGCGACGGGCTGCAGATGGAGTGCATCCATTGCACCCAGTGCATGGACGCCTGCGACGGCGTGATGGCGAAGGTGGGGCGCAAGCCCGGGCTCATCCGCTACGGCTCGCGCGACTCGATGGAAGGTCGCCCCTCGTCGTGGCTGCGGCTGCGCGTCCTGCTCTACCCGGCGGCGCTCGCGGTCGTGCTCGGCCTCTTCGTCTGGCAGCTGGGCACGCGCGCCGACACCGAGGTCACCGTCCTGCGCGGCAAGGGCGCGCCGTACACGTTCGAGGCCGACGGCAGCGTGGTGAACCAGGTGCGCTTCAAGATCGCCAACCGCTCCGACGTGGAGCGGCGCTACGCCATCGCGCTCGACGGGGGCGAGGACGCGAGCCTGGTCGCCCCGATCAACCCGTTCCCCGTCCCCGCGCACCGCACCGCCGAGACGAGCGTGTTCGTCGTCGTTCCCGCGGGCGCGCTGCCCGAGGGGCGGCGCGACATCACCTTCCGCATCGAGGACGCGCCGGGCTCCGGCTCGTTCGCCCGCAACTACACCTGGCGCCTGGTCGGACCCGTGGCGGAGGGGGCGAAGCCGTGAAGCCCGGCAACCTGTGGCCGGCGGCGATGATCGCCGTGCTCGCGTTGACGGTGATCGCCAACGTCGCGGTGCTGCGCCTGGCGCACGATCCCGACGCGGCGATCGTCGAGCCCGACGCGTATCCGAAGGCCGTGGCCTGGGACTCGACCGCCGCCCGGCGTGACGCGTCGGATGCGCTGGGCTGGACCGCGGTGGTGGCCATCGGCGCAATCGAGGGCGCCGGCGAGGCGGCGCACGCCGCGGTGCGCGTGATCATCGTCAACCGCGACGGGCGGCCGGTCGACGGCGCGCACGTCACCGTCGAGGCGATCCACAACCGCGAGGTGCGCCGCCCATCGGCGGAACTCGTCGGCCGTGGCGACGGGGTCTACGCGGCGACGCTCCCGTTGCCGCGCTCCGGCCTGTGGGAGCTGCGCGTCAACGCGGCGCTGGGCGACGCCCACTTCACGACCAGCCTGCGCGCGGACGCGGTGCGGGGCGCGTCGTGATCGCGCTCGTCGGCAGCGTGCTTGCGGCCAGCCTGCTGGGCAGCGCGCACTGCGCCGGGATGTGCGGCGGGTTCGTCTGCTTCTACTCGGCGGACGGCCGCGCCCGCACGCGCGCCCACGTCGCGTATCACGGCGGACGGCTACTCAGCTACGTCGCGCTCGGCCTGCTCGCGGGGGCGATCGGCGCCGGCGTCACGCACGCGGGCGCGCTTGTCGGCGTGGCCCGTGGCGCGACGATCGTGGCCGGCGCGCTCATGGTGCTGTGGGGCGGCGCACGCCTGCTCGAGGCGTTCGGCGTGAAGTGGTCGGCCGGCCTGGGCCGCGGCGCGGCGGGTGCCGGCGGACCGGTCGCTGCGGCGTTGCGCGGGGTCGCGAAGCGCCCACCGATCGAACGCGCGTTCGTGCTCGGGCTGGCCACGACGCTGCTGCCCTGCGGCTGGCTCTACGCGTTCGTCGCCACCGCGGCCGGCACCGGCGCGCCGCTGCCGGGCGCACTGGTCATGGCGGTCTTCTGGGCGGGCACCCTGCCGGCCCTTGCCGCGGTCGGCCTCGTGGCACGCGGCGCGTTCGGTCCGTTGTCCCGGCGCCTGCCGGCGCTGACCGCGCTCGCCGTGCTCGTGCTCGGCGCACTGACGCTGGCCGGGCGGCTCGACGCGCCGGCGGTCTCCGCCCGCACCCTGGATGCGAGTGCCACCGCACCCGATCCCGCTGCCCATGACTGCTGTCGCTGAGGCGCTCGACGCCACGCGAAGTACGACCTGCGCCCACTGCGGGCTCGTCGTCGAGAGCGCCGCGACGTCCCCGCGTGACGGCGAGGACCCGGCTTTCTGCTGCGGCGGATGCCACGCCGCGTGGACGCTGATCCATGCCAGCGGGCTCGAGCGCTTCTATGCGCTCGGCGATCGCGTCCGGCCGCTGGCGAGCGACGCGACGATGTCCGCCTGGGCCGAGTTCGATCATCCCGCATTTCATGAGCGCCACGTGCGGCCCCTCGCCGACGGCCTGCGCGAGGTCGAGTTCCACCTCGAGGGCGTGCACTGCGCGTCGTGCGTGTGGCTCGTCGAACGGCTGCCGCGGGTGGTGCCCGGCGCGGTGAGCGCCGAGCTCGACCTGCCGCGGGCGCGTGTTCGTGTCGTGTTCGACCCGGCCCGGCCGCTGTCCTCGATCGCGCGCGCCCTCGCCACGCTCGGCTATCGCCCGCATCCGTACCGCGCCGCCGCGCGCGAGGCGCGCCGTCGCGCCGAGGACCGCGCGATGCTGGCGCGCATCGGCCTCGCCGGCGCACTGGCCGGCAACGTGATGATGCTTGCCGCTGCGCTGTACGCCGGCTGGTTCGGCCGCATCGAGCCCGAGTTCGAGCGCTACTTCCGCTGGCTCAGCCTGCTGCTCACCGCACCCGCCCTCGCCGGGCCCGGGCGCGTGTTCTTCACCTCGGCGATCGGTGCCCTCAAGGCGCGGTCCCTGCACATGGACGTTCCCATCGCGCTGGCCCTGGGCGCGGGCTTCGTGCGCGGCGCGATCAACACCTGGACCGGTCGCGGCCCGATCTACTTCGACGGCGTGGCGACGCTGGTCTTCCTGCTGCTCGTCGGGCGCTTCCTGCAGATGCGCGCCCAGCGGGCCGCCGTCGACTCGACCGAGCTCTTCGCCGCGCTCGCGCCGCGCATCGCCCGCCTGGTCGCCGACGACGGTGTCGTCCGCGAGGTGCCGAGTGAAGCGCTCCTGCCCGGCCTCCGCGTCGAGGTGCGGCACGGGGATGCCATTCCGGCCGACGGCACCGTGCTCGAGGGCCGCACCGCGATCGACGCGTCGCTGCTGTCCGGTGAATCGCGCCCCGGCGACGTGGGTCCCGGTGATACCGTGTGGGCCGGCACGATCGTGCGTGGCCCGCGCATCCTCGTGCGCGTCGAGCAGGTGGGGGAGGAGACACGCGTCGGGCGCCTCGCGCGCGCGGTCGAGTCGGGCGCGGCCCAGCGCGCACCGATCGTCCGCGCCGCGGACCGGCTGGCGGGCGGGTTCGTCGCCGTCGTGCTCGCGCTCGCCGGCCTGACCTGGCTCGTGTGGTCGCGGATCGACCCGACCGTCGCCCTCGACCACGCGATCGCGATGCTCATCGTCACCTGTCCGTGCGCGCTCGCGCTGGCCACACCGCTCGCGGTGACGGTGGCCATCGGGCGCGCGGCGCGCAGCGGGATCCTGATCCACGGCGGCGACGCGCTCGAGCGACTGGCTCGCCCGGGCGTGATCGTGCTCGACAAGACGGGAACGCTGACCGAGGGCCAGCTCGCGCTCGTCGCCTGGTCCGGCGACGCGCGTGCCGCGGCGGCCGTCGTCGCGCTCGAGCGCGAGGCGCGGCACCCGGTCGCCGACGCGTTCGTCGCCGCGCTCGCGCCGTCGCTCATCGGCACTTCGACCGTGCAGGACGTCACGATCGTCCCCGGCGGTGGCATCAGCGGTGTCGTGGACGGATCCCGCGTCGTCATCGGCGCGCCGGGCTTCGTGCTCGCGCAGTGCGCCGGCGGGATCGCCGCCGCGGCCCCTCCCGGCGCGACCGCTGCCGCCGCGGACGGCCGAACCCCGGTGTGGATCGCGATCGACGGGCGGCCCGTCGCCGCTGCGGGGTTCGCCGATCGCATTCGCCCCGACGCCGCGCCGACGCTGGCCGCCCTGCGCGCCCGCGGCTTCACGCCGCGCATCCTCTCCGGCGACGCCGCCGATGTCGTCACGGCGGTCGGGGACACCCTCGGAGTCGGGCCGGACGAACGCCGGGCAGGGGCCTCGCCCGAGGCGAAGCGCGCCGAGATCGAGCGCCTCGAGGTCGGCGGACCGGTCGTCATGGTCGGCGACGGCGTGAACGACGCGGCCGCCATGGCGCGCGCCTCGGTCGGCGTGGCGCTGCGCGGCGGCGCGGAAGCGTCGCTCGCGGCAGCGGACGTGTTTCTCTCCCGCCCGGGACTCGACGGGCTCATCCCGCTGGTCGACGGCAGCGCGCGCACGATGCGGGTCATCCGCCGCGCCATCGCCGTCTCGCTGGTCTACAACCTGGTGGGCGCCGGGCTCACGCTCGCGGGGTGGATCGACCCGCTGGTCGCGGCGATCCTCATGCCGGCGAGCTCGCTCACCGTGCTCCTCATCGCCTGGCGCGGGCGGACGTTCGACGCCGTTCCCGAGCCTGCGGTCGCCGCGTGAGTGTTCTCTACATCCTCGTTCCGGCGGCGCTCGGGCTCGTCCTGGCCGCGATCCTCGCGTTTCTCTGGGCGGCACGCCGGGGTCAGTTCGACGACGTGACGACGCCCGCAATGCGGGCGATCCTCGACGATGATGCCGATCGCCCGGAAGGCGGGCCAGACCCGGCAGCCTGAGGCTTGTGGGTCCCGGGCCGGCCGATTCGTGTGCAGATTCCGACGAGAACCCCGGCCGGGCGAGTCCGGAACTCTCGGCGTCGCGCCGACTCGAATCGCAAAATTACTTTGTATATGATTGTCCTGCAATCGATTATGAGATCTTCAGGGGAGGATGTCGACCCCATACTGAAGTGGGCAGAACCAATCAAGTGGGGAGCGGCAACGAGTTCCGGGTTGACAGCCGGAGCTTTCCATGTAAACGTTTTCACCGGTGCGAGTCACAGGCGTGTCCGGGGTTCCCCCCGACCCGGACCTTCGAGTTCATTCGATCTCGGAATCAGCACGCCGGTGCTCCTGCCTTTCTCCGGGTCCTTGCCTTTTTCTTTCAATCCCCGACGCCCGACGTTCTCCTCCGGAGTCCGTCGACGCGCCTCCGCCTTCAGGAGGAAGTCCCTGATGAATCCGAAGCGTTACCTCTTCTCTACTACGCTCGCTCTCGCCACCATCGCGTTCGCCAGCGTTGCCTCGGCCACCCCGGCCGCCAACAGTGCCGTCGTGATCCCCCGCGTCTACAACGACTGTAATGGCTCCAGCCTTACCGTGATCGACAATAACTTCGCCAGCGTCATCATCGATGACGCCGCGGCCGGCTGTTCCGGCGGTGCCAACCGGCACGCGTGGAGCTTGTCGACCGACAACATCAATGCGGTCGACTTTCTGAACGGCGATCAGTTCTCATTCTGCGCCACGGTTCTCGTTTCGGGCTCGGGTAACGGCGAAGCGGGGCTGCGTCTTTCGCCGTGGTGGTCGCTCGAGAACGACGGCGTGTTCATGCTCAATACGTTTTCGGGCGAGATCGCCTGCTTCGGCGGTCGCCTGCCGTTCTACTCGTTCACCGGCGCGCACCTCCAGACCTACGTCAAGGGCACGTCGGTCACGCTCGCGATCGACTACAAGCCGAACGGTCTCTCTGCCGCCAGCCCGGGGACCATCGTCTACACGCTGACGAACTCGAACGGCACGTTCTCGAGTGGCCCGCTCGCCTTCGACGAGGGCAACCCGACCCAGGATCCGCCGCGCGGCCTGTGGGGCATCCTCAATCCCGCGAACGCCGGCGGCTACATGCAGATTCCGTGGGGTGGTCAGGGCCCGACGATCAATCTGCGGACTGAGTGGTCGAACATCTGCTACGACGCGAGCCCGGTCCCGGCCGCAGCGTCGACCTGGGGCAAGATCAAGGCCGACTATCGCTAGAGAAGGCACAAGGCGAACCCGATGAAGCCGACCCGCCCCACCCGGACTTGTCCTGTGGGGCGGGTCGTTCTTGGGAGCGCACACTCCCCCCGAAGGACGCGCCCGGACCGAAGCCATGGCCACTATTCGTGATGTCGCCCGCGCCGCGGGCGTCTCGGTCGCGACCGTCTCGCGCGTCCTGAACGACAATGTGCGGGTGAAGTCGGAGACTCGTGCGCGGGTCAAGGACGCTGCGACTCGCCTCGACTACACGCCGAACGAGACCGCGCGCAGCCTGATCACCAGCCGGACCCATGCGCTTGGCGTGCTCCTCCCCGATCTGTACGGTGAATTCTTTTCCGAAGTGCTCCGCGGGATCGATCTGCGGGCACGCCGCGACGGCCTGCACCTGCTCGTCTCGAGCTCGCATGCCAACGGCGACGATCTCGTCGGCGCGCTGCGCGCGATGCGCGGGCGGATCGAAGGGCTCATCGTCATGGCGCCCGACGTGGACACCGCCGTGCTGGTCAAGGCTGCGGGTCCGGGCTTTCCGCTGGTCCTGCTCGATCCGGGCGTGCGCGCGATCGGCTGCGACTCGATCTCGATTGACAATGCCGGCGGAGCCGTGGCCGCGGTCACGCACCTGCTCGAACTTGGGCACAGACTCATTGCCATGATCGCCGGGCCGACCCAGAACGCCGACGCCCGGCAGCGCCTCGAGGGCTGGCGGAAGGCGCTCGCGGCGCGCGGTCTCAAGCCCGATCCGGCCTTTGTCGCCGCGGGCGATTTCACCGAACCGTCCGGCTATTCGGCGGTGGCGCGGCTCCTTGCGCTGCGGCCGCGGCCGACGGCGATCTTCGTCGCCAATGACTACATGGCGATCGGGGCGATGAGCGCGCTTGCCCAGGCGGGGCTTCGCGTTCCCGAGGACATGGCCATCGTCGGTTTCGATGACATTGCCATGGCCCGCTATCTTAATCCGCCGCTCACCACCGTCCACGTCGACCTGCTCGATCTTGGCGCCCGCGCCGTGGAGAGGCTGGTCGACGGGAAGAACGGCGCAGCCTTGAAGCGCCGCCATCAGGTCACTCCGGCCATGCTCGTGATCCGCCGCTCGTGCGGATCGGAGCGCGCCGGCAGCGAAGCGCGATCGGCCACGCCACGGGCCAGGAGATCCTCATCATGAAGAAGCTCATCCTGTTCGCCATCGCTGCGACGGCTCTGCTCGCCGCCGGCGCCGCGCACGCGGAACGCAAGGACGCAATCTGGGCCCGCTCCACCAACGGCGCTTCGATCACCCTCGACGGCAACCTGAACGAGCCAGCCTGGGCACTTGCCGAGTCGACGGTCATCCGCTTCGGCATCGACTCGGGCGTGCCGGGCAGCGGCTGGAAGATCGAATCCGGCGCCACCCCGATCGATCCGACGCACGCGACGCTCAAGTTCCTCACCGTGGGAAACCAGCTCTACCTGGGTGCCTTCGTGCGCGACAATTCGATCGGCGGTTCGGAGATCTTCAACCGGTTCGACGGCCTGCTCATGAATCTCAAGAACCACGCCTCGACCGGTGCGCCCAAGCCGAATTCGGAGTACCTGTACGGCTGGTGGTACGAGAGTCAATTCGGCACGCCGCCCATCGGGCAGGGCCCGGCGTTCAAGGGGCTGTGGGCCGAGGAACCGGTCGGTTCGCCGCGCACGCCGGAACAGATCGCGGCGTGGGATGCGGTGACCAGGGTGCTCGGCACCGCCAACTCGGACACCTTGCTCGACACGGGTTACATCATGGAGATGCGCTTCGACCTGGGGGTCATGGGGTACGACATCACGCAACCCGGCGGCGACATCATCGAGTGGACTGGCTCGATCTACGACTGCGACTGGAGGTGGCCGAACGACCCCCCGAAGTTCAGCGCCAACCGTGTGTGGTGGCAGGATCCGTGGGGCAACGCTGCCTGGTACGGCGAAGTGCGCATCCATGCCCGGCCGGGTGTCACCGTCGCCTCGGGCACCGTGCCGGTCATCGGACCAGAACTGATCCTGCCCAACGCCGGAGCACTCGCCGCGCCGGTCATCGACGGCAATCTGGGGGACGCCGTGTGGGCGCAGGCCCCCCAGATCACGCTGCGCTACGGCGACGACGCGCTGCGCGCAAGCTATGGAGGGGTGGCGGCGCACCGCTCCGGGCAGTACCAGCCCACGGTCAACGGCGGGCTCGCCGCGATCATCGATCCAGGCGAGGTCCGCGTGAAGTACGTGGTCAAGAACGACTGGCTGTATTTCGGGTTCGACGTCGACGATCAGGTCGTCCAGAACCTCGTCGAAGTCGGTCGCGAAGACGGTCTCGCCGTCTTCCTCAACGAGAACGTGCTGCGTGGCTCCGACCGCCAGTTACTCGGCCGCACGCTGTCGTTCCAGGTGTCCGCGACGGGCACCGCCCTGGCGGGGAATTACCTGCCGTACCTGCGCGACTCCCTCGCGGGCGCCCAGGTCGCGCTGCTGCTCAAGCCGGGCACCACGCTGGACACGCTTGGGCTTTCGCCTGACGTCGGGTATACGGCCGAGCTGGGAGTCGATCTCACCAAGCTCGGCTATCCGGCCGGTCTGGGCGACGGCATCGTCCACCTCGGCATGATCTACAACGACGGCGATTCGTTCACCCCGTGGACCGACAGCTATGCCACTCGCACCTGGTACATGCGCGAGCGCGAGGCGACCTGCTGTCCGGTCTGGGCCTACGCCGATCCGACCGCTGTCGTCGCGGTGGGCGACCCTCCGCCCGGCGCTCCCGGCGCTTACACGATTCTCGGCGCTTCCCCGAATCCCGTGCGCTCGAACGCGACGGTACGTATCCAGCTCGCGCAGGCGAGCCGCCTGTTGCTCGAGACCTACGACGTGACCGGGCGCAAGCTGATGGAGCACAACCTGGGCGTGCGCGCCGCCGGCGAGGGACACATCGTGGTGCCGCGCGCCGAGGGCCCGGGTCTCGTGCTCTACCGCCTGCGGGTCACTGATCCGGTGAGCGGAGTCGAGCGGACGACGCTGTCCGGCAAGCTCACGTTCGTGCAGTGATCCGACGGCTCACTAACATCGCGCTCGCCGCCGTCCTCACGTTCGTGGGGGCGGCCGGCGGCAGCGTGGGCGCGCGCGACGCGTGGGCGGGCACGACGGGCAAGATCGCCGGTCGCGTGCTCGACGCGCAGAAGCGTCCGCTCGTCGGCGTGAACGTCGCCGTGCCCGCGGCCCGGACCGGGGCGGTGACCGATGACGAGGGCCGCTACTCGATCCTCAACCTGCCCCCGGGATCGTACGACGTGCGCTTTGCGCTGCTGGGCTTCGGGCCGGTCATGATGACCGGCGTCGCCGTGTCGTCCGACCTGACGACGCGCCTCGATGTGCTGCTCGTCGAGGCAGCGCTCGAGATGAAGGAGGTCGTCGTCCGTTCAACGCGGGCGGTCGTCGACGTCGGGAAGACCAGCTCGCTGGTCAGCGTGTCGTCGGCCGAGATTGCGATGCTTCCGGTGCAGAGTCTGGACGACGTCGTGAACCTCCAGGCCGGCGTCGTCGACGGGCACTTCCGCGGCGGGCGCATCGGCGAGGTGCAGTACCAGGTCGACGGAGTCTCGGTGAACAATGCGTACGACAACAAGTCGACGCTGCGCCTCGACCGCTCGTTACTGGAGGAAGTGCAGGTCATCAGTGGCACCTTCGACGCCGAGTACGGCCAGGCCCAGAGCGGCGTCGTCAACGCCGTCCTCAAGCGGGGGAGTCAGAAGTTCGCGTGGAATGCCGAGGCCTACGGCGGCGGATTCGTCTTCCCCACCGGTCCCGAGCGCCGGGTCGCCGAATACGAGTTTCGGCCGTTCGATTCGCGCAGTCTCCAGCTCGGCCTCACGGGGCCGACGCCGCTGCCGCAGACGCTCTTCCTGCTGAGTGCGCGCGCCGCCGGGTTCGACGACTGGGTGCGCGGCATCGACCTGTTCGAGCCGACCGACTACAACCGCGTCACCGCGGTCAGCGAGACCACGGGCAGTGGCGCCGAAGTATCGCTCGGCACATCGCGCGAGCGGTCGGGCGTGGCGAAGGTGTCGAACCGCTCCCTGAAGAACGTCGAGTTCAGCTACCAGGCGATCGTCAACGAGATCGACGCGCAGAGTGCGGACTGGTCATTCTCCATCATGCCCGACGGCCGTTCGAAGCAGCACACGTTCTCGATCGTGCACGGCCTCGACGTCAACCACGTGCTGAACGCGAAGTCGTTCTACAACCTGAGTGTGCGCCAGAATTACTTCGATTACATTGATCGAACCTTCGAGGACTTCTACGATTCGGGCTACGACTCCGCGGGCAAACTCGAGCTCGTGGATGGAATTGCCTACGCCGGGGTCAGTGCGGCGCGATTCCACCAGAACACGAACACGTTCATGCTCAAGGGCTCCTACGTGCGCCAGGCCTCGGCGACGAACCAGTTCAAGGCCGGGCTCGAGCTGCAGTTGCCGCGCGTCGAGTTCGGGACCCTCGGCTACCTCACCTATCCGGTGGTCGACGGGGAGGAGCAGCTCGTGCGCGTGAGCGAGGATCCTGAGAAGCGCCTCTATGCGCCTGCGCTCTACTTTCCCGTGATCGCTTCGACGTTCGCGCAGAATCAGCTCGAATGGAACGACCTCACGGCCCGTACCGGGCTCCGGCTCGACCTGTTCGATGCCCGGTCGACGGTGCCGGGCGACCTGTCGAATCCGACGAACGACATCTCCGGCAGCCCGACCGCGCCGCCGCGCCCCACGACGCCGAAGTGGATCCTGTCGCCGCGCATCGGCGTGTCGTGGCCGACCGGCCCGCGCGCAGCGGCGCACTTCGCGTACGGGCACTTCGCCCAGTTCCCGCCGATCGGCGAGATTTTTGCAAACGCAGACTACTCGATCCTGAGCGGATTGCAGGCGACGCCCGAGGGCTCGGCGAAGGTCGGCGTGCTCGGCAACCCCGACGTCGGACCGGAACTGACGATCCAGTACGAGGGCGGATACAAGCAGGCGGTGAGCGAGGACCTTGGCGTGGACCTCACGGTGTTCTACAAGGACATCCGCGACCTGCTCGGCGTCGAGTTCATCGAGACCTACAGCAGCGCGGAGTACGCGCGACTGACCAATATCGATTTCGGCAGCGTGCTGGGCTTCACGGTGGCCTTTGACCTGCGGCCGCGCGGACTGTTCGGCATGACGCTCGACTACACCTGGCAGGAGGCGAGCGGCAACTCGAGCGATCCGCGCGAGACCGCCACCCGTGCGGCGGCGGGCGAGGATCCGCGGCCGCGCAGCATCCCGCTCAACTGGGATCAGCGCCACACCCTCAACCTGACCGCGAACCTGGCGCGTCCCGACGACTTCGCAGCCTCGACGATCGTGCGCATCGGCAGCGGCCAGCCGTACACTCCGAACGTGGTCGGCGGCTTCGGCTACGGGCAGGAGGCGAACTCGGGTCGGAAACCCGCCGGCGCCGTCGTCGATCTCCGGGGTGAGAAGACGCTGCGGGCGGGCGGGGCGCCGTTCCGCGCGTTCCTGCGCATCTTCAACCTGTTCGACACGCGCTACTTCAACGGGGCGGTGTTCGCCACGACCGGTAGCCCTTACTACTCGCTCAACCCCGCAGGAGACCAGTTCGCCTTGAGCAATCCGAGCCTGTTCTACTCGTCGCGTCGCATCGAGTTCGGACTGAGCCTTGCCGGGCCGTGGAGCGGCGGAGGCAAGCCGTGAGTGCCCCCCGCGCCCTTGCGATCGCAGCCCTGCTGCTCGCCCTCCTCCCCGCGCGGGCCGGTGCGCAGGTGCCGCTCCCGGATTCCGCGGACAAGCGCGGCACCGTCGACGCCGAGCGCAAGGGCACGCATGACGCGGCCCGCATTCGCACCTCGTTCACGAACTTCGGCATGGTCGGCGACTACCCGGCCGATCCGCAGGGCGTGGACCTGTCGACCTTCCACTCGGTCGAAGTGCCGAAGGGCAGCGGCATGAACTACGGCGACGGGATCACACCGTTCGTGTTGACCAAGATCACGCAGCGCAACAAGCTCGAGGCCTACATCATGGAAACGGGATTCCGCGAGCGGCAGGGAATCAGCCCCAACACCGGGTTGACCATGCGCTTCGAGCCGCGGCCGGGCTACTTCCAGGACAGCTCGAGCGTCAACATCGACCGCTCGCCGGCCATCAGCACCGACGCGAAGACGTGGCCCCGAAAGTGGCCCGACAAGCGGCTCGATCCGGACGATCCCGGCTGGCCGGGAAGCTGGAACGGCTACTTCGGCAAGCGCCCCGCAGCCGATCAGGAGAGCTTCACCGTCATGGATGACCAGTACTATGACGGGTGGGACTACTTCCCCGACACTCGCGACACGACGCGGCGCGGGCTGGGGCTTCGGGTCGCGGTCCGGGGCTTCCAGTGGGCGAACCCGCAGGCCGGAAATGTCATCTTCTGGCACTACGACATCACCAACGAGTCGACCACGGACTACGAAGACATCATCTTCGGCCTCTACATGGATGCGGGCGTTGGCGGCTCGGCCCTGTCCTGTGACGGCATCTTCGAGTCCGACGACGACAATGCGTCCTTCGACCTGTCATCGCGACTCAATCTGGTCTACACGTTCGACCGCTTCGGACACGGCCGTGACCTGTCGGGCAACTGCGGGAAGACCGGCTACCTCGGCTACGCCTACCTCGAGACGCCGGGAAATCCGTTCAACGAGATCGACGACGACGATGATGGCATGATTCGCGAGCGACGCGACTCGGGGGAGGGCTCCCCCGTCGACGGGACTGAGGCGATTCGCGCCGAGGTGGCCTTCCGCTACGACCTGGCGAAGTTCGAGGCCGCGTACGGGCCGCTCGAGGGTCGCCCCGCCTATCGCGCTGGCCGCTGGTGGACCGGCGACGAGGACCTCGACTGGACCGCCGAGTTCCACGACGTGGGCGGCGACGGAGTGGCCGGAACCGGCGACACCGGCGAAGGCGATGGCCAGCCAAGCGCGGGCGAACCGAACTTCGATGGCACGGACCTCAATGAGAGCGACCAGATCGGGCTCACCGGCTTCAAGATGAACCGCATCAAGGCCGGGGCCGGTAATCCGGATCCGTCCTTCGACAACATTCTGTTCTTCACCGAATCCCAGGACTGGCCGGAGAAGCTGTACACCCAGTTCACCAACCCGGATCCGCAGGCGCGCTTCGACCCGCCGGTGGCCTCGAACTACAACATCGGATTCCTGTTTGCCTCGGGACCGTTCCCGCTCAAGGCCGGGCAGACCGAGCGCTTCAGTCTGGCGCTCGCCTTTGGTGCCACGCTCGGGGACCTGCGCACGAACGTGCTGACCGTGCAGCAGATCTACGACGCGAACTACCAGTTCGCCGTGCCCCCGCCGATGCCCACGCTGACGGCCGAGGCAGCGGACGGTTTCGTGCGGCTGTCGTGGGACGATGTGGCCGAGCGCGGTATCGACCCGGTGAGCAACGTGAACGATTTCGAGGGCTATCGGATCTACCGCTCGACCGAGCCGGATTTCCTCGATCCCCAGGTGATTTCGACCGGCACGGGTTCGGGCACCTTGTCGGGCAACGGCCGGCCGATCGCCCAGTTCGACCTGATCGATGACCGGCGCGGCTACTCGCAGCGTACGGTCGACGGGGTGTCGTACTGGGTGGGCGACGAGACCGGAATCACACATACGTGGACCGACACCACGGTGACCAACGGGCAGGAGTACTACTACGGGGTCACGGCGTATGACTACGGGTATGAGCCAGGCCCGGACTCGCTCGCCTTCTATCCGTCGGAGAACGCGATCACCGTCTCGCGCACGTCGCGTGGCGGCGTCAACTTGCCGAAGAACGCCGTGCGCGTCCGGCCGAACCCGAGGGTCCCGGGCTATGTACGCGCCGATGTGACGAGCGCGACCCACACGGTGGGGGTCGGTCGTGGCGACGTCGTGGTCGATGTCGTGAACTCGGCGCTCGTGCCCGATGGCCACCTCTTCAAGGTGATCTTCGCCAACTCATCTCCCGACAGCATTCGCGCCGAGACGTACTCGCTGGTGGACAGTTCCGCGGCCGACACCCTGTTCGCGACCGGCCGCGACTTTGCGGGCGCAGGCATCGGGCCGGTCGCCGCGGGGCTCCTGCCCATCGTCGCCGCCGATTCGGTCGTGCGATTCGACGCGGCGAACTCGGGCTTCGCGCCGGGCCCGCCAACCAATCCGGGACTCAAGGTTACGTACCTTCCCGTGCTCGATGCAAACCTGCGCCGGCCGGGCTATCCCGTTGACTTCGAGATCCGCTTCTCCGATGTCGTGAAGGACACCGGGCTCGCGGTCTTTCCCGCCCCGGCGCGACCCGCACGCTTCGAGGTGTTCGCGCTCGAGCCGACGGGAGAGCGCAAGCTCGACTTCGTCTTCCGTGATATCGACGCGAACGGCACGCTGTCCCGGCTCGATGAACGCATCGACATCGTGAACTACTTGCCCGCAACCCCGACGACACCCCAACAAACATGGCGTGTCGAGCTCGACACCACGGCGGTGGGGCCGCTCCGCTCGCCCGGACTCGGCGACACGTTCACGGCGCGAATCACCCTGCCGATCACGCCGAGTGACGTGTTCACGTTCACGACCGCGGGCGAGAAGGTGGGCGCCGCGGGTGCCGTCGCGGTGACGAATGCCCCGTACGTCGTGCCCAATCCGTACGTCGGTGCGGCCTCGTTCGAGCCGGCGCGCTTCGCCACCTCGGGGCGCGGCGTGCGACGCCTCGAGTTTCGCGCCGTGCCGCGCAGTGCGGTGGTTCGCATCTACACGGTACGGGGTGAACTCGTCCAGACGTTGCGGCACGACGGTTCGCTCGATGGCTACGTCGCCTGGGATCTGCGCACGAAGGACAATCTCGACTGCGCCCCGGGTCTGTACGTCTTCCAGGTGGAAGCTCCCGGCACCGAACCGGCCATCGGCAAGTTCGCGGTCATCAAGTGATCAGGCGTCCCGGGAATCGGCTGGCGGCCGTCGTCGGGCTGCTCGTCGGTACCAGCCTGCTGTCGGCCGGCGACGCCGGCGCGCAGAGCAAGACCGGCACGACGGTCGGCACGTTCCTCCTCATCGAGCCGAGCGCCCGTATCGTCGCCATGGGTAACGCCGGCGTGTCGCTCGGCCTCGGCCTCGACGCGACGTACTACAACCCGGCGGCGATCGGGCGCATCAGCGAGAGCGGGGTCGGGCTGTCGCACGCCGAGTGGATCGCCGGGATCGACTACAACCATGTCGTCGCGGCATTTCCGCTGGGGGGAGCCGGCGCGCTGGTTGGCAGCGTCACGCAGCTCGGCTCGGGCGACATCGAAGTTCGAACCGTGAGCCAGCCCCTGGGTACGGGCGAACGCTTCAACGTGACGGACCTCGCCGTCGGAATCGGTTGGGGCCGGCCGATCACCGACCGCTTCACGATTGGCGTGCAAGCTTCATGGCTGCAGGAACGGATCTGGAACAGCACGCTCTCGACCGCCGTGTTCCACCTCGGCACGCTCTACCGCGTGAGCGAGGGCGGGCTCGAGCTGGGCGCGAGCCTCTCGAACCTGGGGGTCGGCGGCAAGTTCTCCGGGCGTGACCTGCGCGTGACCTACGACCAGGATCCGGATGTGAATGGAGACAATCCGGCGCTGCCCGCCGAGATCTTCACCGAATCGCACTCCGTCCCGGTGCTGATGCGCTTCGGCGTCAGCCTGCCGGTGCGGATCGATCCGCGGAACCGCCTGCGCTTTGCGCTCGACGCGCTCCACCCGAGCGATAATAGCGAGAGCCTGAACCTGGGCGGGGAGTACGCGTACAAGGCGCTGTTCGCGTTTCGCGCCGGCTGGCAGAACCTGTTCAAGCAGGACGCCGAGGGTGGCCTCACGCTGGGCGCCGGCGTCCGCGGGGACCTGAACGACGCGCTGGGGTTCCGCTTCGACTACGCCTATGCCGACATGGGCCGTCTCGAGGTGGCGCACCGCATGACACTGGGCATCGAGTTCTGATCGTGACGACGGAGGATCCATCCATGGGCCACGCATCCAGCATCCATCCGCCGTCCGTGCTCCGGCGCGGGCTCGCACTCGCCGTCGTCGCCATCGCCGTTCTCGGCGCTCTCGCTCTGCCCGCGGCCCGGCCCGCGCACGCGCTCACGACCGAGGCGCTGCTCGACACCGTGCAGCACGCGGGCGTCCTCTACTTCTGGAACGAGGCGAATCCGGCCAACGGGCTGATCAAGGACCGCGACACACCGGGCTCCGTGAGCAGCATCGCCTCGACCGGCTTCGGCCTGTCGGCGCTGTGCATCGGCGTCGACCGCGGCTGGCTCGATCGCGCGGCCGTGCGCTCGCGCGTGCTCACCACGCTCGACACGTTCTGGAGCGGGCCGCAGGGCACGGCCGTCGACGGCATGATCGGCTACAAGGGCCTGTTCTATCACTGGCTCGACATGAATACGGCCAGGCGCACGTGGAACTCGGAGCTGTCGACGATCGACACCGCGCTACTCATGGCCGGCATCCTCGACACGAAGCAGTACTTCAGCGGACTCCATCCGGAGGAGGTCCAGATCCGCGCGCTGGCCGATTCGATCTGGCGGCGCTGCGACTGGAACTTCACGCGAAACCTCACAGCCGGAATCTACATGGGATGGAAGCCCGGCACCGGGTTCGGCGGGTACGGCCACTGGGTCGGCTACAACGAGGCCATGATCCTCTATATCATGGCGCTCGGGTCGCCGACCCATCCGATCCCGATGCTGTGGGGCACGTGGCTCAACGGTTACTCTTGGCAGACGCATTACGGCCAGAGCTACGTCGTCTTCCCGCCGCTGTTCGGGCACCAGTACTCGCACTGCTGGCTGGATTTCCGCGGCATCCAGGACGGCTACATGCAATTCCGCGGCATCACATACTTCGAGAACTCGCGGCGCGCCACGCTCGCGCAACGAGCCTACTGCATCGACAACCCGCTGGGCTGGGAAGCGTACTCGGACAGCCTGTGGGGACTCACTGCCTCGGACGATCCTTCCGGCTACGCGGCGCACGGTGCGCCGCCGGCCTGGAGCGAGAATGGCACGATCACGCCGACTGCGGGCATCTCGTCGCTACCGTTCGCGCCCGAGGTCGTGGTGCCGCTGATGCATAACCTGTGGGACAACTGGCGCGGTTCGCTGTGGGGTCCGTACGGATTCACCGACGCGTTCAATCCCACGGTCGGCTGGACCGGCCAGGACGTCCTGGGCATCGACCAGGGCCCGATCGTGCTCATGATCGAGAACTACCGTAGCGAGGCCGTGTGGCGGCGTCTCAGCAATGATCCGGATCTTGCGAACGGCCTCGCGCGAGCGGGCTTCACGCCGATCACGACCGACGTAGGCGATGATGCGGTCGGCGTGGGCGCCCCGGCGATCATGCTGCGCGCGGTCGAGCCGACGCCGTTCCGCGATCGCACCGTCGTGCGCTTCCGCCTCGCCGCCGCCGGTCGCGTGCGCGCCGACCTGATCGATGCGCGGGGTCGCATCGTCGCGCACCTGGGCGACGAGGTCCGTGCTGCCGGGGAACAGGCACTGCCGGTCGACGGCTCGCGCCTGGCTCCCGGGTTCTATCACCTGCGGCTCACGATGGGCGAGTCCTCGACCGTGGCTCGCCTCGTGAAGGTGCGATGAGCGTTGTCCCTGAGCCTGTCCCTGCCCTCGCCGGCGCGGCCTCGTTGCTTCGGCGCCCCGCGCCACCGGTCGCCGCGCTGTTGTCGAACGGGGGGTACTCCACGCTCGTCACCGCGGGCGGGACGGGGCTGTCGACGTTCGGCGCCCATGCACTGACACGCTGGGCCGGCGACCCGATCGTCGACGGCGACGGCTTCCTCGTCTGGCTCGTCGACCGCGAACGCGATGCGCTGTGGTCGGTCGCGGCCGCGCCGTGCGCGCCGCGTACCGGCGCCGTGCGCGCGCGCTTCGGACCGGGTGCGGTCGAGTTCTCGCGGGTGGAGCACGAGATCGAAGCGCGCCTGGCGGTCGCCGTGCACCCCACGCTGCCGCTCGAGATCCGCCGCATCACGCTGTCGCACGACGGCCCGGCCGCGCGCACGATCGAGATTGCCGTGGCGCTCGAGGTCGTGCTACACGATCGCGCCGCCGACGCGTCGCATCCGGCGTTCTCGCGCTTGTTCGTCCAGACCGAGTGGTCGGCGGCCGACGGCGCGCTGCTGGCGCGGCGCCGCCCACGCGGCGCGGGCGAGAAGTTCCCGTGGATGGGACTGGCGGTGCTCGAGGATCGTGCCGTCGAGTTCGAGAGCGATCGCGCGAAGTTCCTGGGCCGCGTGCCCGATCGCACGCGGCCGCGGGCCCTGGCGAGTGCCGCGCCGTGGTCGTCGACCGTCGGCAACGTGCTCGATCCCGTGCTGGCGCTGCGCGTCACCCGCACGGTCAAGGCCGGCGCGCCGGTGACTCTGACGTTCGCGCTTGTGGCGGGTGAGGATCGCGCGGCCGTACTCGCAGCACTTGCTCGCGCCCGCGGTGAGGGCGGCGCCTCGATCCTCTCGGGCGCCCGCTCGCGCGGTAACGCGCGGCGCGATGAGGTTGCCGGCTTGGGTGCGATCGGCTTTGCCGGCGAGGCCGCGCCGGTCGATGGTGTGGTCGAGATTGCGGCTGCGCCCGTCCTCGCGGATGAGTCGAGCGTTTCGCCTTCGGCGAACCATGACCGCGACCGCACCGCCGCCGCCGCGCTCGAGGCCGCGTTCGCGGCGGAACCACTCGAGTTCTGGAACGGCAGCGGTGGCTTCGCCTCGGCCGGTCGCGAGTACGTCGTGCGCTTCGGCGGCGGGCTCGCGGCGACGCGGCCGCCCCAGCCGTGGATCAACGTGATCGCCAGCGAGGACTTCGGCGGGCTCGTCAGCGAGACCGGCGCGGGTGCGACGTGGAGCGTGAACAGCCGCGAACGCCGCCTCTCGCCGTGGTCGAACGACGCGCTGCTCGATCCGCCCGGCGAGGCGCTGTGGCTGCGCGACGACATCGACGGCGCGATCGCCTCGCCCTTGCCCGGTCCGGTCGGCCCGCTCGCGCCCGGTGCCACGGGCGATCCGTGCGAAGCCCGGCATGGCTTCGGTGTCACGCGCTTCCGGCGCACCGCGCTGGGGCTGTCGTGCAATGCCGAGGTGTTCGTCCCGCGGCATGATCCGGTCAAGATCGTGCGGGTGACAGTGACGAATCCTGGCGGCGCTGCGCGCCACCTGGTTCTGGCGTCGTATCAGCAGCTCGTGCTCGGCGGCCTGCCCACGCACGCCACCGGTGGAGTCGTGACCGAGGCGGCGTCCGACGGCACGGCGCTGTACGCGCGTCGCCCGGGGGATGCGCTCTACGGCGGCCGCGTCGCGTTCACCGCGCTGATCGGCGAGGCGGGCGCCAGTGCGAACGCGTTCACCTGCGACCGGGCCGCGTTCCTCGGTGGCCCGGGGGAGGGGCTCGCCGCGCCGCGGGGGCTCACGGATCCGGCCGGATTCGACGGCCGCACCGGCGACGACCTGGATCCGTGTTTTGCCCAGGCGGTGGGCTTCATGCTGGCACCCGGCGCGTCCGCCACGTGGACGATTGTCTTCGGTGACGCCTTCGACCGCGCCGCCGCAGATGCGCTGCTGGCGCATTACCGCACCCCGGGCGCGACCGAGGCCGCGCTCGCCGCGATGACCACTTTCTGGGAGACGCTCGTCGGCGCCGTGCAGGTGACGACTCCCGCGCCCGCGCTCGATCGCATGATCAATGGCTGGGCGCTGTACCAGACGATCGCCTGCCGGCTGTGGGGGCGCACCGCGTTCGCCCAGTCGGGCGGGGCCTACGGCTTCCGCGACCAGCTGCAGGATTCCTCGGCGCTGCTGCACTCGGACCCGGCGATGTTCCGCGCCCAGATCGTGCGCAATGCGCGCCACCAGTTCGAGACCGGCGACGTGCTCCACTGGTGGCACCCGCCCGATGCGCGCGGCCTGCGCACGCGCTTCGCCGACGATCTCCTGTGGCTGCCGTGGCTCGCGGCCACGTATGTCGCTGCGACCGGCGACGCGACCGTGCTCGACGAGGTTGCCCCTTTCGTGGTTGCGCGCGAGCTGGAGCCCGGCGAGCAGGAGGTGTTCCTCGCGCCGACCATCTCGACGGCCAGCGCCAGCGTGTACGAGCACTGCCTGCGCGCGATCGAGCGCTCGCTCACGGTCGGCAATGGCGCCCACGGGCTGCCGCTGTTCGGCTGCGGCGACTGGAACGACGGCATGAACCGCGTCGGCCACGACGGCAAGGGCGAGAGCACGTGGATGGCGATGTTCCTCCATGCCGTGCTCACGGACTTCACGCCGCTCGTGCGCGCCCGCGGCGACCTTGCACGCGCCGAGCGCTACGACCTGGAGCGAGTTCGACTCGTCGCAGCACTCGAGAGCGCCGGCTGGGACGGCGCGTGGTACCGCCGTGGCTACTACGACGACGGCACGCCGCTGGGCACCGCCCAGGGCGACGAGTGCCGGATCGACGCGCTCGCCCAGGCGTGGGCCACGATCGCCGATACTGCGCCAGCTCCGCGCGCGGAGAGCGCGCTTGACGCGGTCGAGGAGCACCTGATCTCCGACGAAGCCGGCATCATCCGCCTCCTCGACCCGCCCTTCGAGAACACCCCGAATGACCCTGGATATATCAAGGGCTACGTCCGCGGCGTCCGTGAGAACGGTGGCCAGTACACTCATGCCGCGTTGTGGGTCGTGCGCGCGTTTGCCGAGCGCGGCCGCCGCGACCGCGCCGCGCATCTCCTGGAACTGCTGAGCCCCGTGAGCCACTCCCAGACACCCGCGCAGGTCGCGACCTACCAGGTCGAGCCCTATGTGGTCGCCGCCGACGTCTACGGCGCCGAGCCGCACGTGGGCCGCGGCGGCTGGACGTGGTACACGGGCTCGGCCGGCTGGCTGCTGCGCGTCGCCCTCGAGTCCGTGCTCGGCGTGACCATCGACGGCGGCGACACGCTGGTCGTCAAGCCATGCATCCCCGACGACTGGCCGGGCTACACGGTGCGCCGCCGGCTGCCCGATGGCACGACCTACGTGATCGACGTCCGGGGTGGCCTGACGGCCGCCGGCTCGGGCAAGTCGGCCGCGTCCGAGATCGTGTCGCGCGCCGCGGTCGACGGGTCGCCGACCCGCATCGTCGACGGCGCGGCACGCATTCCGCTGGCGCGCGACGGGCGGGAGCACGCGGTGACGATCCAGCTCGGGCCGCGCGCATGAGATTGCTCGCGCGGGCAGGGACGCTCGCGGTGGTGGTGGGGGTGGCGGCCATCCTGGCCGCGTGCACACTGGCGACGATCGGATGCGCGAACCAGCGGAGAGCTCCCGGCCCGTCGCAGTCCGTAACGGCGGACGAAGCCTTCCTCGACTCCCTCGCCGAACGCACGTTCCGCTTCTTCTGGGAGACGACCGACTCGACCACCGGCCTGTCGCCCGATCGCTGGCCGACCAAGTCCTTCGTCTCGGTCGGGGCGATGGGCTTCGCGCTGACCGCGTATCCGATCGGCGCGGAGCGCGAGTGGATCCCGCGCGAGGCGGCAGCACGGCGCACCCGGACGACGCTCGCCTACATGCTGGCCGCGAAGCAGGACACCGCGCGCGTCGGCTCGACGGGCTACAAGGGCTTCTTCTACCACTTCCTGCATCCGGGGAACGGCCAGCGCTTCGAGACCGTCGAGCTGTCGACCCAGGACACGGCGATGCTCATGGCCGGCACTCTGTTCTGCCAGAGCTACTTCGATCGTGCGACCCCGGATGAAACCGCGATTCGCGACCTCGCCGAGGCGCTCTACACCCGCGTGGACTGGAAGTGGGCCTCGATCCGCCCACCCACGATCTCGCTCGGCTGGACGCCCGAAGGCGGGCATCTCGCGTGGGATTATCGCGGCTACAACGAGACGATGATCCTCTACCTGCTGGCGCTCGGCTCGCCGACGCATCCCGTGGACGACGGCGCGTGGGCGGCGTACACGGCTCACTACAAGTGGGGCTCGTTCGAGGGGCAGGAACACCTTGGCTTCGCGCCGTTGTTCGGGCACCAGTACAGCCAGGTGTGGGTCGACTACGCCGGCATCCGTGACAGCTCGATGCGCGCCCACGGGAGCGACTACTTCGAGAACTCGAAGCGGGCGACGATCGCACAGCGGGCCTATGCGATCCGCAATCCGTCCGGCTTCAAGGGCTATGGCGAGAACGTCTGGGGCCTGACCGCCTGCGACGGCCCGCTCGACACGACGATGACGCTCGATGGACGGCAGCGCAGGTTCCAGACCTATAACGCTCGCGGAGCGAGCTTCACCGATGTGATCGACGATGGCACGCTCGCGCCGACGGCGGTGGGCGGATCGATTCCGTTCCTGCCGGGGGAGACCATCGCGACGCTCCGCCACATGCGCGACACGTATGGGGAACCACTCTACGGTCAGTATGGATTCGTCGACGCGTTCAACCCCACGTTCGACGCGCCCGTGCGCGTGCAGCACGGTCACGTGGTGCCTGGCGTCGGCTGGTTCGACACCGACTACCTGGGCATCGACCAGGGCCCGATCCTCGCCATGATCGAGAACTACCGAAGCGGCCTCGTGTGGAAGACGATGCGCAAGAATGCTCACCTCGTGCGCGGGCTGAAGCGCGCTGGCTTCACCGGTGGCTGGCTGGATTCGACCGGGGTCGGGCGGTGAAGCGGGCGAAGCCGCTCGGAGCGCTCCTGCTTGCGGTTGCTGTTGCCGGCTGCGCGTCCGGTGGTGACCAGAAAAACGTCACGACGATCCGCTTCTGGGGCATGGGCCGCGAGGGCGAGGTCGTCGAGGAGCTCGCCCGCGACTTCGAGCGCGACAACCCCGACGTGAGGGTCCTCGTCCAGCAGATCCCGTGGTCGGCCGCACACGAGAAGTTCCTCACCGCGCACGTCGGCGGCTCGTCGCCGGACGTCTCGCAGCTGGGCAACACGTGGATCGCCGAGTTCGCAGCACTGAAGGCCGTCGCACCGCTCGACACGCGCGTGGCCGCCGCCGGCGACGTGAAGCGCGACGACTACTTTGACGGCATCTGGGACACCAACGTGGTCGACGGCGTCACCTACGGCGTGCCGTGGTACGTCGACACACGCGTCCTGTTCTACCGCAGCGACCTGCTCCACGCCGCCGGCTACGACTCGGTGCCGGGCACGTGGGAGGGCTTCCGCGCCGCGCTGGCCGCGCTCAAGCGCACGATGCCCGCGGGCACCGACGCGATCTTCCTTCCCGCCAACGAGTGGACGCAGCCGGCGATCTTCGGGGCGCAGGCCGGCTCGGCGCTGCTGGCGGATCACGACACCCGTGGCGCGTTCTCGGCGCCGGAGTTTCGTCGGGGCTTCGATTTCTATCTGAGCTTGTTCAAGGATGGCTACGCGTCGCCCATGGGCAACCAGGAGATGTCGAACCTCTATCAAGAATTCGCGCGCGGCTCGTTCGCCATGTACATCACCGGCCCGTGGAATCTCGGCGAGTTCCGCAGCCGCCTGCCCGATTCGCTGCAGGACTCCTGGACGACCGCGCCGCTGCCCGGGCCCGACGGCCCGGAGTCCGGCGTCTCGACCGCAGGTGGCGCGAGCCTCGTGATGTTCCGCTCGTCGAAGCATCCCGAGGCGGCGTGGCGCTTCCTGTCGTACCTGTCGCGGCCCGACGTCCAGGCGCGCTTCTTCCAACTCACCGGCTCGCTGCCGGCGCGGCGCTCGGCGTGGAACGACTCGGCTCTGGTGGCCGACCCGCGTGCCCGCGCGTTCCGCGTGCAGCTCGAGCGCGTGCGCCCGCTGGCCAAGATCCCCGAGGCCGAGCAGATCTCGATCCGCCTGCAGGAGCGCGCCGAGGCGGCGATCCGCGGCGCGCAGACTTCCGAGCAGGCGCTGGCGCAGCTCGATCGGGAAGTGGACCAGATCCTCGAGAAGCGGCGATGGCTCGTTACGCGCGCCCTCGCCGCGACGGGGGCGAAGCCGTGAGCGCCACCCGCGCGCTGCCCGAGGGCGCCCGCCGCGAGGCGCGTGCCGCATGGTGGTTCCTCGCTCCCGCGCTGGGTCTGATCACGCTGTTCTTCGTGTTCCCGGTGCTCGCCGGGCTCGTGTTGTCGTTCACCGACTTCGATATCTATGCCATCGCCGATCCCTCGACCGCCCGCCTTGTGGGCTTCGAGAACTACCGCGCGGTCCTCGCCAACCCGCTGCTCTGGAAGGCGCTCGGCAACACGTTTTATTTCGTGCTCGTGGCGGGGCCGCTGTCGGTTGGCGTCTCGCTTGGAGCTGCGCTCCTGGTTCATGCGCGCGCGACGCGCCTGCGCGGGCTGTTCCGGACGATCTATTTCGTGCCCGTCGTGACCACCTTGGTCGCGGTGGCGATCGTGTTTCGCTACCTCGAGCACCCCAAGTATGGCCTCGTGAACTACGCGCTGGGCCTGATCGGCATCCCGCCGGTCGACTGGCTGGGCGACCCGACCTTCGCCATGCCCGCGATCGTGCTGCTCGCGGTGTGGAAAAACTTCGGCTACAACATGCTGATCTTCGTCGCCGGGCTGTCGAACATCCCCGAGGAGCAGTACGAGGCCGCGCGGCTCGACGGCGCGTCGTGGTGGGGGCAGTTCCGGAACATCACGCTGCCCAACCTGATGCCCACGTTCCTGTTCGTCATCCTGATCACCATGCTCGGCAACTTCCAGATCTTCGCCGAGCCCTACGTCATGACCCAGGGTGGTCCGCTGCGCGCCACGACGACCGTCGTGCTCCTCATGTACGAGGAGGGCTTCCGCTGGTGGCGGATGGGCCTCGCCGCGGCGATCGCGTTCGTCCTCTTCGTCATCATGCTGATCGGCACGCTGATCCAGCTGCGCCTGACCAGGGAGCGCCCGTCGTGAGCCGCGCCCGTCCCGCGATCGGGCTCCACGCCGCACTGATCGCCGGCGCTGCGATCACGCTCGTGCCGCTGGTCTGGATGCTGTCGGCGTCGCTCATGCCGCCGGGCGAGGCGACGACGTTTCCGCCGAAGCTGTTCCCCAGCACGGTCACATTCGAGCACTACAACGCGCTGTTCACCCGGCTCGACCTGGCGCGACACCTGGGCAACAGCCTGTTCGTGGCGGTGTTCACGACGCTGCTGTCCCTGATGATCAATGGCGCCGCCGGCTATGCGTTCGCCAAGCTGCGCTTCAAGGGCCGGGAGCCGCTGTTCCGCACCCTGCTTGCCGCACTCGTGATCCCGGGGCAGGTGGGCATGCTGCCGCTGTTCCTGCTGCTGCAGAAGATGGGGCTGGTCAACACCCTGGCGGGGGTCATGATCCCCGGCCTGGCCAGCATCTTCGGCATCTTCATGGTGCGGCAGTACGCGCTGTCGATTCCCGACGAGCTGCTCGATGCCGCGCGCATGGACGGGGCGGGGGAGTTTCACATCTTCCGCACGATCGTCCTGCCGCTGCTGGCGCCGATCCTCGTCACGCTCGCGGCATTCACGTTCCTGTCCATGTGGAACGACTTCATGTGGCCTCTGATCGTCCTCTCCGACGAGAGCAAGTACACCCTGCCGGTGGCGCTGGCCGGGCTCGTCGGCGAGCACGTCCAGGACACGGAACTGATGATGGCCGGGTCGGTGATCACGATCACGCCGGTGTTGATCGTCTTCCTGTTCCTGCAGCGGGCCTACGTGCGCGGGGTCATGATGGGCGGGGTGAAGGGGTGATGTCGCGGAGCATGGTGTTCTTGTGTGCGTTCGCGATGGCCCTCTTCGCGGCGGGTCCGGCTTCCCCCGCGGCTTCGCCGCGGGTACTGGTCGACGCCTTCGAGGACCCCACGAGCTGGAGCGCTCATCCCGCCGGCGGCGTCGAGCTCGAGATCTCCTCCGACGAGGGCGTCCACGGCCGCGCGCTCCGCCTCGACTACAAGTTCGTGCGCGGCGGTGGCTACGCGGTCGCGCGCAAGGCGTTCGATGTGCCCCTGCCGGCGGACTACCGATTCCATCTCGCCGTGCGCGGCGTCAGCGGGTCGCAGAACTTCGAGTTCAAGCTGATCGACTCGACCGGCACGAACGTGTGGTGGAACAACCGGAGAGACTTCGTGTTTCCCGCGCAGTGGGACTCGATCGCGACCAAGAAGCGCAAGATCGAGTTCGCCTGGGGCCCGATCGGCGGCGGCACGCTCGGCAGGATCGCCGCGATCGAGTTCGCGATCACCGCGGGCTCGGGCGGCGAGGGCACCGTGTGGCTCGACGACCTGACGCTCGAGGAACTGCCGCCGGCCGTCGATCCGCCGCCGGCGCCGGTGCTCAGGGGCGGCTTCTCGAACGTGATCGCCGACCTGGGCGGCAGCCGCGACCTCTCCGCCGTGCGCATCCAGTGGGCGCCGGGCCGCGCCGTGCGCGACTACACGGTCGTCCTGGTCGACGACGACGGGCGCATTTCCGGCGCCCCGCGCGAGGTGCGCGGCGGCAACGGTGGCACGGATCTCCTGTACTTCCCGGACGCCGAGGCCAGCTCGATCCGCCTGCGCGCGCGCGACGGCGACACCTCGCTCCAGGGCGCGGTCGAGGCGATCGACGTGCTGCCGCCGGCGTGGGCGCCCGGCATCAACGACTTCTTCGCCCATGTCGCCGAAGGCGCGCCGGCCGGCACGTACCCGCGCGGCATCGTCGGCGAGCAGCCCTACTGGACCGCGATCGGCGCCGACCGCGACCGCGCCGAGGCGCTGGTCGACGAGGACGGCCGTGTCGAGCCGTGGAAGCAGGGGCCCTCGCTCGAGGCGTTCGTGCGGCTCGGCGATCGGCTGCTGACCTGGCGCGACGGCCCGCACGCCCAGCGCCTGGTCGACGGCGACCTCCCGATGCCGATCGTCGAGTGGTCCAGCCCGGAGGGCCTGGCCCTCACGACCACCGCGTTCGTGGCCGGCGACAGTGGGGCGGCACATCTGCGCGTCCGCTACCGGCTCGAGAACCGCGGGAGGGTGCGCACGACCGGCACGCTGGGCCTGGCGCTCCGCCCGTTCCAGGTCAACCCGCCGGCGCAGTTCCTGAACACGACCGGGGGTGCGGCCCGCGTCGATTCGCTGATCGTTACGCCTGCAACGATCGCCGTCGCCGGCCGCCCGCCAATCCACGTCACGCCGCTGGCCGATCGCGTCGGAGCCGCGACGTTCGACCAGGGCGATGTGGTCGCCGATTTCATGGTCGCCGGTCGCGTGCCGCCGTCGGGGGGCGTGGCGGATCCGTTTGGCCACGCCTCGGGCCTCCTGACGTGGGCGTTCGACTTGAAGCCGGGCGGAGCCCGGCAGATCGAGATCGCGACGGCGATGGATGGGTCGGCCGCCGGGGCTGCCGCTGCCGCGAAGCCCGGCGCGTTCGACAAGGCCCACACCGCAAGCGCGGCCGCATGGCGCGCTCTCCGGGGCGATCTGGTCATCGAGCTGCCTCCGGCAGGGGATGAAGCTCTCCAGACCTTCCGCGCCCAGCTGGGATGGCTGCGCGTCACCCGGGACGGCTCGGCCGTCCAGCCCGGCGCCCGCTCCTACGAGCGCTCGTGGATCCGCGACGGCGCCTTGAGCTCCTCGGCCATGCTGCGCGTCGGCGAGCCCGACATCGCCAGGGAGTTCGCGCGTTGGTTCGCCCGGTTCGTCCCGGCCGACGGGGCGGTCCCGTGCTGCGTCGACCAGCGCGGCCCCGATCCCACGCCCGAGCACGACAGCCACGGCCAGTTCGTGTTCCTGGTCGCCGAGGTCCTGCGCTACACCGGCGACACCGCGCTGGCCGCCGACCTGTGGCCTGCCGTGCGCCGCGCCGCCGACCACATCGATGCCCTGCGCGCGACCCGCCGCACCCCCGAGTGGCGCACGCCCGAGAACGCGCACTTCTACGGACTGCTCCCGCCGTCGATCAGCCACGAGGGCTACTCGGCCAAGCCCATGCACTCTTACTGGGATGATTTCTTTGCGCTGCGCGGGCTGACCGACGCGTCGTGGCTCGCGGGCCGGCTGGGGCACGCCGACGATGCCGCGCGCTTCGCCGCCAGCCGCGCCGAGTTTGCCGGGGACTTCGCCGCCTCGATCCTCGCGGCCCAGAAGGTGCACAAGATCGAGTACGTGCCGGGCTGCGCCGACCTGGGCGACTTCGACGCGACCTCGACCACGATCGCGCTCGACCCGGTCGCGGCGGGGGAGGACGTCGTCTCGCGCGCGGCGCTCGAGCGCACGTTCGCCGGCTACTGGGACTTCTTCGTCAAGCGCCGCGACGGGCTCGAGACGTGGGACGCCTACACGCCTTACGAGCTGCGCACGATCGGCGCGCTCGTCCGCCTGGGCCAGCGCGACCGCGCGAACGCCGCCCTCGACTGGTTCCTCCGCGACCGCCGCCCGGCCGGCTTCCGCCACTGGGCCGAGGTCGTCTCGAGCGACGAGCGCAAGCCGCGCTTCCTCGGCGACATGCCGCACACCTGGTGCGGCACCGACTACGTGCGCTCGTTCGTGGATTTGTTCGCCTACGCCGAGGGCCCGGGCGGGAGTGGGGGCGCCGACAGCGTGCTCGTGGTCGGCGCCGGCGTGCGGCGCGACTGGGTCACGGGCCCGGGCGGGGTTCGCGTGCGGAGCTTGCCGACGCCCTTCGGGCCTCTGAGCTATCGCATGAGCCAGCGTGGCCAAAGCGTTGTGGTGGAGATCAATGCCGGCGTGCACGTCCCGGCGGGCGGGATCCGTGTTCGGCCGCCTGTCGGCGGCCGGGAAGAGGTCGTCCGCACGCTGCCGGCAAAGGTGACCTTCCCTCTCGAGTGAACCGGGAGGGCGACCGGAGCCTGCCCGGGAGACGATCCGCCGAGAACCACGTCGTCCCGCTCGTCGTCCTCGCGACCTCGATCGCGTTCAGCATCCCGTTGCAGGATCCACGGCTCGACCTCGGCTTCGGCACCGCCTCCATTCTTGCCCTGTGCGGGCTCGAGTCGGTGGGGGGGTGCTGTACGTCGCGATGCTGGTGGCGAGGTTTGTGGCGCGCTTCGAGCAGGACATAGTCTGAAGTCTAACATGTTGTGGTTGAGTGTATTATGCGCACATTCAAATGTGTCGTCTCAACTGGTCTCAAGACCAGTTCGCCAGCATCACAACCCCGCCGGCGCAGCCGGACCGCCGTCGGCAACTTGCCCGCGGCCCTCGACGTGAGGAGAGGTCACGGCCGGCTACCCCGAGCGCCCGGGAGGCGGGCTAGACCTCGCGATCCGGCGCCGCGCGCTTTCTCGCCGCGGCGAGATAGGCGGGCCGAAGGTCGAGCAGGGACGCGAGCTTCTGCATCAGCGCCTCCTCGTGCCGCGAGAGCACGCCGTCCGCGTCGACGACCCGCCACATGAGTTCCGCCAGGACCATGCGCTGTCCCTCGTCGTAGCGCGACAGGACGATGCGGGTGAACCCGTGGAGGTCGATCGCGAGCCTGCGGCGCTCCTCGGCGAGTGCGATGAGGCCGCGACCCTCCTCGGCGGAAAGTCCGAAGTGCCGGCCGAGGGCCTCCTCGATGAGGCGCTGCTCCTCAGGGCTGAACGTGTCGTCGGAGTGGGCGAGCTCGAGGAGCAGGGCGCAGGCAGCGACCCGCAGCTCCTCCTCGGCGGTCGGGCCGGAAGTCCCGGCGTCAGCCGGTCCCGTCCCGCCTGCGAGAAAGCGACGGATGGCTTCGAGCATGTCCCTCAGGCCTCCGGCAGTTCGGGGGTTCCCGCGCTCGCGTCATCAACCGCCGCCCCGTTCGTCGTCGCCAGCGCCCGCAGGAACGACGCGCTCGCTTTGGGCGTGCGCACCTGGGTCGCGTGATCGACGTGCAGCAAGCCGAAGCGCTTGGCGAACCCGTGACCCCATTCCAGGTTGTCGAGCAGCGACCAGGCGAAGTAGCCGCGCACATCCACGCCGGAGGCGAGAGCATCGCGCACGGCCGCCACGTGCGAGCGCAGGTACGCGACGCGCTCCAGATCCTCGAGCCGCGCCGTGCCCGGCGGCAGGACCGGCGACTCGGGCATCGCACAGCCGTTCTCGGTGACATACAACGGGAGTGGGGTGTAGCGGTCGCGGACCCACTTCAAGACTCGGGTCAGCCCCTCCGGGTACACCTCCCAATCCAGGTCGGTATACGAAGCCGCCGGATTCTTCACCGTCTTCGAGCGCGTGGGCCACACGTCGGGCGCGTCGACGGTCAGCCCGCGCGAGTAGTAGTTCACCCCGACGAAGTCCATGGGCTCGCCGATCCGCGCGAAGTCGGCGGGGTCGAACGCGGGCCAGCCCATGCCGTAGACCTCGGCCAGTTCGTCGGGATAGCGGCCGAGGAACAGCGCGTCGAGATAGTGGCGATTGAACTGCGCGTCGACGCGGGCCGTTGCGGCGAGGTCCTCGGGCCGATCGGTCGCGGCGTCCTTGGGCTCGAGATTGACGACGATGCCGATCTTGCCGACGCCGGCCGCACCGGCCCGAGAAGCCCGGAACGCCCGCACCGCCGCGCCGTGCGCCAGCAGCACGTGGTGCGCCGCACGCGGCGCCTCGAACGCGCTCCGGTGTCCCGGCGCCAGCGTGCCGTGCAGGTAGCCGCCGTCGACGATGACCCACGGCTCGTTGATCGTCGCCCACAGCGGCACGCGGTCGCCCAGCGCGTCGAACAGCACGCTCGCGTAGTCGGCGAACCACGACTCGATGTCGCGGTTGAGCCAGCCGCCGCGATCGTCCAGCGCGGCCGGCAGGTCCCAGTGATAGAGCGTGACCATGGGCGCAATGCCGGCGGCGAGCAGCGCGTCGATCAGGCGCGAGTAGCCGTCGAGCCCGGCCTGATTGACCGGGCCTGTCCCGGAAGGCAGGATCCGCGACCACGACACGCTCAGGCGATACGACGTCAGGCCCGTGCGCTTCATCCACTGGACGTCCTCGGGCCAGCGGCGCCAGTGGTCGCAGGCGAGGTCCCCGGTCGAACCGTCGGCGACGCGGCCGGGCGTGTGCGCGAAGCGATGCCAGATCGAGGGCCCGGCGCCATCGGCCAGCGGCGAGCCCTCGATCTGCCAGGCGGACGTGGCGGCGCCCCAGAGGAAGCCGGGCGGGAAGGCGGTGGCCAAGGCCATCGTCATCGACTCGAGTCTGTATACAGAACCGCATGCGGGACAATGCGTTGAAGAACCTTATGAATCTGATCCGAGTTTAGCTGCATTCGGTAAAGTCCCCTCACTCTGCTGTGGCCCCGACCATGGATTCCATCCGCAATCCGTACGCACCCCCGCGAGCCCATCGAACTTGATCCGGCGCAGAAGATCAAGGACAAGGCGCTGCGAGCTGCGCGGGTCCTCAAGCTAGCCGCGGAACGGCGCAGGATTCCACGGTGAACTCGCCGCGGGGCGTGCGCTAGACTGCCGCGCATGTCCGATGACCGTTACCCCGTCAAGCCCCACATCCAGGAGAACGCGCACCTCTCCTCGTGGGAGGAGTACGAGCGCATGTACAAGCGCTCGCTCGACGAACCCGAGGCGTTCTGGGCCGAGCAGGCGAAGACGCTCGACTGGTTCCATCCGTGGCATCGTGTGTTCGACGCCGACTACGAGGCGGTCGACTTCGCGTGGTACTCGGGCGGACGGCTCAACGTGGCGCACAACTGCGTCGATCGCCACGTGGCCGCGGGCCTGGGCGATCGCACCGCGATCATCTGGGCCGCCGACGAGCCGGGCGTCTACCGCCACATCTCGTATCGCGAGCTCAAGCACGAGGTCTGTCGCCTCGCCAACGTGCTGCTCGCCCATGGCGTCAAGAAGGGCGATCGCGTCTGCATCTACATGCCGATGATCCCCGAGACGGTGTACGCCATGCTCGCCTGCGCGCGCATCGGCGCGATCCACTCGGTCGTCTTCGGCGGCTTCAGCGCCGACTCGCTGCGCGACCGCATCCTCGACGCCGGCTGCAAGGTGCTGCTCACCGCGAACGAAGGCCTGCGCGGCGGGCGCGCGATCCCGCTCAAGGCGATCGCCGATCGCGCGGTCGAAGGGCTCGACCTGGTGACCACCGTGCTCGTCGCGCGGCGCACCGAGACCGCGGTCCCGATGAAGGCCGGCCGCGATCACTGGCTCGCCGAGGAGATGGCGAAGCAACGCTCGACCGCCACCGCGGCGTGGATGGGGGCCGAGGATCCGCTGTTCATCCTGTACACGAGCGGCAGCACCGGGAAGCCCAAGGGTCTGCTGCATACCACCGGCGGCTACCTGGTGTACGCGGCGATGACGCACAAGCTGGTCTTCGACTACCACGCCCCCGAGGTGTACTTCTGCGCGGCCGACGTCGGCTGGATCACCGGGCACAGCTACATCGTCTACGGGCCGCTGGCCAACGGCGCGACGACCGTGTTGTTCGAGTCGACGCCGCTGTATCCCGATGCGGGGCGTTACTGGCAGGTCGTCGACGACCTGGGCGTGAATATTTTCTATACGGCGCCGACGGCGCTGAGGGCGATCGCACAGGCCGGGGATGACTTTGTGAAGCGCGCTTCTCGCGCTTCACTGAGAGTACTGGGAACAGTCGGCGAGCCGATCAATCCCGAGACCTGGCGCTGGTATCACGACGTGGTGGGGGACGCGCGCTGCGCGGTCGTCGACACGTGGTGGCAGACCGAGACCGGTGGCATCCTCATCTCACCGCTGCCCGGCGTGACGCCGACCAAGCCCGGCTCGGCGACGCGGCCGTTGTTCGGCGTGCTGCCGGTGGTCGTCGATCCGGCGACGGGCCAGCCGCTCGAGGGCAACGGCGTGAGCGGCGCGCTGTGCCTCGCCACCTCGTGGCCCGGGCAGGCCCGCAGCGTGTGGGGCGATCACCAGCGCTTCAAGGCGACGTACTTCTCGCAGTATCCGGGGCTGTACTTCACCGGCGACGGCTGCAAGCGCGACGCCGACGGGGATTACTGGATCACCGGGCGCATCGACGACGTGCTCAACGTGGCCGGCCATCGCCTGGGCACGGCCGAGGTCGAGAGCGCGCTGGTCGCCCACGAGGCGGTGGCCGAGGCCGCGGTGGTCGGCTTCCCGCACGCCATCAAGGGCACCGGCATCTACGCCTACGTGCACGTGCACGCCGAGGCGGCGCGGCGCGATCGGCATGAGCTGGAGGGCGCGCTCAAGGAGCAGGTGCGCCAGGCGATCGGCTCGTTCGCCGCCCCCGACGTCGTGCACGTCGTGGCGGGGCTGCCCAAGACGCGCAGCGGGAAGATCATGCGCCGCATCCTCCGGAAGATTGCCGCCGGCGAGTACGACGGGCTGGGTGACGTGAGCACGCTGGCCGAGCCCGAGGTGGTGGAGAAGCTGGTCGCCGAGCACGTTTCTCGCGCGAAGGTGTAGCGCAGGCGCGCAGCGCCGAGCACTCAACAACAACGCCCGGCCCCCGCGAGGGAACCGGGCGATTGCTGTCTTGTCCAGCTTCGCTGGACGTTATAGCCCGACGCCCACCATGACCTTGACGTCCGGCGACTTGTCGTCGAGGCCGATCTTGCCCTCGACGAACCACGGCGTGCTGCCGCCGGCGTTGAACCAGGCGCCGCCCAGGGCGGTGAAGGCGACCTCGGTGTCGCTCTCGACGTCGACCGTCTCGCCCAGGACCTCGATGTCGTCCGGATCGTAGTTGACGACCGAGACGCCGCCGCCCAGGTACGGCTTCACGCTGCCGGCGTTGAAGCGGTACACCAGGTCACCGTTGCCGTAGATCGTGAACGCATCATCGCCGAACGCGACCTCGGCGCTGGGAATCAGGTGCAGGCCCGACGTGCCGATCGGCAGCATGTAGTGGGCGCCGAGGACGACCTGGTCGGGGGTGAAGCTGTAGCCGGCGCGGACGCCGAACTGGGCTGACGCGGGACTGGCGGAGAACGCGACGACCGACGTGAGGAACGCGGCGGCGGCAATGCGGGTGAGCGACTTCATGCAGGGACCTCCTTGTGCGGTGGGACCTCAAGACACCGATGCTGCCCAGGGAGTGTAGGCATGCAAACGGCCCCGGCGCAATCCTCCCGCAAGGGAGGCCGCGCCGGGGCCGATGGACCGAAAACGCCGTCTCGAGCTAGAAGTTCGTCCCGATCACGAAACGGAAGTCCGGCAGCTCGTCGTCGAGGAAAAACATGACCTCGGCGAACTTCCCCTTTCCACTCAGCTTCTGGGTGGCGATGCCGCCCACGATGTTGACGCCGAACGTGTCGCCGGTCTCGCCGTCGCCCTCGGGGTTGTAGCTCCACCACGTGCCGCCGGCGCCGACGTACGGGCGCATGCCGGCATCCTTGCCGCCGAGTCGATACTCGGCATCCGCGTGGACGACGAACGACCCGCCGTTGAACACGCCGAACTCGGCCTGGGGGACCAGGTAGAGGCGCTCGCCCGACATCGCGAACGTGGCCTGTGCGCCGAGCAGGAGCTGGTCCGGATTGAGCGCCAGACCCGCGTGGACGCCGAACGGGCCGGCGCTCGCGGTCGTGGGAGCGGTGGCGGCGAAGGCGAGCGCGAGCGCACCAAGGGTGAGGCAACGAACGGCCGAACGGCGGAGCAAGCGATCCATCACAGCGGAACCTCCAGGGTCGGGGTCGATCGAGACACCGGCGGACTATAAGAGGCAGGATCGGGGCTCGCAACCACCGGTTCCAATCCGCACCGCGCGGGGCCGCGTTGGCGGCCATGGATGGACTTGTTTCACCATGCGCCGCCCCTTGACGGGTCGTCGCCGGGCGGCCAAGATGCGGGCGTCGGCGGCCTCCCGGCCGCCGTTTCCGTCTTCGCATTCATCCCTCCGCAAGGAATGGTCCGTGAACATCGCCGTCCTCATGAAGCCCGTCCCCTCGACCGACACGCGCGTGAAGGTCGGGCCCGATGGAAAGCAACTGGATCCCGCCGGTGTCTCGCTGGTGATCAATCCCTATGACGAGTTCGCCCTCGAAGCAGCCCTCAAGCTGAAGGAAGCCGGCGGCGGCGAAGTCGTGCTATTGACCGTCGGCACGTCCGCGTGGCAACCCACCATCCGCAATGGCCTCGCCATGGGCGCCGATCGCGCCATCCTGCTCACCGCCGACGGTCCGCTCGACGCGCTCCAGGTCGCGCGCGCGCTCGCCGCCGAGATCGCCGCCGGCGACTTCGAGCTGGTGCTCTGCGGCAAGCAGGCCGTCGACGACGACGCAGCTCAAGTCGGTCCGATGGTGGCTGAACTGCTGGAGCGCGCGTGCGTCACCGTTGTGACGAAGCTCACGATCGACGGCACCGGTGCCGCCGCCGCTGGTGCGGCGTGTATCGCACAGCGCGAGATCGAGGGCGGGCTCGAGGACGTCTCGTTTGCGCTGCCCGCGGTCGTCTCCTGCCAGAAGGGCCTCAACGAGCCGCGCTATCCCTCGCTCAAGGGCATCATGGCGGCGAAGAAGAAGGCGATCGACGAGAAGCCCGCGCAGGTCGGCGCGCCGTCGATCGAAGTGCTGTCGCTCACGCTGCCGCCCGACCGGCCCGTCGGCCGCATCGTCGGCGAGGGCGTGGCCGCCGTCCCCGAACTCGTGCGGCTGCTGCGCGAAGAAGCGAAGGTGATTTAATGGGAATTCTGGTCGTTCTCGAAGCGCGTGACGGTGAGATCAAGCTCAGCTCGTTCGAGGCGGTTTCCGAAGCACGCCGGCTTGCCGATGCCGGGCTCGGGGGTGGCGAAGTCGTCGCCCTCCTTTGTGGACCGGCCGCGGTCGCGGGCGTAGCGGCCCACTCAGGCGCCTACGGCGCCGATCGTGTGTATCACGCCGCGCATGAGGCCTTCGGCCGGTATCAGCCCGACGGTTTCGCCGGCGCGGTGGTTGCTGCGCAGCAAGTGACCAGTGCTCTCCACGTGTTCTTCTCGGCGACCGCGATGGGCAAGGACCTCGCCCCGCGCGTCGCGGCGCGACTCCAGGCCGGCCTCGCCTCCGATTGCACGGCGCTCGCCGTCGAGGGCGGCAAGCTCGTTGCCACACGGCCGGTGTATGCAGGCAAGGCGATCCAGCGCGTCGCGTTCACCAGCGGGGTCGCACTCGCGAGCCTGCGTCCGAAGCTGTTCGCGCTCACCGAGCATCGCCCGGGGGCGAGCGCGCCGGTCGAGGCGCTCGCGGGCTTCAACTTCGAGGCCTCCGCTTGGCGGGTCATGACGACCGGCACCAGCGCCGCGACGAGCGGCCCGGCTGACCTCACCGAGGCCGACATCATCGTTTCCGGCGGTCGCGGCCTGAAGGGCCCCGAGAACTTTCACCTGATCGAAGAACTCGCGGCGGCACTCGGCGCCACCGTCGGCGCCTCGCGCGCCGTGGTCGATGCGGGCTGGCGCCCGCATGGGGAACAGGTGGGCCAGACCGGAAAGACCGTGTCTCCGAAGCTGTATGTCGCGATCGGCATCTCGGGCGCGATCCAGCACCTGGCCGGCATGTCTTCGTCGCGCACGATCGTGGCGATCAACAAGGACGCCGACGCGCCGATCTTCAAGCTCGCCAACTACGGGATCGTGGGCGACGCCTTCGAGGTGGTGCCGGCCCTGACCGAGGCGGTGAAGAAGCTGCAGTAAGCCCACGACCCCTCGGCTGCGGTGCCGATCGTGGTCCCCGCATTACTTTCTAAACTATTGCACCACAACGTGTTGAGAGTACCCTTGGAGGGGACGAGGCCGCCTCCCCCGGGGGGGCGTTTGCCGAGCATCCGGCTCAAGATTCTACTTTGTACGGTGGCCGAACATAGTCTATTCTTCTGGCATGTCAGGAAGCTCCAGTTCCCTCCAGAGCCTCGCAGGATGATTGGAACTGCCACATCGCACAGCGCGTCGCTCTTGTCTGTTGCAGGAAGAGTCTGACCCCCCGGGGGCCGCGGTCCCCTCATTCGGAAAGCGGAGGATAGGTCGATGAAGACAGGTCTACTGAAGAGCGTCGTTCTCGGTTTCGTCGTGGCCGGCGTCATGGTGGCGGGCAGCGCGCGTGCCGATGTCAGCGTCACCGTCAGCGGCAGTGACCCCTATCAGGGTTTCATGAACGTGTTCGAACTGCCTTCCAACGGCGGCGGGTACGTTTTCGGCTCGGGGTGGGCAACGGGTGAGCTGGCCGCCGTGTTCACCGGCAACAACCTGCGGCTGAGCCCGAACTCGATCCCTGATCCCAATCCGTTCTGGTACACGCCGGCGGGTGGCCCTGGTTCCACCGGCAACAAGATCATGGAAGCCAACATGTATGTCGAGCCGGCCGCCTTCGGGGGTCAGAACGTGACGTTCAGCGGTGACGTCCTCTCCAACAACCTGGCGGCCAGCCACGTCGCCCGGGCGGTCATCAAGGACTTCGCTCCGGACTTCTCTTCGTTCGTCCAGTCGGCCATCGTCCTTCCGGCGTCGGGCAGCTGGAGCGTGTCGCTGGTCACGATCGGTGACCCGGCTCGCCACGTGCAGTACGGTTTCCAGGTGACGGGACCGTGCGTGTGGATCACCGATGCACCGGCGGCTGGCTCCGTCGTCGTCGGCCCCACGCAGACCACGCCCGCCACGCCGGCGACGTGGGGTCGCCTGAAGGCGCAGTACAAGTAGCCCTCCGTTTCGCAACAGCTGCAAACGAAACCGGCCCCGCCGCAAGGCGGGGCCGGTTTCGTTTGCCCTCTCGTCCCGACCCGCGCGATCGCGGTGCGCCTGCTACGGCAGCAGCACCACCTGCCGGCTCGCCGAACGCCCATCCGACACCAGCCGATAGTAGTAGACGCCCGGGCGGGCCTTGCGGTCCTGGTCGTCGCGGCCGTCCCATCGCACCGCGTTCGCCCCGGCCCGGCCGATGCCACGGAATGCGGTCACCCGCTTTCCGGCCGCGTCGAAGACCGTGACCTCGTAGGGCAGCGGAGCCGCCAGTTCGAAGCGCAGCTCCGTCGTGGAGTGGAACGGGTTGGGCGCACTCGACATCCGCAGGACACCACGCGGCGCGACGCCCTCGTCGCCCACGGCGACGGGCGTGCTCGCTTCCCAGTAGATGTCGTCGAGGGCGAACTCGCAGGCGGTGCCGGACTCCTCGAGGATGACGAACTCGTAGCTCAGCATCCGCAGGTCGATGGCCGTGCCGCGCAGCTCGCTGATCGGGATCGACGCCTGGCCCCACTGGCCGTTGCGCACGAGGCCGTACTTCGTCTGGTTCGCGGGGAGCGCCACGTAGTTCTGGTTGCCCCACGAATCGATGACTCCGATCTTGAACGTGACGTTGGCCGGAATCTTGATCCGGAACTTGAGGAAACCGTCGCCGAGGTTGAACAGGTTCTTCGGCTGGTGCGACATGATGCCCGCGCCGAACCATCCCTTGCCGTTGGTCCTCCAGGTGAGGCCGTTGCTTCCCTCGAACGGTGCGATGGTGCCGTTCAGCAGCGTGTTCTCCCAGACGTAGACCTCCGACGAGACGCCGGTGACGAGACCGGCGTCAGTCGGCGTCAGGTCGGTGAACAGCCCGAACCGTCCGGCCTGCCAGGTGGGCGGACCCAGCGCGACCTCGCCCTGACCGTTCCACTGGTACACGCGGACGTAATCCACGTACATCGTGGCCGGCAGCGGCATCGAGACCGGCAGGCCGCTGCCCGGGTCGCCCAGGCGCCAGGCGTCGGTGTAGGTGCCGCCGATGGCGAGGTTGGCGAGCAGGTAGAACGGCTTGCGGAACTCGTCGGCATCGCTGCCGAACACGAACGGCTGGGCGTAGAGGTCGCGCTCGACGCCGCCATCGACGACCGTGAAGCGCATCGAGTTCTCGTCCCAGTACACCCGGTAGATCAGGAAGCGGCCATTCAGCGGGTTGGCGTAGTTGTAGTAGGGGCGGTCGCTGACGTCGTTCGGATCGTAGGCGAGGCTGGCGGCGCCCGAGGGATTGCCCGGGTTGACGGCGCCCGCGGAGTAGTAGATCGCGTTGGCGCCCACCATCTGGTTCACGGTCGAGTTGTTCAGGCCGTTGCCACCGTTGTGGGTGTCGTGCAGGTCGCGGAAGGCCTTGCCGGCGCCCATCTCCATCAGGTCGATCTCGCCGCTGCCGGGCCACCCGAGGTTGGTCGTGCCGAGCATCCACACCGCCGGCCAGCCGCCGAGGTCGAGGTTCGGCACCAGCACGCGCGTCTCGATCATG
>JANPEF010000146.1:0-13681 GCA_031431875.1 Candidatus Eiseniibacteriota bacterium | reverse complement strand
CAGACGCCGCTCGCCAACTCGGTGACCGGCTTCGTGGGCACGGTGCTGACCGGGCTGATCATGTCGGCGATCCTGGGGATCTGGATCCGGGCCAAGGGGCCGAAGGCGGCAGCGGCCTAGCCTTCGTACCGCCTGAGCCGCTCCGTCGCGTCGTCGCACACCATCGTGCGCACGCGCTCGGGTGCGATCACCTCGGCGGCGCCGCCCCAGCGGGCGATCTCGCGGCAGAACGCCCGGTTTGCCCACACGCGGGCGACCAGAAGCGCCCCGCCGTCGGCGGTGGGTTTCGCCTCGGGGTAGGTCTCGCGCGCCAGGTGGGCGACTTCGGGCGCGAAGCGCACGGTGACCTGCACCATGCGTTCGGAGTCGCGCGTCGCGTCGCCCACGTAATCGGCGATGCGCAGGTTGGCCGGCGGCGTGAAGCGATGGTTGGTCCGCCTGGCGCGGACGAAGCGGTCGAGGCGAAACGTCTGGATCGCCTTTCGCAGGTGGCAGTAGGCGATGACGTAGCGGCCGCGGGCGAGCGCGACCAGGCGATACGGATCGATCCGGCGCCGGGTGAGCTCCTCGCGGCCGTCGCTGTAGTAGTCGACGTCGAGCGACGTCGACGTCGCGATCGCCTTGCTCACCAACGGCAGGTTGCGGTCGTCCTTCCCGCCCTCGCTCGCCTTCGCCACCGCGACCCGACGCGCCAGCCGCCGCGCGCCTTCGCGCCGCTCGGGCAGGAGCGCCGCCTCGAGCTTGCGCACCGCGGTGCCCAGCGCCTTCGTCTCGGGCCACCCCTGCGCCTCGGCCAGCCGCAGCACGACGCGCAGCCCCGCTGCCTCTTCGTCCGTGAGCTGGAGCGGCGGTGGCGCCAGCACCTTGTTCGACAGGCGCACCCGGTCGCGCACGACCTGGATGTCGATCAGCGAGTCGGGACCGTACGGCGGCAACCCGCACAGCGACAGGAGCTCGATGTCCTCGCGCAACTCGCGCTCCTCGACGCCGAGCTCCTCGCACAGCACGGCGAGCGGCAGCTCGCGCGCGCGCACCAGCGAGCGCACGAGCGCGAGCAGCCGCGGGATGTGTTCGGGCGCCTTCGCCATGTCAGGCGTCCTTCCGGGGGCGCGGCAGTTTCGCAGCCCGGGATCGCGGCGCGCGCTTGGCCACGGCCGCGGTTTCCGTCGGCTTGCCGGTGTGCGCCGCGACCACCCGCGCGATGAAGCGCCGCGCCTCGTCACGCAGCGCCGGCGGCGCGGTGATCTCGACGCCGCCGCCCAGGCCAGTGACCCACGTCACGAGCGCGTCGGGATTCGCCCGCTTGACGCGCACCTCGAGCCCGCCGTCGGGCAGGCGCTTGACGGTCGTGCGCCGCGCGGCAAAGCCGCCGACGCGCCACGCTTCGGACGGCGGGAAGCGCACGATCGCGTCCTCGGCGATCCCCTCCCAGCCCTGCGTCAGCATGCGCTCGACGTAGTCCTCGATGCGGAAGCCCCTGGGCGTCGCGAAGTCGGCCACCGTGCCACGCGTCGCGCGCGCCACGCCGGCGATGCGGCCGGTGTGGAACGTGCGCGTCGCGGCGCGCAGGTGATCGTGCCCGACGACGTACCACGCGCCGCCGTAGACGTAGAGCCCGTAGGGATCGAATGTGCGCGCGCTCGGCTTGTCCTCGCCGAGGCGGCGGTACTTGAGCGTGAGGCGATGCCCGCGCCCGATGGCGGCCTCGATCAGGCGCAGCCGTTCCTCTTGGAGCCGCGCCTTCGGCGGCGGCAGCGTGGCCACGCCGGGCAGCGGATCGACGCCCGCGCCGAGCAGGCCGAGCTTGCCCAGCGCGTCGCGCACCGTGCCGCCGAGCAGCGCGTGCGGCCCGGCCAGGCGGCGTGCGAGCGCCAGCGCAATCGTCTCCTCGGGCGTGAAGCGCACTTCCTTGAGGCGCAGGCGGGGGCGGTCGAGCGCGTAGAGCGGCTCGTCCTCGTCGCCCACCTCTTTCAGGGGAAAACCCATGCTCCGCAGAGCGGCCTTGTCACGCTCGAACTGTCGATGGAACGCCTCGTCGCCGCGCGGGTAGCCCTCCAGCGAGCGGATGCGCTCGCGCGACACCGGGAAGGTCGACTGCAACAGGAGGGTGACCAGATCGACCAGGCGTTTCGACTTGGAGCGCGCCATCAGACGCCCTGGACCACGAGCCACGCCCACTGCGCGGCGATCGTCCCGACAATGGCGATGCGGGCCGACCGCGGCATCCCCCCCGCCGGCGCGACCACGAAGCGCGGCACCGGCCCGCGAACGGCGAGCCATGCGGGTGCGGCCAGGGCAAACGCGAGCGCGACCGCGGCGCCGAGTGTCACGAGCGGATTGAACGCGAGCGCGGCGCGCGGGTCGCCGGCGAGGAGCGCGAGTACGGCGCGGGTCGAACCGCAGGCCGGACAGGGCACGCCGGTGAGCGCGTGGAACACGCAGGGAGGCAGCGCGCGGACCAGTGCGGGCGCGATCGGCGCGGCTGCGGCCGCAAGGCCGATCGCGCCGAGCACCGTGGTCGCGACCACCGCGACCAGCGTGCGATCGTCGCGCGTCGCGCGTCGCCAGGCGATCAAGGGGTCATCCCGCCGAGGGCGCTCATCACCGCCGCTCCGACCATGACGAACAGCACGCAAAGGCAGGCGCAGCACAGGAACGTGGGCAGCAGCACCGCGGCCGCGGCCTTGCCGAGCGAGATCTTGTGCAGCGTCGAGAGCCCGAGGATCTCGAGCACGAGCGCGAATGCGCCCGCAAGCACCCCGCCGCAGAACGGCACGATCAGGAGGAGCGCGGCCACCTGCACGTAGCACACGGCGCGAAACGTCGCGACGAACCCATTGCGCGCCCCGCCGAACAGCATCAGGAACACGTGCGACAGGACCGACGAGAACACCAGGCCCATCGCGGTGAGCAGCGGCGCCAGCGCCATGACCGCGATCCAGTAGCCACGTGGGATCTCGTCATCGGCCCCGAACTGATTGCCGGGCATCAACCCGCGTAGCGGGTCGACCAGCGTCAGCTCCCACACCGAGAAGAAGAACTGGCCGATCCAGCCGACGAGGATGGCGAACAGCAGCGGGCGCAGCACGTCGCCGTGCACGGGGACGCGCGCAAAGGCGCGACGCGGTCCGGTGAAGAACGCCTGCACCGTCTCGACGAGCGCGGCGAACCACGGACGCGACGGATCTTCCCACGGGATGACGGGCGCCGCAGGCGGCGCGGGCGGCGGCGGTTCCGTCGGGGGCGGCGACCACGCGTCGTCTGTCGAACGGTCTTCCATGACGGGCCTCCTCGGAGATCGATTGCAGGACGGAACGCGCCGTATCTTCAGTCAGGCCGGGGGTGGAGGCAAGACCAGCGTCCGCCGATCGGTCATCTCCTCGATCGCGTAGCGCACGCCCTCGTTGACCCGCACCGCTCCGACCTCGTCCCCCGACCATGGGCTCGCGATCCCGCGGGTTTCGCTGGTCACCCGCGGATTCTCCGTGATAGGACTGCGCCCATGGCGATCGACCTCCTGGCTTTCGGACCGCACCCCGACGACGCCGAGATCGGCTGCGGCGGACTCCTGCTCAAGATGAAGTCGCTGGGCTACACGACCGGCATCGTCGACATGACCCGCGGCGACATGGGCTGGGGCACGCCCGAGGAGCGCGACGCCGAGAGCGCCGAGGCGGCGCAGATCCTCAAGCTCGATGTCCGCGAGAATCTGGACATGGGCGACTGCCGGGTCGAGGACACGTTCGAGAACCGCTGCAGGGTCGCGCAGGTCATCCGCAAGCACCGTCCCCAGATCATCTTCGCGCCGTACTATAACCTGCCGATCGGGCGCGGCCTCGGCCACAACGACCACTTCAAGACGGGCGTGCTGGTCTCGCAGGGGTACAACTTCTCGCACCTGCGGAAGATGCCGATCGAGGGCGAGCCGTGGCAGGCGAAAGCGATCTTCTACTACTTCCTCCCCCCGGGGACGCCGCCGACCTTTCTGGTCGACGTGAGCGAGCACTACGAGGAGTGGGTCCGGGCCCTGGCGGTCCACAAGACCCAGTTCTCGAACCCGGAAAAGCCGAAGGCCGCCACCGGCCCGTCGTCGATCATGGACTGGTTCGAGGTCTACGCCCGCCGCGATGCGGCCGCCATCGGCGCCCGCTACGCCCAGGCCTTCTACTCGACGAGCCCGCTCAAGATCGGGGACCCGATGGGACTGATCCGCGAGGTCATCCCCCGCCCGTGACCGGCCACGCTTTCCGGTATAGCGGACAGCCGGTCGTGCAAAATGCGTTGCTTGACACAGCTTCGGGCCCGGGTGTACCGTCCTTGCGCTGCCAAAGGTATGGCGGATGGATTCTTGAAATCGAAGTTTTCTGCACACGATCCTTGGTAACTCCTATGGAAAGGAGGCTGGCGCGGCCCGGTCGCTGCGTCTCCCCGTAAGCATCCTCCCCCCGTATTGTTGCATCAGCCGTACGGTCCCGATCGATCCCGTGGTCCTGGCAACCCCTCCCGAGGAGGAGTCCGCGATGAACCGTCGCTCCTGTTCTGCTCTCCTGACTGCCGCCCTGCTCGCCGGCCTCGCGCCGTCGGCATTCGCAGTCGATATCGATTTGCGCACCAATACCGGATTCATCGTCTGGGGCGCTCGTCCCCAGGACAACGCGGGCCGCGCGGTCGCCTTCGGCGATCTCGACGGTGACGGATTCCGCGACATCATCGTCGGCTCCATCGGCGTCGACGGCAACGGCCAGACCATCCCGAACTCGGGTGCCGTGGACATCGTCTGGGGCAATACGCGCGTCAATCTCGGCGCCTCGAAGGACCTGCTGACGCAGACCGACATCCGCATCGAAGGCGCCGACACCGGCGACCAGGTCGGCGTGTTCGTCGTCTCCGGCGACTTCGACGGCGACGGCTTCGACGACCTGGCGATGTCGGCCTCGCTCGGCGACGGACCGGGCAACATCCGGCCGGATTGCGGCGACGTCTATATCTTCTACGGTCGCGCGCGTGGCGCGTGGGCCGGCATCAGCAACGTGTCGCAGCGCGACGTGATCGTCTACGGCGCGGATTCCGGCGACAACTCGGGCATCTCGCTGGCGACCGGCGACGTCGATGCCGACGGCACGGACGAGCTTCTCATCGGCGGCTCGGGCATGGATGGTCCGGCGAACGCGCGCAACTCGTGCGGCGGCCTCAACGTCCTGTGGGGCGGTCCGCGTCCCGAGGGCGGCGCGATCGACCTGGGCGCCGTGACGCTCATCGACGGCGTCGATGCCATCGACCTGGCCGGCCGTTCGATCGCCTGTGGCGATCTTGACGGTGACGGCATGGACGACATCGTGGTCGGCATGCCGAACGGCGCCGGCCCGGCCAACGCCCGCGCTCAGGGCGGCGAGGCCCGTGTCGTGTGGGGCCGTTCGCGCGCCGCGATGGGCCAGTACCTCGACCTGACGACCAGCACCGACGTGCAGGTCTGGGGCAAGGAATCCGGAGACAACGCCGGCACGTGGGTCGACGTCTCGGACTACGACGGCGACGGCTTCGGCGATCTCGTCATCGGCGTCCCGCTGGCTGATGGTCCGGCAAACGCGCGCATCAACTGCGGCGAGGTCTACGCGTTCTATGGCCAGCTGCGCGCGGGCTGGCCGGCCGCGCACGACATCGATCTCCCGATCGCCGGCGTGGGCAAGTCGTGGATGGGCGAGGGCACGGGCGACCTGCTCGGCAACTCGCTCACCGGCGGCGATCTTGATGCCGACGGCAAGGACGAACTCGTGTTCGGCGCTCCGCTGGCCGACGGTCTTGCCAACGCCCGCACCTCGTCGGGCGAGGTCTACCTGTACTTCGGCGCGCTGCGCGGTTCGATCGCCGACCAGGTCACGGTCGGACCGACCACCGACGTGCGCATCCTGGGCGCCGACGCGGGCGACCGCTACGGCACGATCATGGCCATGGGCGATCTCGACAACGACGGCGGCCTCGAGCTGGCGATGGGCGGCCCGAACGGCGACTCGAAGACCAACGGTCGCTTCGACGGTGGCGAAGTCGCCATCATCTACGGCTTCGGCCAGGTCGTCCCGGCGATCCTCGCCGAGATCGAAGCCGGCATGAACGAGCAGGGCAACGGCGTCACGATCTCGTGGGCCACCTCGCAGCAGGACCAGGTGCGCGGCTTCAACGTGTACCGCGTCGTCGGTGGCACGTTCGAGATGGTCAACGAGACGCTGGTCGGGGCTTCGTTCGGTGAAGCGGCCTCGTACTCGATCGTCGACCTGGACGCGCACGCGGGCGTCTCGGGCTATGAGATCCGTCAGGTCAACGGTCGCGGCGCCGAGTCGTACCTCGGCTTCGTGGCGTTCACGCCGCAGATCTCGGACGTCGCGGTCGAGTTCGGCATCCGCCGCCTCGCCTCGCCGTTCTCGGCCGGCACGTCGTTCGCTCTGTCGCTCCCGGCTCGCCTCGAAGGCAAGTCGTACAGCGTGGCGCTCTACGACAACGCGGGTCGCCTGGTGAAGCGCCTGGCCGCGGGCAACGTGTCGGGCGGCTCGCTCGACGTGCGGATCGAAGGCGCCGGGCTGCGCGCGGGCGTCTACCATGTGCTCGCCATCGCCGGCGATGCGCGCGCCACCGCAAAGGTCGTCAAGCTGTAGGCTGTCTTCGCAGCGAACTGCAGCAGGCAACAGCGAACGGCCCGTCCGGGGAGACCCGGGCGGGCCGTTTCGCATGCTGCCACGGTGACTGCGGTCGTCAGCGCAGCTCGAAGGTCGCCGAGACCACCGCCGTGATGTCCTTTTCCAGCGAGGACGTATCGTTCACGCCGTAGTCGCTGACATCCGTCGACCCGGCCGGCGTCACCTGGAAGACGCCCATGCGCGCCCCGCGCAGGCGCCCGATCTTCGAGCCCGCGTTCTTCGCCATCTCTTCAGCACGCGCCCGCGCGTCCTTCGTCGCCGCGGCGAGCATCTGCTTCTTGAGGTCGGCGAGGTTCGAGACACCGAATTCCGGCGGGTTCGACTCGAAGCGCACGCCCTGGCGCAGGAGCTCCGTCGACTCGCGGGCCAGCGTGGCGATCCGCGTCACGTCGCGCGAGCGGATCTCGACCGTCTGCACCAGCCGGTACGCCTCGATGCGCTCGGTCGGCATGCCGCTGGGCGTCCGCTCGTTGAGCGGCTGGGTCATCACCTGGCTCACCGTCACCGCGCTGTCGGCATGGCCCTGGGTCGCGAGGTAGGCGAGCACCGTGCGCCGCGTCGCCTCGAGCTCGGCGTAAGCGGCGGCGAGTTGCGGCGACTGCGCGCTGTACATGCCGCGCCACAGCACGCGGTCCGAGCGCAGCGTCTGTTTCGCCGAGCCGGTGACCGTGATCGTCGCGCGCGAGTCCACGAAGTGTCGGGCCGCACCGGCGGCGATCCACGCCGCCGTGATGATCCCGAGGGCCGTCACCACCGCAGCGAGTACCCGCGAATCGAAGCGTCCACTGCCGTTCATCGTCATCTCCAGGGTCGGCGCCGGGCGAAGACCGCCTTCGGGGCGTTTCCCCGCAGCGGGTGCGTGCCCGAACCTCTCGTCCCGGCGCCTCGCCACGGTGCCATCGCACGCCGCGTGCCGGGTTGGATTGGTTCGTTCAACTTATTGTTGCACAGTTGTTTGTGGCCGCGGATGGACGGAGCGCCACCGGTCGATCGCCGGCCCGTGGCCAGCGGGACACAATCGCCAGGGGACCGGGCAACGCGGTGGTTGTGCTCCCGATCGCGGAGGCGCACACTCTCTATCAGCAGCTCATCGACCCAGACCGGGGTCCGGAGGGAGCCATGGATTCAAGCATCGCAGCCCACACCTCGCGCGTTCGAACTCTTGCGGCGCGACGCCCATCGCAGATCCTGCTCGTCTCGCTGCTGCTCCTCGTGTTCATCGCGGCGTGGTACGCCATGTCGCGCGCCGCGCTCACGACCTCTGCCGCCACGGCGAAGACGTCGACGCGCGTCGCGGCCGTGACCTCGCAGGATGCTGCAATGCAGCCGTGGATGATCCCGACTCCCGCACCCGAAGTCCGCGTCGCGCCGGCACCGGCAGCGCAGGTCGATCCGACCGACTGGTCCGCGCTGTCGCTGGGCGTGAGCAACGTCGGTGTGGTCCCGGTCGCGTCGCTCGCGACGTCGGCCCGGCCGGCCGAGCTCAACTCGTCGATGTCGGATCGCGAGCGTCGCACGCTGCTCGCCAGCGTCAAGAGCGGTGAACCCGACGGCCTGCCTTCGCCGCAGGGCTATACGCCAGGAATCGTCCAGATCGTGCCGGGTGGCGCGAACAGCGACGGGATCTGCCGCTAAGCCTCGAGCCGGAACTAGCCCCGCTTCCTGAGCAAGCTCGCCCGCGCCCGCCGGATCTCGGGGGCGCGCGGCGAATCCGGCGCCAGCGCCAACCACTGATCGAGCGCCGCGCCCGCCTCCTTGGCCCTCCCCTGTCGCGCCAGCAAGGATCCCAGGTTGAGCCACGGGTCGGCGTACGCCGAGTCGCGCGCGATCGCGTCGCGATAGCTCGCCGTCGCGTCGTCGAGCCGCTGCACGCTCTCGAGCGCGACGCCGCGATTGAATGCGCTCCGCGCATCGTGCGGATCGAGGGCCATCGCGCGGTCGAAGGCGGCGATCGCCGAGTCGGGATGCCCTGCACGGAACCAGTCCACCCCCTCGGCGGCACGCAGGTCCGCGCGCGCGGTGTCCCGCTGCGCCGCCTGGCGCCAGCCGCGCGCCGCATCGATGGGGCGGTCGAGCGCATCGAGCGCCCGGGCCCGCTCGACGAGCACGTCCGTGCGTCCCGGCCCCGGCGCGAGGGCGAGTGCGGCGTCGAACTCGGCGAGCGCACTGTCGGGCCGGCCCGCGCGGGCGAACGCCTGCCCGAGCGCCGCACGGGTCGTCGCGCTATCGGCTGAAACGGCGCGTTCTTCACGCAGCGCGGCAAGCGCGCCGGTCGAATCGCCGCCCTTCTCGGCGAGCTGCGCCCGCGCCCAGGCGACGCCGGGCAGCTGCGGATCGAGCGCCGAAGCGCGCAGGAAATGATGCCGCGCATCGGCCGAGTCGTCGAACGCCGCTTCGGCGAGGCCCAGGTTGTAGTGCGCGCGGGCGTGATCGGGCGCGGCGGCGAGGGCGCGCTCGAACTGCGTCCGGGCCTGCCCGTACTCCTCGACCTTGAGCAGGCACAACCCCTGGGCGAAGCGGAACTCGGCGTTGGCCGGGTCGAAGAAGGTGGCGTTCTGGAACTGGCGGAGCGCCTCGATGGGCTTGCCGTCGGAATAGAGCGCGAGGCCCCGCCGGTAGAAGGGAAAGGCGCGGGTGGTGTCCCGCCCGACCGCCGAGGAAGCCACCGCCCGGGCCTTGGGTGGGCTCGAGAGCGCGACCCCGCCCACGGCGAGGACCAGCGCCAGCAGCCCCAGATTCACGGGGAGCCGCGCTTGACGCCCCCTCCGGGCGCTCCTAGACTCGACTTCCCGGTCCGCGTGGGCCGACTTCATCCGCAGTTTCTCCTCCGGTGTGCCGTGACCCACCGGTCGTTCCATCCCGCCGCCCCGGGAGGGTTCGTGAACTCGTCGTATCGCTCGCGCCGCATCGCGGCCGCGGGGCTCGTCGTCTGCGCCCTGGCCGCCGGACTGTCTGCCGGCCCGGCCGCCGGACCCGCATGCGCCCAGCAGGTGCCATTCTACGCTCCCGCGCCCCCGCGGGTGTTCCCGGCCTACGTCCCGGCGGTCGGGGAATCGGCGAAGACCGCGGCCGATCGCCGCTTCGACCAGATCGTCGACGCCTGGTTCGCGGAGGAGGCGATGGAGCGGCCGACGTTCGCCACCAACGCCGGCCGGCACGAGTACGACACGCGTCTCGAGGCCACGTCCCGTACCTCCATCCTCAAGCGGCAGGAGCGGGCGCGCAACTACCTCCTCGCCATGCGCGGCGTGGAGCCCGATCACCTCAGCCCGTGGCGCCGCCTCGACCAGGAGGCGTTCCTCGCCCGGATGCAGGCGATCGATCTCGACCTGGGGACGATTCGCTCGTGGCGGCGCAATCCCAACTACTACTCCGGAGTGCTCTCGAACGGTGTCTTCGCGCTGGTGAAGCGCGACTTCGCGCCCGCCGACGTGCGCCTGCGCGCCGTCAACGCGCGCCTGGCCAATGCCGCGCGCGTGTTCGCCGACGCGCGGATGAACCTCGAGAATCCACCGAGGATCCACACCGAGGTCGCGATCTCGCAGGGCAAGGGCCTGGTCACGTTCCTGCGCGACGTCGTGCCCGCAAGGCTCGCCGCCGCCACCGATCCCGCCGTGAAGGCCGAGTTCGCGCGCCGCCTGCAAGCCGCCATCGCCGAGGTCGAGAGCTACATCGCGTGGCTCGAGCAGGACCTGCTGCCGCGCTCGAACGGCGAGTTCCGTATCGGCCGCGACGCCTACCAGCAGAAGCTGCTCTACGACGAGGGCTTCGGCATCCCGATCGACAGCCTGCTCGCCCGCGGCTACCGCGAGCTGGCCGACAACCATCGCCGGATGGACGAGGTGGCGCGACTCATCGACCCGTCCAGGTCGGCTGCGACGATCCTCGCCGACATGGCGCGGCTCGGGCCGGCCGAGGACTCGTTGCTCACGGTGACCACCGCCGGGCTGGCCAGGATCCGCCACTTCATCGCGGAGAAGCGGATCTGCACGCCACCGCCGAACCAGAACCTGATCGTCGCCGAGACACCGGTGTTCAACCGCAGCAGCTCGTTCGCCAGCATGGATTCGCCCGGCGTCTACGAGAAGAACGCAAACGAGGCCTACTACAACGTCACGCCGCCTGACGCGTCGTGGAACGCCGCGAGAAAGGCCGAGCACCTGAGCTTCTACAACCCGTGGCAGCTCGAGATCGTCTCGGTGCACGAGGCGTTCCCCGGCCACTACTACCAGTTCCTGCACCTCAAGAACGTGCCCTCGCTGGTTCGCCAGTTCATGGGCAGCGGCTCGAACAGCGAGGGCTGGGCGCACTACTGCGAGGAGATGGCGATCGAGGAGGGCTTCGGCGGCAGTGATCCGCGCTACACGATGGCCATGCTCAACCTGGCGCTGCAGCGGATCGGGCGCTACATCGTGGGCATCGAGATGCACGTCAACGGCTGGACCATGGAGCAGGGCACCGGGTTCTTCTTCAAGGAGTGCCACCTGGCGCGCGTCAACGCCGAGCGGGAGGCGCGGCGGGGAACGTCGGATCCGACCTACCTCGTGTATTCCCTCGGAAAATGGGAAATCCAGGACATGCGGGCCGCGGTCCAGAAGGCCCGGGGCGCGAGCTTCGACCTGCACGATTTTCACGACCAGTTCCTGGCGATCGGGCGCCTGCCGATCCCGCTCATGCGGACGGCCTTCCTGGACGATAAGAGTTACGGGGTACGTTCCGCCTCTCCCTAGGCGGGCTGCAACTTGCACGATGCGCCCGGGCCGAGGCCCGCACGCACGCGCCACGACGAGGTACCACGATGGATTCAAGAATCGGCAAACAGCTTGTCGATGCGAACCTTGTGACCGAGCAGCAGCTCCAGGAGGCGCTGGATCTCCAGCGCGAAGCCGGGGGGCGGCTCGGAGACAATCTCGTCAAGCTCAACTACCTGCGCCACGGGGCCTTCGAGCAGTTCGTCGAGACCGCACCCCAGCCACCGCGTTCGATCGCGGAGACCGGCATCAGCGAGGAGTTCCTGATCGACCTCGCGACGAAGCACCTGTACTACGGCGGCGTCCTCGCCGGGTACGAGCTGGCCCAGCGCATGCGCTTGCCGTTCCAGGCCGTCGTGCAGCCCCTGCTCCGCTTCCTCAAGGACGAGAAGCTGTGCGAGATCAAGAAGGGCGCCGGCATTTCGGAGGGCGTCTACACCTACGCGCTCACCGACGAGGGCCGCAAGCGCGCCCGCGAGATCATGGACCTGTCGTCGTACGCCGGCCCCGCGCCGATCACGATCGACATGTACCTGGCCATGTGCGCCAAGCAGACCGTGCGCAACCTGGTCGTCCGTCGCTCCGAGATCGACGCCGCATTCACCCACCTGGTCGTGCCGCACGGAATCATGGAGCAGCTGGGACCGGCCGTGAACTCGGGCAAGTCGATCTTCCTCTTCGGCGACCCGGGCAACGGCAAGACGTCGATCGCCGAGAGCCTGAGCGAGCTGATGCACGGCGGCATCTACGTGCCCTACGCGATCGTGATCGGCAACCAGATCGTCAAGGTGTTCGACCCGGTGCACCACATGCCGATCGACATCCCCAAGCCACGCACGGTCAACGGCGACACCGACATCACGCAGGGCGGAATGGCCTACGACCAGCGCTGGGTGTTTTGCCGCCGGCCGGTCGTCGAGGTGGGCGGTGAGCTCACGCTCGAGATGCTCGACCTGCGCTACGAGACGTCGTCGAAGTTCTACGAGGCCCCGCTGCAGGTGAAGGCCAACGGCGGGCTGTTCATCATCGACGACTTCGGCCGCCAGCAGGTGTCGCCCCGTGACCTGCTGAACCGCTGGATCCTGCCGCTCGAGAAGCGCATCGACTTCCTGACGCTGCACACCGGGCAGAAGTTCTCGGTGCCGTTCGACCAGCTCCTCATCTTCGCCACGAACATCGATCCGGTGAACCTGGTCGACGAGGCGTTCCTGCGCCGCATCCGCTACAAGATCCACGTCGACGATCCGACCGAGTCGCAGTTCTACGAGATCTTCCAACTCGTCTGCGAGCAGAAGGGCGTGCGCTTCGAGAGCGAGACGGTGGATTACCTGATCCGCGAGTACTACCAGCGCCACCGCCGACCGCTCCGCGCCTGCCACCCGCGCGACCTGGTCGAGCACGTGATCGACCTCGCCCGCTTCAACGAGCTCCCCCCGCAGCTCACGCCGCAGGCGCTCGACCACATCTGCCGGACGTACTTCATCGATGGTTGATGTCGGCCAAGGGCCGGCAGGCTTTGGCTTCTGACTTCGGGGCCCTGCGCCAAATCCTGCGCTGGGCCCTTGTTTTTTCTGATCCATAACTAGCTTTGCCACAATAAGTTAAAAGCTCATCCTGCGCTTCGCGCAACTTCTTGCGCTAGTCTTCCTGGGTCATGACCCCTCCCACGATCTTCGCCGGCCGCTATCACGTCGTCCGCCCCCTCGGGCGCGGCGGGATGGGCGAGGTCCTGCTCGTCCACGACGGCGGGACGGCGGGCCCCCTGCGCGCGCTCAAGCGCCTGCATCTCGCGGGCGAGGAGGCCATCGGGAGGTTCCGCGACGAGTTCGCCACCCTGGCCCGGATCGAGCACCCGAACATCGTGCGGGTCTTCGACTACGGCCTCCTGCCCGAGGCCGAAGGCGGCGGCGCCTACTTCACGATGGAATTCCTCGACGGCCCGCCCATCGACGAGGCGCTCGCCCCCGGCGACGTGCCGGCGGCCCTGCGAGCCGCGCTCGAGATTCTCGCCGGCCTCGACGCCCTGGGTGCCGCCGGGATCGTCCACTGCGACCTCAAGCCGTCGAACGTGCTGATGGTGCGCGACCCTGCCTCGCCGGAGGCGCCCCCGCGCGCCCACCTCCTCGACTTCGGCTTTGCGGGCCGCCTGGACGCGGGGGCGGATGAGCTGGTGCGCGGCACGCCTGGCTACGTCGCGCCGGAGATCCTGAGCGACACGCTCTACTCGCGCGCCTCGGACGC
>JANPEF010000145.1:0-27119 GCA_031431875.1 Candidatus Eiseniibacteriota bacterium | reverse complement strand
TCACGACCCCGGGCCGCCTCAAGGCAACGTATCTCCAGTAGGTTGCCGCCCGCCCCCACCCCCTGCTAAGCTGCCGCCGCCTCGGGGCCGCCGACCGGCTCGCCCGCGCCCCGACCGATTTTCCCCATCCCTCCAACTCCGGAGAACCAGATGCCTGCCGAAGGTGCGGATATCCAGAAGGAGCTGAACCCGCTCGAGAATGCTCGTGCGCAATTCGACGAGGCCGCCAAGCGCCTCGCCATCGACCCGGGGCTGATCGAAATCATCAAGCAACCCCGTCGCTCGACGATCGTGTCGCTGCCGATCCAGATGGACGATGGCACGTTCCGCATCTTCACCGGCTATCGCGTGCAGCACTCGATCGTGCGCGGTCCGGCCAAGGGCGGCATCCGCTACCATCCGGACGTCTCGCTCGACGAGGTGCAGGCCCTCGCCGCCTGGATGACCTGGAAGTGCGCCGTGGTCAACATCCCCTTCGGCGGCGGCAAGGGTGGCATCACCTGCGACCCGAGCAAGATGTCGAAGGGTGAGCTCGAGCGGCTCACCCGCCGCTACGCGGCCGACCTGTCCGACCTGTTCGGCCCCGACTCCGACGTTCCCGCCCCCGACGTGAACACCAACGAGCAGACCATGGCGTGGTTCATGGACACCTACTCCATGCACGCCAAGCGCACGGTCCCGGGCGTGATCACCGGCAAGCCGGTCCGCCTCGGCGGCTCGCGCGGCCGGCGCGAGGCGACCGGGCGCGGCATCCAGTTCTGCGTCCGCGAGGCGGTCAAGCACCTGAAGATGGACCTCACGACCTGCCGCGTCGCGGTCCAGGGCTTCGGCAACGTGGGCTCGATCGGCGCCGAGCTGATCGCCCAGGATGGTGCCAGGATCGTGGCCGTCGCCGACGTCAAGGGCGCGATCCACAACCCGCAGGGCTTCGACATGCCGGCGCTGCTGGAGCACGTGAAGAAGTCGGGCTCCGTCGTCGGCTTCCCCGGCTCCCAGCCGCTGATGTCGTCGATCATCGAGTACGACTGCGACATCCTGATCCCCGCCGCGCTCGAGAACCAGATCACGGTCGAGAACGCGAGCAAGGTCAAGGCGAAGATCATCGCCGAGGGCGCCAACGGCCCCACCATGCACGAGGCCGACGCGATCCTCGACGTCTACGGGAAGTTCGTCATCCCGGACATCCTCGCCAACTCGGGCGGCGTGACCGTGTCGTACTTCGAGTGGGTGCAGAACAACATGGGCTTCTACTGGACCGAGAAGGAAGTCAACGAACGCCTCGAGCAGTACATGGTCAAGGCGTTCCACGACGTCCTCGAGGTCTCGCTCGAGTCGAAGGTGTCGATGCGCGTCGCGGCGTTCATGCTGGCCATTCGCCGCGTCATCGAGGTGGTCAAGCTGCGTGGGGTATACGCCTGAGGATCTCGCAAGGCGAGATCCGATAGGCGGGCCATTCGCACCACCACCACGGCCCCACAAACACCGACGCCCCCGGAGATCGCTCCCCGGGGGCGTCGCGTTTTCGCTTCGCGAGTTCTCTAGAAGCTCAACCCCACCGAGAACTCGTGCGTGTCGTCGAAGTAGTCGTGCACCATTCGATTCGCGTAGTCGAAGCGCAGCCGGCTGGCGTGCCCCAGGCCGACGTTCACGCCGGCGCCCCACGAGAAGCCGTTGTACACGTCCCCATCCGCGGTGCTCACCCGCCGGCCGTAGCCGGCGCGGAGTGCGAACTGGTTCTTGTACGTGTACTCCGCGCCGCCGCGGAATTCGTCGGGCGTGAAGTTGTTCGACATGAACGTGCCCAGGACCTTGAGCTGACTCTGTTCCTGGCGCATCAGGTCGTAGGAGACGCCCATCTGGAAGTACGAGGGCATCTCGAACGCCGCCGCCGTGGACGACAGCGTCCGCTGCGACGAGCCGGGCTCGGCATCCGGAATCGGGACGTTGACCTCGAAGTCCGACCCCGAGAACGACATGCTGCTCCCGAAGTTCTTCATCACGAACCCGAAGACCAGCCCGTTGTACCCGGTGTCGTACTGGAACCCGAAGTCGAAGGCGACCCCCTTCGCCCGCGCGTTGGCCACCGTCTCGTTGACGAACTGCGCGTTCGCTCCGAAGCGGACCTTGTCCGTGAACTGGCGCGCATACGTCAGGCCGAGCACGCTGAAGGTCGGCGACAGGATGTCTCCCGTGCCGTCCGGCGCTTCCTCGGTGGTGACGATGACGTCGCCCACGTTGAGCACCTTCGCGGAGAACCCGATGCTGCCGAAGTTCCCGGCCTTGGTGACCAGCGCGAAGTAATTCACGTCCATGTCGGCGATGTAGCTCAGGTGGCTGAAGTACGCCGCCGTGCCCGTCTGGCTGGCCAGCCCGGCGGGATTCCAGTAGATGGCCTCCGCCCCGGTCACGTCGGCCACCGTCGTCCCGCCGAGCGCCGTGCTGCGCGGCCCCACGGGAATCTTCAGTTCGCCGGCGCCCGCCGAACCCTGGCGTTCGTCCGAGCCGGCCCATGCGGGCGCGGCGGCCAGGACGACGAGCACCAGGGCGCAGGCGATCGCCGCGCCGCAGTCGAGGATCGCCCAGGTGGACGAGCGATCCAGCATGTTGCTCTTGGATCCGGACATCGTCTCCCCCTTCTAGAAGTTGTTGAGGCGTTCCTTCTCGGTGAACACGACCATGCGACCGAACGTCTTGCCCGCACCCGGCGCGTCGACCTGGTAGATGTAGACGCCCGAGCCGACCGGCAGCTGGTTCTCGGTCAGGATGTCCCAGTTCAGCACCGACGTCGAGGCATCGCTCTTCGTCAGCGTGCGCACCAGGTCCCCCGACAGGTTGAAGATCCTTATCGTGCAGCTCGCCGGCAGGTTCATGAAGCGGATCAGCCGGTTGAACTGGTCGCGCTCGTAGTTCGAGCGTCCGTAGTACGGGTTCGGCACCACGCGGATCTGCTCGAGCGCGCTACCGGCCAGGGCCAGGTCGTCGAGCACCGGAGGCGTCGGCGTGAACGCGAAGTGATCGTTCGGCCGGCCCGGGTTCGCCCAGGTGTAGACGACCTTTTCGCCATCGTCGGGGTACGGGTTCGCGGCATCCAGACCATGAGAGAGGAAGACATAGAGCAGCGGCAGGACCGCGACCCCGCTGATCTCACCAGCCGGGTCGGAGATCACATACTCGGGCTTCTCCGCATCGCTGTAGGTCGTATTCGAGATGAAGAGGTACTCGCGATCCCCGTCGCCTTCGAGACTCGGCGCCCACGTTCCGTCGTTGGTCGGGCAGAGGACGCCGGTCGGCACACCGGTCACCGCATCGACCTGCCGCTTCTCGACGACCAGCGCGTCGAGCTGGCGATCGGCCACGGTATCCCAGAGCTGGAAGTTGCAGTCAACCTGGCCACCATAGTGGTAGCCACGAGTGGTTGCGGGCGCCCCGACACAGTCAGCGACGACGTCGCGATAGTAGCGATACGCCTTCTGCGTGGCCGTCGACGAGAAGCGCACCTCGACCGAGGTGAACGCATCCGGATTGGCGACCGGATCGATTGTCGAGTTGCGGAAGTTGTTCACCGCGTCCGCGCCGCCCCCGTAGAACGCCAGCCCGAAGTCGGCCGGCTGGAGGTCGCGCGGCTCGTCCGGATCCGTCTTCACGTAGACGACGTCCTGGATCTTCTGCGCGTACGCGCCGATGATCTTCACCTGGATCCCGTCGAAGATCGCGTAGTCGGCATCCCCGGTCTTGTTGAGCTGGTCGGTGAGCAGGACCGTGGTATCCGCGCCCGCGCAGATCCGCCGCAGGTTCCACGCCACCCGCACTTCCTCCCCCGCATAGGTCGGGTACGGGGTCGCCAAGTCGGTGTAGTAGACCTCGTACGTGCAGTCGCGCACCTTGCTGGGATCGATGATGTCGACCGTCACGACGTCGGTCGTGCCGGGGATGTTCGTGTCGTCCCGCGTCTGGGTGACGTTGCCGCTCGAGACGACGCTGTAGTCCGAGCCCGCCGTCGGTTTCTGCGGAATGGCGCTGATGGCGTTCGGATCCCGATCCGTGTCGTTCTCGTAGTCCGTGGTCCCCTGCGCGTTCTCCAGCGTCAGCAGCCCGGGCACGGCGGCAGGGTCGTACGAGTACGCGGTAACGGAGTAGTAGTAGCGCGTCCCATTGCGCAGCGGCACGCTGCGGATCTCGTCCTGGGTCAACTCGATCGAGTGCGTCACGCCGCCGTCCTCGCCGAACTGCACGGGAACGGTGACGATATCGCCGTAGTTCGCGTCGAACACCTGATCCTGGATGATGCCGGTGCCGTCATCGATGTCGACGGTCTTGATCCGCTTCCAGGGGCCGGCGCGCGACTCGCCCTGCCAGATGTTGTAGCCCTGGAACTCGTACGCGGACGTCGAGTCGTTGACCTGTGAGCCGCCGTCCCACGTCAGGACGACCGCCCCGTTGAGGCCTTCCGCCGTCACCTGCGGCGTCGGCGGCGGATTCGGCAGGTCGAAGTTCTTGTCGAACGCGTCCTGGGCGAACTGGTCGTAGAAGCGCAGCGCGCGCACCGACGAGAGTCGGTCGGCGCCGTCGCCGATGATCACGGCGGCCACGATTTCCTGCGTATCGCCCGGCGCCATGGTGAACGGCCCGGTCGAGAGCATGAGCCGGCGGTCGGCCGGGTTCGAGTCGAGCCAGCCCGTGCGCGAGACCGGATCGCCACTGTTGAAGAACGTCGTCGGCTGGCCCGTCGTCGGGTCGATGACGGCGTTGCCGTCCGGATCGAGGCCCTTCATGTAGTTGTACGACTGGCCGTTCGAGTTCGGGTCCGTGCCGTTGATGTACTTGTTGAACGACGCCAGGCCCAGCGTGTCGCCGCCGACGACCGGTCCCTTGAAGAAGTCGAAGCCCACGGCCGGCGGCGTCGATCCGTACTGGTTGTCGTTGTTGGTCGCGTTGTAGCAGTAGCCCAGCGACTTGTCGACGTCGACGCCGACCAGGTCGTCGCTGGCGCCGCCGAGGTCGGGATCGGACCAGATCGACGCATACGTCGAGTCGAGCGTGTCGCTGCCCTTGTTGATGATCACGTACTTGAGGAACACCGTGTTCCCCAGGGCGCCCGTGCGGTTGAACGCGAAGGAAGTGAGCTGCACCTCGACGCCCAATGGAGCCGAGGCGCCGGCATCGTTCGAGTGCGCGCCGGGGTCCGCGTCATTGAAGACCGACCACAGCGTCTCGTCGCCGAGGATCGCCGGCTGCGGGCCGTTGCCCACGTCTTCCACCGGGGCGCCCAGCGGGCCCGCGTTGGTGACCCAGTCGGCCCACGCCGCCTGCCAGTCTGCCGAGTCGGCCGCCGTCGATCCCGTGGGTTCGCGCGTGACCTTGTAGACCTTGAATTCCGGCGTGTCGGGCAGAAACGTCCCGCCCGACATCGGGCCGGGGACGAACTCCTGTGAGTACTCGGCGACCGTGACGCGCCGCTCCGCTCCCACCTTGGCGCCCATCCACAGTCCGGCCGCGAACACCGCGGTGTTGCCGGTGCCCTTGGGGAACTCGAGCCCCGAGTTGCCGGTCCCCAGGTCGAAGGCGAAGGATCCGATGTTGGTGACGAACATCGAGATCCGGTTCGCCGAAACCTGCGTCCCCGTGTCGACATTGTGGATGATAGGCGGTCGGGTGCTCCCCTGCGTCCCGAGTCGCACGTGCGCGGCGGCGGGCGCCACGAGTGCGACAGCGAGCCCCAGGACCGCCGCCGTGCCTCCGAGAATCCGATGCATGCGAAGCCTCCTGCCTCGAACGGTCGAGGGCCTCAGAAGTTGGCGCGCAGTCCGAAGCGGACGAGACGCGGGTTACCGAACAGGTCGGGGTTGCTTTCGGCGAGTTCGTACGTGTCCTGACCGGCCTGACCCTGGTCGGCCAGGAACTGCTGCCCGGCCGGCGTGTTCAGGTAGTTGGTCGTGAACGCCGATCCCGACGATTCGTAGACGCCGTACTGGTTGTTGGTGTCGAGCACGTTGAGCACCCACACGTAGGCGTCCATCCCGAGCCCGCCGAGCGTGAAGCCCTTGTTGATCTTCATGTCCACCGAGCTCGTCCACGGCCCGTAGCGCGAGTTGAGCGAGCCCGTCGGCGTGGTCGCCACGGCGGCGAGCGAGACCTCGTCGTAGACCACGACCGGCGTGTACGGCGTGCCGCTGCCGATGTTGACCAGCAGGTTGATTCCGGCGTTCTCGAAGATCGGCGACCCGCTGACCTTGGGACCCTGACCCTTGCCCAGGCGGTAGTCGGCGTTCATCGACAGCTTGTGGCGCTGGTCGAAGTCGAGCGGCGCCGTCATCTTGGGCGGCTGCGACGCCGTCCACGCCACGTTGCGCTGCGAGTTCGACACCGACCCGGTGCCCTGGGCATAGGAGAGCGAGTAGTTGATCCCCGCTGAGATGTTGTTCACCGGCCGCATCACGAACCCGACGTCGATGCCCTTGATCGTCGCGAAGTCGCGGTTCCTGTAGCTCGAGAACGCGTTCGGGCTGGATGGGATGTTGACGATCTCGACCAGGTCCTTGACGTCCTTGTAGTACGCGGTCGCATCGATACGCATGCGCTCGCCGATCTGGTGCTCGACGCCCACCTCGTAGGCGGTGGTGCGCTCTGGCTTCAGGTTCGGGTTGCCGAATCCGACGAAGTAGCCGCCGGTGCGAATCTTGTGCTCGAGGTAGCGGTACGACACGTACAGGTCCTGCAGGTTGACCTGCTGGAAGAACTGTCCGTAGTTGACGCGCAGCTTCGTCTTCTCGTCGACCGGGAAGGCCACGCCCAGACGCGGAGAAATCCGCGTGTAGGTCTTGCTCGCCTGCAGGTCGTCGTCGGTCAGGACGTCGTCGCCCCCGAGCGGCGCGCTCTCGCTGGCCAGCGCCTCGGTCGCGGTGTCGATGTAGTCGAGGCGCAACCCGCCGTTGACGATCAGGCCCTCGCGTTCGTACTTGTCCTGCACGAACAGCCCCATCGTCTTCGGGTGCTTCGGGCTGTCCCGGTCGTCGTCGGCAAAGTCGACTTCCTCGCCGAACTCATCGAACCCGTAGCGGTCGATGTCCCGGTAGGCGCCCAGCGTCGGCGCGCCCAACGAGTCGTAGCCGATGCCGGCCGGGAAGTACGCGTTGTAGTACTTGAGCGTATGAAACTGCGCGTCGAACCCGCCCTTGAACTGGTGATCGCGGTTCACCTGGCTCGTCACGTCGCCGCGGAAGCCGAGGTACGACGACTTGCGGTGCAGGTAGTCGTCGAACACATGGCCTTCAGGCCAGAAGTAGGGCAGGTCGGTGTCGAATGTCGGGTTGCCGACCGGGTACTGGCTGTAGGCGCGCACGTCGTCGAAATAGACGCCGTCGCCGCGCTTGCGCTCGGTCTCGAACCAGCTGGTCGCGAACGTGGCGAAGGTGCTCGGCGTGAACGTGTAATTGACCTGCCCGAAGACCGACTTGTTGCGGTCCTCGTAGCGCGGCATGTGCGACGGATTGTACAGGTAGGTCTGCAGGAACTCGCGCCAGTCGTCGGACGAACCGGTGGTCCCGAACTTGAGGTTCATGCGATCCGACGGGCGGATCGACAGCTTGCCCGACCAGGTCCAGCCGCCCAGCGAGTTGTTCTGCAATCGCCCCGTGGGGGTACCGAACAGGTTCGCCTGCTCGTCCTGCAGCGCCGAGGGCACGAAGCGCGTCTGGCGGTCAGCCTGCCAGCGACGCTCACCCGAGACGAAGAACGTGGCGACGTCGTTGCCCTTGATCACCGGGCCGCCGAACGAGCCGTCGTAGACGTTCCAGTCGTAGCGCTCGGAGCCGACCCACGATCCGCTCAACATGTCCGACACGGCCTCGAACGAGCCGAAGTACCTGGCAGAGCCCTCGCGCGTGACGACGTTGATGACGCCCGAGGAGATCTTTCCGTACTCGGCGTTGAAGCCGCCGGTCATGACCGCGACCTCGTCGATCGAGTTGCCCGAGATATTCGTCGTGCTCGCGCCCGTGAGCGGATCCTGCTGCGAGAACCCGTCCACGTAGTAGGCGACCTCGTTGGCACGACCGCCACGCACGATGAGCTGCGCCGAGTTCTGCGATTCGCGCTCGACGCCACGCGGATCGTACGAGCGCGAGTAGCTGACGACGCCGCTCTGCAGCGACGCCGCGTCCTTGTAGCCACGCGTCGGCAGGTTCTGGATGTCCTCGCCGCTGAGGAAACGGGTCGTCCCGGTCGCGTCCTTCTGGATCAGCGGACGCGTCGACTCGACGATCACGGGTTCCTGCTGGATGGCATCGGTCGCCATCTCGAGGGTCACCTCGCTCGTGAAGTCCGGGCGAACCTCGACCTTGTTGAGCACGTAGTCGGCGTAGCCGATCAGCTTGCCGCGAACGGTGTAGGCGCCGGCCGGCACGTTGAGAATGGTGAAATGCCCGGTGTCGTCGGCGATGGCGCCGAGGCGGGTTCCTTCGACCAGCACCGTGACGCCGGGCAGGATCGACTTGCCGCGTTCGCGTACGGTACCGCTGATCTTTCCGGTCGTGCCGGCGAGCGCCGGGCCGGCGGCAACTGCCACCAGGACCGCGAGCGCGATCGCACGCAGACTCCGGAAGTGGTTGGCTCGAATCATGGGAGACGACTCCTTTCGCCGTGGGCGGGGTCACGCCCCGTCGCGCGGATGCGCCGGACGAACACCGACAGGATCAGTTGCCGGGAACGACTCGTGCTGTACGGGGGAAAGAGTTCGACAGGGACCGTTCCCTGGTGCCACCTCCTGTTCGGCCGGGGCTCGAATTGCGAGGCGTCGCGACTTCCTTGTTCCGTTCCGGGACGACCTGAGGCAGTCGGCGACGGATTGGCGTAGAAAACTATGATCCGCGTGAAGCCCCTGTCAACGACGAATGTTGCAGCCCCGAATCGGGATGTCCTTGGCGGGCAATCTTCTAGACCGGATCGGATTGCGGAATGACGGACGGGGCGCCTCTTGCGAGGCGCCCCGGCATCAAGACAACACCCTGTTGCGCGGTTCCGGCGCAACTGTATTACCAGCGATAGGTCGCCGAAAGCCGCGAGAACGGCGTCTCTTCGTTGCCCGAAGCCGCCCAGCCGCCGGTGAACGCATAGTCCTGGTTGAGGACCGCGTCGAGGTCGAGACGGCCGCCGATGCGGAAGCCTGCGCCGAGCGAGTAACCGAGCGGGGAATCCTTCGCCTCCTCCGGCTCGCCCGTGCCGGGGTTGGTGGCCTCGAGCTTGCTGGTGAAGGCCTTGCTCGCGCCGAAGCGCACGTGGAACCAGCTCATCGGGTGCACCTCGGCCGAGCCGAACAGGAGCGGCGTGGTCGAGTACGTGGCCGAGAAGGGGACGCCGGCGACCCGCAGGTCGCCGTACTCGATCTCCTGCTGGCCCAGCTGGATTCCGAGCGTGAGCAGGTCGGCATCGCGCAGCACCCACGACTCCGCCAGCCCGAAGCTCCACCCGTTGACCGAGTTCTCGGCCGCGAAGTCATTCGCCGGCGTGATGCCGTCGACGACCCGGTTGTCGAGGCTCAGGGTCCAGTAGTTGATCACCGGCACGAGGTACGTGTTGTCCGAGGTCGCATACTGGCTGCGCGCGTTGATCGCCAGGCCGTAGCTGCCGTCGCTCTCCTCGGTGATGGTCCCTGCGGGCTGCGTGTTCACCACCTCGTAGCTCATGCTGCGGTACTGGACGGCGACGTCCGCCGTGTGGCTGCGACCCCCGGCATCGAAGTCGAACGAGACGCCGCCACCAAAGCCGGTCGTGTTCCACGGCCGGGCGCCGAGGGCCGCATTGATCGTGTTCATGGCCTGCCGGGTGTTCGTCGGCAGCGGGCCGATCCCGACGGGCGCCACGGGATACGGCTCGATCGTGAGGGTCGAGGTTTCATACTCGGACGACGTGCGGTTGAACTGGAAGCCCGCCGTGACCCCGCCGAAATCCTGGCCCCACAAGAGCGTCACGCCCTCGTTGCGGTTGCGGTTCCAGTAGCCGGCGCCGTACGCGGGCGACAGCGGCGTGGCGTTTTCGTTGAGCTGGATGCCGAGCACGCCAGGCATGCTCTTCCACAGCTTGAGGTGGGCGCCCATCGCGCGGGCGCTGTTGTCGAGCGCCGGCACGCTGCCGACATTGTCCTCGAACTCGTTGAGGTCCCCGCCGTCGGTGTCCTTGAGGCCGAGGTCACCGTAGACGAGGTTCTGGTACTTGACGATGGTCGAGGGGTAATGGATGACGTTGACGTAGTCCTGCACGAAGTCGGGCTGCAGGCCCAGGCCGTCGACGCGGGCCTGCGAGGCGTGGGCCACGGCCGGCACCAGGCCCGCGAGGACCACGCCGGCGAGGACGAGCGAACGGAAATGCCGCATGGATGGGACCTCCACGAGGAAAGTTGGGATCGACACACTCGAGCCGATCCATGGAGCCCTCCGCCTTCACGGAAGGGGGAAACAAAAACCCTGCTCCGGGCGAGCGGAACAAGGTATGCGGACGCCCGGACCGCGCTCCAATGGATGGGAGCGCGGAGACGGACCTGGCGCCGACCCGCGGATGGTCCATCGGCGGGCAGTTCGAGTCAATGTCAAACCCTTGTGGGGTCCCCCGGCAGCCGGCCCCAACCGAGGAAGTTCTCACCCAGCTCGGGCTCGTAGGAGAGGTCCGTGCGGTCGAGCGAGGCCGCCCGGACCCAGCCGTAGGCGTGCCACAGCCGCAATCCTCCGGACGACAGGGCAATGTGCGTCACGCTGTCGACGCGCGGGCCGAAGAACAGCAAGTCCCCCACGCGCGGCAGCGCGGCGCGGGGCCGGTGCGCGCCGGCGGCGGCGCGCACGACCGGCCCATCCGGAATCGCCCGCAGCGCGTCGACGCCGCCGACCCGCGCGCACTGGTCGCGCGCATCGCGCGGCAGATCGAGCCCCAGCGCGAGGGCGACCAGTTGGATGAGACCGCTGCAATCGAGGCCGGCCGCCGTGCGCCCGCCCCACAGGTAGGACACGCCGAGATAGGGCGCGAGTGCGGCCGTCCATGCGCGCGCCGTCGGCCGCCGCACGGTGGAGCCGGCGACGATTGCCGGAGCAAGGGCGCGGCGATCGGCAGGCTTGAGCGCGACCGGACCCAGCGGGCCGAGTACAGCATCGGCCGCGACAGGAGCGAGCCATGCCTGCGCCGGCAGCGGTCCCCCGCCCTCGCTGCGCCACACCCATGGCCGGCGCACGCGCAGCGACGCGCTCTCAGCCCACGCCTCGACCGCAGGCGCGTCGCCGGTCGCCAGGCCGAGCGTGCGGGCCCAGCCACGATAGCCGTCGGGCCCGCGCACGTCGAGGAAGCGACCGTCGTCCGAGCGGCCGAGCACCGCCAGCGGCTCGCCGAACAGCAACTGCGAGACGAGTTCCGACGCCGCGTCCGGCGCGCGGCGCAGGTCGACCACGCCGGTGGCGACGACGGCGGCTGCGGGTGCGGTCGCGTGGCGCGGGGTCGGTGCCGTGAGCGCGTTCATGATCGGGGACGACCCGAACTCGAGACTCATCGCTCCCCGCTCGGATAGACCAGCTCGTAGCGGCCGAAGCCCTCGCGATCGGCGAACACATACCGACGATTGAGCGTGAAGTACTGCCACACCTGCATCGGCGGCTCGTAGAAGGTGGCCGGCCGCTCCTCGACCTGGTCGGGTTGCCCGTAGCGGATCCAGATGCGCCCCTGGTCGCAGCGCCAGCCGGCCACTCCCTGGATGGCGAACGTGCGGTTGGCGTAGCGCACGCGGCGGAAGAAGTCGATGAGCGCCTCGTTGCGCGGCGTCTCGGGGGATGGATCGCGCCGCCCCCAGAACATCTCCCACGCCACCTGCTGTGTCGAATCGGTGGTGGCGCGGCGCAGCTGTTCGTACTCGGCGTCGGTCGCGATGTAGGACAGGATCTCGATCACCGTGGCGTAGCTCTGCCCGCGCGGCAGCGACATCGTCTCGACCTCGAAGGTGCGCTCGGTCTTCCAGCGCCGGCTGCCCTCCTTCGCCTCGACGGCCAGCGTGTACTGGCCGAGGAACAGGTTGCCCACGCGCGGCCGGAGTTCGAACGTCGTCGTCGCGTTCACTTCGAGCGCGGTGTCGCCATGTGCGACCGACTCGCCCGTCTCGCTGCGGACTTCGTAGTTGAGCGCCACGGTGCGCTCGGCGGCCACGACGCTGCGATCGTAGACCGCCCCGCGGACGCACAGCATCGCCAGATCGGCCTCGTAGCGGCGGCTCGGCACCGACACGAAGCGGCCGTCCGCGCCGCACAACCCGAACTCGAGGTCCCCGAGCCCGAGGCCGCCGGAGGCGAACACGGGCACGGCGAGCGTGCCGCGCGCACGCGAGACGCGGCCGCCGTTCTGGTCCTCGACGCTGAGCTCGACCCGGTACTCCCCGGGCTCGAGCGCGAAGCTGCGGCGGAAGCGCGCCCGCGCGGCCGGGTCGCGCGAGGCCCCGATCGTGGGCACGGCGATGCGGTCCTCCCACACGTCGCCGCCGGCCTGCTCGTTCTTCTTCGCGGTGCGAAACACGACCGTCACCTGGAGCACGGCGCCATAGCCGCCCGGGACGCGGATGAACTGCAGCTCGGAGTACGGGATCTCGAGATCAAGGCCGACCGCCGTTCCGCGCGCGGTGAGCGAGGCGCGCAGGTCGGCGCCGAAGCGCGGCGAGGTCTCGCTGATCAGCGGAGCGATGGCGCGGGTCTCGCCCCTGTCGGCCGCGCGGGCGTCCGGTGCGGCGAGCGCCAGCCACAGGGCGGCCGGGAGGACGCAGCGCTTGAACAGGGTCGAGGACGACGCGTCGGGGCTCACGAACCTACGCTAAGTCGCCGCGCCCGCGCGGGCAAGCGGCCGATTCGCCTGGTGCCGCGTCGCCCCCACGCCCGTCGCCCCGCCGCGTCGCCCCGCCGCGTCGCCCCCCTTGACCCCCGATGCGCGGCTTGCGATCATGCACGGGCCCGACCGGGCGATTCGCGTCAGGAGTCTGCGTGCCGATGATCCCATCGGGCCCGGGCCGCGCCGTTCCACTGCGCGTGCGCCGGACCCCGCATCCTGCTTCCACTGCCGGGCTCGCCCTTGCGAGCATGGTCGGGTTCGCGATGCTCCTCTCCCGCGACGCCTGCGCCGTGCTCCCTCCCATCCTTGGTGGTCCCCTTCCGGCCATGGTCGTCGAGGCAATCGCCTCGGGCCTCATCCGACCCGCGCCGCCGCCCCTCGTCCCGGACGAGGCGCCGTGGACGACGCCGCTCGACCCACGCCTGGCGCGCCCCACCGTGCACGCGGCGATGCCCGCCACGATCGGCCACTGGAACCTGCCCGTGCTGCTCGTCGACTTTCCGGATCGTCGCGCCACGCACGCCGCAGCGCTATTCCAGCCGCTGCTCTTCGACACGACCGGGACCGTGCCCACGGGATCGCTGGCGAACTACTACGATGAGGTCTCGGGCGGACTGCTCAAGGTGCGCGGCCGCGTCCTCGGCTGGCGCACGCTTGCGGACACCGCGAACTTCTACGCCAACGACTCGTACGGACTGGCCCGCACGACCTACCCGCAGAACGACGCGGGCCTGTTGTACGCGGCGCTGCGGGCCAACGATGCCGACATCGACTTCACCCAGCACGACCGCAATGCCGACGGCTACGTCGACGGCGTCCTCGTCGTCCACGCCGGCGTCGGCGCCGAGGCAGCAGCCGGCGATCGCACGCAGTTCTGGTCGGTGACCTCGGGCCTCAACAACAACTGGGGCTTCGTCAGCTCGTACGTCACGGATGATCCGCGGCCGGGCTTCCCGGGCCAGTTCATGAAGGTCGACCAGTTCGCCATCCTCCCCGAGAACTCGCCGCTCGACGGGACGTCGCTCACCGAGATCGGCGTCTACGCCCACGAGTTCGGACACATCCTCGGCTGGCCGGATCTGTACGACGCGACGGTGCTCGGCGGCGGCACCAATCTCGGGCCGGGCAATTGGTGCCTCATGTCGACCGGCGCCTACGGCGGCGACAACCGTTCGCCGGCGCGGCCGACGCATCCCTCCGCCTGGGCCAAGGTCGACGCGGGCTGGGCCCAGGTCGAGAACCTCGCGACCGACGGCGACGCCACGTTCCAGCCCATGGCGACCGCGCACCGCGCCTACCGCCTGTGGTTCCAGGGCGAGGACTCGCCCGAGTTCTTCCTGCTCGAGAACCGCCGGCGCACGGGTTTCGACTCGAGCCTGCCCGGCGAAGGCCTCCTCGCCTATCGCATCCGCTCCGACGTGATCGCCCAGCGCCGCTACGCCAACAACATCAACTCCGGATTGATTCCCGGGCTGCGGCTCGAAGAGGCCGACGGCCGCTACGACCTGACGCGTGCGGGCAATCGCGGCGATGGGCGCGACCCGTTCCCCGGTGCCCAGAACCGGACGCGCTTCGCCGACGACACGGTCCCCTCGACGCGCACGCTCCAGGGCCGGCCCCTCAACACGTCGCTCGAGGCGATCCGCACCAAGGGCGCCGACATCTCCGCCTACGTGCAGCTCTCGCCGAGCGGCTGGAGCGCGCCGCAGACGATCGGCGTGACCGGCCCGACCGCGGCGCTGGTCGCCACCGGGCGTTCACCGCTGGTCGCCGACGCCCTCGGTGACCTGTGGCTCGCCTACGAGGACGACGCGCCGGGCGGCAACGAGATCCGGATCCGGCGCAAGCGCTTCGGTGTCGAATGGAGCCCGCCGCTGGCGCTCACCAACGAGCCGGGCCTGTCGCTGTCGCCCGCGCTGGCGATCGGCGCGGCAGGACGGAAGGCGGTCGCGTGGTGGGACACGCGCGACGGCAACTCCGAAATCTACTACGCGTGGGCCGAGCCGGGCGCCGACTTCGGGGCAGCGCGGCGCGCCACCAACCAGCCTGCGGCGTCGCAGTTGCCCGCCGTCGCATGGACCAGCGCCGGGCGCATCGTGCTCGCCTGGATGGACGGGCGCGATGGCGGCACCGCGATCTACACGCGCCGCTTCTTCCCGGGAGAAGAGTCCGCGGCGACCGACGTGCGAGCTTCGTTCCCCGAGGAGTTCGCCGAGTTCGGCAACGCCGCGCTGCCCACGGTCGCGACCGCCGGCAGCCGCATCGTGCTCGCCTACCAGGAGCGCATCGACGGGGTCGACGAGATCAAGGTCTGCGTCGACAGCGCCGGGGGCTTCACCGAGACGCGCTTTCTTTCCGCCCGCGACGGCTTCACCAGCAACCAGCCGGTGCTGGTGACCGAGAGTGATACCTCGGTGTGGCTGTTCTGGCGCGAGAACCGGGCGTCCGAGAGCGAGATCCGCCAGGCCCGCTGGTCCCTCCTGGCGGGCTGGAACCTGGGCTTCGACGTCTATCGCAGCGCGGTCAACCTCGACCTGCCCCGCCCGGTCGTCGACGCGCGCGGGAACATCAAGCTCAACTTCCGGCGCTCGACATCGGACGGACTGGAATTGGTCGAGGCGACCTGGCACCGCGACCTCGGACTGTGGGACGCGGGACCGTCGCGCCTCCTGTCCTTCGGAGCCGAGCAACTGCTCGGCACCGGCTTCGCCCTCGACTCGTTCGGGCGCACGCACCTGGCGTGGCTCAGTTCGAGTGCGGGCGCGCGCCGCCTGCGCACGATCGTGCGCGCCGCAGCGGCCGCCGCGCCGGTCGCGGTCGACCCGCCGCCCGCGGTACCCGCGAGCGCCGGGCTCGCCTGGGCGTGGCCCAATCCCGCGCACGGCCGGGCCGAGGTGCACGTCGCCCTGGGCGGCCGCAGCGGCGATGGGCTGACCGCCACGCTGTACTCGGTCGCGGGGCGCCGACTCGCCACGCTGCCCGTCCGCGGCGAAGGCGAAGGCCGCACCGCGTGGGACGGGCGCGACGACACCGGCCGAAGCGTGCCGCCGGGCGTCGTGCTGGTGCACGTCGCCGACCGCGCCGGGGCCTCGGTCGCCCGCGGGCGCTTCGTGTGGCTGCCGTGACGCGCGGAACGGCGCTTCTCGTCCCGCTCTGCCTCCTCACGCTCGGCACGCCCGGCGAGGCGACGACGCGGCGCGTCCCCGCCGACTGGGTGACGATCGGCGCGGCGCTCGGCGTCGCCTCCGCCGGCGACACCGTCCTGGTCGCGCCGGGCACGTACGTCGAGCGCGTCTCGCTCACCCCGGGCGTGGTGTTGCGCGTCGACGGCGCACCGGGGACGGCGACGATCGACGCGGCGCTCGGTGGCTCGTGTGTCTCGGCGATCGCCTGCACCCAGGGCACGCGGCTCGAGGGCTTCCGCCTCGAACGAGGCCGCGGCGAACCCGAGAGCGGCAGCACCGTCGGCGGCGCGCTGCGCGTGGTCGGCGGCGTCGTTCGCGTCGTCGACTGCACCTTCGACGGCGGCCAGGCGACATTCGGCGGCGGCACCTCCGGCGTCGCGACGACCCTCACGCTGGTGCGCTGCACGTGGAGCGGTGGCAGTGCGGCGTTCGGCGGCGGGCACTTCCAGGCGGGGGGCCAGGTCACGATCGAGGACGGGCGCTTCGAGGCACCACAGGCGACGACGGGCGGCGCTCTCTTCGCCACCAACGGCGCGCGAGTCAACGTGACGGACACTCTGGTGCGCGGCGCGACGAGTGGCGGCAATGGCGGCGGCATGCACTTCGACACCTGCATCGCGACGCTCGGCCATGTGCGCTTCGAGGACAACGTCGCATCCGGACGCGGCGGCGGTATCGCCGTTGCGGCGGGCGGGCAGGTGCTCGCCACGTTCTGCACGTTCCTGCGCAACGGCTCGAGCCAGGGCGGCGGCGGCGTCTACGTGAGCTGTGAGGCCGGCGCCCCCGATCGACCCGGCGACGCGATCGCGCCCGCCCCGCACCTGGGGGCGGCCGACTGCGCGCTCCTGTCGCTCGCCCAGTGCGACGTCCTGTCGTCGACGGGCCCGGCTCCCGCCGCCGGCGAGGTCACCGACGCGGGCGCGCTGCGCCTGCACGCGTCGATCGTCGCCGGCAACGCATCGGGCCTGGCCTGCACCGACTCGCGCGCGACGCTCGAGGCCGGGTGCTCGGCGCTGTTCGGCAACCATGGCGCCGACCTCTCCGGCAACTGTGCGCCCGCCGGCGACGCTTCGAACCTCGCGGTCGATCCGTACCTGTGCAACCTGCCCGCCGGGGACGTGGGCTTGTGCGCCAACTCGCCGCTGGTGGCCCCCGGGTGCGGCGATGCGTTCTGGGGCTCGACGGGCGTGACCTGCGGCGATTGCGGTCCGACCCCTGCCCGGGCGTCCACCTGGGGACGGCTCAAGGTGCGCTACCGCGGATAGCCTGCGGAGCAGGGCTGTCCGCCCCTACGCACGGATGTCAAGAAATGTTCAGGACATACCCAATCCAAGCCAGTATCCTAATCGATTGCTACACATTCATTTAATGACTCTCGATCCTTCGGTTCTCGAATCAGAGCTCACTTTAGGCAAAAGGCCGCGCATTTTCGTCCGATAAAGCATTGACCGTTCCCGGCCCGGTGGATAGGGTGTCGGGGCCCGGAGTTTTCGATCGGTGGCCCCCGCCGCCGCCGCCTGACCCGACCGAAAGGACCCGGCCCGTGACGTACCGACTCCTCTCGATCCCACACCTGTCGCACAGCCTGCTCGTCACCGCCCTCGCGCTTCTGCTTGCGCCGGCGGAGATCGTGCACGCCCAGGGCGAGCTCGAGCGTACCCCGTGGGCGACCACCATGGTCTCCCCGGTGGGCGATCCCCTCGATTTCCAGCGCCCTGCACCCGGTGAGACGTCGGGTTTCGCGCTGTCGCGCGGACTCCGCTCCCGTGGCGATCGCCACGAGGGCCTCGACCTGTCCAATCGCGCCTCGGGCGGCGAGGTGCGGGCTGTCGCCTCCGGCCTCGTCGTCACCACCCGCACCGGTTGGGCCGGCGGCTGGGGCAACATGGTCGTCCTCGCGCACCGCCTGCCCGGCGGCGACCTCCTCTTCACCCTGTTCGCGCACCTGTTGCCCGGCAGCATCGCAGTCCACGAGGGCGAGGTGGTGGCACTCGGCCAGCCGCTGGGCCGCATCGGCTCGACCGGCCACTCGAGCGGTCCGCACCTCCACCTCGAGTTCCGGGAGATGAAGGACGTGCTCCAGCACGCCGACCTCCCGCTCGGCGAGGCGTGGATGAAGGCCTCGATCGTCGATCCGCTGCGCGTGCTCGCCGCCATGATGCCGCACAGCGCGTCACCCTTCCTCCCCGGCGCACTGGCCGCATCGGCTGCGCCGAGCACCGTCGATCCGCTGCTGGCGCTCGTCCAGCGCGGTGCCCTTCCCCGTCGCAGCGTCGAGCAGGGCGACGATCCGCTCAGCCGCGCCGAGCTCTACCGCATTGCCTATACCGCTCTGGCCCCGGGCGGCCCGCCGCCGGCGCGTTGGACCACGCTGCGCGGCCGGCTGCTCGGCTTTGCCGCGAAGCTCCCGGCCTCGTCGCGCCCGTCGTTCGCGGCCGATCGCCTGCCTCGCCGCGAGGCCGAGGCACAGGCCCCGGCCGGCCTCCGCGAGACCGTTGCCGTCATGAGTGCGCTCGAGCGCGCCGGGAAGGCCGTGCCCGCGGGCGCGGCCATGGTGCCCACCGCGACCGATCGCCGCGCGCTCGAGGATCAGTTCGCCCATGGTCTCGAGGCACTCGAACACCCCGACTCGGTCGGCGACGTGCCGCTGGTCGCCGCGCGCGTGATCGGTCCGCCCGCGGTCAGCCGCCGCCAGGCCTCGCTGCTGTGGTCGTACCTCGAGAACGGGCGCACGCCCGAGCCCGGCTCGGCCGCGGCAGCGGGACGCCCCTGAGCCGATGAGCAAAACCACCGCCGCCCCCGGCAGCCACCTCGAGCTCGGGCGCCGCATCAAGCAGGAACGCCTGCGTCGCGGCCTCACGCTCAAGGACATCGAGGCCAAGGTCGGGATCTCGGCCACCCACCTGTCCGAAGTCGAGCGCGGCAAGAGCTCGCCCACCGTCGGCGTGCTCGAGAAGATCGCCCGCGCGCTGGGCACGCGCTCGGCGCTGCTCATCGACGCCGCCGTGGGGCTTCCGGTCTCGCACACCAAGCCCGGCCACCGCCGCGTCGTCTTCAACGAGCACGTGACGGTGCGCACCGAGTCACTGTCGAAATCGTTCCCGGGCTCCGAGATCTCGATCCTCCTGAAGACCTACGCGCAGGGCGTCGCCCCGCTCGGGCCGCAGCACGCCCACGAGGGCGAGGAGTTCGTGCACGTGGTGACGGGCAAGCTGCACGTCCGTATCGCCGAGGAGGATTACTTCCTCGATCCCGGCGACTCGCTGCACTTCAAGTCGACGCGCCCGCACGCCTACCGCAACGGCGGCGAAGGCGAGTGCGTCGTCTTCCTTGCCACCTGCCCCAAGTACGGGCTCTGAGGTCGACGTGCGCAAGGGTGAGATCGGACGCCGCATTCGGGCCGTGCGCCGCGAGCGCAGCCTGACGCTCCGCCAGGTCGCGGCCGCCGCCGGATTGTCCGCGACCCACATCTCGGAGATCGAGCGCGGGCACACCACGCCCACCGTCGGCGCGCTGCTGCGCGTGGCGCATGCGCTCGGCAAGGAGCCGCACTTCTTCCTCGAGACCGAGCGCCTGCCCGAGATCTCGCTCATCCGCGCCAAAGAGGAGCGTCGCGTCCACGAGCTGCGCGCGCCGCGCGGCACGTCCGAGGCGCTCACCCACGGCATCCCGGGCAATCGCATCCTGGCCACGCGCACGGTGCTGCAGCCGCACTCGACCGACAGCGATGTGTTTTCGTTCTCCGGCGAGGAGGGCGGCTTCCTTGTCTCCGGCGAGATCGAGATCCACGTCGGCGACGTCTCGTTCGAGGTGCGCGCCGGCGACGGCTTCCACCTGCGCTCCGACCTCCCCCACACCGTCTACAATCGCGGGGACATCCCTGCCGTCATCGTCTGGGTCACGACCCACACGCCGAGCGGCGGCTCCCTGATGAGCTGACGCCGGCCCTCTGCCGCGCTTCCGGGGCCTTCCCGACGCTGGCCATGGGCTGGCCGCCCGGCCAATCCCCGTCCGGCCGCCCTCCCGCGCTTTGCTCCGCCGCACCTTGCCAGTCACTTCCATCCGCGATCCCGCCGTGCGTCCCGGCGCGTCCGCATCGTGCGCGATGCAATGAAATCCGCCTGATTCCCCTCTCCACACCCGCGATCCGCCCGTTGCACCCCCCACCCGCAGGCGCAACCGCAAGCAGTTGGCGCCCCGGGGCCCGGATCCACGCCCGATGGCACACGACATGCTTCATCTGCCTCCTGGAGTGTCTCCACCCGGGAGGAACGCGATGTCGTTGCGGAATCAAAAGGGCTTCTCGCTCGTCGAACTGTCGGTCGTCGTCCTGCTCGCGGGGCTGATCCTCGCGTTCTCGACGCCGTCCCTCAATCGCTACCTGACGGAGGCGCGCCTGCGCAGCTCGGCGAGCCGGATCGCGGGCGAGATGCGCCTGGCGCGGCAGAAGGCCGTGTCGAACAACAGCAAGATGTGGTTCTGGACCTGGGGCGACGTCAACTACTACTGGATCGGCGAGCAGCGCTGGCAGGGTGGCTCGGGCTGGGGATCGACGCAGTGGCGGGGTCCGCTCTACCTCCCGTCGACCGTCCTGGTGAAGAACCCGAACTTCGGCGGGATCAACTACTTCATCTACAGCCCCGACGGCAGACCCAGCGCCTCGGGCACGATGTCGCTGATCTCGACGACCGCGAACCCCGACACGATCCAGATCAACGTCGACATGTCCGGATCGGTGTGGCAGTGAGCCCGCGCTCGTTCGTGCGCACGCCGCGCCCCCTGCCGCCGCGTCGCCCCGCCTCCCCCGGGCGGAACGATGCCTCGGCCGGCTTCAGCCTCATCGAGCTCATGGTCGCACTCGTCCTCCTGGGCATCGGCATTCTCACCATCGCGAACATGTTTCCGCTCGGTTCGCGCACGCAGATGAGGGATCGGATGCGGACCTCGGCTGCGGACCTGGCCCAGCAGAAGATGGAGCAGTTGCGCCTGCAGACCTGGTCCGCCGCGGACCTCGACGTCGGGACGCACCCCGACTCGGACGGCGACACGCTGTCGCTCGTCGACGAAGGAACGTTCATTCGCTACTGGGTCGTCGAAGCGCAGAGCGGCTCCTTCGCGGACATGAAGAAGGTGACCACCCGGGTCGTCTGGACGTACCAGACGCCCGACACCATCGACCTCGTCACGTACTTCCGCAGGTGATCGTCATGCGCACCGACTCGAGCCGTTCCCTTCCGACGCGACCGCCCCGCGCCGGCTTCTCCCTGGTCGAGATGATGGTCACGCTCGTGCTGCTCGCGATCGTGGTCGCCGTCCTTGCGACCGTGATGATCGGAAGCCAGCGTTCCAAGTCCGTCACGGAGGCCCGCCTCGAGGCGCAGCAGAACGCGCGCACGATTTCGGACATCCTGGCCAACGACATCCGCTCGGCGGGCTACAAGACCGACACGAATGCCTCTCCTGCCCAGCTGGCGTTCGCCTACGTCGACTCGGTCGAGCTCGTGATCAATGCGAACCTGCTGCCGATGGCGGACACGCTGCTCTCGCCGCTGGCGCTCAGCCCCACGGGCACACCGCTTCCGCCGGTCCTCGACGGGACGGCCTACGAGCCCACGGTGCGCTATGCCACCGGCGCCGAGACGATCCGCTACACGCTCGACCTCAACGACGACGGCGCGATCGACGCGGGCGACCAGGCCGACGCGCTGGCCGAGGAGGCCGAGCGCACGGCCAACCCCAACGACTTCGTCCTCGCGCGCGCCGTCTACGGCGACAGCTCAGGCAACCTGGCGGGGAACAACGGCGGTTCCAAGGAGAAGGTCGGGCTCGTTCGCGGTCCTGGCGCCGGGATCCCGCACCTGTTCACCGTCTACATGGGCTCGAGCGACACTCCCTGGGACTGGTCCGACGGACCGGTGCCGCTGGATCGGCTCGAGGAGATTTCGCGCGTCGAGCTCCAGGTCACGACCGAGGCGCGCCGCCCCGACCCCGACGGTGAGTACACGCGCACCACGCTGACCAACGAGGTGAACTCGATCCGCAACGTTCCCAACGCCGGCTCGACGCTATACTCGGTCGAGGGCTGGATCTTCAACGACCTCAATCGCAGCGGCGACAAGGACGTGGGCGAGCCCGGGATCCCCGACGCCATGGTGCGCATGGGGACGGTCTCGGTCAGCACCTCGAATTCCCTCGGCTACTACCGGCTGACCGGCCCGCCGGCGGTATACGGCGTGAAGCAGATCGCCCCGGCCGGCTTTGCCGCGTTTGCCAGCGACTCGATCACGGTCGACTTCCTGGCCAACCCGGGCGACTTCATGCACAGCTTCGCCGACACGGCGCGGACGGGCGGCTGGCTGATGGACTCGTGTTTCGTCGACCAGAACGGCAACCACGTCCTCGACTACGGCGATGAGATGGTCGATGGAGTGACGGTGAGCGTCGGCGGGGAGACCAACCGATCGAACGGCGCCGGTGCGATGGAGACGTTCCTGCCCCCGGGCACCCATAGCGCCACGTACACCGCGCCCGAGTCGATGGTCGTCTACTCGACCAACCCGGCCAGCGTCGCGATCACGAACAACATGAGCACGCTCAACTACGTCGAGCTGGTCCGCGGCACGAGCGGAACGGTCGAGGGCTACGTCTACAAGGACCTCGACCGCGACGGGATCAAGGACACCGGCGAACCCGGGATGCTCGGCGTCTGGGTCGGCGTCACCAAGCTCAACGGCAGCGTGACGCTGGCGTTCGGCAACACCGACTCGACCGGCCACTACTCGGTCGAGGCGCCCAACAACATGCCCGACGCGGCGACCCCGTACGAGGTCCTGGTCATTCCGCCTGGCGGCTACTATCCGACGACGGCGGTGATGCTCTCGCCGATCTGGATTGCCACGTCGCAGGTGCTCACCGGCAACAACTTCGGCATGTCGAACTTCACGCAGATCACGCTCAACGCGGATCGCGTGCTGTCGCTGTCGAGCGGCAACCTGCTGGAGAAAGACTGGACCGGCTCGGACGGCCAGTGGGCGACCAAGGGCTCGTTCGACATCGACCTGATTCTCGGCTCCGAGTACGTCTCGAACCCGAACATCGCGGTGTGGTTCAACGGCTGGAACCCGCCGACGGTCTCGACCTGCTTCGCGGCCGCGCCGACCTACACGCGCAACGCCCAGTCCTCGGCCTTGTCGGTGGCCGTGGGTCCGCTCGACATCACGGCGCCGTCGCAGCGTGAGGACGTGGTCACCGGCCTCGCCAGGAAGCCTTCGGGAAACATCGCCGTGTGGATGAACCAGAACTCGTCGGGCAACCTGGGCCAGCTCGCGCCCCCGCCGACGAACTTGCCCGTCCTCTACCAGACCCAGAACACCGGCGATGCCAACGTGATCGTCATCCAGGATTTCGGCGGTTCGACGACGAACGACTTCATCGTCGGCACGACCGGCACCGCCAATACGGGCACGCTCGAGACGTGGATCAACTCGGGCATCGGCACGTTCCTGCGCGACGAGACCTACCCGCCGAACGGCAACCTGCCCTCGGGCGCGCTGGGCGAGGTCAAGGCCATCTCGTTCGTCGACGTCACGGGCGACGGCCTCAAGGACATGATCGTCGGCACGAAAATCGCGCCGGGCTTCGGCCGGGTCCACGTGCTCGGGTACAACTCGCGCGCCGCGGGAAACCGCTACCGGCACGTGCGCACCTTCGACGTGGTCGGCGAGGTGACCTCCATGACCTGGACCTACGTCGACTTCGACGCCATCGTCGACCTGGTGATCGGCACCCGCGTGAGCTCGGTGGCCGGGAACATCCAGTACTGGAAGGGCGCCGGCGGCGGCAGCTTCCTTCTGGCCCAGACCTATGACACCAGCGGCCCGGTTCTCGCGCTGAACAAGGGCGACTTCGGTGGCGCCGCGCGCGACGACATCGTCTACGGGTTCCGCACCAGCGAGTCGGTCTACACCGGCGGCGTCCGGATCCTCTACCTCGACCTGGGCGTGCTGCCCCTGTCGGGCGTCGACCCGGCCGCCGGCGGCCACGACTTCATGGCGCCGGCGATCACGGTGAACAACTTCAACTATCGCCTCAACCCGACGACTGCCGGCTCGCTGCTTACCGACATGGCCGTGGCCACGAAGACGAGCGCGACGACCGGTGCGCTCCTGGTGTTCATCCGATGAACGGGCGAGGGAAGGAGCCGACGATGGAAGGCCAGCGCAAGCAGCGCGCGACGGGGGCCGGGGACGAGCGGGGTATGGCGCTCGTGCTCGCCCTGATGGTGATCCTGGTGCTCACCGTGATCGCCGCGGCGCTCATGACGAACGTCAACACCGAGACGAAGATGGCCGGCTACAAGATCCGCGACACGCAGTCGCTGACCGTGGCCGAGGCCGGCATGCAGGAGGCGATGCTGCGGATCCGCAACGGGGACATCCTCGACGACGGGAACCCGCGCAACGTCCACCTGATCTACAACACGGTGTCGGGCTCGATCCCGGTGTCGGGCACGGATACGACGTCGCTGCCGACGCTGCAGCCGGCGGGCGCGTATCTGCCGTACTCGTCGGCGACCAAGAACCCGACCGTCCTGTCGATCAAGTACAAGCGGATCGGCAACACGATCCAGCGCTACGACGACCTAGCGACGCCCAAGATCAATGAGTCGACCGGCAACCCGATCTGGGTGGTCAACTCGACCGGGCGCAACAACGGTGCCTATCGCAGCATCTATGCCGAAGTGACGCGCAGCCGCGTCAACGTCATGGCCCGCGCGGCGGTCGCAGCCAACGTGGCCATCTCGTTCAAGGGCAACATCAAGATCTGCGGGCATGACCATCGCATCGACACACCGGCCATGCTCGGGCCGCCGGCCTGCGACACGGGCATCGGCGCCTGGTGGGCCACCACGGCGCACACGACCTGCCTGCCGGGCGCGTGGTCGTCGAACGCGATCACCCAGCAGGGCTCACCGACCGTGCAGGGGGAACCCTCGGGCCAGCGGGCCCACCAGAGCGGGTTCTACTCGGGTCCATGGGACGTCCTGGGAATGGAACAGGCCGTGTTCTGGCCCTGGGTCGGCACCCGCTATGCAACCGAGCCGGCGACTCCGCAGGGGATCTTCTATCTCGACAACGACAACGTGAAGCAGAACAAGAGCGGCGACTTCTCGTACAACGGCGGGGACGGCGAGGGCTTCCTCTACGTCGACGGCGACCTGGGGCTCAACGGCAACTTCACCTGGCGTGGCCTGATCTACGCCGAGGGCGACGTGACGATCAACGGCAACTGCTGGCTGCTGGGCGGGCTGGTCGTCAACGGGAAGACGATGGTGAAGATCGCGAACGGATCGGCGATCGTACTGTTCTCGACCGAGGCGATCCAGCAGAAGATCTCCAAGTACGGCGGCAACATCCAGACGATCGCCTGGCGCGAGCTGTAGCCCAAGCGATCCGACCCGCGACCCCACGAGCCGCCCAGGGTTGACAGCCCGGGGCGGCTCGGTCATTTTAGGAACGACACACGAGCCAAGGCGATGATGGGGACGAGTACGTCGGCCTGCCCGCACGAGCGATCCGGGGACGGTGTGAGCCCGGAGCGGAGCCCCGACCGAACATCACCCCCGAGCTGCCGCCCGAACGACGCACGGCGCGTCTGGTAGGCGCGGACGGACAGCCCCCCGACAGAGGGTCGCGCGATCTCCACCCCGGAGGCGCGCACGAGGCCGGCCCCGGCGACGGGACGGCGAAGTCGGGTGGTACCGCGAGCGCACGATCTCGCCCCGACGAGTCCCCAAACTCGTCGGGGCGTCGTCGCATCCACGCCCAGCGGAGGCCCGCCGTGAGCACGTACCGCGACACGCTCCACCTGCCCGAGACCGCCTTCCCGATGAAGGCCAACCTGCCGCAGCGCGAACCCGAGTGGCTCGCGTTCTGGGAGGCGCGCGACGTCCACGGCCGCCTCGAGCGCGAGCGGCGCCCGCTGGCGGGTGATCCAGCGCGCTCGTTCGTGCTGCACGACGGCCCGCCGTACTCGAACGGCGACATCCACCTGGGCACCGCGGCGAACAAGATCTGGAAGGACGCGCTGTGCAAGGTCCACCTGCTCCAGGGCAAGTATGTGCCCTACGTGCCGGGCTGGGACAACCACGGCATGCCGATCGAGCACAACGTGTCGACCGAGTTCCGCAAGCGGGGCGAGCGCCCCGACGCCGCCACGCTGCGCGCCGCCTGTCGCACCTACGCAGCGCGCTGGGTCGCGACCCAGAAGGCGCAGTTCAAGCGGCTGGGCGTGCTCGGCGACTGGGAGCACCCGTACCTGACGATGGACGGCGCGTTCGAGGCCACGCTGGTCGAGGTGTTCGGCGAGCTGGCCGCACGCGGCGCGATCTACCGCGGGCTGCGCTCGATCCACTGGTGCCCGAATGACCGCACCGCGCTGGCCGAGGCCGAGATCGAGTACCAGGACGACGAGGGACCGTCGCTGTTCGTGATGTTCCCAGCGTGGCGGGGGGAATGGCCGTCGTCGCCTCCACCGGTGGCCGATCGCGACGTGACGAGCGGCCTCGCGGCGCGCTTTCGCGCGCTGCATGTCGTCATCTGGACGACGACCCCGTGGACGCTGCCGGCCAACTTGTTCGTCATGGCCGACCCGACGCTCGAGTACGCCGTGCTCGACGACGGCGAGCGCACGCTGCTGGTCGCCACCGCCCGCGCCGAGGCGCTGCGCGAGCGCACGGGCCGCGCCCTCCCCGAGCTCGCGCACGTGACCGGCGCGGAGCTGCTCGGCGCCACGTTCGAGAATCCGTTCGGCCGGCCCTCCCCCGTCGTCGACGGCCGGCCGTACGTGAGCGCCGACGAGGGCACGGGGTTCGTCCATTCCGCCCCGGGCCACGGCAAGGAGGACTTCCAGGTCGGCCGCAAGCACGGCTTCGAGGTGCTCTGCCCCGTCGATGCCGGCGGCGTGCTCACCGACGAGGCGGCACCCTTCGCGGGGCAGTTCGTGTTCAAGGCCAACGGGCCGATCACCGGCTGGCTCGACGAACGCGGGCTCCTGCTCTCGCGTGGCACGATGCGCCACTCGTACCCGCACTGC
>JANPEF010000144.1:0-52194 GCA_031431875.1 Candidatus Eiseniibacteriota bacterium | reverse complement strand
CGTGCGCTACGAGTTCGAGTTCACGCTGGCGCCGGGGGCGACCGCCGGCATCCTGCACTATGCCGTGCAGGCGCCGACCCGCGCCCTTGCCCTCGAGGCTGCGGAGGCGCTGCGCACACCGTTCGGGCCACCGCTGCTCGGGCTCTCGGGCCAGGATCGCGCGCAACTGCTCAACTTCTCGCTGGGGAAGCCGTTCTCGGTGCCTTCGCCGAACCTCGGGATTCCGCCGCTCTCTTCCGCATTGCTCCTGGTCGGCTACGACGGCGGCGCGGGGGATGGAGACGTGACGAACCACGGCACGCTGCGCATCGCGACGAGCGATCCGCTGCGGCCGCTCTTCGTTGTCGACCTTTCGCTGCACGTCGGCCCGCCCGACGGCGGGGCGGTGCTCGATGGCGGGCCCGGCAACACCACGTCGCTGGCGCTCGCCGCCCGCTTCGTGCCGAATCCGGCGGTGGGACGTGGCCTGCGTCTGTCGTACACGCTGCCGACGTCGGGCGACGCGCGGTTCGAGCTGTGCGACGTTCGCGGGAGGCGGATCGCGTCCCGTGCGTTGCCCGAGGCCGCGGCCGGGCCGGGGACGCTCGACTGGAGCGGCGGCGGGGGCGTGGCGCTCGCGCCGGGCGTGTACTGGACGCGGCTCACGCATGGCGGAAAGAGCGTGATCAGCAAGGGCGTGGTGCTGCGCTGACGCGTTCTGAAGCGTGCGGACGTGAAAAGGGCGGGCCACCGAGGTAGCCCGCCCTCCCTGAGCGCACGTGTCGCGATGCGCTCCTCCTTGCGTGGAACCCGGGCTACAGCGTGAAGTAGTACGACACCTTGGCGAGGAAGATGTTGTCCGCTTCGGTGTCGAACAGCTCGCCGAACGAGTCCCCGGCCGGGAAGCCCGGGCCGAGCGAGTCCGTGTTTTCGCGGCCGTGGTTCCAGACCAGGAAAAACGTCGAGCCCGGTCGGTACTCCCAGCGGAAGATCGCGTTCCCGCGCAGCGACTTGTAGTTGAAGTCGTCCGCGCCGTCGACGATGGGGAGGCCGTCGAACTCGTACGAGCGCGGGCGCGCCAGCGCCTTGTAATCCTCGTACTCGCCGATCGAGACCAGCGGCTGGCCGAAGAACTGCAGGCTCTTGTTCGGCGAGAACGCCCAGTTGAGGCGAATTCCGGCGGCATAGGTGCGCTGGTCGAGGCGGGCGAACACGTAGCGCTTGCCGTAGGTCTCGGTGGCGGACGCGTCGTCGTAGGTGGTGATGTACTGCGCGTTCTCCGAGTTGCGCTCGTACGACGGCTCGAGGCGCAATGTCACGTTCGACGCCGGCTTGAACTCGACGCCGGGGCTGAACCAGACGGTGAGCGAGTTCTCGGCGGGCTGCAGGTACGTGCCCGTGCTCACGAAGTAGAACACCTTCGCCTTCCCGTCGGTGTCGAAGTAGGTGCTGATCTCGTAGCCGGGGTTGGTCCTCATCAGCGGGCCGCCACGGGTGCGACGGCTGCTCATCCCGCCGGGGTTGTACGACAGGCCGTAGTCCCAGCTGTAGTTGTTGCGGAACTCGGTGAAGCCGTGCGTCCAGATGCCGCTCTGCTGGCGGTTCCCATCGTGGTCGAAGCTCGCAAACAGGGCCGCGGTGACGTCCTGGTACTTGCGCGTCTTCGTCGTCTCGGTCCACTTGTAGCCGCCACCGACGTGGGCGTTGATCACGTCGGCACGGGACATGAAGCCGATGTCGTTGACCTCGAACGAGGGGGACATGCTTCCAGCGGCGGCGTTGAAGATGACGTTGCCACTCTGCTTGTTGAGCCACAGTCGCGTGCCCGTGCCGGTGAGTGACGTGCGGGTCGGATCGTAGAGAACCTCCTTGGCGTCGGGCCGCTGGAAGTAGTGGCGCGAACTCTGCTGCACGTCCGAGATGCGCGCCTCGGTTCCCTCGATCCGCGACACGCCGGACCAGCCCGAGACCACCCATTTTTTCTTCGTGTCGAGGAAGTACCAGCCATCGAGCCCGGCGAACAGGGAGTTCCGGTTGTAGGAGTCGGTCAGGCCGTCCTCGTCGAAGTCGCGAGCTGCGCCGTTGACCTTGACGCCGAGGCCGGCGCGACCGCTGCCGATGTCCTTCAGCGTGGTGACGTCGCCCCACAGCGTGCGCGGCTCGAACTCCTCGTTGGTGACGGCCAGCAGCGATCCCAGGTTGGTGCCCGGGGCGACCTTGCCGGCGAGCTTGGTCGCGCCCAGGATCCTCTCGCCGCCGCCACCGATGCGCCGGCTGTAGAAGAACACGGGTTCGGGCCAGTTGAATCCCCAGTAGTCGCTGGCGCCCTCGTTGCCGAAGCGGAAGTTGGCCGAGCCCTCGACGAAGAACGGGCGCTTCTCGGGATAGAACGTCTCGACGTCGGACAGGTTCACCACCGCCGGGTCGACCTCGACCTGGCCGAAGTCCGGATTGACGCTGCCATTGAGCGTCATGCGCCCACCGACCGGCATGCGCAGGTCGAAGCCGGCATTGGGGTCCTGGTCCTTCGTGCCCGCGGCCAGCCACTCGGCCTTGCCGGTGACGTAGGGCAGGAACTCGATCGCCGAGCCGGCCTTCACACCCTCGAAGCCGGTCAGCTCCGGAAAGCGCGAGACGAACCCGCTCTCCTTCTTGGGCTGGTAGACGAGGAAGACCTCCTCGTTGTTGCGCTGGATGACGCGGCGGAAGTTCACGCCCCACGTCATGTTGCCGGAAGCCTGCGAGGCGAAGCGCAGCTGCGAGTACGGGATGCGCATCTCGGCGGTCCAGCCCTGGTCGTCGACGCGGGCCTTCGCCTCCCACACGCCGTCCCACGAGCCGTCCTCCCAGCCGTCGTTCGACAGCGTGCCGTCGAACAGCGTGCCGGCGGCATTGACCAGGAAGTAGTAGCCGCTGCGCTTGTCGAGCAGCGGGTCGAGGTAGACCGAGAAGCGATCGGCCGGGATCGACACGTCGCGACGCGACAGCCGCGCGAGGATCGAGTCCGGGCGCTCGTCGTACAGCCGCGCGCCGACGTAGAGCGCATCGTCGTCGTAGGCGATGCGGACCTCGGTCCTCTGGCTGGGCGTGGCACCCTCGTCCGGATCGCGCTGCTTGAACTCGGTGATGGCGTTGCCGTTCTGCCAGACGTGCTCGTCGAGCACTCCGTCGACCTTCACCGACTCGGTGAGCCGCGCGGCCTTGCAGCCGAAAGGCGCGGCGATCGGAGCGGGTGTCGTCGGCGTCGGGGCATTGGGCGTCTGGGCGTCGGCGGGGTCGGCCAGCGCGAACGCGCACAGCGCGGCGCACGAGCGGACGACGACGGCGAGATGGCGGGCGACCGCGGGCGACGGTGTCATGGACTTCCTCGACTTCGGAGTGAACGCCGGGGACTCGGCGTTCAGGAGTGGGACCGGTCGCTTGGACGGGGTCGCACCAGAAAAGGTTGAAGCGCGACGTACAGGACGTCGACGAAGCCCCCGCAGCCTACGCAGCGACCGCGCACATCGTGTGTTAACTTGGGGTCATGCACGCCCCGACCACGCAAAGGAAACGTCCAGTCCGCACCGCTGCCGAGCGCGCGGAGCTGGCTCTTGCGCTTTCGGAAACGATCGGCGCGGAGGCGATCCTGGCGACCGACGAGGCGCGGCTCGCCTACGACGTGGACGGCTTCACCATCCACAAGTATCCGCCCGACGTGGTCGTCCTCCCGCGTTCGACGGAAGATGTCGCCGCCGTGTTGCGCCTGGCCCACGCGCGCGGCGTGCCGGTCACCGCGCGCGGGGCGGGCACGGGCCTGGCCGGCGGCGCGCTCGCCGAGGAGGGCGGCATCCTCCTGGTCACCGCCCGCATGGACGCGATCCTCGAGGTCGACGTCCCGAATCGCTTCGCCGTCGTCCAGCCGGGTGTGGTCAACCTGCACCTGTCGCAGCGGGTCGAGGCCGACGGGCTGTTCTATGCGCCCGATCCGTCGAGCCAGATGGCCTCGACGCTGGGTGGCAACGCAGCGACGAACGCGGGTGGCCCGCACTGCCTCAAGTACGGCCAGACCCATCAGCACGTGCGGGGGATGACCCTGGTGCTCGCCGACGGCACGGTCGTCGTCACCGGGGGGCGCGCGCTCGACATGCCCGGGCTCAACCTGACGGGCCTCACGATCGGCTCCGAGGGCACGTTCGCGGTCGTCACCGAGCTGGTCGTCACGCTCACGCCGCGGCCCGAGACGATCCGCACGTTCCTCGTCGTCTTCGACCACGTCCGCGATGCCGGCCGCGCCGTCACCTCGATCGTCGCCGCGGGGATCGTGCCGGCTGCGCTCGAGATGATCGACCACCTGACGATCGTCGCCGTCGAGCCCTACGTGCACCTGGGGCTGCCGCTCGACGCGGGTGCGGTGCTGCTGGCCGAGCTCGACGGGCCGGCCGCCGGCATGGACCGCCGCGGCGCCGAGTTGCAAGCCCACTGCATGGCCGCCGGGGCGCGCTCGGTGCGCGCGGCGAAGGACGACGCCGAGCGCCTGCTCTTGTGGAAGGCGCGCAAGGCCGCATTCGGCGCGATGGGCCGGATCGCCAGCGGCTTCTACGTGCTCGACGGGGTGGTGCCGCGCACGAAACTGCCGGAGGCGCTCGATCGGATCGCCGAGGTCGCCGCGCGTCACGACCTCCAGATCGCGAACGTGTTCCACGCCGGCGACGGCAACCTGCACCCGAACGTGCTCTACGACGTGGACGATCCCGACAGCGTGGCCCGCGCATGGACGGCGGCGGGGGAGATCCTCGAGGCCTGCGTCGCGCTGGGCGGCAGCCTCTCGGGCGAGCATGGAATCGGCAACGAGAAGCGCGACTTCATGGGCCTGTCCTTCGGCGAGCACGACCTGGCGATGATGGACGCGGTGCGCCGGGCATTCGATCCCGAAGGGCTCTTGAACCCGAACAAGATGCTGCCGCGCCGGCCGGCCTGCGGCGAGGGCGTGCGCGCGTATGCGACGGGCCGGGCCGGAGCCGCTGCGCCGCGCGGTCCGGTGCTGGCCGTCGACGGGGAGGGCCCGTGGATCTGACCTCGGCCCCGCCCTGCAGCTGCCTCGCGCGCACCGTGTCGGGCCCCGCCACGTGGGGCCTGGCCCCGCTGCGGGTCGAGCGGCCCCTCACCGCGCAAGCGGCAGCCGACGCGCTCGCTGCTGCGGCTGCCTCCGGCGAGTTGACGTGGATCGTGGGCTCGGCGTCTCGCCTGGGTGCCTGCCCGCCCGTGCCTTCGAGCGCGGTCGTGATTGAAACTGCCGGCTGCGCCGGCGTGACGGCCTACGAGCCGGCGGACCAGACGATCACCGTGCGCGCGGGGACGCGCCTCGAGGACGTGCATGCACTGCTCGCCGAGGAGGGGCTCGAGCTGTCGGGTGCGCACTTCGGCCTCGCCGATGGGACGGTCGGCGGCATGATCGCGACCGACCTGGCCGATGCACGGCGTGGCAGGGTCGGCGCGCTGCGCGATCGCATCCTCGGCATGAGCGTGGCCACACCCGACGGGCGCGTCACGAAGAGCGGCGGCCGCGTGGTGAAGAACGTCGCGGGCTACGACCTGATGCGCCTGCACGCCGGCGCGCACGGCGCCTTCGGCTTCATCGCCGAGGTGACGCTGCGCCTGGCGCCGCGCCCCGAGGCGCACGCCCCGTTCGAGCGCGCCTTCGACAGCGCGCGCCGCGCGGCCGACGAGGCGGCACGCATCGCGCGCGAGGCGACCGCGCTGGGCCTGGTCGCGTGGACGGCGCGCCCGGGCGAGCCCACGCTCGTCGCCTGGGTGCACGAGGGCGATCAGGAGCAGGTCGACGCCGGTGCCGCGTGGAGCGCGGGGGCCCACGGCGCGCCGCAACCGGGCGACTCGGCGGATCACCAGGCGCCGATCGCGGCCCGCCTGCGCATGAGCGCGCTCGAGCACGTCTGCCCCGAGCGGTCGAACCTGCTCGTCCGGGCGAGCCTGTTGCCGTCGCGGCTGCCGGAGTTCGCGCGCCGCCTCGAGGGCCTGGCGCTGCCGTTCCTCGGTGCGTTCGTGCTGCAGGGGGCCGCCTTCGCGCGGATCGATCGCGCGGCCGTCGACGGCGCAGCGACGCTGGGCGCGGTGACGCGCGCGGTCGAGGACCTGGGCGGCGCATGGCGCGTGCAGGGAGCGTGGCGCGACGAGGACGGACCGATCTGGGGCGGCTTCGCCGTGCCGCACGCGCTGTACGCACGGCTCAAGGCGGCGTTCGATCCGGCGGGGGTGCTCGGGCCGACGGTGTACCGCGGTCGCATGGCGGGGGAGGGCACCCGATCGTGAGCGGCATCGACCTCGTCGACCTCGCGGGGCCCGCGCGCAAGGACCTGCTCCAGTGCGTGCACTGCGGGCTCTGCCTGACGGCGTGCCCGACCTACCGCGAGACCAAGCTGGAGATGGAGTCGCCGCGCGGGCGCATCTACCTGATGCGCGCGCTCGACGAGGGGCGCGTCGAGCCCAGTCGGGGGATCGCGGCGCACCTCGACTCCTGCCTCAACTGTCGCGCCTGCGAGACCGCGTGCCCGGCCGGCGTGCACTACGGGAAGTTGATCGAGACCACGCGTGCGAAGCTCGCCATCGAGCTGCCGCCGACGCCCGGCGAGCGCGTGCGGAACCTCGCGCTCGATCACCTGTTCCCGTTCCCCGAGCGCATGCAGGTCGTGAGCAAGCTGGTGCGCACCGCGCAGCGGCTGGGCCTCACGCGGCTGGCCGCCGGGCCGCTGGGGCGCTTCCTGCCCGCCTTTGCGCGCGTGGGTGCGGCGCTCGAGCCCGATGCCGTGCAGGCTTCGGGAGCCGCGATCGAGCCGGGCATCTATCCACCGTACGAAGGCGCGTCGCGCGCGACCGTGGGCTGGTTCCGCACCTGCCTCATGCCGGGGTTCTTCCCCGCGGTCGATCGCGCCGCGGTGCACCTGCTGCGCGAGGCCGGGGCGACGGTCGTGATCCCGGCGCGGCAGCAGTGCTGCGGCGCGTTGCTCGCCCACGCCGGGCGGCGCGAGGGTGCGCGGCGGCTGGCGCGCACCAACGTCGAGGTGTTCGCCGAGGCCGGGCCGCTGGACTTCATTGCCACCGACGCCGCCGGCTGCGGTGCGACGCTGCGCGAGTACGGCGACCTGTTCCCGCGCGGCGACCACGCGGCGGACGGTTTCGCCGCGCGCGTGCGCGACGTGACCGAGGTGCTCGCCGAGCTGGGGCTGCCGCCCGCGCGTGCTGCGGTGGCCGAGCGCATCGGCGTCCACGACGCCTGCCACCTGGCGCACGCGCAGAAGGTGCGGAGCGCGCCGCGCGTCCTGTTGCGCGCGCTGCCGGGCGCGACCGTCATCGACCTGCCGGGCAGCGATCGCTGCTGCGGCTCGGCCGGCATCTACAACCTCACGCATCCGGACATGGCGGCACGGCTGCTCGAGCAGAAGATGGACAGTGTCGAGGCGGTCGCCCCGACGGTGGTCGCGGTCGGCAATCCGGGCTGCCTGCTGCAGATGCAGATCGGCCAGCGCGCGCGCGGACTCGCCGCGCCGATGCGCCATCCGGTCGAGATCGTGGCCCGCGCCTACCCGCGGGCGGGAGTGCTCCTGTGATGACCGTGACGGTCCTGTTCTTCGCCTACCTGCGCGACTACACCGGCGGCGCGCCGCAGGTGGAACTCGAGGTCCCCGAGGGCACGACCCCGCGCGCGATCTGGGCGCTGCTCGCCGCCGAGTGGCCGGCGCTCGAGGACCAGCTTCTCCGGCTGCCGATCGTCGTCGACGGGAAGGTCGTGGACCTCGATACGCCGGTACCGGACGGCGCCGAGGTCGTGTGGCTGCCGCCGGTGGGAGGGGGAGCGCCGGATCCCGGCGAGCCCGGGGTGCTGCGCGCGGAGCTCACCGCGGAACCCCTCGATGCGGCTCGACTGCTTTCCGAGGTGCAGGCCGCAACTTGTGGTGGGGTCGTCGTTTTCGTCGGCGAGGTGCGGGCCGAGCCCGGGCTCGTCGGGCTCGAGTACCAGGCCTATGATCCGCTCGCCGCCGCGCAGTTGCAGGCCGTGGCCTCCGAGGGTGCGGCGCGCTGGCCAATGGCGCGCATTGCGCTGGCGCATCGCACGGGCCGGCTCGCCGTGGGCGAGGCCTCGGTCGCGATCGCCGTCGCCTGCCCGCACCGCGCCGACGCGTTCGACTGCTGCCGGCACCTGATCGATCGTCTCAAGGAGGCGGTCCCGATCTGGAAGCACGAGGTCGACGAGGGTGGCGGCCGGTGGGTCGAGGGGCACATGTACCGCCCAGGGGGCGGCGCTTCTCGCGACTGAAGTCGCGGCTGCGCCGCGACTAGAATAACGAGCCCTGCGGCTCGAGGTCCGCCGGGTCCGGCGGATCGATCCCCACCAGCTCCATGAACGCGCGCACCGACGCCGGCGAGTGCCCCGCGTAGTGGTTGTTCACGTAGCCGTAGACGTCGATGCCGCGATCGACCAGCGGTGGAAGTGCTTCGGCCCAGCGCGCGAGCTCGGCCGAGCGGTCGACCTGGATGCGCGAGTAGTCCGTGATGTCGCGCGGGCCGAGCCAGCGCACGTAGGCGAAGTCGAGTCCCGCGCTCGCGCGCTCGGCGGCGGCGAGCATCGCCTCGAGCGGGACGTGCGGGCTGTCGGTGAGTGCGGTCGCGATGCCGCGCGCGGCCAGCGTCTCGATCGCGTCGCCCGCGAGCCACGCGGGGTCGCGGAACTCGACCGCGAGCTTGAGGTCCTCGGGCCAGCCGGCGAGGAAACCGTCGAGCGAGTCGCGCTCGGCCGGGCCGAAGTCGGGCGGCAACTGCAGCAGGATCGGACCCAGGCGCGCGCCGAGGCCGCGCGCGCGTGTGGCGAAGATCTCGAGCGTCGTGCGGCTCACCATGCCGGCGAGGCGGTCGTCGTGCGTCGCGGCGCGCGGAAACTTGAGGGCGAAGCGGAACGGCGCCGGCGTGCGGCGCAGCCAGCTCTCGATCGTCGTGGCCGAGGGCACGGCGTAGAACGTCGAGTCGACCTCGACGGTTCCGAACTGCTTTGCGTACAGCGAGAGAAAGTCGGCCGCCCGCGCCGCCCGGGGATAGAACGGCCCCGCCCAGGCCGGGTAGTTCCAGCCCTGCGTTCCGAGGAAGAATCGAGCGCCCCTGAGCCGCGTCATGCCCGCACGCTACGGTGCGCCTCGCCGCGCCGCAAGGGGCCGCATTATGCTAGGATGCCGCGCGTTCGCACCCTTCCCGCTGTTTCCGCATCCGCTGAGGAGACCTGTTGAAGACGCGCCTCTTTACGCCCGGTCCCGTCGAAGTTCCGGCCCGCATCCTCGCGGCGCTGGCCCGCCCCGCGATGCACCACCGCACCGCCGCGTTCCGTGCCATCCTGACGGATGCCACGCGCGGTCTCGTCGAGTTGTTCGGCACCGAGGGCACCGTCGTCACGATGGCCGCCTCGGGCTCGGGTGCGCTCGAGGCCGCGGTCGTCAACCTGGTCGAGCCGGGCACGCGCCCGCTCGTCGTCGAGGCCGGCAAGTTCGGCGAGCGCTGGGCGAAGATCCTCAAGGCCTATGGCGTGGAGCCCGACGTCCTGTCGTTCGACTGGGGCAAGGCCGCCGATCCCGCGGCCGTCGCTGCTCGCCTGGCCGAGCGGCCCGCACCGGTCGTGTTCTTCACCCACAGCGAGACCTCGACCGGCGTGCTGCACGACGCCCAGGCAATCGCCGCCGCCGCGCATCGGTCCGGTGCGCTCGCGGTGGCCGACACGGTGACCAGCCTCGGCGTGCACGACGTGCGCATGGACGCGATGGGCTTCGACGTCGCAGTCTCGGGCTCGCAGAAGGGGATGATGCTGCCGCCGGGCCTCGGCTTCGTCGCACTCGGGCCGCGCGCGCTCGCCGCACTCGACTCGGGCCCGCGCCTGCCGCGCTTCTACATGGACCTGAGGAAGGCCGCCACGATGGCCGCCGAGGGCGACACGCCGTTCACGCCGCCGACCGCGCTCGTCGTGGGGCTGGTCGAGGCGCTGGCGATCATGCGCGAGGAGGGCCGCGAGGCCGTGATCGCGCGCCACGCCGCGAACGCCGGCGCGACGCGGGCCGCGGCCGTCGCGCTGGGCCTCACGCTCGGGGCCGAGCGCCCGTCGAACGCCTTGACCGCGATCAAGTCGCCCGAGGGCGTGATCTCGGGCACGATCGTCAAGGCGATGCGCGAGCGTCACGGCATGGTCATCGCGAACGGCCAGGATCGGCTCAAGGACGTGAGCTTCCGCATTGGTCACATGGGCGCCTACGACCGGGCGGACATCCTCGCCGTCGTCGGCGCGCTCGAGGATGCGCTGGGCGTGGCCGGTGTCGCGGTCACGGCGGGGGCGGGGCTGGTGGCTGCGCAGCGCGCATTTGCCGGTGTGACGGCCGGCGAGTCGATGGCGGCTTCCGCGAAAGACGCCGCGTGAGCGGTCGCGCGCTGATCGCCGATCCGCTCGGTCCCGCGGCCGAGCGGGTGCTGCTCGATGCCGGTTTCGAGGTGCGCAAGGAGTCGGGCCTCGCCGGCGACGCGCTCGTCGCGGCGCTGGCCGGCCGCCAGGCGCTGCTCGTGCGCGGGCAGACCAAGGTCACCGCCGAGGTGATCGCCCACGCCAATGGCCTCAAGGTCATTGCGCGCGCCGGTGCCGGTGTCGACAACGTGGACACCAAGGCCGCCGCCGCCGCCGGCATCGCCGTGTACAACGCGCCGGGCGCGAACGCGGTCTCGGTCGCCGAGCTCACGTGGGGCCTGATCTTCGCGCTGATGCGCCACATCCCCGAGGCCGACGCCACGACGCGCGCGGGCCAGTGGGAGAAGTCGCGCCTGGCCGGGCTCGAGATCAACGGTCGCACGCTGGGCGTCGTCGGGCTCGGCTTCGTGGGTCGCGAGGTCGCCCGCGTCGGAGTGGCGCTCGGTTGCCGCGTGCTCGGCTTCGATCCGGACCCGGCCGCCGCGCCGCACCTGACGGGAGTCGAGCGCGTCGACATGGAGCGCGCGCTGTACGAGGCCGACATCGTCTCGTTGCACGCGCCGCTGTCGGCCGCGACGAAGCACCTGCTCGACGCGGGGCGGATCGGCCGCATGCGCAAGGGCGCGATCGTGGTCAATGCCGCGCGCGGGGGGCTGATCGACGAGACCGCCCTGGCCGCCGCACTCGTCGTGGGCCACCTGGCCGGCGCCGCGCTCGACGTGTTCGAGCAGGAGCCGCCGGTCGCGTCCCCGCTGTTCGCGCTGCCGAACGTGGTCCTGACACCCCACCTGGGGGCAGCCACCGCCGAGGCGCAGGAGCGCGCGGCGCTGATGGCGGCGGAGGCGGTGCGGGCCTACCTCAGTGGCGGATCGCCTCCGGGGCGGGTCGTCTAGACTGCTTGCTGGAGGTCACCCGGCCACGTTGCGCAGGGGGAGCTGGTCATGAACGCAAACCTGCAAGTCTCACGCCAACGAATCGCATCGTTCTGCCAGCAGAATGGCGTCCGACGATTCGCGATATTCGGCTCCGCACTGCGCGCCGACTTCCGGCCGGACAGCGATGTGGATGTGCTGGTGGAATTTGAGCCCGATCGCATCCCCGGGCTCCTGGGCGTGGCTCGCATGGAACGGGAGCTCTCGGTTCTCTTTGACGGTCGGCGTGTGGACATGCGAACGGCAGAGGATCTCAGCCGGTACTTCCGGCAGCGCGTGCTCGAGGAGGCGGAGGTCCAGTATGCGCAGTGATGACGAAGTCCGGCTTCGGCACATGCTCGATGCGGCGCGCGAAGCGATCTCGTTCACACGGGACCGGAGCCGCACGGATCTCGGCACGGATCGGCAATTGGCCCTGTCGTTGGTCAAGGAGATCGAGATCATCGGGGAGGCGGCCTACCGGCTTTCGGAGGAGACGCGGGGAGCATCTCCGCAACTTCCCTGGGCAGACGTCATCGGGATGAGGCATCGCCTGGTGCATGCCTACTTCGACATCAACCTCGACATTCTCTGGCGCACCGTGCAGGTCGACTTGCCGGGGCTGGTAGCGGAGCTCGAGCGGATCATTCCGACCCAAAGCCCCTGAGCTCGATCCGCAAAGCATCGTCGTGTAAGTCATGTTCCCATAATGCGTTCGTTCCTCTGCTTCAACCGGAATCGAGAAGGGAGTCTCGCATGCCGTGCACCGTGGTCCTCGGCGCCCAGTGGGGGGACGAGGGGAAGGGCAAGATCGTCGACGTGCTCGCCGCCGAGCACGATCTCGTGGCGCGCTATCAGGGCGGATCGAACGCCGGGCACAGCGTCGTCGTCGACGGGAAGACGGTCGTACTCCACCTGGTGCCCTCGGGGATCCTCCGCCCCGGGAAGCGCTGCCTGATCGGCAATGGCGTCGTCGTCGACCCGGCCGCGTTCATCGGCGAGATGGACGGGTTGATCGCGCTCGGCCACCGGCTCGAGGGGCGCCTGCACGTGAGCCCCGAGGCGCACGTCATCCTGCCGTACCACAAACTGGCCGAGGCGCTCGCCGAGCAGGGCCTGCGTCCCGTGGGCACGACCGGGCGCGGCATCGGCCCGGCGTACCAGGACAAGGCCGGGCGCTTCGGCCTGCGCATGGGCGACCTGGTCGACAAGGCCGCGCTTGCGGAGTGGATCGGTTACGCGCACGAGCGCCTGCGCCGCCTGCTCGGGCCCGGTGCAGTCATCCCGCCGCCGGCCGAGGTGGTCGCCGAGTACGCGGCCTACGGCGAGCGGCTCGCGCCGTTCATCGCCGACGTGCGGCCGCTGCTGTGGGAAGCGGTGGCGCGCGGCCAGCGCGTGCTGCTCGAGGGTGCCCAGGGCACGCTGCTCGACCTCGACCACGGCACGTATCCCTACGTCACATCGTCGAGCGCGACCGTCGGCGGCGCGCTCACCGGCCTGGGGATCGGGCCGCACGCGATCTCGAACGTGATCGGCGTGACCAAGGCCTACACGACGCGCGTGGGACTCGGCCCGTTCCCGACCGAATTCGACGCGGGCCTGGGCGACGTCATTCGCGAGGCGGGGCAGGAGTACGGGGCGACGACCGGGCGCGCGCGGCGCTGCGGCTGGCTCGACGCGGTCGCGCTCAAGTACGCCGCGCAGGTGAACGGACTCGACGAGCTGGTGGTGACGAAGCTCGACGTGCTCGACGACCTGCCCGAGCTGCAGGTCGCCACGCGCTACAGGCGCGGGGCCGAGGACGCCGTCTTCGAGGCCGACGCCCGGCGCCTGTCGACGATCAAGCCCGTCTATGAATCGTTCGAAGGCTGGAAGACATCGACCAAGGCGTGCCGCCGCTTCATGGACCTGCCGGTCGAAGCCCGTGGCTACATCCGTGCGATCGAGTCGTGGTCGGGCGTGCGCGTGTCCCGTGTCAGCGTGGGCCCCGAGCGCGAGGCGATGATCGAGGTGCCGGGGCGATGACAGCCGAAGGCTAGGCTTTGTTCAGCACGAAATCGAAGCGCCCGCGCTGTCCCTTCTCGGCGGGCTCGATCGCCATCAGGAGTTCCGGCGTGAACAGCCCGTCGCGCTTGTTCCCCGCTTCCCCCGGGAAGTAGAGCTGCGTCGTGAGGATCCGCCCGCCCCTGGGCTGGACGCGCACGTGGATGTGGCGGGTGCGCCCGGTGTAGAGCCCGGGGACGATCGTCTCCAGGCGGTAGTTTCCCGCGGCATCCGTGAACTGGTGGCCGCGCAGACGGTAGCCCTCGTTGTCGTACTCCCCGTCGTCATCGCTCTGCCAGAAGTCGACGAGCGCACCCGCGATCGGCTTGCAGTCACGACCGAAGACGCGACCGGCGAGCGCAAGGCGCAAGCCCCTCATTTCTGGTTCGATCAGCGACCGCCGCTCGGGCGAGTCCGGCGTGTAGAATGGCCCGGCCGTCTGCGTGGGGGTGGGCTCGTCGGCGTCATCGCATGCGGGGGTCGGGGCGAGCGGTTTCGTGGCGGGCGCCGCGGCCGCGGCTTGGTCGCGTGCGAGCAGGAGCGGTGCAAGCGCGAGTGCCAACGGCGCAGTCGCGAGGTTGAGCAGGAGTCGGCGGCGTTGCCAGTCGACTTCGAATGGGCGCATGGACGAAGCGTGTGCCCCTCCGCTCCGACGCGCAACGATGTACCTGCACCTGCCGGCCGCCTTGCGCCGAAATGACACCGGAGGACGCGCCATGAGACCGCAACTCCTGCTCGTCAGTGCCATCGCCGAAGCCGCCGTGGGCCTCGCCCTGCTCGTCGCCCCCGGACTGGTTGCCGCCGTGCTCCTCGGCGGATCCCTCGAGTCGGCGGGTGCCACCGTCATCGCCCGCGTGGCGGGCGCGGGGCTCCTGGCGCTGGGCGTCGCATGCGCGCGGGCTCGCTCCGCCGGTGACTTCGCCGTCGTCTCCGGCATGACGGTCTACAATGTGGTCGCGGCCGCGGTGCTCGCCCACGCCGTCGTCCAGCTCGGCATTCGCCAACCGGCGCTGGTCGGCGCGGTGGTCTTGCACCTGGTGATGGCAGCATGGTGCCTCGTCGCCCTGCGCCACGCTGGAGAAGTCAGGTGAGCGGCAAGGAATACTGGGAGGCGGTGTACGGGGCGAAGGCCGTCGATGCGGTGAGTTGGTATCGCCCGCATCTCGAGCGCTCCCTCGCCTTCGTCGTCGACTCCGGGCTGCCGCTCGACGCCGCGATCCTCGACGTCGGCGGCGGCGCGTCGACGCTCGTCGACGACCTGCTCGACCACGGCTACACCAACGTGACCGTCAATGACCTGTCGGCGGCGGCGATCGAGCGGGCGCAGGCGCGCCTGGGGCCGCGCGCGGCATTGGTGCACTGGATCGTCGGGGACATCACCGCGGTCGAGCTGCCCGCGCAGGGTGTCGCGTTCTGGCACGACCGGGCCGTGTTCCACTTCCTGACGGAGCAGACGGCGCGCGCGCGTTATGTCGCGGCGGTGCGCCACGCACTCAAGCCGGGCGGGCACATCGTGGTCGCGACATTCGGACCCGAGGGACCGGAGCGGTGCAGCGGGCTGCCGGTCGTGCGCTACGACGCCGAAGGCATCCACGACCAGTTCGGCGCCGCGTTTCGCAAGGTCTCCGAGGCGCACGAGGTCCATCTCACGCCGTGGGGCAGCGAGCAGGAGTTCGTTTACTGCTATTGCCGGACGGGGGCGTAGTTCCTGTCCCTGTCCCTGTTCCTGTCCCTCGCCCCCGGCGCAGAAAAGTGGTAGGAAGGAGGCGCAACGGTCCTCCCACGACCGCCCGCGCAGTTTGATCTCACGCATCAACCAGCAGGAGACCGACCATGTCCAAGCCCATCGTCACCGCCCTTGCGTTCGCAGCCGCCCTCCTCGTCGCCTCGGCGTCGTCGCCGGCCGTCGCGGCGGTTGCGCCCGCAGCCACCGTCGCCCCGCCGGACCTCGGCGGAATGGACGCCGCAGCCAGCCTGCGTGAGTGGCTCAAGCTCAGTGACGATCAGGTGACCAAGCTCAAGCCGGTGATCGAGACGCGCGTCACGAAGATGGACGCCGCGCTGGCCACGGTCGAGGACGCCGAGAAGCCCGACGTCCTCGGTTTCGTCGCGGAGTACGGCAAGATCCGCAAGGAGTTCGACGCCGGTGTGACCGGGATCCTGACGCCGGACCAGAACCAGCAGTGGGGCGCGTTCAAGACGCAGCTCGAGAAGGAGATGTCCGACGCCGCGGCGCACAAGCAGCTCACCGCACTGACGCCGGCGCTGGCGCTTACCGCCGACCAGGTGACGAAGCTCCAGCCCGCGATGGCGACGGCGATGCAGGGCAAGATCGACCTGCTGCAAAAGCTGGGCGACGGCGGGCGGATCTCGATGATGGACAAGGTGAAGGCCAAGAAGTCGATGGAGGGCATCAACAGCACGCTCGAGAAGTCGATGGCGACAATCGTGTCGCCGGACCAGCTCGCGACGTACAAATCGGTGATGGCGAAGAAGAAGGAAGACCGAAAGGCCAAGTCGTAGGTCTCGCGAACCTGTCCCGGGGCGTCTCGCCCCGGGACAGGTTGTGCTACTCTTTCCCCGTGCGACTCCTCCGTGGCGCCCTCCTCGTTCTCGCCTTGTTCCTGCCGGTCGCAGGAGTGCTCTGCTGCGCGCCCGACCCGGCCGATGCGTGCTGCAGCGAAGAAACGGCGTGCCCCATCGGCGCGACTGCCGACTGCACCCTGACGCACGCCACGCCCGCGCCGACGTTCGTGCTCGATCGCTTCGCGGTCGATGCCCCGGCGTTCCTGCCTTCCCGCATCGATGATGCTGCCACGGCGCTGCCCCTCGCGGGACCCCGCCCGCGATTCGGCGCGGCGCCTCGCGGCCCGACCGACTCCGCACACCACTACCCCCTCCGCAACTGAGACCTCCGTAGTCCGGAAGCATCACCCGACACCATTCCGTCGACTTCCGACCCTGCGAGGACTCGTCATGCATTCACGTTCATCCCGGCTGGCATCCGGATTTGTCCTGGCACTTGCTTTCGTCGCGACGATTGCTCCGGCGCCCGCGTTTGCCGCAGACGGCGACTCGACGGCCGTCGAAACACCGACGACACCGTCGCCGCCGCCGGCAAAGCGCGCGCGTCTTTCGGCACCGACCTGAAGCGGCTGACCCGGCGAGGGCGCGCCGCTCCGGGGGAGCGGACTCCAGACGAAGTGGTCGACGTCGCTGCGCTACGTCGACACCGACCTCGCTCGGCCGCGCTGGCGGGCGACGCTGTCGCGGCGAATCCTCCCCACTCTGCAGGTGGGGCTCGAGGTGAACCCGGCCGTGGGCGAGGTCGGTCCGATCGTGACGTGGTTCGTGCTGTCCGAGGGCTCGATCCGGCCCACGGTGTTCCTCGGCACGAGCTCGGACCGGATCGGGTCCCCGGAAGGGACGCAGTCGTACTACGCGACGGCGAGCCGCAGCCTGGGCTCGCTGCCGGCGACCGTGTACGGGACGCTCAACTATTCGGAGTGGGATGAAGGCTGGAACGTGCCGTTCGGCGCCTACGTCGAGATCGTGCCGCGTGTCTCGGTGCAGCCGATGTACGACGGAGAACGCACTCACGCCATCCTCACGTATGCGCGCGACCGCGCCAGCGTGAGCCTGGTCTACGCCTGGCTCGAGGACTTCGGTATCGCCGCCTCGTTCGGCTGGTAGGAGGGACTGTCATGAGAACTGGAATGCGCTGGGTTGCATGCGCGGCGGTGCTGGTCGCTCTGGGCATCGTGCCGGTCGCCGCTCTCGCCGCCGACGTCGCGAAGGTGGACACCACGGCAGCGGCGAAGCGCGAGCAGATCTGTGCGGTCTGCGCGGTGCGCGAGGGCTCGACGCATCTGGAGCCCGTGGTGGCCGTGCGCACGTACGAGGGCGTGGTCTACGCGCTCTGCAACGAGGGCTGCGCGAAGGAGTTCGACACCGACCCCGCGGCCTATGCGCGGCCGGTGCTGCCGCGGCCGGCACCGTGGGCGGGGATGGCGCTGGTCGACCTGGCGAAGCAGCCGCTGAACTCGGCGCGCTTCGCGGGCGAGGTCACCCTCGTCGACTTCTGGGCGACCTGGTGCCTGCCCTGCCGCAAGTCGATGCCGGAGTTGCAGGCGGTGCATGCGCGGTACGCGGACCGGGGGTTCTCCGTGTTCGGCATCTCGATCGACGAGCCCGGCCCCGACACGGCGAAGAAGGTGAAGAAGTTCATCGCCGAGAAGAAGATCGCCTATCCGATCGCGATCGACACCGCCGAGGAACCCCTGTGGGAGCGCTTTCGCGTGAAGGCCGTTCCGGCGGCGTTCCTGATCGATCGCGAGGGTCGGATCGTCGCGCAGTGGACGGGGGCGGCGCCGACCGGTGCCGAGCTCGAGGGGCTGCTGGACAAGATGCTCGCCGTGGGGCAGGCCCCTTGACCGGGTCACGGGCCGTCGTGCATCATCGACGAATGCGTGTCTCGCCACTTCTCCGCGTCCTGATTCTGGCCTGCGCCGTGTTCGCGACTTCGGTCGCTCCCGGTGGCTGGCTCGTTTGCCTGGGCGCGGACGGACATCTTGCACTCGAGGTGGGGGCGGGCGACTGTGCGGACCAACATCCCGATGCTGCCGCGGGATCCGAGCCGTGCAGCATGGGCGACTGTGGCCCGTGCTTCGATGCGCAACTCGGCGGGGCCGCACTCCTGCGTTCCGATGCCGGCCTCGGCATCCATGTCGGGTGCGAGCCCGTCGTTCTCCCGCGCGTGACCGGATGTTCGGCACAGTGCGATACGGAACTCGCCAGCGATTGTTCGGCGACGGCAGAAGAGTTCACCTCCCTCCCGCGACACCTCCGGACCACCCTCCTGCGCTGCTGATCCCCACCTCGAACTGACTCACGGCGGCACGATCGCGTGCGCCGTAACTGTCGGATCCTCGAGGGGGGACTCTTCGTGTTCGAATCAATTCCAGAAGCGCGCCTGCGAGGCGTTCTCGTCGCCGGTGCGTTCATGACGCAATGCGTCGGGGTCGCCTTCGCGGCGGGCCCGCCGCTCCAGCTCTCCCACGCCCGAGCCGCGGCGCTGCAGCACCTGCCGGCGCCCCGCGCGGCTGGCGAGACCGTGGAGGCCGCACGCCTGCGGCGCTCCGTCGCCGGGCGACTGTCCGGCCCGACCGTCGGCCTCGGAGTCGAGAACTTCGGCCTCGATCTCGGCGGCTCCATTCGCGAGTCGGCGATCTTCGTCGAACAGCCGCTCGAATTGGGCGGTGATCGCGGCGCGCGTGTCGATCTGGCGGACGCGTCGATCCAGATCGCGCGGGCCGAAGGAACCCTCGTCTCCCGCGACGTCGTGGCACGAGTGGATGAGGAGTTCATCGCAGCCTGGATCCTGCAGGAGAAGTTCGCGCTGCAGGCGCACTTCGTCGAGCTCGCCGACGAGGGGAGCCGCATTTCGCGCAACCGCCACCGAGCCGGGGCGGCGCCGTTGGGCGAGGCCCTTCGCGCCGAGGCAGAACTGCAGATGCGCCGGGTCGAACAGTCGAGGTTACACGCCGATCGAGCGGCCGCGTCACGGCGGCTCGCCTCGTTGCTCGGGCCGTCCGTGTCCGTCGACTCCCTCGCGCTCGATGCGCCCGGCGACTCCCTGATCGCGCAAGGCACTCCGGCGTTTTCCGCCGCCGCGCAGCCGGACCAGGTGCGCGCCGAGGCCGAGGCGCAGCTTGCCGCCGCCGAAGCGCGCATCGCCCGTTCAGCCAGCGTGCCCGATCTCGGGTTGCTGATGGGCGTGCGTCGGCTCGAGGAGGAAAACGGCGTGGGCCTCATGGTCGGCGTCAGCACGAAGCTTCCGCTGTGGAGCGGAGCGGGGACCGAGGCGGATGCGGCGGACGCACGGAATCGCGCCGCGCGCCTCCGGGCCCAGGAAGTCACGCGACGGCTCACCGTGGAGTACGAGTCGATCCGCGCCCGTCGCGATGCGACCGCGGCCCAGGAACGGGCCCTGCGCGATCAGGTCCGGCCAGCCCTCGCGTCTGCCCTCGAGCAGATCGACGTGGCGTATCGTGCCGGCCGCGTCTCGGGCCTCGAGCCGATCGAAGCCCGACGCTCACTGCGCGAAGTGGACCTCGCCCTGATCGACGTGCAGGGCGACCTCGCACGCTCGGATGCCGAACTCTCGCGCTGGCGCGAGTGGACACTTGAGGGCGCGCGTCGCCTGGAGACCGAACGATGATGCGACTCCTGTCGATTCCCGCGATGGTGCTGATGTTCGGGATCGTCGCCTCCGGCTGCGATCGGCGAGTTGGCACCGAGGATGCACACGACGAGCACGCGACGCACGACGAGATGAAGTTGGAGGGCGAGCGCGGGCCGCGCGGCGGGCGACTCTTCCACGCCGGCGAGCGCGCAGTCGAAATTGCGGTCAACGACGAAGGCCCTGCGCCGACGATGCAGGCATGGCTCTACGACGGAGAGATGAAGGTCGTCCGGCCCGGCGCCGAGTCGCTCGCGGTCGACCTGACCCGCTTCAACGGGTCGGTCGATCGGGTCACGTTTCGCGTCGACGGGGACCACTTCCATTCTGAGCAGGCGATCGTCGAACCGCACTCGTACGCGGCCGAGATCCGCCTGACGGCGGCGGGAAAGACGCAGGCGTGGCGCTTCGAGCAGGAAGAGGGGCGGATCGAGCTCGCGCTGCAGGCGGCCATCAATGCCGGCATCGAGGTTGCGCCGGCCGGTGCGGCGAGGCTGTCGATCCTCGAGGAATCACCGGGCGAGGTGAAGCTCAATCGGGAGCGCGTGCTGCTCGTCACGCCGCGCTACGCCGGCACGCTGCGCGAACTGCGGAAGCGGCTCGGCGATGCCGTTCGCGCCGGGGAGACGGTGGCGATCATCCAGAGCAACGAGAGCCTTGCCGACTACGCGGTGGTCTCCCGCATCGCCGGGACCGTGATCGGGCAGGGCGCCACGCCCGGACAGACCGTCCACCAGGAGGAGGAAATCCTCACCGTCGCGGACCTGAGCGAGGTGTGGGTCGACTTCCCGATCTATTCCCGCAACCAGGGCCGCGTGCGACCAGGTCTTCCCGCCATCGTGCGCGCCTCCGCTCCGGGCGGCGCCGAGGCCACCGGAACAGTCCGCTACGTCGGGCCGATGCTCGAGCAGGAGACGCGCGTGTCGATGGGACGCATCGTCCTGCCGAACCGGGATCGGCGCTGGCAGCCGGGGATGTACGTCGACGTGAAGGTGGCCGTGGACGAGGTCGACGTCTTGATCACGGTGCCCGAGGAGGCGATCGTGCGCATGGGGACGGGGGAGGCGGTCTTCCGTGCCCGCAGCGGTGGGGCTTTCGAGAGCCAGCCCGTGCGCACGGGGCGCCGCGACGCCTATCGCACCGAGATCCTCGAGGGCCTCGCCGCCGGGGACACGATCGTGGTCCGGAACGCGTTCCTCCTCAAAGCCGAACTCGGCAAGTCGGAGGCGAAGCATGACCATTGATCCCCAGGAAGGCGCGGCGCCGCAAGGCATCCTCGAGCGGATCCTCGCGTTTTCGCTCCGTCAACGGGGTCTCGTGGTCGGCGTGGTGGCGCTCGTGGCCGCGCTCGGCGCGTGGAGCTTCACCCGGCTGCCCATCGACGCGGTCCCCGACATCACGAACGTGCAAGTGCAGATCAACACCGTGATCGAGGGAATGTCCCCGATCGACGTGGAAAAGAGGATCACGTTCCCGATCGAGACCGCGATGGCCGGTCTGCCGGGCCTCGAGGGGACGCGCTCGCTGTCGCGCTACGGGTTGTCGCAGGTGACCGTGACGTTTCGCGATGGGACGAACCTCTACTTCGCGCGGCAACTCGTGAACGAGCGCCTGCTCGAGGTGCGGTCGAGCCTGCCCCCCGGGGGGGATCCCGTGATGGGTCCGATCGCGACGGGGCTGGGCGAGATCTTCATGTGGACCGTCGAAGCCCGACCCGAAGCGCGGCGCGCCGACGGCGAGCCGTACACCTCGATGGACCTGCGCGAGATCCAGGACTGGATCGTGAAGCCGCAGTTGCGCACCGTCCCCGGCGTCACCGAGGTCAACACCATCGGCGGGTTCCGCAAGCAGTACCACGTCACTCCGGACCCCATGCGCCTCATCGCCTACGGGCTGACGTTCGAGGACGTCATGCTCGCGCTCGAGGAGAACAACGCGACCGTGGGCGCCGGGTACGTCGCCCGCAAGGGCGAGCAGTACCTGGTCCACGCCGACGGGCGGCTGCGCACGACCGACGATATCGCCGAAACGGTCGTGGCGACCCGGAACGGCGTCGCCATCCACGTGCGCGACGTGGCCGGTGTCGGGCGCGGCGAGGAACTGCGGACCGGCGCGGCGACCGAGAATGGTCGCGAGGTCGTGCTCGGCACCGCCTTCATGCTCATCGGCGAGAACAGCCGGATCGTCGCGAAGCGCGTCGGCGCGAAGATCGAGGAGGTGAACCGCAGCCTGCCCGAGGGTGTCTTCACCCGTGTCGTCTACGACCGGACCACCCTGGTCGATGCGACGCTGCACACGGTCCAGAGGAACCTGCTGGAAGGCGCGGCGCTGGTCGTCGCGGTGCTGTTCTTCCTGCTCGGCAACCTGCGGGCGGCGCTCATCGTCGCCATGGTGATTCCGCTGTCGATGCTGTTCGCCGTGACCGGGATGGTGGAAGGGAAGATCAGCGCCAACCTGCTGAGCCTCGGCGCAATCGACTTCGGCATCATCATCGACGGCGCCGTGGTCATGACGGAGAACATCCTCGCGCGCTTCGCGCACCGGGTCGGGACGCTGGGCCGTCCGCTCAACCTGCACGAGCGCCTGAAGGAATCGTTCGAGGGCTCCCGCGAGGTGGCGCGTCCCACGTTCTTCGGCGTGGCGATCATCATGATCGTCTACCTGCCGATCCTGAGCCTCGTGGGGATCGAGGGGAAGATGTTCCGCCCCATGGCGCAGGTCGTGTTGCTCGCGCTCTTCGGCGCGCTCGTGTTCTCGTTCACGTTCGTCCCGGCGATGATCGCGCTGTTTCTCGGTGGCAAGGTCTCGGAGAAGGAGAGCGCCCCGGTCGCGCTGCTGCGGCACACGTATCGACCCGTGCTGCGCTTTGCGCTCGATCATCGGCTTGCGGTTGTGGGCGGGGCGGCGGTGATCCTCGTCGCGTCGCTCCTGGTCGCCACGCGCCTCGGGAGCGAGTTCGTGCCGACCCTCGACGAGCAGGACGTCGCGGTGCACGCCATGCGTATCCCGGGGACGAGCGTCGAGCAGGCGGTCGCCATGCAGGCTGCCGTCGAGAGCACGCTCGTCACGTTTCCGGAGGTCCGTCTCGTCTTCGCGAAGATCGGGACCGCGGAGATCGCGACCGATCCCATGCCTCCGAACGTCGCCGATGTCTTCGTGATGCTCAAGCCGCGGCGGGATTGGCCGGACCCGCGACGCGACAAGGCGGAACTGGTGCGCAGCTTCGAGGAGCGCCTGTCGCAGTTGCCGGGCAACGTCTACGAGTTCACCCAGCCCATCCAGATGCGGTTCAATGAGCTGATCTCCGGCGTGCGCGGTGACGTCGCGGTGAAGGTCTTCGGTGACGACCTCGACCGGTTGCTCGACACGGCGAACGAAGTGGCGGAGGTCCTCGGAGGCATCCCGGGGGCGGCCGACGTCAAGGTCGAGCAGGTCACGGGCCTGCCGATGCTCACGGTCGAGGTCGACCGCGCCGCCGCATCGCGCTACGGGCTCAATGTCTCCGATGTCCAGAACGTGGTGCGGACGGCGCTCGCGGGTTCCGTCGCGAGCGAGCTGTTCGAGGGGGACCGCCGCTTCGAGATCGTCGTCCGCCTTCCGCGCGAGTCATACAACGACATCCGTGCGCTCGAGCGCATTCCCGTGCCGATCGCCACTGCGCCCTCGGCGGATCCTGCACTCCACGTCACGGCGGCCGCGGTCGTCGACGGCGTGAAGTTCATCCCGCTGGGCGCGGTCGCTCGCGTGCAACTGGAAGAAGGCCCGAACCAGGTCTCGCGCGAGGGCGGCAAGCGGCGTGTCGTCGTCCAGTGCAACGTGCGCGGCCGCGATCTCGGCAGCTTCGTCGCCGAAGCACAGACGAAGGTCGCCGCCGGGGTTCGCCCGCCGGGCGGGACGTGGTTGACGTGGGGGGGGCAGTTCGAGAACCTGATCGCGGCGCGCGATCGCCTCGCGATCGTCGTCCCGCTCGCGTTGCTGCTCATCCTCGGCCTGCTGTTCATGGCGTTCGGCTCCGTGCGCGAGGCCTTGCTCGTGTTCAGCGGCGTGCCGCTGGCGCTGACCGGCGGGATCCTCGCGCTGGCCCTGCGCGGGATGCCGCTGTCGATCACGGCGGGGGTGGGCTTCATCGCGCTCTCCGGCGTGGCGGTGCTCAACGGCGTGGTCATGCTCTCGGTCGTCCAGCGGCTGCGGCGCGAGGGACGCGACGTCGCGCACGCCCTGCTCGAGGGCTGCGACGCGCGACTGCGACCGGTCGTGATGACCGCGCTCGTCGCGTCGCTCGGGTTCGTTCCCATGGCGATCGCGACCGGAACCGGCGCCGAGGTGCAGCGGCCGCTGGCGACCGTGGTCATCGGCGGCATCGTCTCGTCGACGCTGCTCACGCTCGTCGTGCTGCCGGCGCTGTACCACCTGGTGCATCTCGGGATGGGCACGCCGGCGAGGACGCGTGAGGCGAGCGACGAGGTGTAGCGAGCGCCCGTCGCGCGCCTCTATCCCTCCGCACACGCGCGATGCAGTCTTCACGACGTGGAGCACGTCGCTGCGCTACATCGACACCGACCTCGATCGGCCGCGCAGGCGGGCGACCCTGTCGCGCCGGATCATCCCGACGCTCCCGGTCGGGTTCGAGGTGAACCCGGCGGTGGGCGAGATCGCGTCGATCGCATCGGCTCTCCCGAGGGTACGCAGGCCGGTTACGCTACGGCGACGCGGGGCGTGGGGCGCTTGCCGGTCACGGTCGACGGCACCGTCGGCTACCCCGAGTGGGACGACGAATGGAAGGTGCCATTCGGGGGCTAGATCGAGCTTGCGGCGGGGGTGACGATCCAGCCGATGTACGATGAGGAGCGGACACACGCGCTCGTCAACAACGCACGCGAGCGCTGGAGCGTGAGTCTGATCTGGGCCCGGCTCGAGACGCCGGGGCTCGCTGCGTCGTTCGGGTTTTGAGGAGGTCCCGGGTGCGATCGGGAAGGTCGGATCGTCGCGCAGTAGACGGGGGCAGCGCCGGACCCGAGGGAACTGGACACGCGGGTCGCGGCGCTGCTCGATTCCATCGCTGTCGCTTGAAGCAGGGCTACGGCAGGACGACCATCCGACCGCTGGCGCGCTCGTCGCCGGCGAACACCCGCACGTAATAGACGCCCGGCGCGAGCGCCTTCGCTTCGATCGCGATGGACTGTCGTCCCGCCGCGAACGCGCGATCGCGCGCCGGCGTCGCCACGTGACGTCCGGCGACATCGTACAACTCGATCGTCACGGACGCCGCGTGCGGCAGGTCGAACGCGAGTGTCGTCGCGGCGACGACGGGGTTCGGAATTGCCCCGACGAAGGCGAGCTGGCGCTTCCCGCCGGTCGGCGGCTCGACGCTCACGGTCGCCGGGTCGGTGAACCCGCCGATTCCCTTGCGGCCCGTGTCGCCCCCGATGCGCAGGTACTGTCCACCCACGTAGACATCGTTCCCGTTGGTCGTCAGGGAAAAGACGATGCTGCTCGCGGAGGGGTTCCATGGGGTTGCGAGACCCGTCGCCATGTCGAGTGCAGCGACGCGGGAGCGGGACTGGCCACCGATGGTCGAGAACCAGCCTCCCGCGTAGACCCGGTTGCCTTGAATCGTGATCGCCTCGACGGCATTGCCCGCCGACGGATTCCACGGGAGAACCGCGCCCGAGGTCGCGTCGACGGCGGCGATCGAGTTCCGCGGTTCCCCGCCGACGAAGGCGAAGTGTCCCCCGAGGTACACCGTGCTGCCCCCGATCGCGATTGTCCGGACGCCTCCGCCGTCGGGATTCCACGCGGTGGCGAGGCCCGACTGGAGATCGACCGCACCGAGGCCGGCCCGGGACTGGCCCCCGAGAGTGGTGAACCCTCCGCTCACGTAGAGCGTGGGGCCGCGGACCGCGAGCGCGATCACCGCCTCATCGGCGGCGGGGTTCCAGGCGGTCGCCTGCCCGGTGGTCCCATCAAGCGCCGCGAGATAGGTCCGCTCTTCGCCGCCGATCTGCCGGAACAGGCCGCCGGCATAGACGGTTCCCTCGACGACGACGAGGTCCTGGACCCAGTCGTCCGCAGTCGGATTCCATGGTGTCGGTGTTCCCGTCACAAGGTCGATCGCGCCGATTGCGGCCCGCGGCAATCCGCCGATGCTCGCGAAGTTCCCGCCGATGATCACCCTTTCGCCGTCGACGACCAACGTCAGCACGCCGCCGCCCTCGACCGAGGGATTCCAGTTCGTGGCCGCACCGCTCGCCAGGTCGAGTGCGGCGAGACTGGACCGGGCCTGGCCGCCCAGGCTCTGGAAGTTTCCACCGGTGCAAATGACGCCGCCCTGGACGGCGATCGCCGCGGCCGCACCGCCGGCGCTCGGGCTCCACGCGGTGGCGATGCCGGTGATCGGATCGAGCGCGGCGAGGCTGTGCCGACGCGCTCCGCCGATCTGGGTGAAGAACCCGGCAACATAGACCTGGTCCCCCGCGAAGGCGAAGTTGCTGATCGTATAGTCCGCCAACGGATCCCACGGTGTGATCGCGTCCGTCGTGCAGTCGAACGACGCGCCACCCCCGCGGGTCGTCGCGCCGATCGAGTTGAACCCCCCGCCAACGAAGACGGTGTCCCCCCGGACGGCGAGGGCCTCGATGGAGACCTCCGGCGAGGGATTCCACGAGGTCGCCAGTCCGGTGCCGCGGTTGATCCGGGCGAGATAGCGACGCGGCTGTCCGCCGATGTTCCCGAACGAACCGCCGACGTAGATCGTCCCGCCGCTCCCGAGGGCGAGTTCCCGGACCCCGCCGTTTGGCGCCGGACTCCATCCCGTGGCACTGCCGAGCGTCGCATCGAGCGCGGCGAGGTTGCTCCGGGACTGCCCCCCGATCGTCTGGAAGTCACCCCCGGCATAGACCGTGTCGTCGATCCAGCAGAGCGCGCGCACGTCGTTGTTCGCCGAGGGATTCCACGCCGTTGCCGACCCGATGGATGCATCGAGAGCCGCGATCCTGTTGCGCGGGAGTCCACCGACATTGAGGAAGGCACCGCCGACGAGGACCGTCGTTCCGCGCGGCGCGAGGCAATGGACCGTCGCATCCGCGGATGGATTCCACGCCGTGACCTGGAAGGCCGCATCCACGTGCGCAAGCCGCGCACGGGCGAAGGTCCCGACGGAGTCGAAGTCTCCGCCCAGGTACCAGCCGCCGATGCCATCGGCGGCGATCGCGTTCACGTTTCCCTTCACCCGCGGGAACCCGGCAAGCGTCGTGCCGGCCGCATCGATCGCGCCGGCATTTCCGGAGTTCGGTCCGACGTAGTTGAACGAACCCCCGATGTAGAGAATTCCGTTCGACACCGCGGAAGCCCGGACGGATCCGGAACCGAGAACCCAGAGGTCTCGATCGAGCTCCTGGGCAAGCGTCGGTCGGGGGGTTGCGACAAGGAGGACGAGGGCAAGCAGTGCGACTGGGAGCGCGAATGGCGTGCGTGGGGCTGCTTCGGGCTGATGCATGGCAAGATTCTCCGTTTCATGGCCGTCCACCGCGAACGCGGGTGCGCTCGTGGAGCAGGCTCTGCCACGTACGGGGGAAGAGCAATTCTACTGCATAACGGGGGAAACGCTGTGGATCGCATTCGGGGGGGGTGGCGGAGGCGGCGGGGGTGGGGTTAGACGGGTCCCGCCGGGTGCCCGTGCCGGTGATGCAGGTCCGGCGCGTGCGGGTGCACGTGCACGAGCGGCGCATGCTCGTGCGGATGCGTGTGTCGCGTGGCGGCGGCGAGCCCTGGATGTGCGTGGTCGTGATGCCCGTCGTCGTGGCGATGCTCGTGCGTGTGTTCGACGGGCTCGTGCGCGTGGTCGTGCGCATGGCTGCCGGTGAGCAGGAGCGCGATCCCGCCGGCCATGACCGCTGCCGCGATGACCTGGGCCGGCAGGACCGGTTCGCGGAACACGGTCCACGCGCCGACCAGTCCGAAGTAGGGGGCCGTCGAGAACAGGAACTGCGAGCGCGTCGCGCCCAGCATCTGCGCGCCCTGGATGTAGAGCAGGATCGAGACGCCGTAGGCAAGGCCGCCGACGAGCAGGGCGCTGCCGACGATCGGAGCAGCCGGGTGCGCTTCCCCGATGAGCCGACCGAGCCCCAGGTTGATCGTGCCGGCGGCGACGCCCTTGATCAGCGTGGTCTGGGCGGGCGTGTAGCCCGCGATGAGCGCCGTGCAGTTGTTGTCGAGACCCCAGGCCACGCACGCCGCGGCCACGAGCAGCGCCCCCCGCGTGCTCCCCGCATCGAACGGCAGCGCGAGGACGAACCCGCCCGCGAGCAGCAGCCCGATCGCCGCGAGCACGCGCCCGCCCAGGTGCTCGCGAAACAGCGCCCATGCGAAAAGCGCGGTCGCCACGGTCTCGAGGTTGAGCCACAGCGCCACCGAGCCGGCCGCCGCCGTGCGCAAGCCGAACAGCAGGAGGATCGGCCCCAGGATGCCGCCGAACACGACGGCGCCGGCGAGCAGCAGGATCTCGCGCGGTGTGTGCGTGAGCGTGCGGGAGGCGCCGCGCAGGCTCCACGGCAGGACCGCGAGCGCGCCGCCGAGGTAGAGCAGTCCGGCCAGCGTGAGCGGATCCGCCGAGCGCAGGAAGTCCTTCGCGAAGGGCGTCGAGACGCCGAACAGGAGTGCCGCGACGAGGCACAGGGCGACGGCGCGGAGCGTGTCGCCGCGGTGAGCGTTCACCCCGCGTTCATCCCGCGTACATCTGCAGGTCCGTTCCCACGCGATCGGCCATCTCGCAGCAGAGCGCGAGTTCGGGGTGGCGCAGGATGATCATGCCATCCGACACCAGCGTCTGCAGCCAGTCGCGGCGTTGGGCGCCCACGGGCAGCAGGTCGACCGCGCAGATCGCGGGGCCGAACTCGGCGAGCAGGGGGCCCAGGCCCTCGATGCGCTGGATGCGGCCCTGGCCTTGCGCGCGCTTGAAGATCGAGACGGCGTTGTAGCGGCGTTCGATCGGCTGCGACAGACGGCCGGTGGTGATCGCCTCGGCCCAGCCGCGGAAGAGATCCGTGTCGCACGCGTAGTTCATCACGTCGACCGTGAACGCGCCGGGGGGGCGTGCGGCGATCTCGCCGAAGACGGCCTCGCCGTCGGGCATCAAGTACCACTCCATGTGGGTGAAGCCGTCGGTGAAGTTCATCGCCTTGAGCACGTCGAAGCCCATCGCCCGGCCGCCGGCCAGGTGAGGGGCGTCGGGCGCGCGCAGCGCCATCGTTTGCGGGCTCGTCCACTCGAGCGAGCGCGCGATCAAGGGGCGGGGGCGATACCACGAGATGTTGTCGTAGAGCACCTTGCCGCCGCCGCACACGGTGTCGAACGTGAACTCCTCGCCGTCGATGAACTCCTCGACGCTGACCTCGGCGACATGACCCAGGCGCGCCAGCGCCTGATCAAGTTGGCCGGCGTCGTCGATGCGGAACGTATCGGCGGAGCCGGCGCCGGCGATGGGTTTGAGAATGGCGGGATACTGAATGAGATCAAGAGCCTCGCGCACTTCGTGCGCGGTAAATGCACTCGCATGGCGCGGCGTGCGGATGCCGGCGGCGTCGAGGACCTGCTTCATCTTCTCCTTGTCGCGGAACGGCACGGTCTCGGCGACCGTCAGGCCCGGGAGTCCCAGCGCCTCGCGGATCTTCGCGCCGCCGATCATGAGCGGCTCCCACAGGCACTCGACGCGATCGATGCGTGCGTGCTGCGCGAGCTTCTGTGCCTCGCGGACCATCCCGTCCTCGTCGTGGAAGCCGGCGACCTTGACGTACGCGGCCAATCGCGCACGCACGTCGCCGGGCAGCGCCTCGGGCGGCTGGTCGCCCAGGCCGATGACGCGCGCGCCGATCTCGGAGAGGCCGCGGACGAACTTGGGCATCTCGGCCGGGTAGCCGGGCGACAGGAGCAGGACGTTCATGCGGTCTCCACGTGCAGGCCGGTGATGACGCGGGCGAGCGCTTGCTCGACGACCGCCGTGTCGGGGTGACGCAGGATGACGAAGCCTTCTCCTTCGTAGGTGCCGCTGGTGGCCTGGCCGGCCTGCGGCAACTTTGCTTCGACGACCAGAGCACCCACCTCCCGTGCCACCTCGGGCACGCCGTGCACGGCGCGCACCTGGCCGCCGCCTTGCGCGCGCAGGTAGGCGCAGCCGACGGCATATCGACGCGCGGGCGCGTCGAAGAGTTCGAGCGCCGCCAGGCGCGCCCAGACCCTGTAGAAGTCCGTGTCGTGCGCGTAGGAGAGCAGGCTCGTGAACTGGGCGCCGGGCGGGCGCGCGCCGACTTCCGAGATCGCGACCGAGCCGTCAGGGCGGCGAAACCACTCCATGTGGGCGAGGCCGGTGCGGAGGCCGAGCGCCTCGAGTGCGGCGAACCCCGTGTCGCGGATGTCCGCGTACTGGGGCCCGTCGATCGCGCGCGGCAGCAGCACGGCCCACTGGATCCACGCGTACTCGAGCACCTCGAGCGGGCCGGGGCGGTAGCGCGATATCGACCACCAGCGCGGCACCCCGTCGACCACGATCGCGTCGAACGAATGCTCCTCGCCGGTCATGAACTCTTCCAGGAGAACTGACTGCTCGGGGGTCGGAGGCATGGCGGCGAGTGTCGCGTCCAATTGACCGGCGTCCTCGACGCGGAACGTGTTCCGCGCGCCGGCGCCGGCCGGCGGCTTGATCACCAGTGGATAGCCGACGCTTGCGGCGAAGGCGTGCGCGTCTTCGCGCGTGGCCGCGAGTCGGTGCCTTGCGCACGGCAAGCCGTGCGCGGCGAGTACGGTCTTCATGCGCGCCTTGTGGCGGAAGTTCGCGGCCGCCTCGGAGGACAGGCCGGCGATGCCCAGGCGCTCGCGCGCGATGGCGAGCGGGACCTGCAATTCCTCGAGCGTGCCGATCAGCCGCGTGGGTCGGCCGATGCGATCGGCGAGCCCGACGACGGCGGCGACCAACTGGTCGGGCGCGAGGCAATCGTCGATCCGCCAGTGCGCGGCGATGCGGCGCCGCAGGTCGGGCGGCAGCCGCTGCCCGGGGTCGGTGCTGACGAGTCCCAGTCGCACGTCGTCGAGCCGGGCGACGGCATCGACGAAGCGGAGCGTAGCCTCGAGAAAGTAGGGCGCGACGAACACGACGGTGGTCATGGGAGCCGCAGTCTAGGCGGTCGCGTGGCGTCCGTCGAGGGGGGCGTGGCCAGGGGTGGGGGCGGCCTGCGCCCGCCGCGAGCCTGCTGCCGCTTCCGGCTCATGAGCTCGCTCCCGAACGCGCGCTCGGCCTCGTACTGGTTGTGCGCCCGGCATCGCAGGCGCAGGCCCGTCACCGTCGTCTCGCCGCCGCGCGCGAATGGTACGACGTGGTCGTACTCAAGCGCCCGGGTTGCGCTGCAACGGCGGCCCGCGTCGCTGGTGAACGTGCAGCGCCCCGCGTCACGCGTCCAGACGGCCCGGCGCACGTGGGCGGGGACCGTGCGGGTGCGCTCTTCGGCGGCGGCCGCGCGCGGCGCCGGCTTGCGCGGCCGATCCGTGGCGCCCGCCTTCCGCCGCAGGAGTTCGGTGCGGAGCACCTCGAGCGCGCGGCGGAACACGGCGCCCACGTCGCCCGAAGGGATCGTGTGGCCGAGCAGGCCCTGGACCTCGCGGAGCAGCGCGTGGGTTTCCTCGTCGATCGGGATGTGGACGACGTGGGTGGCGGTCGTCTCCGGGGCGGCTGGTGGGGTCGCCGCGACCGCAGGGGCCTGCAGATTCACTGTCCCCGGGGACAGTTCGGTTGGGGAGAACAGTGGATCGACTGTCCCCGGGGACAGTTCGGCCGGCCGCTGCGCCGGAGCCATCGGCCGAACCGCGATCACCCGGGCCCGCGGCAGGCCCGGCGCAACAGCGGATCCGGCCGCAGTCCCGGGTGCGAAACGCCGCGCGAGCCACGTCTCGACCTCCGCCTTCGAGCGGTGCGTCGCCCCGGCAATCAGCGCATCCACGTTTTCATCCGCCACGTGCGGCGCGAGCAGGCACACCGCCGAGAGATGAAGCCGCCCCACGGCGACCTCGACGAACAGGCGCGGGAAGCGCCGCGCGGCGCGCGCCGCCCGAATGCGCTTGTAGGCCGCGCCCTCGGAGAGGTGCAGCACCTGCATGCAGTAGGCGTGCATCGAGGAGCACGCCTCGACCAGATAGAGCCGGCGCGCGTCGAACTCGGCGATGTGGGCGAGCACGCTGGCAGTAGCGGTACGCTCTTCGGCGACGGTCCGGGCGAGTTCGCGACGCAGCGTTGCGTCGTCCAGTGAGGAGAGTCGGATCGCGTTCATGGTCGGTCCCGCTTCGGGGGCGAGTTCGACGGTGGTTCGACGAAAGTGGCGACGAGGGGAGCATAGCGCACGATTTCGCGGCGCACGCTTGTCGGCGCTGAACGCCTGCCCACAGGCCGGACGAGCGCGCGGGTGAGTGGAATCCCTCCACGCGTTCCTGGGCGATCTTTCGCGCTCCACGGGGCATCGCCGTGCACTGCGCCAGCCACGAACACGAATGCCCGTCGAAACCCGTCAACGGAATTCTGCGCGCAACGAGCGAATTCTTCGCCGACGCGCGCACGGGCGGCGTGCCTCCGCGAGCACGACGCCCGCGCCCGCCGCGCCCACAAACCGCCCCCACCCCGCCCGGTCGACAGCGCCTGCCGGATCGGGCATCATCCGGCCGAACGCCTGCCCCGTGCGGGCCCCCCTGGAACCCTCGACCCAAGGACCCATGACCCCACTCAAGATCCTCTTCCTCACCGCCGAGCTGGCGCCGTTCGCCAAGACCGGCGGCCTCGCCGACGTGTCGGCCGCGCTGCCGCGCTTTCTCACCGCGCAGGGCCATGACGCCCGCGTCGTGCTCCCGCTGTACGGACGGATCGCCGCGCGCAATCTGGAGATCGTCTTCACGCCCGTGCCCGAGCTGCAGGACATCAAGTTCACGCACGGCCCGCACCGGGTGAGCTTCTCGGTCAAGACCACGCCGATCCCCGGCAGCGACACGCCCGCCTACTTCGTCGATTGTCCCGCGCTGTTCGCGCGGGACGGGATCTACACGCAGGATCCCGACGAGCATCTTCGGTTTCTGGTGCTCACCCGCGCGGCGCTCGAGATGTGCCAGCGCTGGGCGTGGGCGCCCGACGTGTTCCACCTCAACGACTGGCACACCGCGATGCTGCCGCTCTACCTGCGCACGGTCTACGCGTGGGACCGGCTGTTCGCGCATTCGAAGACGCTGCTGACGATCCACAACCTGGGGCACCAGGGCGTATTCGGCTCCGGCATCCTGCCCGAGCTTGGTCTGCCCGACACGGCGCTCCTGCACCAGGACGACCTGCGCGACGGCCGGATCGGGTTCCTGAAGACCGGGCTCCTGCTCGCCGATCGTCTCTCGACCGTGAGCCCCACGTACGCGAAGGAGATCCAGACGCCGGGCTACGGCTTCGGGCTCGACGACGTGCTCCGCCGGCGTGCCGGCGATCTCGTCGGGATCCTCAACGGCGTCGACTACGATGTGTGGAATCCGAGCACCGACACGCTCCTCGCGGCCAAGTACTCCGAAAAGAGCCTGCACAGGAAAGAGAAGAACAAGGAGGCGCTGCTCGCTGCGCTGGGGCTGCCCTACGTGAAGGGCGTGCCGGTGTTCGGGATCGTCACGCGGCTCTCGCACCAGAAGGGGATCGATCTCCTGTACGATCCGCTCCCGCGGATCCTGACCGATCACGACGCGCGCTTCGTCGCGCTGGGCAGCGGCGCCGACGAGTACGCGACCTTTCTCGCCGGCCTCGCGAAGCGCTTCCCGGGCAAGGCGCGCTACTTCGCCGGCTTCAGCGAGAAGCTCGCGCACCTGATCGAGGCGGGCTCCGACTTCTTCCTCATGCCGTCGCGCTACGAGCCGTGCGGGCTGAACCAGATGTACAGCCTCAAGTATGGCACCGCTCCGATCGTGCGATCCACCGGCGGGCTGGCCGATACCGTGGAGCCGTTTCGGGCCTCGACTGGCGAGGGCAATGGGTTCGTGTTCGAGCACTACACCGGAGATGGGCTGCATTGGGCGATGGAACACGCGCTCGGCGCGTACGCCACGCCAAAGGCCTGGCGGACATTGCAAAAGAACGCAATGTCCGCTGACTTTTCATGGGAGGTCCAAGGACCTCGTTATGTCGCGCTCTACGACGCGATGCGTCCCGTCGCCGCCCGGAGGCCCGCATGAACGTCATCTTCATCGAGCCGTGTTTTCCGGCGAACCAGCGCGAGTTCGTGCGCGCGCTCCACCAGGCCGGCGCGCGCGTCATCGGCATCGGTGAGCGCCCGAAGGAGGCGCTCGACGACGACCTCAAGGGCTGGATGGTGCACTACGAGCAGATCGGCTCGGTGGTCGACGAGGCGGCGTTGCTCAAGGCCGTGCGCTGGCTGCAGGGCAGGGAGCCGATGGACCGGCTCGAGGCGGTGATCGAGGCGCACGTCATGGCCGCGGCGCACGTGCGCGAGGCGTGCGGTATTCTGGGCACCTCGGCGCGGACGACGTGGCTGTGCCGCGACAAGCCGTCGATGAAGGACGTGCTGCGCGCCGGTGGGATCGCCTGTGCGCGCTCGACCGGGGCCGATACGCCCGACGAGGCTCGCGCGTTCGCGAAGGAGGTCGGCTACCCGCTGATCGTCAAGCCGCGCGACGCTGCCGGGGCGTCGGGTGCCCACCGGGCGGATAATGACGAAGAATTGGAAAAAGCAATACGGGCCAGCGGCCTGGCCGCTGGCCGTTCGGTCGCGCTCGAGGAGTTCATCGAGGGACACGAGGGCGTCTACGACACGCTGACGATCGACGGCCGGGTCGTCCACGAGTTCGCGCTCCACTACTACCCGAACGTGCTCGAGGCGATGCGCACGCGCTGGATCTCGCCGCAGGTCGTGGTCAGCAATCGCATCGACACCGCACCTGGTTACGATGCGCTGAAGGAGATGGGGCGGCGCGTCCTCCCGCTGCTCGGGATCGGCACCTCGGCGACGCACATGGAATGGTTTGCCGGGCCCAAGGGCCTGCTCTTCAACGAGATCGGTTGCCGCCCGCCCGGCGTGCGCACGTGGGACCTGTACTGCCACGCCAACGAGATGGACCTCTACCGCGACTGGGGCATGGCCATCGTGCACGGTCGGGTTGCGCAAAAGCCTTCGCGGCGTTTCGCCGCGGGTCTCATCGCGCTGCGGCCCGATCGCGACGGACGGATCGCCGGCTATGAAGGCGTCGAGCAGATGCAGGCGAAATACGGCGGCTTCGTCATCGACGCGCACTTCCCGCCGGCGGGCACGCCGACCCAGTCCGTCGAGGCCGGCTACATGGCAAACGCGTGGGTGCGGATGCGCCATCCCGACTACGACGCGCTGCGCGAGATTCTCGACGAAGTGGGCCGCACGGTGAAGGTGCGCGCTTCGTGAGCCGACGCATCGGCCTCCTCGGGCCGCAACGCTTCGATCCCACGCTCGCCGAGGCCGTTCGCGCGCTCGGCATCGACGGCTCGTTCGCCACGGTCACCGCCGGCTGGCAGGAGCGCGAGGCCGAGGTCGACGAGCTGCACGATCACCTCGCCGGCCGCGCCGTGAACCTCGAGCTGCACCGCCGTGGCGAGACTGTCTTCGCCCGCGATCCCGAGCTGGCCGCGGCGCACCGCGATCGCCAGGCGATGTTCCGCCGGCTGCAGGAGCTGTACGTGTTCCGCCTGCAGTCGCTGAAGCGCGTCTGCCGGGAGCTGTTCACGCGGCCCGAGAACGATCCCGCGATCGCTTCGGAGCGCCGCGACGCGATCGACGCGATGCGGCGACTCGATGCCCGGCACATGGATCGACTGGGCGAGATTCACGCCGCATGGCACGAGCGATGGCGTCCGTTCGAGCGCGACGCCGTCGCGGCCGAACGCACCGGGCTGGCCCACAAGCTCGCCGAGGTCTCGGGACTGGCGATCGCGGGCGGGCATGTCGCGGTGATCGTCAACCGCATGCGGCTCTTCGGAGTCATGGACCTGGTGGGCGACAAGCCCGTCGTCGCGTGGTCGGGCGGGGCCATGGTCTGCGGGGAGCGCATCGCGCTGTTCCACGACCGGCCGCCGCAGGGCCGCGGAAACGTCGAGCTGCTGGATCGCGGGCTCGGGCTCGTCCCGGGCCTCGTGCTGTTCCCGCATGCGCGGCGGCGACTTGATCTGGAGGATCCCGTGCGGTTGCAAATCCTCGCGCTGCGCTTCGCGCCCGCTCGCTGTGTTCTGCTCGAGGACCGCGCGCAGCTGCTGTCGGACGGCCACGCCTGGACTGCCGACGACGGCGTGCGGGTGCTCGATCCCGAAGGCGCAATGCAGGTCCTGACCGGGAGCGTCGCGTGAGCGCCGAGCACCGTCTCGCCATCCGCCGCCTCGAGGAGGAGGTGGTGTACGATTCCGGCGCCGTGGACCGCTTCCTCGCGTCGCACGCCTTCCCCCTCATCGAGGGCACGAGCGCCACGTTCGTCTGGCGCGGCCAGGCCGAGGCAGTCCACCTGCGTCACTTCGTGTTCGGGCTCCCCGCGGTGCAGCCGTTTGCGCGCATGCCGAACACGGACCTGTGGTCCCACGTGCTGGAACTGCCGCCCCGGTCGCGCGTCGAATACAAGATCGAGGTCGTGCGCGACGGAGCGGGGGAGTGGATCGAGGATCCGCGCAATCCCTTGAAGGCGCGCGACCCGTTCGGCGCGAACTCGGTCTGCCAGGGGGTGGGCTACGCGGTGCCCGAGTGGACGCGGCACGATCCCGAGGCGCGCGAAGGAATGCTCGAGGACCACGTGTTTCCGAGCCTTGCCCTGGGACGGGACGCGCGCGTGACGCTGTACAAGCCCGCGCGCTTTCGCGCCCACCGCCGCTACCCGCTGCTGGTCGTGCACGATGGCGGCGACTACCTGGCGTACTCCGGGCTCAAGACGGTGCTCGACAACCTGATCCACCGGCTCGAGGTCGCGGACATCATCGTCGCGCTGACGTACCCGGGCGATCGCCTGCGCGAGTACGCCTCCGATGCGGCGCACACGAGCTTCCTCGTCGATGAACTCGTTCCCTTTGTCGAGCGGATCGCGCCGATCGATCCTGACCCGGGGAAGCGCGGGCTGATGGGCGCGAGCTTCGGTGCCGTCGCGGCGCTGGCCACGGCGTATGCGCACCCGGGGCGCTTCGATCGCCTGCTCTTGCAATCGGGCTCGTTCGCCTTCACCGACATCGGCGCCAGCCGGCGTGGGCCCGCGTTCGCGCCGATCGTCGAGTTCGTGAACGCCTACCGGGATCGCCCGCTGCGCGTCGCCGAGAAGGTGTTCGTCAGCTGCGGGCAATATGAATCGTTGATCTATGAAAATCGCTCTCTCGTGCCCCTTCTTGATGCGACGGGCATGGAAGTCCGATATGTCGAGGCGCGCGACGGGCACAACTGGGAGAACTGGCGGGACCGCCTGCGCGAGGGCCTGTCGTGGCTGTTTCCGGGCCCGTTGTGGATGGTCTACGAGTAGGTCGTGCGCGGCCCTAGACCGGCCCGACCGGGTCCGCTAGTCTCCCGACGAACGCACCTGCACCGCCGCATTCCCCGAACCACGGAAGAGACGTTCATGTCCGAAATCACCCGCCGGATCGGGCTCTCGCTCGGCGCCGACCTGTGCTGGCCGCTGTGCTACGAGGGCATTCTCCAGCGCTTCGATCCCGCGATCCCCGTGGGGAAGGACGTCGTGCGCTTTGCCGTCGAGCGCGTGACGATCGAGCCGTTCGACCTGCGCGCGCCGGCGAAGTACGACCTGGTGGTCGACCGCCTCACGCACTGGTACTCGACGAGCCGCGAGTGGATCAAGAAGTCCGTCCTCATGGACGGCACCTACGTGTTCAACAACCCGTGGGCGATCCAGTCGATGGAGAAGCACACGACGTACGCCGCGATGATGGCGCTGGGCTTCCCGGTGCCGGACACGTGGATGGTCCCGCCCAAGGCGTACGAGGCGAAGCCCGACCTCGAGGTCACGCTCAAGCGCTACGCGCAGATGTTCGACCTGGGCGCGGTCGGGGCGAAGCTCGGCTACCCGATGTACATGAAGCCCTACGACGGGGGCGGCTGGCAGGGCGTCTCGCGCATCGACGACGAGGCCGCGCTGCGCCGTGCCTACGAGGCCAGCGGCACGCACCTCATGCACCTGCAGGAGGCGATCGAGCCCTACGACCACTTCGTGCGCGCCGTGGGCCTGGGCCCGCAGGTGCGCATCATCCGCTACGACCCCGAGCAGCCGCTGCACGATCGTTACACGATGGAGCGCGACTTCATCGGGGACGCTGACGCGTGCACACTGGCCGACATGACGCTGGTGATCAACGCGTTCTTCGGCTGGGACTTCAACTCCTGCGAGGCGCTGGCCAAGGACGGCGTGTGGCACCCGATCGACTTCGCGAATGCCTGCCCGGATTCGCAGGTCACTTCGCTGCACTACCACTTCCCGTGGCTCGTGCTGGCCAATCTCGAGTGGTCGCTGTACGTGGCGGCGACGAAGCGCCCGATGCGCACGAACCTGGATTGGGCGCCGTTCTACGAGATCGCGCGTGGGTCCGAACCGTTTGCCGCGAAGCTGACGCAGTACGCGGCGATCGCGCGCCAGCGGCTCGACGCCGATCGCTTCGCCGAGTTCAAGGCGAAGCACCTGGCGCGGCTGCCCGGGATCGCCTGGGAGTTCTTCGGCTCGCCCGAGGCGAAGGAAGCCGTGCGCCTGAAGACCGCCGCGCTGTACCCCGCGCACGAGGTCGAGCGCTTCACCGAGCTGTTCTGGAGCCGGATCCAGCAGTGGCGGGATGATGCACCCGGGGGAGTGGAGCGCGAACTTGTCCACGCGGCGACAGCCGCGGCGCCCGGCACCGCCGCACCCTCCGCGCCCGCAAAGAAACCTCGCAAACCCCGTGCGCCAAAGGCGCACAAGCGATGAAGCTCGCCAGCGGCTGGCACTCGGAGCGCCTGGGCCGGCGCGTCTCGGTCGTGCGCTGGGGCACGTTCGGCACGCCCGTGTTGCTGTTCCCCACCGCCGGCGGCGACGCCGAGGAGATCGAGCGCATGCACGTCATCGGAGCGCTGGGCGACCTGATCGCGGCGGGGCGTATCAAGGTGTACTCGGTCGACAGCGTCGCCGGGCGCACATGGATCGAGGGCGAAGGCTCGGACGGCCACCGCGCGTGGATCCAGGGCCAGTTCCACGAGTTCGTCCGCCACGAGGTGGTGCCCGCGATCCGCCAGGACTGCCGCGATCCCGACATCGGCGTGATCACCGCCGGCGCGTCGATCGGCGCGTTCAACGCGGTCTCGGCGCTGTGCCGCTACCCCGACGTGTTCACCCACGCGGTCGGACTGTCGGGCACGTACGACCTGACCCGCTTCCTCACCGGCGGCGTGCCGGCCGACTTCTACTTCGCCTCGCCCTTGCACTTCCTGCCGAAGTTGGAAGGCCCGCTGCTCGAGAAGCTGCGTACGCGCATGATCGTGCTCGCCTCGGGGCAGGGCCGCGCCGAGGACATCGGCGAGTCGTGGCGCATGGCGCACGTCCTGGGTACGCGCGGCATCCCCAACCGCGTCGACGCCTGGGGCACCGAGTGGCACCACGACTGGCCCACGTGGCGACGCATGTTCCCCCAGTACCTGGCCGAGCTCACGGCCGCGCCGGTGGCCTGACGCGCATGGGCGCCCCGGCGGTCGATCCTTTCAGCGGCGAGAAGCGGCGCGAGTTCATGCGCGCGCTGCTGTCGGACCTGCGCGCCTTCGAGCTGATGCTCGAGCGTGGAGCGTTCGAGGAGGGCGTCTCGCGCATCGGCGCCGAGCAGGAGGCCTTCCTCATCGACGCCGGCGGCCACCCCGCGCTCGGCGCGATGCAGGTGCTCGAGCGCGTGAACGACCCGCACTTCACCACCGAACTCGGGCTCTTTCAGCTCGAGATCAACGCCGACCCGCTGCCGTTCTCGAGCGACAGCCTGTCGCGGCTCGAGAAGCAGCTGCAGAAGCTGGTCGGGCTGGGGCGCACGAGCGCCGCGGAGCTGGGCTACGACCTGGTGCTCACCGGCATCCTGCCCACGCTGCGGAAGACCGACCTGGGCCGCGAAGCCATGACGCCGCTGCCGCGCTACCACGCGCTCAACGAGGCCACCTCGCGCCTGCGCGGCGACGAGTTCATGATCGACATCCGCGGCGTCGACGACCTGCGCGCGCAACATGATTCGGTGCTGGTCGAGGCGTGCAACGCCTCGTTCCAGGTGCACCTGCAGGTCGGGGCGAAGGAGTTCGCGCACGTCTACAACGTCGCGCAGCTCCTGGCCGCGCCCGTGCTGGCCGCGGCGACGAACTCGCCGCTCCTGTGGGGCCGCCGCCTGTGGGCCGAGACGCGCATTCCGTTGTTCGAGCAGGCGGTCGACAGCCGGAACCCGTCGCAGGCGCGCACGATGGCACCGCGCGTCACGTTCGGCAACCGCTGGGTGGAGCGCTCGATCCTCGAGATCTACAAGGAGGACATCTCGCGCTTCCGCGCCCTGGTCGGCACCGACCTCGACGAGGACGCGGTGGCCGCACTCGCCGCGGGACGCGTGCCGGCCCTGAAGGCGCTGCGCCTGCACAACGGCACGATCTACCGCTGGAACCGCGCCTGCTTTGGCGTCACCGACGGCGTGCCGCACCTCAGGATCGAGAACCGCGTGCTGCCCTCGGGCCCGTGCGTGCTCGACGAAGTGGCGAACGCGGCGTTCTGGCTCGGGCTCATGAAGGCCGTGCCGCGCCACATCGAGCACGTGCCGGCCGTGATGGAGTTCGAGCAGGCGAAGCACAACTTCGTCTCCGCCGCGCGTCACGGGCTGGCCGCGCCGCTGACGTGGATCGACGGCGAGGAGATTCCCGCCCCCAGGCTGATCCTCGAGCGCCTGCTGCCGATGGCTGCCGAGGGACTTGCGATCGCCGGCATCGACAACGCCGACCGCGATCGCTACCTGGGCACGATCGAGAAGCGCGTCGCGAGCGGTCGCACCGGCTCGCGCTGGATGCTTCACTCGCTGGCCGCCATGAAGGACCACGGCACGCCCGGTGAGCGCCTCAACGCCCTCACGCTGGCGACGGTGCAGCGCCAGAGATCGGGGAAGCCCGTGTCCGAATGGGAGCCGGCCCGGCTTGACGAGGGCGGCGGCTGGAAGAACAACTACCTGAAGGTCGAGCAGATCATGACCACCGACCTGTTCACCGTGCACGCCGACGAACCGGTCGACCTGGTGGCGCGACTGATGGAGTGGGAGAAGATCCGCCATGTTCCGGTCGAGGACTCCGAGCACCGCCTGGTCGGCCTGGTCAGCTACCGCGCGCTGCTGCGCCTGCTCGCCAACAGCGATGGCGACGCGCACTGGCACGAGGTCGCGGTGGCCGACATCATGAAGAAGGACCCGATCGTCATCGCCCCGACCATGAGCACGCTGCGCGCCATCGAGATCATGCGTGAGGCGCGAGTCGGTTGCCTGCCCGTCGTGCTCGACGGTCGCCTGCTGGGCGTGGTGACCGAGGACGACTTCATGGACATCGCGGGCCAGCTGCTCGAGGAGCGCCTGCGTGGCTGAACCGCGCGCCTGGCCGCGCACGCTTGGGCGCGTCGGTTCGCCGCCGGGCGCGGCGCACGGCCCCGTCCTCGTCGCGCTGGGCGGCATCCACGGCAACGAGCCGGCGGGACTGTTCGCCGCGGAGCGCGTGCTGGCCCGCCTTGCGCGCGAGCGCATGGTCGAGCGGGGGCTGATGCGCGGCACGTTCGTGGCACTTGTCGGCAACCAGGCGGCGCTCGCCACCGGCGCGCGCTTCCTCGTCCGCGACCTCAACCGGGGATGGAGCGACGAGGTGCTGACCGCGTTGCCTGACCTGGCACAGTCGCGGGCCGAGGACCGCGAGCAGGCCGAGCTCAAGGCGACGATCGACGACGCCTTCGCGGGCGCGCCGGCCGACGCGCGCTACTTCGTCGACCTGCACACGACGTCGGCGCCGGGCGTGCCGTTCGTCGTCGCCGACGGGATCGAACGCGCGCAGGCATTCGCGCTCACCTTTCCACTCCCCGTGTTCTTCGGGCTGATCGGCAAGCTGTCGAGCGCGCTCATGCCGTATCTCGCGCAGCACGGCGTGCTCGGCATTGCCGTCGAGGGCGGGCAGAACGAGGCGGCCGCAGCGATCGATCACCACGAGGCGGTGCTGTGGATCGCCCTTGTCGCAGCCGGTGTTCTCGCCGCCGAGGCGCTGCCCGACCTCGCAGAGATCCGCTCCACGCTGGCGAACGCGCGCCACGGACTGCCGCACGCCATCGAGGTCTACCATCGCCACGGCATCGTCCCCGAGGATGAGTTCAAGATGGTGCCGGGTTTCGCCAACCTGCAGCCGATCGCCGGTGGCACGCTGCTGGCCTGCGACCGCCGCGGCGAGATCCGCGCGCCCGAGGACTGCCTGCTGGTGATGCCGCTGTACCAGGGGCTGGGCGACGACGGGTTCTTTCTCGGGCGAGAGCTGCCCGCCGGGGAGGTGCGATCGGCGAAGCTCGCAGCCCGACCTCCCAGGAATCGGTGATCCGCGCCGGAAGACCCGAGGCGAGGTCAATTCATAGTCCAGACGCGCGGCGAGGCTCGGAAGAGCCCGTTTGCGCCTTGACGCTCCACCGACGCCATGGCAACATTCCCTTCGCCATGATCCTCGTCCAGCGACATTCCCATCATCCCCACCACACCATTCCGCGGGTCGGATGATGGATTGATGTCGCTCGCCAGGCGAGTGAACGCCAACGCCGGCCCCTTCGGGCCGGCGTTCGTGTTTGGAGTCACGATGCCGGAGCCGCGGGGCCATTCCCGAACGGAGCTCCGATGCTTGCTGACGCCACCGCCTCCACGACCGGTCGCATCACCGCGACCGCCGCATCGCTTCGCCTCGCGTTGCCCAAGGGCCGCATGCAGGGTGGGGTCTTCGCTCTCCTCTCCGACGCCGGCATCCAGGTGCGCGCCGGCACGCGGAGCTACCAGCCGACGCTCTCGCTGCCCGGATACGCCGCGAAGATCCTGAAACCACAGAACATCGTCGAGATGCTCCACGTCGGGTCGCGCGACGCGGGCTTCGCTGGCGCCGATTGGGTCGCCGAACTGGGGGCGGACGTCGTCGAGGTGCTCGACACCGGCCTCGACCCGGTGCGCCTGGTTGCGGCTGCGCCGATCGCGCTGCTCGAGGGCGGACGCCTGCCGGCGCGCAGGCTCGTCGTCGCGTCGGAGTACGACGCGCTGACGTCACGCTGGATCGCTGCCCGCGGGCTCGACGCGACGTGCGTCCGCTCCTACGGCGCGACGGAGGTGTTCCCGCCCGAGGACGCCGATGCGATCGTCGACAACACGGCCACCGGCGCGACGCTCGCGGCGCACGGGCTCGCCGAGATCGACGAACTCATGGCCTCGTCGACGCGTCTCTATGCGAATCCCGCGGCGCTCGACGACCCGCGCCGGCGTGAGGCGATCGACAGGCTCGCGCTTCTGCTCCGCTCCGTGATCGAGGCACGCGATCGCGTCATGCTCGAGGTCAACGTGAGCTGCTCGCGGCTCGAGGCGCTCGTCGCCGTGCTGCCGGCGATGCGCGAGCCGACGGTGGCGCCGCTTCACGCCGGTGCGGGCTACGCGGTAAAGGCGGCGGTTCGGCGCGCCGACCTGCCGCTCCTCATCCCGGCAATCAAGGCGAGCGGTGGCACGGACCTCGTCGTCTCGACGTTTGCGCAGATCGTGCCATGAACGTCGACCTGTTTCTCGACGGCAATGAAGGGCCGGCGGCCCCGGCCGCGCTGGGCACGCTCGTGGCGAGGCTCGATCCCGAGGCGTTGCGCCGCTACCCCGACGCCACGGTGCTCGAGGCGCGTCTCGCTGCGCGTCACGGCGTCGATCCCTCGCGCGTCCTCGTCACCGCTGGCGCCGACGAGGCGCTCGATCGGGCCTGCCGGGCCTTCCTCGGTCCCGACCGCTCGCTCGTCCTGCCCGTGCCGACGTTCGAGATGATCGAGCGCTATGCCGCTCTGGCCCGTGCCCGCGTGCTCGAGGTGGAGTGGCCCGGAGGCGCGTTCCCGGTGGACGCGACGCTGGCGCGGATCGAGCCCGACACGTCGCTGGTCGTCCTGGTGAGCCCGAACAATCCGACCGGTGCGGCGGCGACGCCGAAGGACCTCGCGCGCCTGCTGGACGGCACGGGTCGCGCGCTCCTGCTCGTCGACGCGGCGTATGGCGAGCTGGCCGACGTCGACCTGGGTCCGGCCGCGGTCGCCGACGGCCGGGCGCTCGTCGTCCGCACGCTGTCGAAGGCGTGGGGGCTCGCCGGGCTCCGCGTCGGCTATGCCCTCGGGCCGCCGGGGGTGATCACTTCGCTGCGCGCCGCCGGCGGGCCGTATCCGGTGGCCGGTCCGGCGCTCGCCCTGGCGCAGGCGCGGCTCGAGAGCGGCGGCCCCGACATGGCCGCGTATGTCTCCCGGGTGCAAGCGGAGCGTACGCCCCTGCGCGCGGCCCTGGCGCGCCTCGGCGCCGATGCGCCGCCGTCGCAGGCGAATTTCGTGTTCGCTCGCTTCGCGGACGAGGCGGCCGCCCGCGGCGTGCACGCGCGCCTGCGCGCACGCGGGGTCGCAGTGCGCGCCTTCCCGGGGCGGGCGCGCCTGGCCGGTTGCCTGCGCGCCACCTGCCCGGGCGACCCGGTGGCGTTCGAGCGCCTTCTGGCCACGCTCGAGGACATGCGCAGCGAACTCGCGATCGGGGGTGTGGCATGAGCGGCAACAACGATGGGCGCGCCCGTCGCGCCACAATTCGTCGGGCGACCGCCGAGACCGCGATCGAACTCACGCTCGACCTCGACGGCAGCGGCAGCGCATCGGTCGCGACCGGCATCGGTTTCCTCGATCACCTGCTGGCCACGCTGGTGAAGCATGCGCGCTTCGACCTTGCGCTCACCTGCCGCGGCGACCTCCACGTCGACGACCACCACACCGCCGAGGACTGCGCGCTCGCGTTGGGCGCCGCCGTCGACCAGGCATTGGGTGAGCGTCGTGGCGTGCGCCGCTTCGGCTCGGCCTACGCGCCGCTCGACGAGGCGCTGGCCCGCGCCGTCGTCGACCTGTCGGGCCGGCCGTACGCTGTCGTCGAGCTGGGCCTCGCCCGCGAGGCGATCGGCGGGCTGAGCTGCGAGAACGTGAGTCACGTCGTCGCCTCGTTCGCGACCGCGGCCCGCGCCGCGGTGCACGTCGACGTTCTGCGCGGCGTCAACGACCACCATCGCGCCGAGGCCGCGTTCAAGGCGCTCGCCCTGGCGTTGCGCGCCGCAGTGGCGCGCGACGTCCACGACGAGGTGCCGAGCCTGAAGGGGGTCCTGTGAGCGTGCCCGACATCGTCGTCGTCGCGACCGGCACGGCGAACACCGCATCGGTGCTCGCGGGCCTTGCCCGCGCCGGGGCGCGGCCGCGTCTCGCCCGCGATGCCGCGGACATCGACGGCGCCAGGGGGGTGGTTCTCCCCGGAGTCGGCACTCCGCGCGCTGCGCTCGCCGGCCTTGCAGCCGGCGGACTTGGCGAGGCGCTCGTGCGTCGCCTGCGGGCGGGGCGTCCCACGCTCGCCGTCTGCCTCGGCCTCCAGCTCCTGTGCGAGACGAGCGCGGAGAGCCCGGGTGTGGCGGGCTTCGGTCTCGTGCCGGGCCGCATCGAGCGACTGCCCGACCGGGTGCGCGTGCCGCACATGGGTTGGAACCAGGTCGTCCCCGGTGACGCCGGGCCCGCCGGGCTGGTGCAGGAGGGCCACGCCTACTTCGCGAACTCCTACCGCCTCGCCGACGCCCCCTTCGGCTGGCGCGCCTCGTTCGTCGACTACGGCGGCCGCTGGGTTGCCGCACTCGAGCGCGGCGCCGTGCTCGCCTGTCAGTTCCACCCCGAACTCTCGGGCGCCTGGGGCACGGCGCTCCTCGCGCGGTGGATCGCCCGCGCCGTGGAGGCCGGATGCTGACCGTGCGCATCGTTCCGTGCCTCGACGTGCGAGACGGTCGCATCGTTAAGGGCGTGCGCTTCCAGGGCCTGCGCGACGCGGGCGATCCCGCAGCGCGCGCCGCACTCTACGAGGCGCAGGGCGCCGATGAGATCGTCGTCCTCGATGTCGCGGCGACCCCGGCCGGGCGTGGTGCGCATCGCGACGTGGTGCGCGCGGTGCGGGCGGCGCTCTCGATTCCGCTCACCGTCGGCGGGGGCGTGCGCGGCGCGGACGACGCGGCGCAGTTGCTCGACGCCGGCGCCGACAAGGTGTCCGTCAACTCGGCGGCCGTGCGCGAGCCGGGGCTGATCGACGCGCTCGCCGGGCGCTTCGGGAGCCAGTGTACGGTCGTCGCCATCGACGCCGCGCGGGATGCGTCAGGCGGCTGGCGGGCGCGTACGCACGGGGGCGCCGCGGACTCCGACCGCGATGCCGTCGCCTGGGCCCGCGAGGCCGGCGAGCGCGGCGCCGGCGAGATCCTGCTCACGAGCTGGGATCGCGACGGCACGGGAGACGGCTACGACCTCGACCTGATTGCGGCCGTCGCGGCGGTGACACGCGTCCCGATCATCGCCTCGGGCGGCGCGGCGCGCGCGGGGCACCTGGCCGCCGCCGTCCGCGCCGGCGCCGGGGCCGTGCTGGCCGCGACGATCTTCCACGATGGGGTGACCGGCGTGGGTGACGTCAAGCGTGCGCTCGCCGCAGACGGCTTCGAGGTGCGGCCATGATCGTGCCGTCGATCGACCTCGAGGGGGGACACGCCGTGCAGCTCGTCGGCGGTGAGGTCCGTGCCCTGGATGCAGGCGACCCGCGGCCGCTTGCCACGCGCTTCGGCCGGGTCGGCGAAGTCGCGGTCGTCGACCTCGATGCGGCGCTGGGGCGGGGCTCGAACCGGGAGACGATCCTCGATCTCGTCGCCCGGGCGCGCTGCCGCGTGGGCGGCGGCATCCGCACGGTCGCCGACGCCATCGCCTGGCTCGATGCCGGCGCCAGCCGCGTCGTCCTCGGGACGGCGGCCCGTCCGGACGTGCTCGCGGCCCTGCCGCGCGAGCGCGTGGTCGTCGCCCTCGATGCGCGCGACGGCGAGGTCGTCGTCGACGGCTGGCGCACCCGCACCGGCCGTGGTGTCGCCGAGCGCATGCGCGAACTCGCGGGGTTCGCCGGGGAGTTCCTGGTCACCTTCGTCGAGCGCGAGGGACGCCTCGCGGGCATCGACCTGGCCGGGTGCGCCGAACTTGCCGCGGCGGCGCGCGCGGCCGGCGCGGCGCTCACCGTGGCGGGTGGCGTGACCACGCCGGCCGACGTTGCCGCGCTCGACCGGCTCGGCGTCGACGCGCAGGTGGGGATGGCGCTCTACACCGGTCGCCTCGACCTGGCGGATGCCTTTGCCGCGCCGCTCGTGAGCGATCGCGCCGACGGTCTGTGGCCGACCGTCGTGTGCGACGAACGCGGCAGCGCGCTCGGACTCGCCTGGTCGAGCGCGGAGAGCCTCCGCGCGGCGCTCGAGCGCGGCGTCGGGGTCTATCGGTCGCGCACGCGCGGCCTGTGGGCCAAGGGCGAGAGCTCCGGCGCGACGCAGGAGCTGCTCGCTGTCGCCACCGACTGCGACCGGGATGCGCTGCGCTTCACCGTGCGCCAGGCCGGCGCTGGCTTCTGCCACCGCGCCACGCGCACGTGCTGGGGCGAGGAGCAGGGACTCGCCGCGCTCGCCCGCCGCGTGATCGAACGCGCTTCGGCCGCGCCACCCGGGTCGTACACCGCGCGGCTTCTCGCTGACCCGGTCCTCCTTGCGGCGAAGCTGCGCGAGGAAGCGGGGGAGCTGGCCGCGGCCGTCTCCCCGGTCGACGTGGCCGCCGAGGCCGCCGACGTGTTCTACCTGGCGGCCGTCGCACTCGCGCGCGCGGGCGTGCCGCTCACCGACGTCGACGCCGAGCTCGAGCGGCGCGCGCTCCGCGTGACGCGACGGCCCGGCGACGCAAAGACCGCCGCGGGGTCGCGATGAGCGCGCCGCGCCTGCTCCGCCGCGTCTCTCCGCGCGAGGTGCGCGCCGCCGCCCGCCCGCGCGTCGACGCGCGGACGCTCGCGGACGCCGCTGCGATCGTCGACGACGTGCGCGCGCGCGGCGAAACCGCGCTCCGCTTCCATGCCACGCGCCTTGGCGACCTCGGGCCGCGTGCGCCGCTCGTCCACGATCGCTCCGCGCTGGCCCGCGCGTTCGCCTCCGAGCCCGCGGCCACGCGCGCGCTGCTCGAGCGCACGGCGCGGCGCGTCCGGGCCTTCGCCCGCGCGCAGAAGGCCGCGCTCCGTGCGCTCGACGTGCCGGTCCCGGGCGGGCGCGCCGGACACGCGATCGCGCCGGTCGAGCGGGCCGGCTGCTACGTGCCGGCGGGGCGCTTCCCGCTTCCCTCGTCGGCGCTCATGACCGCGGTGACGGCGCGCGTGGCCGGCGTGCGCGAGGTCTGGATCGCCTCGCCCCGGCCGAGCAGCCTCGTGCTCGCGGCCGCGCACGTCGCGGGCGCCGACGCGGTGCTCGCCGTGGGCGGCGCGCCGGCGCTCGCGGCGCTGGCGTTCGGCGCCGGGCCGGTGCCGGCGTGCGACGCGGTGGTCGGTCCGGGGAATCGCTGGGTCACCGCGGCAAAGCAGCTCGTCGCCGGTCACGTGACGATCGACATGCTGGCCGGACCGAGCGAGCTGGTCGTGCTCGCCGACGGGACGGCCGACCCCGCGCTCGTCGCCGCCGACCTGCTGGCACAGGCCGAGCACGATCCGGATGCGCTGCCCGTCCTGGTCGCGCTCGATCCCGCGTTGCCGGCCTGCGTCGAGCGCGAGCTCGCGTGCCAGCTCGCGACGCTGCCCACGGCGGACGTGGCCCGCGCTGCGCTGGCCAACGGGTTCTGCGTGCTCGCGGCGGACGAGGCCGAGGCGATCGCGACGTGTGACGCGATCGCGCCCGAACACCTCGAGCTGATGGTGCGGGCGCCGGCGCGCCTCCTGGGACGGCTGCGCCACTACGGGGCGCTGTTCATCGGCGCGGGCTCCGCCGAGGTGTTCGGCGACTACGGCGCCGGTCCGAATCACGTCCTGCCGACCGGGGGCGCCGCGCGCGGCGCGGGGGGACTCTCGGTGCTCACCTTCCTGCGCGTCCGCACGTGGCTGCGGGTCGACGCGACACGCGCACCGGATCTCGCGCGCGACGCGGCCGCGCTCGCCCGGCTCGAGGGCCTCGAAGGCCACGCGCGTGCGGCGGAGCGCCGGCTGCCCGGGCGGCGTGCACGGGCAAGGCGTTGAACCGGCGCATCTGGCGCGCGGGGCGCTGCGCGTTGTAGCCTGTCAGGACGCGACCCGTTAGCTCAGTCGGTCAGAGCACCTGCCTTTTAAGCAGGGAGTCCTTGGTTCGATTCCAAGACGGGTCACCATTCCTGATCATGCCGCCCGCAGGGCATGCGACGAACATGACGAAGGCCCCGGAGATCGCTCTCCGGGGCCTCGTCTTGTTGCGGCTATCGCCACGTGATCTCGCGCTGCATGCCCGGCGTGCGGGGGCGTGCCTCGCTCGGATCAGCGGCCGAAGGACAGGGCGAAACCCAGGTTCGTGCTCGGGTGCGTGTGCTCGTAGTAGGTCGTGCCCGAGATGGTGCCGCGGATCCACATCGGGCGACTGCCATGACCGGCCCGGAAGCCGATCGCGGCGCGCGCGTCCCAGCCGAGATTGAAGTTCGACTGCGAGCGGATCGCGTACGGCGAGATGCCCTGCTCGCCGCCGGGACCGATGATGAGCGGGTCCTCGATCCCGTCCTCGCCGAGCGTCTGGCTGCCGACGCCGTTGTTGACGGCGCTGGTGATCAGCGACTCGTGCGTCCACACGACGCCGGGGCCGGCCCCGAAGGCGAGGTCCAGACCGTCGTCGATCTGGAGGGCGAACTCGCCGTTGATCGTCGCCGGCACCATCCAGAAGTAGCGCGACTGGATATCGACGCCGCTGTAAGCGCCCACCGTGCTGATCGGCGCCGCCTGGGCGATCGCGTCCTGCGCGTCGTTGAAGTACGAGTCGTTGCCGAACATCGCACCCACCGAGCCGTAGGCCGAAAGGGGGCCGGCGCGCCAGAACGTCTGGTTGAAGCGGATCATCAGGCCCGGATCGATGTTGCGGTCCGCCAGGTTGCCGATCGGGTAGGCCGCACCGACGTCGATCCACAGGTCGATGTCGCGGTACGGGTAGAGCATGTCCAGGCTGACCTGGCGAATGGCCCCTGCCTGATCCGCCCCCAGATCCATGGGCTTGCGGTCGAGGACGGTGCTCTGCGCAAAGGCGGGCGCGACCGTGACGGTCAGCGCCAGCGCCATCAGGCAGGCGGGAAGAAGACGCCGCATGGAAAACCTCCGAACGTTGGGACCGGGCGAAGCACGCCGTTCGTGCCCGCGACCCTCATGGTCGCGTCACGCGCGAGACTACGGACGTCCCCTCGGGCCGCGCAAGGCGCAAATCGGGGGGACAGGATCCTTCCAACCACCGTTTTCGGCCGCCCGGGGGTCCGGCTTGAGGCCGATCCGCGCCCCGGGGGCAGGCGAGTCAGATGACTGTAGCACAGTGATTTGCGCGCGGGGCCTCTGGCACTTTCGCCTTGCCGGACCCGGGGGGGCGTGGTTTTCTCCCCTGGCGGGGCGCAACCGACCCGGAACCGGCATCGCCCGGGCCGGACCCCGCATCCAACGAAGCGGAGATGGCCCGCCGTGGCGGGCCCCGTGACCACCCTCGATCCGGATCCGCCCATGCAGTGTCGACACGTGCTCGAGCAGATCTCCGACTATCTCGACGCCGAAGCGGCGCACGAGCTGGTCGTCCAGATCGAAGCCCACTTCGAGGACTGCTCCAACTGCCGGGTGTACGTGGACACGGTGCGGAAGACGATTTCGCTCTACCGGTCCGAGGAACCCCTCGACTGTCCCGAGCAGGTCCGCCTCCGCCTCCATGCCGTCCTCTCCTACGAATACAAGAATCGGAAATAACCACCCATGAGACTCGGCATTCTCGGACTGCCGCAGGGCGGCAAGTCCACGCTGTTCGAAATTCTCGTCGCCGGCGCGCCGGCGCGTGCCCCCGGTGCCCGCAAGGACCAGGTCGGTGTCGTCCGCGTGCCCGACGCGCGGGTCGATCGCCTCTCGGCCATGTACTCGCCGAAGAAGACGACCTACGCGACGCTCGAGGTCGTCGACTCGCAGGCCATGGGGCAGGGGAGTGCGGCCGGCAAATCGGGTGACCTCTTCGCCTCGGTCCGCAATGCCGATGCGCTCGTGCTCGTCGTCCGCGGGTTCGACGATCCGGCGGTCCCGCACCCGAGGACCACGATCGATCCGGCGCGCGACCTCGCGGACCTCAAGGCCGAGATCGTGCTCAACGACCTGGCCATCGTCGAGACGCGGCTCGAACGCATCGGCAAGCAGAAGCGCCTGGCCGTGAAGGGCCAGGACCTGTCGCGCGAGGAAGCGGTGCTCGCGCGCTGCAAGGAGGCGCTCGATCGCGAGCAGGCGCTGCGCGAGGTCGAGTTCGACAAGGACGAGCTGAAGGCGCTGAGCGGTTTCCAGCTCCTGTCGCGGCTGCCGCTGCTGGTCGTCTACAACACGGGCTCGGGCCAGGCGTTCACCGCGCCTGCACCCGATGCGCCCGGCACCGCCAGCGTCGTGCTGCCGTGTGCCGACGAGCGCGAGGTGGCGCAGCTTCCCGCCGAAGAGCGCGCGCAGTTCCGCGAGGCCTACGGAATCTCGGACGACGGCCTCGTGCTTCTGGTGCGCTCGGCGTATCGCCTGCTGGGTCTCATCTCGTTCCTCACCGCGGGTGAGGACGAGGTGCGCGCCTGGACGATCGTCGACGGCGACAGCGCAGTCGAGGCGGCGGGCGCGATCCACTCGGACCTGGCGCAGGGCTTCGTGCGCGCGCAGGTCATCGCCTACGACCAGTTCCTCGAGGCGGGGACCGAGGCGAAAGCGCGGGAGAAGGGATGGCAGCGGACCGAGGGCCGCGAGTACCGGGTCGTCGATGGCGACATCCTCCACATCCTGCACAACAAGTAGAGCCCGGCTCCGCCGGGCGGAAAAAAAGACTTGGACTCGCGCTTCGCGAGGAATAGGCTCGTTGCACGCGGAAAGGAGGTGGTCCAGTGCACAGTACGAATCCGAGCTGTACCGAGGATCGCGGAGGTGGCAGCAGCTAGCCGCGGCAGCATTGCTACAGTGGCGGACAGCTAATCCCAACTGCCCACCGGAGATCGCGAGGGGGCCGCAACCGCGGCCCCCTCACTCTTTTGTGCGCCCTGTGGTAGGCTCCGGACGTCTCTTTCGGGGCGGGGCGAAAGTCCCCACCGGCGGTACAGCCCGCGTGCGGGCGCAGCCTCCATGGAGCGTCCGCAGGATCCGGTGCAATTCCGGAGCCGACCGTCACAGTCGGGATGAGAGAAAGAGACGCCGCGCCCCG
>JANPEF010000143.1:0-18314 GCA_031431875.1 Candidatus Eiseniibacteriota bacterium | reverse complement strand
CGCCGCCCGCGCCGGCTGCACCCGCGGCATCGACTGCGGCGCGGCCGGTGGCCTCGGCCGCGGCTTCGCTGGCCGCGCTCGAGGCGTTGCGGCGAATCGGGCCCGGGGCGCCGGTTGCGCCGCCGGTTGCGGCGCCGGTTGCGGCGACTGCGGCGCCGACTGCTGCGGCTGCGCCCGTGGCGACTGCATCCGCGCCCGTCGCGCCCGTCTCGCCCGTCTCGCCTGTGCCTGCGCCCGTCGCGCCCGTCGCGTCCGTCTCGCCTGTGCCTGCGCCCGCAGCTGCGCCGCCTGCGCCTGCACCTGCACCTGCACCGGCGACCGCGGTGGCCGACCGCCCGCTTGATCCCGACTTCGATGCCGCCTCGACGTGGCCGGCCGTGATCGAGGCGGTGAAGGCGAAGAACCGTGTGCTCGGTCACTGCGTGGCCGACGTGCGTGTCCTCGGCGCCCATGACGGCACGCTCGTGCTCGAGATCGACGCCGCCTCGCGCGCCATGCTCGAGCACCGCGACAATCGCGCACTCCTGCTCGGCGCCTGCGCCAGCGCCTACGGACGTCGCCTCGACTATCGCGTGGTGGTCGCGCCGAGCGCGGCTCCGGCGAGCGGGCCGCGGGATGATGATGCGCCGCCGCCCGACGCGCCGCCGCCGGGTTTTGGCGACGGACCTCCTGCGCGCGGGCCGGCTCCAGGAACGAGCGCGACCAGCCCACCGCGCGCCTCGAGCCCGGCGGCGGGTGTGCTCGCCAGCACTCCGCCCACTGGGGTTCCGAAGCGCAAGCGTCCCGACGACCTCTCGCCGGGCGCGAAAAGCGCCATGGTATGGTTGGAAGGCGAAATCGTCGGGCCCGATCGCCCGACCCCCTGATCGACTCGCGCCCCGCCCGGAGAAGAGCGCCCCCATGAAGAATCTGGATCTCGCCGCGATGATGAAGCAGGCGCAGGCGATGCAGACGAGGATGCAGGAAGTCCAGGACGAGGTCGGTCAGCAGACGGTCGATGCCTCGGCCGGCGGGGGAGCGGTCACCGTGACGGCCAACGGCAAGGGCGAGTTTCTCTCTCTCAAGATCGATCCCGCGCTGGTCAAGGACGGGGACGTCGAGATGCTCGAAGACCTGGTCCTCGCCGCGGTCAACCAGGCGCATCGCCGCGCTGAGGAGATGATGAAGGCCGCCCTCTCCCGCGTCGCCGGCCCACTCGCCGGCGGCATGCCGTTCTGACCGGGGCCCGCGCGCCTCGATGTCCCTCTCCAGCCGCTTCCTCGAAAGCCTGATCGACGAGTTCGCACGGCTGCCCTCCATCGGCCGGAAGACCGCCCAGCGCCTGGCGCTCCACATCCTCAAGAGCCCGCGCGAGGAGGCCGCCCGCCTGGCCGAGGCGCTCCTTCTGGTCAAGGACCGCGTCGGCTTCTGCACCCGTTGTGGCAACTACGCCGAGCAGGATCCCTGCCCCCTGTGTTCCGACGTGCGGCGCGACCACGGGCTCGTCTGCGTCGTCGAGCAGCCCGTCGACGTGCTGGCGCTCGAGCGCACCGAATCGTTCCGCGGCGTCTACCACGTGCTCGGCGGCGCCCTGTCCCCGCTCGACGGCGTTGGCCCCGAGGAACTGCGCGTGCGCGAATTGCTGCGCCGGCTCGAGCCGGGCGGCGGCGCCCTGGGCGCGACTGGAGCGGGTGGAATCGAAGTCGTCGTGCGCGAGGTGATCCTTGCCACCAATCCGACGGTGAACGGGGAAGCGACCGCGCTCTACCTGCAGAAGCTGCTCATTCCGCTCGGCGTGCGCGTGACGCGCATCGCCCGCGGCGTGCCCGTCGGCTCCGACCTCGAGTACTCGGATCTCGTCACGCTCGCGCGTGCGCTCGAGGGTCGCAAGGAGATGGACGCTTGATCCTGGCGATACCACGCCTCCGTCTCATCGCTGCAAGCGACGCGATTTCATACGTTTCCGCTTGCAGCCTTCGCGACGGTTGCCTATAAACGAAGCAGTCAGTCGAAACGCACCTCCAGTGAGAGGTGTCGTGCTCCCGACCGGAGCGAACCACCGCAGGGCCGCGGGGGAAACATGGCGAACTGGACGTTGTTCGAAGAGGACTTCCGGGCGGTCGATGCGGTGCTCACCGAGCTCCTGCGTCGCACGCATGCCTTGAGCGTCCATCTGATCGATCGCTCCGGCCAGCTCATCACCAGCGTCGGAGCGGAGTCCGATTTCGACCTGCCGACCTTCGCCTCGCTCGCCGCCGCCGATGTCGCGGCCAACGCCGAGATGGGCGCGCTCTTCGGCAAGCAGACTCTCGACACCGTCGTCTTCCTCGGCGAGCCCCGCTCCATGGCCTCGACCCTGGTCGCCGAGCGCGTGATCCTGTGCGTCATCTTCGACAAGCACTCGACGCTGGGCCTCGTCCGCCTGCGCTCCAAGCGGGCGATGCGCGACCTGACGCCCGTGTTTGCGGGCCTGTTCGAGCGCCTGGGCCTCAATCCGCCGGCCGAGGTGCCCGCCGCGTCGCTCGACCTGGGCGGTATCGATCCCGAGACGGCGTTCCGGCGCGAAGCTTCGCGCCGCGTCGACGAGCTCCTGGGCGGCGCTTTCGACATGCCGGATTTCGGCGACTCGGTGCGCGAGTAGCGCCCCCTGGAGAGATCGCTTGGCCGTCCTCAATGCCCGCGCCGGAACGCTCGGCCTCAAGATCGTCTACGTCGGTGCCGCCTACGGCGGCAAGACGACGAACCTCCAGCAACTCCATCGAACGCTTCCGCCCGACCGCCGCGGCCGCCTCACGAGCCTCGCTGGCGAGGGCGAACGCACGTTGTTCTTCGACTTCATGGCGTTCGAGCTGGGCGTGGTCGCCGGCCTCAAGACCCACTTCCATCTCTACACCGTGCCCGGCCAGCCCGAACTCATGGCCTCGCGCCGCGCCGTTCTCCGCGGCGCCGACGCGCTCGTCTGCGTGGTCGACTCGCAGGCCGCGCGCCTCGATGAGAACCGCCACGCGCTCGCCGACGTCGACGCCGCGCTCGAGGCCCTGGGCCGCGAACAGGCCGCGATCCCGCGGGTCTACCAGTTCAACAAGCGCGACCTGCCCGATGCACTGCCGCTGACCGAGCTCGACCGGCTCCTGAACCCCGGCCGCTGGCCCGCGTTCCCGGCCAAGGCCATCGAGGGCGTCGGCGTGAAGGACTGCCTGCAGACCATCTTCAAGCTGGCGATCGCGCACATCGGCCGCGCGCGGGCGGGGGCGGCGGCTTCTGCGGCTTCAGTCGCGCCCGGCGCGTCGGTTTCGCCCGGTGCGCCGTCGTCCTACGTTGCGCCCGGTGCGCCCGGTTCGCCCGGCCCCGAGGCGCGCCCGCGCTCGCCGCTGGCCGGCCCCGGCCGTCCTCCCTCGAAGCCGCGCCCGGTCACGCCGGTCGTACGCCCCGCGTGGACACGCTCGCCCGCCTGATCGCGACGTTCTTCGGCGCGGGCAAGTTCCCGATCGCGCCGGCCACGTTCGCCAGCGCCATCGTGTCCGGGATTCTGTACTGGATCGGCCCCGGCCCGCACGGCATGGGCTTCTCGCTGTACGAAGGCATCGCGATCCTGGTCCTCCTGCCCATCTCGATCGCCGCCGCGCATCGCGCCGAGAAGACGCTGGGCCATGACGCTTCGCCCATCGTCATCGACGAGGTCGTCGGCCAGATGATCGCCCTGTGGATGGTGCCGCGCTCGTGGACGTGGATGCTCGCGGGTTTCCTGCTCTTCCGCCTGTTCGACATCTGGAAGCCGCTCGGCGCCAACGAGGCGCAGAACGCGCCCGGCGGATTCGGCATCGTCGCCGACGACGTGATCGCCGGGATCTACGCCTGCCTCGTGCTGCAGGCCGCCCTGTGGTGGGGCCCGTTCGGGCGATGAGACGCGGCGCCGCGCCGGCACCGATCGCACCGGGCACACCCGCACCGGGCATCCCGCCCCGCGACCCCTGGTTCCATCCGTTCGCTCCGTACATGGTCCCGCTCGCCCTCGCCCTCGCCGCGCGCATCGAGATGGCGCGCGCAATCCCATTTGCCGCCGAAGACGCCTACATCACGTTTCGCTACGCCGAGAATGGGGCGAAGGGCCTGGGCTTCGTCTACAACGCCGGCGAGCGTGTGATGGGCTTCACCTCTCCCGTGTGGACTGCGTGGCTGGCCGCCGGCGCAGCGCTCGGCATCGACACGTTCGCGTGGGCACGGGCGTGGGGCGTCGTGCTGTCGCTCGGCGCACTCGGGCTGGTCGTGCGCACGCTCGACCGCGAACCAGGCGTGGGTCGCGTGTCGGCGTGGGCGTTCGGAGTGTTCTTCGCGGTGTTCCCGCTGTTCTCCGCGCACGCGGTGCTGGGGATGGAGACGAGTCTCTTTCTGTGTACGCTTGCTTCCGCGGTCGCGTTGCGTGATGCGGGGCGGCCGGTGGTGCACGGCGCATCGCTCGCGCTGCTCGCGCTCACGCGCCCCGAGGGGTTCGTTCTTGCGGTTGCGCTCGCCGTGTTTGCCAGCGGGCGGGCGCGCACCGTGTTCGCGGTCCTGACTCTCGCTGCGCTCGGTGCGCTCACTGCGTTCTACGGCAGCCCGGTCCCGCAGAGCTTCGTCGCCAAGGCGATCACCTACGGCGTCGGGGCACGTCCCTTCGCACTCGACTGGATCGAGGGCTTCGTCCCCGCGTTCCTGTCCCCGCGCTGGCAGAACCTGCTCGAGGCACAGCACCTGTTCCCCATGGCGATCGTCGGGCTGCCCGCCGCGCTCACGGCGCTGTGGACGCTGGGACGCCGTCGCGCGTGGTCCCCGACGCTTGCGTTCGCGGTCGGCGGACTCGCCGTCCTGGCGGCCTACGTGGTGTTCGGCGTGCCCTACTTCGGCTGGTACTTCGTCCTTCCAGTCGCAGCGTGGGCCGTCGCGGCCGCGACGGGCCTGCCCATGGTGACGCGATCGCGGCTGGTCTGGGCGGCGCTTGGCGTGTACGTTCTGAGCGACGCGCCGTACCTGGCGGGGCTGTACGTGGCCCGCAACGGTGTCGAGGCCCGGCTGTTCGTCGTCGCCGCCGATCGACTCGCTGGCGTGAGCCAGGGTACGGGGACGGTGTTTCTCGAGCCGATCGGCCACATCGGTTATCGCACGGGGCTCACGGTGATCGACGAGGTGGGACTCATCTCGCCCGACGTGCCGCGTCGCCGCAAGGCCGGCGCCGGCTGGTACGGCGACGTGATCCGCGAGCGCCGGCCCGAGTACCTGGTGGTCCGGCCCGCGCTCCTGGACCAGAACAAGTCGCTGGCCGGAATCAACGCACCATTTCGCAGCTTCGCCGAACGCGATGAGCTTCTCGCCGACTACACCCTGGTCGGTGAGCCGCCGCGCTCGGCCGACGAACTGGTCGTGCTTGCGCGCCGCCCGTAGGCGCGCGGGTCCTGAACCGCACTCCGATCGGAGATCCATCGTGAAAGCCCGCCTGCTCCTCGCCGAAGCCGCCACCGCCCATCCCGACGGCACCATCTCGATGCTGCGCGCCGGCATCACCAACGTGTGGGGCGACAAGCCGCCCGTCCAGCTGCAGGCCTCGCTCGTCACGCGGATCGAGGCCGACCCCGGCGACGTCGGCAAGCATGCCGTCGAGATCTTCCTCATCGACGCCGACGGCAAGGAAGTGATGCCCAAGCTCTCTGGCGAATTCGAAGTCGCCCGCGGCGGCGGCCACAACAACATCATCCTCAACTTCCAGGTGCAGTTCCCGGCGCTGGGCATGTTCCAGTTCGTGATCCGCGTCGACAACGTGCAGTACGACACGTGGTCGTTGCGCACCGCGAAGCCGCCCACGCAGGGGCCGCTCGCCGTGGGCCCCGGCACGCCGCAGATGCCGCCGCCGCCGGTGCACTGAGTACCTTCGGCTGAGCGCCCCGTGACCGCTGAAGTCCTCTCGATCGGCAACGAAGTCCTGTCGGGCCGCACGCTCGACACGAACTTCCAGTTCCTCGCGCGCCTGCTCGAGGAGTCGGGCGCGCGCATCGTCGGGCACCAGGCCGTGCCAGATACGCCGGAGGCGATTGCTGCTTCGTTGCGGCTCGCCTTGTCGCGCGCTTCCGTCGTGGTATGTACCGGCGGGCTTGGGCCGACGCCGGATGACCTGACGGTTGCGGCGGTCGCGGCGGCGCTCGGGCTCGGCTTGGTGCGCGACGAGGCCGTGCTCGAATCGATCCGCGCGCGCTGGTCGGCGATGCTGCGCGGGCCGATGCCCGTGAACAATGAGCGCCAGGCGGTGCTGCCTGCGGGCGCGGTGGCGTGGGCGAATCCGGTCGGCAGTGCGCCCGGCGTTTGCATTGCGCACGAGGGGCGGCACGTCGTACTGCTGCCGGGCGTTCCGGAGGAGATGCGGCAGCTGGCCGTCCTGTTTCTCGGGCCCCTGGTCCGTGCGGCGGGCGGCGCTTCGGTTGCGTACACGGTGATCCGGACGGTCGGGATCGCCGAGTCGATCCTCGAGGAGCGGCTGGGCGAACTGTCTTCGGCGCTCGACGGTGCAGCGGTCTCGTACCTGCCCGGGCTCGGCGGCGTGGACGTGCGGATCGCGCTGCCTGCTTCTGGAGATGGAACGACAATCGTCGCGCGCGCGCGCGAACGGCTGCGCGCAGCGGCCGGCGACTTCATCTACAGCGAGGACGATCGTCCCCTGCAACAGGTGGTCGGGGACCTGTTGCGCGCGCGCGGCTGGCGCCTCGCGGTGGCCGAGTCGTGCACCGGCGGGCTGCTGGGCGGGCGGATCACGTCGGTCGCCGGCTCGTCCGCGTGGTTCGACGGCGGCGCGATCGTGTACGCGAATGCTGCGAAGATCGCGGCGGCAGGGGTACCCGCGTCGTTGCTCGAGGCCCACGGCGCGGTGAGCGAGGAAGTGGCGCGGGCCCTCGCGCACGGAGTCGCCGGGCGCTTTGGTGTGCAGTGTGCCCTCGCCGTCACCGGCATCGCCGGGCCCGACGGCGGCACGCCCGAGAAGCCCGTTGGCACCGTGCACCTGGCCGCCGTCTCGCCCGAAGGCGAGCTCCATCGCCGCCTCGAACTGAAGGGCAACCGCGCACAGATCCGCGAGCGCAGCGTGACGTTCGCTTTGGAGCTCCTGCGTCGCCTGCTCGTGGGCCTGCCCGCGGTGTCGCCGAGGGCGATCGGGATGCCGCCGGGGTCGCGCACGTGAAGTTCGGAACCTGGAGGCGCCCATGATAGGGGAGTCCGACTCGGTCGCCGCGCTCCGCCGCGAGCTCGTTGGTGGGTTGCCATCGCGCTACCGTCTGGGAAATGCCTTGGGAGGAGGGGGCATGGGGGTCGTCTTCTCCGCACACGACGTGACTCTCGATCGAACCGTCGCCCTCAAGGTGGTCCTCCCGGTCGAGCAGCACGGGCCAGAGAGTCGAAGTCGCTTTCTCCGGGAAGCTCATGCCGCCGCATCTCTCCTGCACCCGAACATCGTGCCGGTCTACGACGCAGGCGAGTCCGCCGGGCTCCTCTGGTACAGCATGGCAGCCATCGAAGGGCGTGATCTCCGGAAGCTTGTGGCCGAGAATGGCCCGCTCGGCGTGCAAGACTCGCTCGAGATTGCAGTCGATGTCGCGCGCGCGCTGGCCTACGCACACGCGCGGGGGGTGGTGCACCGGGATGTGAAGCCGGACAATGTGATCATCGAACGTTTCAGCGGGCGTGCCTACCTCTGCGACTTCGGGATCGCTCGCCTGCTGGATCCGGAGCGTACGCAGACGGCGACCGCCGGAGTGGTCGCCTCCCCACTCTACGCGGCGCCGGAACATCTCCTGGAGGAAGGACAGTCCACGGGTCGCACGGATCAGTATTCACTCTCTCTGCTTCTGGCCTTCATGCTGCTCGGCGAAGACCTGATCCCGGGTGGGTCGTTGGCTCAGCTGGTGAAGAAGTACGTGGAGAACTGGTCGCCCGCCGAGAGTGGCAAGCTGGTTTCCATCCCGTCGCCGCTTCAAGTCGTGCTGAAGCGGGGGCTGCAGCGACGGCCCGAGCAACGATACGAGACGATGGAGGAGTGGATCCTGGCTCTTCAGGCCGCCGTGCCAACCGCGGGGCGTTCGCCGATTCTCGTCGAGCGGTTCCTGAGAGAAACGGAAGGGTTCCTGGGAGCGACGGGTGCCCTCAGCCTCGGATTGGGGATGGCACTTCTGAGTTCGAGACTTGGGACTGCCCTGGGCCTGTTCCTCTTCGCATTCAGTGCTGTGGCGTACTCGTGGTCGATCCGGTTCATCTCGATGCGCCGTGCAGGATTTGGCTACAGCGACATCAAGCTTGCCCTCGAGTCGGATCATCGCAGTCGTGGCCGACTCGACGCAGGCGAACGTGGAATCGATACATGGACGCGCTTCCTGCTCATTTTCGCCCTGGGTGTACTTCCCCAGTACTGCATCGTGATGTTCGCCGTCAGTGAGCGAAACCTTCCCGCGATCGGATACGCCGTGCTGGTGGCCATCGGCGTGGCACTGCTCGGGCTGCGACTGCACTTTTGGCCCATGGAGCGTGTCCAATTGCTCGCTCTGGTGTCGCGGGTCACGGCACTCAACTCCATTGCGGCGTCCATCCTCGTCGTCGGAATTGTGCTGACGGGACTCGTCAACCCGAAGGCGAAGTGGGGCTTCATCCTCACCTTCTCCGTGGGCGCAATCGCGGCATCGGCGGCGATGTACTCCATCACGCGATGGCTGGAACTTCGCGCCCGCAGACGCGTCAGAAGGGTATTGCCGACATGAGCGAATCCGCTTCCGCCCGGAAAATGACGGGCTTCCTCCCGAGATTCGATCCCATCATGGCGACGGGGATCCACGCCAGGCGCCGCGCGCTCGATGCGCGACTCTCGAGCGCGATCGACCAGGTCTACGACAACCAAGTTTTCCAGGTCTGCGGCTCCGGCTCGAGCCCGCGTGCCTCGGACGGTGTCGTCTTGCCTCCTGCGGCCGCGATTGGCCCGTCCCTGTGCTGCAACCATGGCGTTGTGCTGCCCGCCCCCGCCTTCGAAGCGCCGATCCGAACCCAGATCGCAGAGGTGAGAGCGTGAGCGCGGAAACCACGCGCACGTTTGTCGGGGTATTTCCGCCGCGCGAGGTCGTCGACGCGCTCGACGCCGCGGTCGCACCGGTGCGCGGCGTGCGCGACGGAGTGCAGTGGGTCGCCGCCGCGAACCTGCACATGACCCTTCGATTTCTAGGTGACCTGTCGGCGCCGGAACTGGAGGCGGCGCGGCAGGCCGTTCTCGCCGCGGCTTCGGGCGCGGGCGTGGCGCCCTTCGCGGTCACGACCGGCGCGCCGGGCGCGTTCCCGGGGCCGGCGCGGCCCCGCGTGCTGTGGATCGGCGCGCGCTCAGGGGCGCCCGAGCTCGTCGCGCTGGCGGCCCGCGTCGAGAAGGCGCTCGTGCGCGAGCGCTTCGCGCTGGCCGAGAAGCCGTTCACGCCGCACCTGACGATGGGGCGCGTGCGCGCCGACGCGCCACCGGCACTGGCCGCGGCGCGGTTCCTCGGGCTGTCGCTGCCGTCGCTGAGCTTCGAGGTCGGTGCGATCACTCTCGTGGCGAGCCAGCTCGGGCCAGGCGGCGCGAGGTACTCGCCGCTGCTCGAGGCGAAGCTCGGATGAACTGAGTATTTCGTGCTGGGTCTTTCGTCCCGCACCTGCGCTATGCTCTGCATGAGTTGAACGCACGAACCTCGCCCCCGAAGCGAGACCGACCGTGTCCACCTATCGACTCACGCACCTCGACGATGCGACCCTTCTGCGCGACCTCCATGACCTCGCCGTCCGGGATCGCGCCACCACCGCCGCGCTGCTCGCCCACATCGCCGAGGTTGACGCCCGCAAGCTGTACCTGCCGGCCGCGTATTCCTCGATGTTTGCGTATTGCGTCGGGGAGTTGCATCTCTCCGAGGACACCGCCTACAAGAGAATCCGAGCCGCGCGGACGGCGCGGCTTCATCCGCGAGTGTTCGATGAGATTGCGGCCGGTCGGCTGCACCTCGCGGCAGTCGTACTGCTCACGCCGTACTTGACCACGGAGGACTTCGATGAACTCGTCGCGGCCGCGGCTCATCGATCGAAGGCCGAGATCGAGTCCTGGCTCGTGGACCGGTTTGCGCCGGCGGCCCCGACCCTGAAGGCGAGCGTGACCGGCGTACGAATGCCACGCCTGACAGCGGAACCTGCGCAGGCACAAGTCGACATGCCGATTCCGTGTCTGCTCGATCAACTGGCACCGGGGCCAGTTGATCCGTACATGCCGGTCCTGGTCGATGGCCCGGCTCCGGGGCCAGTCAATGTGCCTTCGCCCGAACCTGCCCGTTTCATCGTCCGCGTCCCGATCAGCGAGTCGACCCACGCCAAGCTCCGCCGCGCGCAGGGTCTCCTCGTGCACAGCGTCCCGTCGGGCGATCTCGCCGAGCTCCTCGACCGCGCCCTCGACGCGCTGATCACGACGCTCGAGAAGCGCAAGGCCGCAAAGACCGACCGGCCCACGGCGTCGAAGCGCGCGCTGGCTTCCCGTGGTCGCACCATTCCGGCCGCTGTCCGTCGCGCCGTCTGGAACCGCGATCGGGGCCGCTGCACGTTCACCAGCGAGGCCGGCCGCCGCTGCGAATCCAGGCGCGGCCTCGAGTTCGATCACGTCGTCCCGTTCGCACGCGGGGGCGAGGCCACGCTCGCCGGCCTCCGGCTGCGCTGTCGCGCGCACAATCAGCTCGAGGCCGAGCGCGCATTCGGAACAGCATTCATGCGGCGGAAACGCGAAGAGGCCGGTCGCCGCCGACGATCGGAGCCGGTGGGGCCGTGCTAAATCGTTCTGTCCCACCCCCGCGCTACAACTCGGTTCGAGCAGCCGAGCCCGGGTCGACCCGGGCACCCCGGCAAAGAGGGGTCCACCGCGGCTGGCGCCGGGGCGCAAAAGAATCGACTTGCGCGACCTGCACAAATGTATACAATAACCCTCGCAAGCCGCTGTGGGAGCGGGTTTCGTGGCCCTGCCCGGAAGGATTCGGGGTCGGGTCACCCAGGGTCCCCGGCAGTCCAACGCAGCTCCCGGAAGGAGATCGTTCCCCATGCACCAGCAGCCGACTTCGAACGCCAAGGAAAAGACGAAGGCCCTCGAACTCGCGGTCCAGCAGATCGAGAAGCAGTTCGGGAAGGGGGCCATCATGCGTCTCGGCGGGGAGCGCGCAAGCATCGCCATCGACGTCATCTCGACCGGCTCCATCGGTCTCGACCTCGCGCTCGGCGTGGGCGGCGTGCCGCGCGGCCGCGTGATCGAGATCTATGGCCCCGAGTCCTCGGGCAAGACCACGCTGGCGCTGACCATCATCGCCCACGCGCAGAAGGCGGGTGGGAACGCGGTCTTCGTCGATGCCGAGCACGCGCTCGACGCGGCCTATGCGCAGAAGCTGGGCGTCAACCTCGACGACCTGCACGTTTCGCAGCCGGACACCGGGGAAGAGGCGCTCGAGATCACCGACCAGCTCGTGCGCTCGGGCGCGGTCGACGTCGTCGTCGTCGACTCGGTGGCCGCGCTCGTGCCGCGGGCCGAGATCGAGGGCGAGATGGGCGATTCGCACATGGGCCTGCAGGCGCGGCTCATGTCGCAGGCGCTGCGCAAGCTCACGGGGACCATTTCCAAGAGCCGGTGCACGGTCATCTTCATCAACCAGATCCGCATGCAGATCGGCGTCATGTTCGGCAATCCCGAGACGACCGCCGGTGGCCGCGCGCTCAAGTTCTATGCCTCGGTGCGCATGGACATCCGGCGCATCGCCTCGCTCAAGGAGGGCGAGACGGTGGTCGGCAACCGCACGCGCGTCAAGGTGGTGAAGAACAAGGTCGCCGCGCCGTTCCGCGAGGCCGAGTTCGACATCCTCTACAATCAGGGGATCTCACGCGAGGGGGAGCTGATCGACATCGGCGTCGACAAGGGCTTCGTCACCAAGCTGGGCACGTGGTTCAGTTTCGGCGAGGAACGCCTGGGCCAGGGCCGCGAGAACGCCCGCAGTTACCTCAAGGAGCACACCGACACGCGGGCCCGCCTCGAGGGCAAGCTGCGCGGTGCGCTGGCGATTCCGTTCGCCGCGGGTGCGGTCGAGGCGACGAAGCCCGCCGAAGAGCCGGTCGGCGTCGGCGCAGGCGCGGGCTCCGGTGCGGGCGCAAGCACCGGCCCATCGAGCGCCGCCGCAACGAACGCCGTCACGAACGGGGCGACGCACGCCGCCGTCAACGGTGCGGTCGCCGATCGTCCCGAGCGTCCGGCCCGCCGCGGCTAGGCGGCCTGCCGCCGTGACCGACCACGAGAACATCGACACCGCCGCGGTCGAGCGCGCGCGCGAGGCTGCGTTGCGCAGCCTCGATCGCTCGCGCAAGACGCGACGGGAACTGGAGCGCCGGCTGGCCACCAAGGGGTTCGACGCCCCCACGGTGGCCGCCGCGCTGGATCGTCTGCAGCGCGTGGGCCTGGTCGACGACGTCGAGTACGCGCGCGCGTTCGTGCGGGCGAAACTCGCGCGTCGGGCGGTCGCCCTGCGCGTGGTCGAGGGCCAGCTTGCGGCCCGCGGCATTTCGGCGGCGGATCGGGCGGCGGCGCTGGCCTCGCTCGATGCCGAGGCCGCGCGCGAGCCCGGCGATCCGGCGATCGCCCTGCGCCGAACCGGCGGGGCAGGGGAGCGGGCCCGGGCTGAGCAGGCGCTCGCGCCCATCCTCCGGCGCTACCGCGGGTTGGACCGGCGGGAGGCCCGGGGCAAGGCTCAGGCGGCGCTGCTCCGCCGTGGGTTCGACTATGCAACCGTCCGCGAGGCGGTCATCGCCGCCCTCGATGGGACCCTCGAAAGGACCCTCGAAGGGACCCTCGAAGGGACCTCCCCCGAGGACGCCAAAGTTCGCTAGACTGCGCAGGGTGCGCGTAGCCGCCGAGGCGCATCTTTCCCCGGTATTTTCGGCGGTCCGGCCCCATTGCAGGTTCCGACATCCTCGTGCCGTTCCGCCCTCGCCCTTGCAACAGGGCCGGCGGACCCGGGTTCGCATTTCCGAACGGATCCGCCGTGCCCTCGGTCCTCGCCGTCCTCGCCGCGCTCGCCCTGCTGACCTGCGGCGCGGGATCGGTGGCGCTTGCCCGCACCTATGACCCGAGCATCCTGCCGCGAGCGCACTACGTCGCGCCGCTGGCCCCGTACCCGGCCGCGTCGTACCGGGCCAAGGACTTCTCGGTCATCAAGCAGGGCGACTGGTACCACCTCTTCTATACCCGTGTGCAGCGCTTCTCACCGACGCACTGGAGCGACGGCACGCAGACGATCCTCAATGAGACGTCGCTTGGCCACGCGATGTCGCCCGATCTCGAGACCTGGTTCGAGGTCGACACCGTCCTTACGGTCAGCCGCGTGCCCGGCGCGTGGGACGAGCACCACGTCTGGGCGCCGACGATCGTCGAGCAGGACGGCGTCACGTGGATGCTGTACACCGCCGTTCGGGATCGTCAGGAGTCGGCCAATCCGGCGGACTGGATTCCGCGCTGGCAGGTGATCGCGGCGGCGTACTCGACCGATCCGCTCCTGAGCACATGGGTGCGCTACTTCGACCCGGTGTGGCAGCCCTGCGCGTCCGCCGAGTTGCCCGGTGTGAGCTGGGCGCTGTGCACGCCGAACGCGGGGTCCCCGTCGGCCGACTTCCGCGATCCGTACGTGTTGGCACCGGTCGAGGGGAGCGGCGATCCGTGGTTGCTCTTCCACACGGCCCGCGTGCGCTGGGATTCGTCGAACTATGTCGCGGGCGTCGCCTCCGGGCCAGGCCCGGCCGGACCGTGGAGTGACCTGGGCGCGCTGTGGGACACCTACTATCCGCCCATCAACTCGAAGGTCGAGTCGCCGCACGTCTTCCGCCGCGGGACGGACCTGCACTTGCTCTTCTCCGGGGACGACGGCTCGACCGGCATCGCTTGGCATACCTCACACGGCTCGCCGTTGGGGCCGTGGACGACGCGGCCGCGCCTCAACGAGTTCCTCAAGGACACGCCGGACCTGCCCTACCAGTTCAACCTCGAGCCCGAGGCTTGGTTCGCCAGCGAGCAGTGGTCGGAGACTTCGGCGAGCGGGCCCGTCGACTACCTCGCCGTGGTGCACAGTTACGACGCGCCGCCGCAGTACAACCCGGCGCCGCCGGCGATCGGCGAGGACATCTCGGTCATCGAGTTCCGGCGCATCGTCTGGGCAGAGGACGGCTCGTCGTTCCACCTCGTCGCTCCCAACCTGGCGCGGGCGCTGCGTGTGTCGGCGGAGGTGGCGCGACTCGACGACGAGCTCACGCTCGAGATCGACAGCGAGGGCGGGACCGGCGAGCGGGTGGTGCTTGCGGTGACTGTGGAGGCGAACGGGAGGGTGGTCACGGTCGATCCTGGCGCCGTGGGGCTGCCGACCGAGGTTGTGCTCGCCGATCCGACGACCGTCGTGCCGTGGACGATCGCCGAGGGCGGCCTGGGCCTGCCCCTCGACATCCGCGTCGCCATCGCGAACCAGCCCATGCGTCCGGCCGCGACGGTGAGTCTCCGCGGTGGAACCGGCGAGGCCGAGTTGCCGGCCGAGGATCTGCCCATCGTGCGCAGCACCCCATCACGCGATCCGCGGCTGTTCTCCCACAGCGCCGTCGGGGGCCCGACCGCGGAGCTCGGACTCGACCTGCCGATGGCCGGCCGCGCCCGCATCAGCCTCTATGAAGTGACGGGCCGCCTGGTCCGCACGCTGGTCGACGACGACCTCGCTGCCGGCGAGAGCACGTGGCGTTGGGACGGGCTCGACACGCAGGGCCGCCCGGCCCGGCGGGGCCTGTACTTCGCCCGCCTGACCACCGAGCAGGGCGCGGCGACGGCGCGGGTGTTGCTGGCCCGCTGACGCGGCCGGGGATGCCCCGGGGTGTCCGAGCGCCAATTCTGCTGGACCCCGCGCCCGCGAGAAGAGATCATCTTTGCATTCGCGATCCCGACGCTACCCCCGTGCTTGGGCGCCCGACCCTGGTGGACTCGAGATCGATCTCGAGCTCCTGCCGCAAGAGCGGAGTCTCGCATGGACCGCTTCCGCCTGTTCTCGATCGTCGTCCTGATCCTTGCCTTCGCCCCGCCGGTTTTCGCCCGCGATCTCGACGCCGGGCGCTCCCCGAGCCCTGTTCCCGACGCCGGGCCATGGTCTCCAGGCTTTTCGCTCGACCGCGCGATCGCCCCGGCGACTCCCGCAGATGAGGGCGCATGGGACGGGCCCTTCCCACTGCCCGGCCTGAACCTGGATGTCGCCAGTATCCTCGACGAAGGAAACGGCGGTCTCTTCGTCGGCGGGCGCTTCACCGGCGCGGGGGAGGTCCTCGCGAATCGCATCGCGCACTGGGATGGGTCGTCCTGGTCCACGCTGGGCTCGGGAATGACCGGCCCGGTGAACGCTCTCGTGCTCGACGCGAACGGGATGCTCTATGCCGGGGGATACTTCACGACCGCGGGCGGCGTTCCCGCCAGCTACATCGCACGCTGGGATGGATCGGAGTGGGCACCGCTCGGCGCCGGCATGGACGGCGCGGTCTTCGCCCTGGCCATCGACGACGAGGGGGTCCTCTACGCGGCAGGGGAGTTTACGACCGCCGGGGGCGACAGCGCGGCCCGGGTCGCGCGCTGGGACGGCTCGACCTGGTCCCCGCTCGGCAGCGGGCTCGACGCTCGAGTCTGGGACCTGGCGATCGGTTCCGACGGCACGCTCCATGCCGGCGGCGAATTCACGGTCGCCGGAGGCGTGGCCGCGAACCGGATCGCCCGGTGGGACGGCTCGACCTGGTCGGCCCTGGGCACGGGGTTGAACGGCAACGTCTCCTCGATCCTGTCCGACTCGAACGGAGACGTCTACGCAGGCGGCGAGTTCACGACGGCGGGGGGTGGTGCGGCGAAGGGCGTCGCCCGCTGGGATGGGGTGACATGGTCCGCCCTCGGCTCGGGCGTGACGTGGGCGAGCGCCCTCGCCTGGGACACTGCGGGCGACCTGATCGTCGGAGGGTCCTTCGGTCTCGCCGGCGGCGTGAGCGCGAGGAACATCGCGCGCTGGAACGGCGCGAGTTGGTACGCGCTCGGCGCGGGGACGGACGACGTCGTCCGGTCGCTGGTCGGCGACTTCGGCGGCCGGATCATCGCCGGGGGCAGCTTCAGGGGTGCCGGAGGCGGCGGAGCGAGCCACATCGCGGCGTGGAACGGGATCGGCTGGTCGGCGCTCAGTTCCGGCCCGGGCCTCGATCGGCAGATCGAGGCGCTCGTGGTCGATCAGGCGGGCGGTCTCGTGGCAGGAGGGGCCTTTTTCTTGGCCGGGGTCACTCCCGCGAACTTCATCGCCCGTTTCGACGGCTCGGCGTGGTCGGCGCTTGGCTCGAGCATGACCGGTCGCGTCCGCGCCCTGGCGGAGGGCCCCGACGGGACCCTGTACGCGGCGCGCGACAGCTCGACCGACAGCTTCAACTACGGCGGAGTGCGGCGCTGGAACGGCACGAGCTGGATCAACGTCGGATCGAGGATGAGCGGCCGCGTGTACGCGCTGGTTGCGGATGACAGCGGAGCGCTCTACGCGGGGGGCTCCTTCTTCGACGCCGGTGGCGGTCCGGCCCGCGGCGTGGTGCGCTGGGACGGAACCGCGTGGGTGCCCCTCGGCTCGGGGTTGAACGGAACGGCGTTCGCCCTCGCCGTCGCCGGGAATGGAGACTTGATCGCCGGGGGAGTCTTCACCACCGCGGGTGGCGACAGCGCGAACCGCGTTGCGCGGTGGGACGGGACGAACTGGTCGCCGCTGGGCTCCGGCGTGGACGGGACCGTGTTCGCTCTGGCCGTCGACACCGAGGGCGGCGTCATCGCCGGCGGAGCGTTCATGAACGCGGGAGGCGTGCCCGCCACCCGCATCGCGCGCTGGGACGGGACGGCATGGTCGCCGCTCGGGGCCGGCCTCGATGCGCTGTGTCGAACGCTCGTGGTCGACGGCGAGTTCCTCTACGCCGGCGGAGACTTCATTCAGGCAGGGGGCGCTCCGGCGAATCGCATCGCGCGCTTCGACGGCACGACGTGGTCCCCGCTGGGGTCGGGTCTCGACTGGCAGTCGTTTGCCCTGGCCCTCGACGGCGAGGGTGGATTGTATATCGGAGGATTCTTCAGCCAGGCCGGCGGCCAGGTGTCGAACAACCTCGCCCGCTGGAAGACCACGCTCGTGGACGTGCCTGCGTTCGACGCACCCCGCGCGCTCGCGCTCTTGCCGAGCGTGCCGAATCCGGCGCGCGCCCGCTCGGTCCTTCGCTTCGACCTGCCGAAGGAGAGCGCGACCACGCTCGAGCTCTACGATGTCGCAGGCCGACGTCGCTCGGTCCTCCTGCGCGGCGACGTCCTGCCGGCCGGCCGGCACGAGGCCACTCTCGATGCGCGACGGTTCGCGCCCGGCGTCTACTTCTGTCGCCTCACGGCCGGGGCGCACGCGGTGACCCGGCGCGTCGTGCTGGTCGGCCCGTAGGGGGCTCCAGGTTCGACTCGTCGGCCGGCCGAGGGGGCGCGGGAGAGGGGTACCGCCGCCCCCCCCATCTCGGGTAATCTGCGTTCCATGAAGAAGATGACGGCCTCCGAACTGCGTGCGAGCTTCCGCGATTTCTTCGCCTCGCGCGGCCACACGGTCGTTTCCTCGTCGCCGCTGGCGCCGCTGGGGGACCCCACGCTTCTGTTCACCACCGCCGGGATGGTCCAGTTCAAGCCCTACTTCGGGCTTGATCCGGACCGCCTGCCGTACCGGCGTGCCTGCTCGATCCAGAAGTGTGTGCGGCTCACGGATCTCGAGAACGTGGGCAAGACTCCGCGGCATGACACTTTTTTCGAAATGCTCGGCAATTTCAGTTTTGGAGACTACTTCAAGAAAGAAGCGATCGAGTTTGCCTGGGACTTCTGTACCGGCGAGCTCGAGCTGCCCGCGGACAGGCTCTTCATCTCGATTTTTAACGGTGAAGGCGGCGTGGCGCCCGTCGACGAGGAAGCCCGTGGCCTCTGGATGGCGAAGGGCCTCCCCGCCGACCACATCGTCGAGATGGGGCGGAAGGACAACTTCTGGGGCCCGGCCGGCGGCACCGGCGCGTGCGGCCCGTGCTCGGAGATCTACTTCGACCTGGGGCCCGCCGCGTGCACGTGCGGCGGCGGGTGCAAGGCCGGCGACGATTGCCCGCGCTACATGGAGTTCTGGAACCTCGTTTTCCCGCAGTACGACGCGCAGGCCGACGGCTCGATGCCGCCGCTGGCGCGCCCCGGCATCGACACGGGGATG
>JANPEF010000142.1:0-8399 GCA_031431875.1 Candidatus Eiseniibacteriota bacterium | reverse complement strand
CCGCGGCCGCGCCGGCCGCGCCCCCCCGCCCCGCGGCGACCTCGCGCGCGACGAAGCCGGCGTAGTCCCCGTCGGGCACGAAGCACAGGTCCTGGCTCTCGAGCTTGTGCGCAACGCGGCCCAGGCCCAGGCGATCGCCGTGCGCGCGCACCTCGTCCTTGGTCATGCCGCCGAGCGGGAAGACCAGGCGCGCCACGGCCGCGCGGGCGATGCCCCACAGCGCGTAGGTCTGGTCCTTCGCTCCGTGCGCGGCGCGGAACAGCGCGGGCTCGTCACCGCCCGCCGCGGCGATACGCGGCGCGAGGCCGGCGCGCACGTAGTGCCCGGTCGACAGGAACTCGATGCCGGACTTCATGGCGTGCGCGAACAGCGAGCCGAACTTGAGATGGGTGTTGCACGCCGCACAGGGATACGGCGTGAAGCCGGACAGGTAGTCCTGCACGAACGGATCGACGACGCGGGCGCGAAAGTCGGCGGTCTCGTCGAGCACGTGGTGCGGAAAACCCATGCGCCGTGCCACCGACTGGGCGTCGGCGATGGCGTCGAGCGAGCAGCAGGCGCGCGGCGACGCCGTGTCCTCGCTCTCGCCGTAGCACCACAGCTTGAGCGTGACGCCCACGACGTCCCAACCGGCCTCGGCGAGCAACGCCGCGCCGATCGAGGAGTCCACGCCGCCCGACATGGCGACGAGGACCGAGCGTCCGCGCCCGGGCTCGATCACTTCGCTCCGGCCTTCGTGCCCTTCGCGTCCTTCGCCGCGGGCTTCATCATCTCGCCGCCCTTGATCGGCTCGCCCGGTCCGCCGGAGCCCGGCGCCACGCCCTGCTTCGCGTCGACGGTCGCGACGCGCACGCTGTCCTTGCCCAGGTACTGCTTGAGCAGCGTCACGCTCTCGTTGGCGCTCTCGGCCTCGGGCGATCCCGGCGAGTACTCGCCGACCTTCTGCCATGCGGCGATCGCCTCACGGAACATGCCGCCGTCGGCGTAGGCCACGCCCAGCGTGAAGTAGGAGCAGTGCGACTTCGGGTGCTTGGCCAGCGTCTGGCGCAACACGCCCATCGCCGAATCGCGGATCCCCACGGCGTAGAACGACGAAGCCATGCGGCACAGCGCGATCTCGTCATCGGGCTTGATCTCGAGCGCACGGCGATACGCCACGCGGGCGTCCTGGCCGTGGCCGATCGCATCCCACGCGGCGCCCTGGTTGACCCACGCCTCGAGATAGTCGGGCTTCGCCTTGGTGGCGCGGCGGAACGCGTCGATCGCCTCCTGCGGCCGGTCGCGATCGAGCAGCGCCACGCCGTAGCGATACTGCGCCTTCGCGTTGGTCGAGTCCTTGTCGGCCGCGGCCTTGAGCCTGGGCAGCGAGTCCGGCAGCGCCTTGGTCGTCGCGGGCTTGGTGGCGGCGGGCCTGGCCGGCGCAGCAGCTTTCGCGTCGGTCGGCGCCGGGGCCGGGGCCGGGGCCGGCGCATCGTGCGTGTGGCCGGGCGCCGAATGGTCGTGATCGGCGGCCTGGTGCGCATGATCGGTCACCGCTTCGTGCGCCCCCGCGGACGGCGCGAGCGCGGCTCCGACCAGCGCGCCCATGGCGGCGAGCGCGAGCAAGGCGAACGAGGAACGACGGACGAGACGGGTCGGGACGATTCCGGACATGGGAAAGGCTCTCCAGACGAACGGGGCTGCGCGCCCCGAGGCGGCGCTAGGCGCGGGCGGTCTCGGCGCCGGCGCTCGCGTGCGCGAGCGCCTGGTCGAGGTCGGCGATCAGGTCGGCGGAATCCTCGACGCCGACCGAGAGGCGAACCATGCCCTCGGTCACGCCGGCTTCGGCGCGCTCCGCGGGCGTGAGGGAGAAGTGCGACGATGCGACCGGCACGGACACGAGCGACTCGACTCCACCGAGGCTCGCGGCGAGCTGGAACAGCGTCAGGTGATCGACGAAGCGCGCGGCGGCCTTGAGGTCGCCGCCCAGTTCGATGCTCATCATGGCGCCGAAGTCCGACATCTGGGCGATCGCCAGCGCATGGTCCGGGTGCGTGGCGAGACCCGGATAGTGCACGCGCTCGACGAAGCGATGCATCGCCAGGTGCGCGGCGATCGTGCGCGCATTGGCGCACGCCCGCTCGAGGCGCAGCGGCAGCGTCTTGATCGAGCGCTCGAGCAACCACGCCGCCTGCGGGTCGATGCAGCCGCCGAACACCTTGCGCGCCTTCCACACCTGCGCCATGCGCACGGCCGAGCCCATCGCCGCGCCGGCGATCAGGTCGGTGTGCCCGCCCAGGTACTTGGTCGCGCTGTGGACGACGAGATCGGCGCCGAGCGCCAGCGGCCGCTGCAGGAAGCCGGTGGCGAACGTGTTGTCGACGATCAAGAGCGCACCCGCCGCGTGCGCGCGCTTCGCCAGCGCCGCGAGGTCGACGAGCCGCAGCAGTGGATTGGTCGGCGTCTCGGCGTAGACGATGCGCGGCTTCGCGGCGAGGAGGGCATCGAGCCCGCCCATGTCGCGCAGCGAGAACCAGTCGACGGGGAAGCCCATCCGTGGCGCCCACGTGTTCAGGAACTCGAACGAGCCCCCGTAGATCTCGCGCTGGGCGAGGATGCGATCGCCCGGCTCGAGGAACGCGAGCAGCGACGAGGTGATCGCGGCCATCCCCGAGGCGAAGGCGAGCGCGGCCTCGGCGCCCTCGGTCGCGGCCAGCCGCGTCTCGACCGCGGCGATGGTCGGGTTGTTGTAGCGCGTGTAGACCATGCCCGCGGGGCCAGCCTGGAACGCCTCGAGCATCGCCGCCAGCGTCGGGTAGCGAAAGGTCGCGCTCTGGTAGATGGGCGAGCTCAGCGCGCCATATTCGTTGTCGAGCTGGCCGGTGTGAACGGCGCGCGTCGACGGTCCCGTGGGGTCGGGCGCCATGGTGCCTCCGGGGCGTTCGTGCCGTGACTTGTGGAGCGGGGTCGGGGCGGCTAGAGTCGGAGAAAGTCTAGGGGGCCCATGGTCCACGCGTCAACCCACGCCCGTCCGTCACCGGGCGAGATCCGCAAGGTTCTCGTCATTCGTCCACGATATGTGGGCGACGTGTGCCTGACTTTGCCCGTCATCGACAACCTGCGTCGACTCGCCCCCCAGGCCGAGCTCCATTACCTGGTCGAGGAGGAGGCCGCCCCCCTGCTCGCCGACGACCCCCGCCTGACCCGGCTGTGGGTCACCTCGCGGAAGGCCTCGGCCATGGAGTCGGCACGGCTTTTCGCCGCGCTTCGCGCGGCGAGATTTGACCTCGTCCTCGACCTCTTCTGCAATCCGCGCACCGCGCTGTGGACGGCCGCGACCGGCGCCCGCTGGCGCGTGGGCTATCCCGGGAAGAAGTTCCGCAGCGCGGCCTACAACGTGCCGGTCAAGACTGACGCGGTGAGCGCGATCGCATTCCACCTGGCGTCGCTCGAGGCGCTGGGCTGGGAGCCGCGCATCGAGGTGCCGGCGTTGACCATCACGGCGGGAGAAAAGTCCGCGGCGTGGAACCATCTCGCCGAGCGCGGTGTTCCGGCGGGCGCCGAGCTGGTCGGCATCCACCCGGGGGCGCGGCACATGACGCGGCGCTGGCAGCCCGACGACTACGCCGCCCTGGGCCGCACGCTGCTGCGCGAGCGTCCGCGCGCGCGCTTGCTGGTCTTCGCCGGCCCCGGCGAGGAGGAGCTGGCCCGCTCGATTGCGACCGCCGTCGCGGATCCCCGCGCGCTCGCCGTCACCGACATGGCGCTGCGTCGCTTCGCCGCACTGGTCTCCCTGTGCCGCGCATTCGTCGGCGGCGACAGCGGTCCCGTGCACGTGTCGGTCGCCGCGGGCACGCCGACGATCGGCCTCTTCGGGCGCAACGCCCCGGACTCGTTCTTCCCGTATCCGGAATCGCACGGCCACCGCGCCGTCTACGCCAAGGTCTGGTGCTCCCCGTGCCACCTCGACGTGTGCGACCACCTGTCGTGCCTGCGAGCGATCTCGCCCGACTGGGTGTGGAACGTGCTGCGCTCGACGCTGGATCGCGAAGCCGTGGGCGAGAACGCGCCGGCCGTCGGCTCGGGGCAAGCGAAAGCGGCCGCCGCACCGGAAGGCCCGGTGCCGACGGCCGCCCTGGGTGCCCGGCCGAAGCCCGCGCCCACCGCGCCCTGATCGCCCGCTAGATCTTCTTCCGCGACCCGTCGCTGCCCGAGGCCAGCATCTTGCGCGCCTGCGGGAACAGGTCGAGCGCCTTCTGCAGCTGGCCGTCGCCCTCGGCATCGATCCGGTAGCGCGCCACCAGCCCGAACAGGTTCGACGCCACCTCGGCCTTGATGCGCCGGCGGATGTACTCGTCCTCGGCGTCGAGCTGCGCGCCCGTCAGCTTGATCTTCTTCTCCGCCACATGGCTCTTGAACGCCGCGTACTGCGCGTCGGTCGTCGACCACTGCCTGGCGAAGGTGTCGAAGTCCTTGGGGAAAACGTCGCGGTTCTGGCCCACCAGTTTGGTCGCGTAGTCGAAGAACGCGCTGGCGCGCTCGAGGTCGACCTCGGCGGTGGTCAGGCTCTCGGACGGCACGATCACGTCGGGGCGAATACCGCCGCCGCCGTAGACGACGCGGCCGTTGCCGGTCTTGAACTGCGGGCGCTTGGCCAGCACCGACTCGGGCTCGACGTCGCGCGAGTACGCCTCCTCCTGGTAGCTCTCCTTGTCGCCGTTCGAGTAGTCGCGCTGGATCAGGCGGCCGCTCGGCGTGTGGTACTTGGCGATGGTGAGCAGCAGGGCCGAGCTGTTCGACAGCTTCACCTGGTTCTGCACCAGGCCCTTGCCGAACGTGGTCACGCCCGCGACCAGCCCGCGATCGGTGTCCTGGATCGCGCCGGCGGTGATCTCCGAGGCCGACGCCGAGCCGTGATCGACCAGCACGATCATCGGGAAGTCGAGGTGCTTGTCGCGATCGCTCGCGAAGTAGTCGCTGGTGGCCGACGGACCGCGGCCGCGCGTGTAGACGATCTTCTCGCCCGGCGGCAGGAAGCGATCCGACACCTCGACCGCCTGGTGCAGCAGGCCGCCCGAGTTGAAGCGCAGGTCGAGCAGCAGCTCCTTCATGCCCTGGGCCTGGAGCTGCTCGAGGCGCGCCTCGAGCTCCTCGCCCGTCTTCTGCGCGAAGCGCGTGATGCGCACGTAGCCCACGCCCGGCCGGATCATGAAGCCGTACGGCACGGACTCCTGCGGGATGCGCGCCCGCTTGATGTCGAAGTCGAGGCGACCCGCCACGTCGGCGCGCTCGATCGCGACTTTGACCAGCGAGCCCTCGGGACCGCGCAGCTTCTTGAACACGTCGTTGTTCGAGATGGTGGACGGCACGTCGACGTCGTCGATGGCGACGATGCGATCGGCGGCGCGGATACCCAGGCGGAACGCCGGCGTCCCCTCGAGCGGCGAGATGACGATGAGCTGCCCGTCGCGGATGTCGAAGTTGATGCCGATGCCTGAGTAGTCGGCCTTGAAGCCGTCGCTGAACGCCTCGTAGCGCTCGGCCGGCATGTACACCGAGTGCGGGTCGAGCGTCCCGAGCATGCCGTCGATGGCGCCCTTGATCAACTTCTCGTTGTCGATGGGATCGACGTACTGCGTGCGCACCTGGCTCAGGACCTGGCCGAAGATGTCGAGCTGGGCGCGCAGGTCATCCTGCGCCGTCAGGCTCGGCGCGACGCCGAGCGTCACGACGACGGCAAGGACGGCCGCAAACCACCCGCGGTGCCAGGATCGGAGCATGTCGCGCATCGGGTCCTCCTCGGTGCTTCGCAAGTACGGCTCAGGAGCCCGCGACGCCGGCCTGGGCGCGGGCCCGGCCACGGACGTTCTTCAATCGTTCGACCGCTGCCTCGAGCGTCGGGCGCTTGCGGGCGAAATGGAATCGCAGGCGCTGTCGTCCGGCGGCCGGATCGCTGTAGAAACTCGAGCCCGGCACGGCGGCGACCCCGAACTCCGAGACGAGCCAGCGCGCGAACACCACGTCGTCGTCGAAGCCGAAGCCCGCAATGTCGGTCATCACGTAATACGCCCCGTGCGGCTGGAAGGTCCGGAACCCGGCCGCATCCAGCGCCGGCACCAGGTACTGGCGCCGCGCGTCGTAGTCGGCCGCGAGCCGGGCGTAGTACGCGTCCGGTAATGATAACGCTACGGCACCCGCTTCCTGCAGCGGCGCGGGGGCTCCCACGGTCAGAAAGTCGTGAACTTTGCGAATTGCAACGGTCAGGTCGGCCGGTGCGAGCACCGTCCCCACCCGCCAGCCGGTCACGGAGTAGGTCTTCGACAGCCCCGAGATGGTCACGGTACGCTCGCGCATCCCCGGCAGGGTGGCCATCCGCACGTGTTCGAGCCCATCGTAGACCATGTGCTCATAGATCTCGTCGGTGACGCAGAGGACGTCGTGCCTGTGGCAGAGGTCGGCGATGAGCGTCAGCTCCTCGCGCGAGAAGACCTTGCCCGTGGGGTTGTTCGGGGTGTTGACGATGATCGCGCGCGTCCTGTCGTTGAACGCCTTCGCCAGTTCGGCCGGGTCGAATGCCCAGTCGGGCTCGCGCAGGCGCACGAAGCGCGGCACCGCACCGGAGAGGATCGCGTCGGGCCCGTAGTTCTCGTAGAACGGCTCGAAGACGATCACCTCTTCGCCCGGGTTCACCAGCGCCAGCAGCGTGGCGATCATCGCCTCGGTCGAGCCACAGGTGACGGTGACCTCGCGCTCGGGATCGTAGGCGAGCCCGCTGCAGCGCTCGTGCTTGGCGACCAGCGCGTCGCGGAACCCCTTCGCACCCCAGGTGATCGCGTACTGATTCACGTCCTTTTGGATCGCCTCGATCGCGGCGTCCTTGAGTTCCGGCGGACACGGAAAGTCCGGAAAGCCCTGCGCCAGGTTCACCCCGTCGGGATGCAGCGCCAGCAGGCGCGTCATCTCGCGGATGACCGATTCGGAGAATCCGTGCGTGCGGGTCGCGGTGCGGGAGCGGCTCATGGTGGAAAAGTCTAGCATCCGCCCGCGACGGACGATAGCGTCCTGCCCATGCTCTCCAACGCCGCGTCCCGCCTCGCTTCCGTGACCATGATCGGCCTGCCCGACACCGGGCTCACGCCCGAGTTCAAGGCGGCGTTCGCCGCCCGCCCGTGGGCCGGGGTCCTCCTGTTTCGCCGCCACTTTGGCGCGCTTTCGGCGTTGCCGGGGCTGGTTGCGACGTTGCGCGCGCTGGCCCCCGGTCGCCGCATCCTGATCGCCGTCGACGAGGAGGGTGGCTTCGTCTCGCAGCTCGCCCCCGAGCTGCCCGTGCCCCCCGCCGCGCGCGTCCTCGGCCGTGCGGCGAGCGAGCTCGAGATCGAGCGCATCGCCGCCACCGTCGGCGGCTGGCTGTGCGCGCTCGGCGTCGACGTGAACTTCGCGCCCGTTCTGGATGTGGACTCGGCTTCGGCGAATCCGGTCATCGGCCCCCGCTCGTTCGGCCGTGAGCCGCATCGTGTGGCGCGCGCAGCGGCGGCCGCGCTGCGCGGCTATCGCGAAGGCGGCGTGCTGGCATGCGCGAAGCATTTTCCCGGGCATGGCGCGACGATCGTCGATTCACATCTCGCGTTGCCCGGTTGCGACGCCGATCGCGCCACGCTCGACGTGCGCGAACTCGTCCCGTTCCGCGAGGCGCTGCACCTGTCGCCGATGGTGATGACAGCGCATGTCCGGTATCCGGCGCTCGATCCCGCGCTGCCCGCGACGCTGTCGCCGGCGATCCTGGGCGGGCTGCTGCGGGAGACGCTGGGCGCCCGCAACGTGGTCGTCACCGACTGGATGGAGATGAAGGGCGTCGCCGATCTCGCCCCCGGCGGCGACGGATTGCTCGCCGCGGTGGCGGCGGGCTGCGACCTGGTGCTCTATGGAGAGTGGACCCCTGCCCTGGATGCCTCGCTTGCCGCGGCCGCCGCGCGCTGGGAGGCCGGCGGCGAGACCGTGCTGCCGATGGCGCGCTGGGAGGCCGCCCGCGGCGGCATCGAGGGCCTGCTCGCCGCGGCGCAGGCGGCGGAGCGGTATGAGAAAGCTGCGTCCTCGTCGGCGCCTGCGTCTCCGATGGATGCGGCGGCGCTCGCGCACCTCGTGCCCCCGTCGTGGGAGCCGACGATGCTCGCGATCTGCCGGCGCGCGCTGTCGTGGCAGGGCCCGCCGGATGCGTTCGCACTGGATCGACTCGAGGTGCTCGAGCCTGCGTGGCCGGCCGGGCCGTCGATCGCCGAGCTGCTGCTCGAGGCCGGCGTGCCCGCACGCGGGCGCCAGTTTGCGGCAGCCGGATCGGGTGCCGCGCCGGGGAAGACCGCGTCGGTCGCCGACGACTTCGCGGCCCTCCGACGGCTCGCGGGCGGCGCTTCGGGCGCGGACGC
>JANPEF010000141.1:0-6897 GCA_031431875.1 Candidatus Eiseniibacteriota bacterium | reverse complement strand
CCGACCCCCGGCCGTTGACGCAAGATCCGATTCCGTGGTAACTTGCGCATTCCCCGTTTGGGGAGTAGCGCAATGGTAGCGCAGCGGCCTTTGGAGCCGCCCGTCCAGGTTCGAGTCCTGGCTCCCCAGCCACCCGTGGCCGGAGCCGGTGCCGCTCGAGTCCCACGGCGGCCCGGCTTCGGGTCTCGATGCAGGACCTCCCCGTAGACGAAGGCGGTCGGACCATGGACTGGGAGCCGGAGAACGAACCGGCCGGTCGCAGGTTGGCTACGCTCGAAACGGCGGTGCGCCGCGCGCGGCGTTCCGAGTTGGGCGACGAGCTACCCGGCGAGGCGGCGGAAAAGGATTCCTTGTCGACGATCAAGATCCTGGCCGGCCCCTCGAATCCCGAACTGGCGCAACGGATCTGCGACCACCTGGGGATCGTCCCGGGCCTCGCGACCGTGACGCACTTCGAGGACGGCGAAATCTCGGTCAAGATCGACGAGAACATCCGCGGACACGACGTGTTCGTGGTCCAGCCGACGAATCCGCCGGCGGACAACATGATGTCCTTGTTGATCATGATGGACGCGTGCCGACGCGCTTCGGCGCGACGCGTCACCGCCGTGGTTCCGTACTACGGCTACCAGCGGCAGGACCGCAAGGACCAGCCGCGCGTGCCGATCACCGCGAAGCTCGCCGCGAACCTGATCACGGTCGCTGGGGCGGACCGGATGATGGCCATGGACCTGCACTCGGCGCAGATCCAGGGCTTCTTCGACATCCCGTTCGACCATCTGTACGCGGCGCCGGTGATGATCGAGTATTTCCTCCGGAAGAAGCTTCCGGATCCGGTGGTCGTCGCGCCCGACATCGGTTCGGTGAAGATGGCGCGGGCCTACGCGAAGCGCCTCGGCGCCGAGCTGGCCCTGGTGGACAAGCGTCGCCCGCGCGCCGATGCGGTCGAGGTGATGAACATCATCGGCGACGTCGACGGGAAGACCGTGATCTTCTTCGATGACGTCATCTCCACCGGCCGCACGCTGTGCCAGGCGGCCGAAGCGATGCGGGCGAACGGCGCACGAGAGATCTACGCCGGCGCCACGCACGCGTGCCTCGCGGAAGGAGCGGCCGACCGACTGGCGGCTTCGCCCATCCGCGAGGTGGTGATCACCGACACCATTCCCCACCCGGCGTCGGACCTGAACGACAAGTTCACGGTCCTCTCGGTCGGGGGGTTGCTGGGAGAGGCGATCCGCCGGATCCACGAGGAGCGGTCACTGAGTTCGCTCTTCGTCTGACAACTGAACATTCAATGGCCCCCGGGCGGCTTGACCGACCCGGGCTGTCGTAAGGAGGCATTCCATGGCCATCGTTCCCCTCCAGGGACGGGTGCGCCCCGCGCGGGGCAAGGGCCCGGCCCGGCAGGCACGTCGTGACGGCGAGATTCCCGGTGTGATGTACGGACACGGGGAGGAGCCGGTCGCACTGGCGGTTCCCCGTCGCGAGTTCGAACTCGCGATGAAGACCGCCAAGGGCAGCAACGTCATCGTCGGACTCGCGCTCGACGGGGCGGCCGCCCGGACCGCGATCATTCGCGAGGTCCAACGCGACCCGATCAACTACGACATCCTGCACCTCGACTTCCATCACATCTCGCTCACCGAGAAGGTCAAGGTCGAAGTCATCGTCCACCTCGTCGGCATTCCCGACGGCGTGAAGAACGGCGGCGGCGTGCTCGAGCACATCTCGCGCACCGTCGAAATCGAGTGCCTGCCCACCGAGATTCCTGGGCACCTCGAGGCCGACGTCAGCGCACTGGGGATCGGCGACTCGATCCACGTGCGCGACCTGGTCATCCCGAAGGCGACGGTGCTGTCCGATCCGGACGTCACGATCGCGACCGTGGTGCCACCGACGAAGGCTGTCGAGGTGGTGGCGGGTGAGGGTGGTGCGAAGGCCGAGCCCGAGGTGATCGCCAAGGGCAAGACCGACGAGGCCGCGGCGGACAAGGACAAGAAGTAGTCCGTCGTGGGGCCGCGGGTGATCGCGGGACTCGGCAATCCGGGTCCGCGCTACGCCGCGACACGCCACAACGTCGGCTTCACCGTGGGGTCGCGCCTGGTCGCTGCGCTCGGTGCGAAGGCGGAGGAAGCGGACCGTGGCTACGCCGCATGGTTCGCTCCGCCGCCGCAGGCCCCATCCGCCGAGGGCGGGGGACTCGCGATCGTCATGCCACTCCTGTTCATGAACCGGAGCGGCGAGGCGCTGGCGGCGTTCGGCGAACGGCATCCGTTCGCGCCCGGGGATTGCCTGGTGATCGTCGACGACGTGTACCTGCCGCTGGGCACGATCCGGCTCCGGGCGCGGGGAAGCGCCGGCGGTCACAACGGGCTCGCCTCGGTGACTGGGGCCTTCGGGTCGCTCGACTTTCCACGCCTGAGGATCGGCGTGGGGCGCGGCGACTCGAACGTGGAACTGGCCGAGCACGTGCTGGCGGAGTTCGCAGACGACGAGCAGGGGATGTTGTCCGAAGTGTTGGATCGATCGGCGGAGGCCGCACTCCTGTGGGCCTCCGAAGGGATCACGGCGGCGATGAACCGCTTCAACGTTCCCGCGCGCGATGCGCGGGACGAATCGACCCCGCAAGGGGAGAGGTGACGCAGTGCACGAATACGAGACCGTCTTCATCCTCGACCCGGGTCTCGACGAGAACCAGGTCAACGACGAGGTCGAGAAGACCTCGAACCTGATCTCCGCCAACGGCGGCACGATCCTCGAGGTCCAGCGCTGGGGTCGCAAGCGCCTGGCCTACGAGATCAACAAGAAGCGCGACGGCGTGTACACGCTGATCAAGCACGAGTCGACGGGCGACACGGTGAAGGAACTCGAGCGCCGTCTCCGCCTCAACGACTCGGTGATGCGCGTGCTCACCGTCATCGCCGGTCCCGAGTGGGAGATCCCGGCCGATCCGGAAGGAACCGGCGACGGCATCACGCCGCTGGCGGCCCAGGCTCCGGTGGTGGCTCCGGTGGCCCCGGTGGCTCCGGTGGCTTCGGTTCCGGCTCCGGTCGAGGCGGAGGACGCGGGCGCCTGACGCCCGCCGTGCCGTGGCGGATCTCAAGCTGCCGCGGATCAACCGGATGCTGCTCTCCGGTCGCGTGGTGCGGGACTTCGCGCTCCGCTACACGACCGACCGGATCCCCGTGGCGACCTTCACGGTGGCGTTCAATCGCCCGGTGAAGCAGCCCGACGGGAGCTGGGGCGAAGTGCCCGGGTTCGTCAATGTGCTCGTCTCGCACCGGCTCGCCGAGCAGTGCGCCGAGCGACTGAAGAAAGGCAGTCCGGTCTACCTCGAGGGCCGGTTGCAGATGCGCAGGACCGAGGGCGAGGACGGCCGCATGCGGCCGAGTCTCGAGATCAAGGCGGAGACGGTGCAGTTCCTCGACCGGCGCGACGACATCGACGCCGACGGGGAAGCCGCACCGCAACCGCCGCGGCCGGTCGAAGGCGACTTGCCATTCTGAAGCATGGACCGCGGGCCGCGCCAAAGGGCGCGCGCCTTCTCCGATCGCAGGATCGGGGACCATTCACGAGGAGGTAGATGTGGCCCGGGATCGCGAACCTCGCGCACCCAAGAAGAAGTTCTGCAAGCTGTGTCTCGAGAAGGTGCCGCACGTCGACTACAAGGACGACAAGCGCCTCACGCGCTTCGTCACCGACCGCGGCAAGATCGTGCCCCGGCGCATCAGCGGCACGTGCGCCCGGCACCAGAAGCAGGTCACCCTGGCGGTGAAGCGGGCGCGCGTCCTTGCGCTCCTTCCGTTCTCGAGTGACTTCTACCGCTGATCCGGGCTTCGAGGCCGTCACCCGGCGCCGCACCGGCGCGGGGCTGCTCGGAATCCTCGCCCTGATCCTGCTCGGGCAACTGATCACGCCCGAGCCATGGACGTACCTGTGGCCGGTCGTTCCAGTCGCCGGCGCCGCAGCCTTGCTGCTGGCGCAGACGACGGTGGCGATCACCGCGGTCCTGCCGGCGCTGTTGACGCTGCTGGCGATGGTCGCGGTCGGCGGCTTCGATCGGCCGTGGGGATGGTGCCTGCTCGCGGGCGTGCTGGCGGCCTCGTTGCTCGGCTTCACCGAGCGACGCGGTGCCGACGGCTCGACGCGGTTGTGGGCGTACCTGCCGGTGATCGCGATCGCGGCGGCGCTGCCGCTGGCGCCGGGCTACCGCGAGTTCGTCGAGCGCGTGGTGGCGGCGATCCGCGGCCAGGAGGCGCGCCAGCTCGCCGCACTCGAGGACGTGTCGTTCCGCCCCGACCAGCGCCTGGCGCTGCAGCAGTTCGTCGGTGCGGTGACGGCGCGGCAGGTGGCGGTGGCCGAGGCCGCGATGCCGACGCTGCTGTTCACCTGGGTGGCGCTGCTCGTCCACCTCGCCGAGCGGATGGCACACCGGCTCGCCGAACTCGTGCGCCGGCCGCTCAAGGCGCTCGTGCCGTTCACCGCCTGGCGGATGCCCGCCGCGGCGGTGTGGATGTTCATCGCCGGCCTCGCCCTCGTCGCCCTCCAGGACGCGCGGGTGATGCCGTCGGGCCTCAACCTCGCGGCCTCTGCCGGACTCGCGTTCGGCGTGCAGGGCCTCGCGGTGATCAAGTCGCTGATGGCGGCCCAGGGGATGGCGCCCGGGCTCGTCCTCATGCTGTTCGTCTTCGCGTGGTTCATGCTCGGGCCGGTGTTGCTGGTGGCCGCGACGGGCGTGGGACTGATGGACCTGTGGCTCGATTTCCGGCACCTCGAGCCGCGTGCCGAAGAGCACGAGCCGGAAGGAGGCAGACCGTGGAAGTGATCCTGATCGACGACGTGGACGGGCTCGGCAAGAAGGGTTCGACCGTCAAGGTGAAGAACGGCTACGCGCGCAACTTCCTGGTGCCGCGCAAGCTCGCGATCCCGACCGGCCTCAAGGCCGCCAAGGTGTTCCTGGCAATGTCCAAGCAGCGCGACATCGCGAAGGACAAGGACAAGAAGTCGGCCGAGCTGATCGCCGCGAAGTACGCCGGGGTCACCGTGACCGCGACGTCGCGCGCGGGCGAGGACGGTACGCTGTTCGGCTCGATCACCGCGGCTGACATCGCCGACCTGCTGGGCAAGAAGGGCCTCGAGACCGATCGCAAGAAGATCATTCTCGACGACGCGATCAAGACGCTCGGCGATCACCCGGTGAAGATCAAGTTCTATGCCGGGGTCGAAGCCTCGGTGCTCGTCCACGTGGTGACGGCGTGACGCGCGGAGCGCGGTTTGTTCCGGCCCTGATGGCCGCGCTCCTGGCGGGTGCTCTCGGGTTCATGTCTCCCGATGTCGCGACCGCGGCAAAGGCGAAGAGCGCGACGACCAAGAAAGCCAGATCCACCGACCCCGCGGACGTCGTCCTGGCGCGCGTGGGCAGCTCGACCATCACGCGGCGTGAGTTCGACGCGCGCATCGAGCAGTTGCCCGCGCAGTTCAAGGGTCAGGTGTCCACGCCCGAGCAGAAGCGCCAGTTCCTCGACCGCATGCTCGAGGAACGGGTGTGGCTCGAGACCGCGGTCAAGACTGGCGTCGAGAAGCGGCCCGAGGTGGAGGCGCAGCTGGTCAACCAGCGGCGCGACCTCTTGATCCGCACCTATCTGGGCGAAGCGATGGCCAAGGCCCCGCCTCCTTCGGACGAACAGATCCAGGCGTACTACGACACGCACCAGGCCGAGTTCATGGCCGAGGAGCAGGTCAAGGTCCGCCACATCCAGGTCAAGGACGAGAAGGCAGCGAAGCAGGTCGAGAAGGAGCTCGCGAAGAAGGGCGCCGACTTCGCCGCGATCGCGGGCAAGTACTCCGTCGACTCGGTGACGAAGGACAAGGGTGGCGACCTGGGCACGGTGCAGAAGAGCGGCTTCTTCGGCTCGCTGGGCCGCCAGCCGGCGCTCGCGGAGTCGGCGTTCGCCGCACCCGTGGGCAAGGTCGAAGGTCCGATCAAGACCGGTCTCGGCTACCACTTCATCGAGGTGACCGAGAAGATCCCCGCCAAGGCTCGTCCGCTCGAGGAAGTGAAGGCGACCATCTCGCGGCAGATCGCCCAGGAGGGACAGCAGGCGTTCTACCAGGAGAGCCTCGCCGCGGCCAAGGCCGAACTCAAAGTCACGACCAACGACGCGGCCATCGACTCGCTGGTCAATGCCCAGAAGTCGGCGATCGATCTGTTCCGCGAGGCCGGCGAGCAGTCCGGCCCGGACGACCGGATCCGCGGCTACCGGCGTGTCGTCGAGCTGTACCCGCAGGACGCCTACGCCCCGCAGTCGCTGTTCATGGTGGGATTCGTTGAGTCCGAGGAGAAACGGGACTACGATCAGGCCGATGTGGCGTTCCGCGAGCTGATCGCGCGCTACCCGAACAGCGAGCTCGCGACGTCGGCGCAATGGATGATCGACAACATGCGCTCCGACAAGACGCCCGAGTTCGAGCTACCCGGCGATCTCGGTCCCGCCGACGCGAAGGACGGGACGGAGAACAAGAACCCGTAGGTCCCCGCATGGTCGTCGAAGTCAAGATCAACGGTCTGGCCATCGATCCGCAGGCGAAGAGCCATGTCGTGCTCCTCAAGGAGGCCGACGGCGATCGCGTCCTGCCCATCTGGATCGGCCCGGCCGAGGCCCAGGCGAGCGCCCGCGAACTCGCGGGCGAACGCTTCCCCCGGCCGCTCACGCACGACCTCCTCGCCACCATCGTCGAAGGCCTGCACGCCCGGGTCACCCGCGTCGTGATCTCCGACCTGCAGGAGAACACCTTCTTCGCCAGCCTCATCCTCGAGAAGGACGGCGAGGTGATCTCGATCGACGCCCGCCCCTCGGACTCGATCGCCGTCGCGCTGCGCTGCCACGCGCCCCT
>JANPEF010000140.1:0-27121 GCA_031431875.1 Candidatus Eiseniibacteriota bacterium | reverse complement strand
GTGCCTTCGCCGAACAACGTCTTGGCCGTATCGCTCACGTGTTCCAGCGCGTGATAGAGATCCAACACCCCTGCGCTGCCGACGAGGTTCTGCCGGGCTTCCTCCCAGATCCATTTCGCACCGTCGGCCAGCACGGTGATGGTCGAATAGTCCTTGACGCCCAGCCGCGCGGCCCACTGATCCCAGCGCGTGCCGAAGCGGTCGCTGGCTTCAATCGCAGCGAAGCCGACGCGCGCCGCGGGAGCCGGCAGTTCGCGCGTCCCCCATTCCGCAGGGGTGGCGGCCGGACCGCGGGGTCGGGCCGTTCCGGGGGCCCGAGGGCCCCGACAGGAAAAGCGCCACCGAGATGCCGTGGGATCGGAGGTTCTCGAGAACCTCTCGATGAGAGTGGGTGCGCCTAGCGACGGGTCCGCTTCGGAGCTTGCGCTCTTGTCGCATCGCCGACTTCGGCACGCCCGTATGCGTGCAATGTTGGCTCGAGATCGTCGGATACGCCACGAGCACGGCAGCCGCTTTCGACGATTCTACCGAACCTCGTGCCGGTTCGGCAAGCCCGCGTCCGTCAGTCGATGCCTTCAAGGGCGCGATCGAGCGCGGCGCAGCTGGCGCTCAGGTGATCGATGACCGCGCGGTCCCTCCCCATGCCGTCGCGCTCCTTGAACAGTTCGTCGGCGAGGTTGAGCGAGGCGAGGACGGCGACCTTGGAGACCGAGGCGACCGGCAGGCGGTCGTTGATCTCGCGCATCTTCTGGTCGACGTAGGCGGCCACGCGCGCGATGTACTCGGAATCCTCGGATCCCTGCTTGATCGTGTACTGGCTGCCGAAGATGTCGACCTGGACCACGCCACCCTTGTCGTCCACGGTCCCTCCTGCGTCCGGACTCGGGTCCGGTCCGCTCAGGCGTCGAGCTTGTCGAGCTTCGCGACGAGTTCCTCGATGCGGTGCGCGATCTCCTTGCGCTCGGTCGACCACTGCCGCTCGGCGGTCTTCAGGGCGTCGAGATCGCCGCCCTGCGCCTCCACTTCGGCGAGGCGATCGCGCAGCTTCGCGTTCTCGGCCCGCAGGCGCCCGATCGCCGTGACGGCGCGGTCGATGCGTTCGGCAAGGGCTTCGAGCGAGTTGGTCCGGGTCTCCATGACTTCGGCCATCGGGGTTCGTCTCCTCGGAATCAGCGGTCGCGAAGCACGGCGCCGACCTGCGTGGCGAGTGCTTCGACGATGGTGCGCTGCACGGTTTCGATGTCGGCCTCGGTCAGTGTGCGCTCCGCAGCCTGGAAAGTCATCGTGTAGGCGAGGCTCTTCCTTCCCTCGGGGACGCCCTTCCCCTCGTAGACGTCGAAGAGGCGGAGGTCCGAGAGCAACGGCGCGCCGGCCGCGCGAACGATCGAGACGACCGTCCCGTGGGGCACGTCCGCGGGCAGGAAGAACGCGAGATCGCGCGTCACCCCTGGCAGGCGGGTGAACGGGGTGAAGCGGGTGCGCGGCTTCCGCGATCGCAGCAGCCCCTCGAAATCGGCCACGAACAGGTAGACGGGCGGTTCGATCTCGAGTTGCCGGGCGAGACGGGGGCCGAGCCGCCCCGCGCAAGCCACATGAACCTTCGCGCGTAACTCCGCAGCTTCTCCCGACTTCCAGCCGCGGGAAGCATAGGGTCGCCACTCCACGCTGTCAACCTCGAGGTGGGAAAGAATTGCCTCCCAGAGCCCCTTCGCGTCGGCGAAGTCGGCGGCCTGCGGCTGGTCCCAGGCCTCGCCGTAGCGCGGCCCGGTGACCAGGGCGGCAACCTGCGTCCGTTCCTCGGGGAGCAGCGCCTCGGGGCGCGGGGCGAACACGCGGCCGATCTCGAACAGGCGCAGGCCGGCCGCCCCGTGGCGCAGGTTGTGCGCCGCCACGCGCAGCAGCCCCGAGACGAGGTCGCTGCGCAGGGCCGAGGTCTCGGGCCCGGCCGCGTTCAGCACCGTGACGAACGCCGGGGTCTCCCCCGCCGCACCATGCGGCAACAGCGGCCAGGTGAGCGCCAGACGGGCGGGATCGTCCAGCGTTGGCGTCAGGCACTCGCGAAAGCCGAGACCGACGAATGCGTCGCGCACCGTCTCCTTGAACCGCCGCTCGGGCGGGCGCGTGCCGACCGAACCGCCGGTGGCCAGCGGGACGTCGGGCAGGTGGTCGTAGCCCCAGGCACGGGCCGCCTCCTCGACCAGGTCGACCGGGCGCGTCACGTCGCGGCGGCGGGTCGGCACGGTGACGAGGAGCGGCACGTCATCCTGCGCCTCGCCGAGTCCGGGCGTGGGGTCGACCACGCCGAAGCCGAGAGCGGCGAGGTCCTTGCCCAGCCGATCGCGACCGATGCGCACGCCGAGCAGCCGCGTCACACGCATCGGGCGCAACTCGAGCTCGACCGGATCGAAGTGCCGGCTGCGCACGTCGGTGGCCGGGCCGTCGGGTGTGCCACCGGTGACCTCGGCGAACAGGGCGAGGGCGCGGGCCATCGCCGCCGGGGCCAGATTCGGGTCGACGCCGCGGCCGTAGCGCCGTGCCGCCTCGGACATGATGCCGTGGTCGCTGACCGCGCGCTGGATGCGCACCGGGTCGAACCACGCGGCCTCGAGCAGCAGGTCGGTCGTCGAGTCCGCGACCTCGACCTCCTGCGCGCCCATCACGCCGGCGATGCAGGTCGAGTGCTGCGCGTCGGCGATCATCAGGTGCTCGCCCGTGAGCGTGCGCGCCTTGCCGTCGAGCGTGGTCATCGTCTCGCCTGCGCGGGCGCGGCGGACGACGATCATGCCGCCGTGGAGGGTGGCGAGATCGAACGCGTGCAGCGGATGGCCCAGCTCGAGCATGACGTAGTTGGTCACGTCGACGACATTGTTCACCGTGCGCATGCCGGCGCGCTCGAGGCGCTCGACCAGCCACGCCGGTGACGGGCCGACCCTGACGCCGCGGACGACCTGCGCGAGGTAGCGCGGGCAGCCGTCGGGATCCTCGACCTGCACCTTGAACGTGCCGCCGGTAGCGACCGTGGCGTCGAAGCGCGCGGCTGCGTGGGCGGCGAGCGGGACATCGTAGGCGGCCGCGATCTCGCGCGCCAGTCCGGCGATGCACAGGACATCGGGGCGGTTGTACGCCACCTCGACGTCGAGGATGAAATCGGGCTCGCCGAACAGTTCGCGCACGGGCCGGCCGATCACCGCCGTCGCGTCGAGGTCGAGGATGCCGGTGTGGTCGCCGCCGAGCTCGAGCTCGCGCGCCGAGCACAGCATGCCCTGGGAGACCGCGCCGCGGATCTTCGACTGCTTGATCCTGAGGTTGCCGGGCAGCTCGGCGCCGACCAGCGCCACCGCGACCGTCATGCCGGCGCGTACGTTCGGCGCGCCGCAGACGATGTCGAGCACGGCCGGCCCGCCGACGTCGACGCGGGTGAGCACGAGCTTGTCGGCGTCGGGGTGCTTCGCGACCTCGAGTACGCGCCCGACGACGACATTGTCGTAGGCGTGGCCCACACGGGCGATCGCCTCGACCGGGAAGCCGCGCGACGTCAGCCGCTGCGCGATCTCCTCGGCAGAGGCCGGCAGCTCGACCCACTCCGTGATCCAGGAGAGCGGGTACCTCACGAGAACTGCCCCAGGAATCGGACGTCGTTCTCGAGCAGCAGGCGGATGTCGGGCAGGTCGTGGCGCAGGATCGCCATGCGATCAAGGCCCATGCCGAAGGCAAAGCCGCTCACCTTCTCGGGGTCGTAGCCCACGGCCTCGAACACGGCCGGGTGCACCATTCCCGCCCCGAGGAGCTCGAGCCAGCCCGAGCCCTTGCACACGCCGCAGCGATCGCCACCCTGGAGTGCGCCCGAGCCGCCGCAGCGAATGCAGGTCACGTCCATCTCGGCTGAGGGCTCGGTGAACGGGAAGTAGCTGGGGCGGAAGCGCGTCTTGACCTTCGCGCCGATGATCCGCCGCGCCGCCTCGACCAGCGTGCTCTTGAGGTCGGCGAGCGTCACCGGACGATCCGCCTCGACGTAGAGGCCGTCGATCTGGTGGAACTGGTCGGAGTGCGAGGCGTCGATGGCCTCGGCGCGGTAGACGCGACCGGGGAACACCATCCGCAGCGGCGGCTTGGTCTGCTCCATGGCGCGCACCCAGCACGGCGAGGTGTGCGTGCGCAGCACGGTCGTGGGCGACACGTAGTAGGTGTCGTGCGCCTCGCGCGCCGGGTGGCCCGGCGGCAGGTTGAGCGCGGTGAAGTTGTGGAAGTCGTCCTCGACCTCGGGCCCCTCACCCGCGGTAAAGCCCAGGCCGTGGAACACGTCGACCAGCTCGGCCTCGAGCGCGGTCAGCACGTGCCGGCCGCCGATCCATGGACGTCGCCCGGGCAGCGTGACGTCGAGCCCGCGCGCGCCCTCCTCGGCGGCGTCCTCGAGCCCGTCCTGCCGTGTGGCGAGCAGCGCCTCGAGGTCGTCCTTGAGCTGGTTCGCCTGCTGGCCGACCTGCGTGCGCTCCTCGGGTGCGAGATCCTTGAGCCCGCGCAGCACGGACGTCAAGTCCCCCTTGCGGCCCAGCACACGAACGCGCACCGCGTTCAACGCCTCGGGCGTCGTCGCGGCGCGCGCGTCGTCGAGAGCGCTCGACCGCAGGGCGGCGAGGCTCTCGATCAGTTCCGCTGCGTTCAAGCCCGCGCCTGCTTGGCCACCTCGGCGAGCTGGGCGAAGGCCGGCATGTCGTGGACCGCGAGGTCGGCGAGGACCTTGCGGTTGACCGTGACCTCGGCCCGCTTGAGGCCGTCCATCAGGGCGGAGTACGACAGCCCGTTCATGCGCGCCGCCGCGTTGATACGCGTGATCCACAGGGCGCGGAATTCGCGCTTCTTGGTGCGGCGATGCTCGTAGGCGAACTGGAGCGCGCGGGTCAGCGTCTCGCGGGCGGTCTGGTAGAGCTTGCGACGGCCGGAGAAGTTGCCCTTGACCGCGGCCATGACCTTCTTGCGGCGACGACGTCCGGGGACGACGGTTTTAGTACGAGGCATGGTTCGTCTTCCCCTTGTCTAGCGCAGGCCGAGCATACGCATGACGCGCTTGTGCTCGGTCTTGTGGACCAGCGTGGACTTGTTCAGGTTACGCTTTCGCGTCCGCGACTTCTTGGTCAGGATGTGTCGCGCGTAGGCCTTCCCGCGCTTGATCTTTCCGGTGCCGGTCAGCTTGAAGCGCTTGGCGGCGGCCCGGTTCGTCTTCATCTTCGGCATGACGTCTCCTCGTTACGACGGTTCGGTCGGTTCCGCGGTCGCCGCGCTGGGACGCGGGGCGGGCTTCGCGGGAGCCGGGGCGCCCGCGGGCGCGCCGGGTGCGGCAGGCTTGGCCGGAGCGGGCGTGGATTTCGCCGGCTTCGGCAGCAACACCATGGTGAGCGAGCGACCCTCGCTGCGCGGCATCGATTCCGGACTTCCGTACTCGGCCAGGTCGACCAGCACGCGCTGCATCATCGCGTACCCGAGTTCCGGATGCGCCATCTCGCGACCGCGGAAGGTCAACGTCACCTTCACCTTGTCGCGCTCCTTCAGGAACTGGCGCGCGTGCTCGACCTTGAAGTCGAAATCGTGATCGTCGATCTTCGGTCGCAGCTTGATTTCCTTCAGCTGCTGCACGTGCTGCTTCTTCCGCGCCACTCGCTCGCGCTTGCTCTGTTCATACTTGAACTTCCCGTAGTCCATGATCCGGCACACGGGCGGACGCGCCGTCGGCGAAACCTCGACGAGGTCGAGGTTCTTCTCCTGCGCGATCGTGAGGGCTTCACGAACGGAGAGGATGCCGAGCTGGGTTCCGTCGTCGGCGATCACGCGAACCTGCGGCACGCGGATGCGTTCGTTGATGCGCGTCTCGTTGGCGCGGGGTTCCTGGGGGCGATACGGTGCGGGGATAACCACCTCCACGTAAAGGCTCCACCGTGCGTTTCCTCGGGCCGCCCGATCCCGCGCACCGCCCGAGGTCCTCGCGTGCGGGTCGCGCACGCAAAAGAAAATCGGGGCAGGGTCGATGATCGACCCCGCCCCGAGATGCGCACGGTCCTCCCCCGTTGTAACGGGATGGCAGGACTCGTGGCGCGCGTTGGTGCGGCGCTTCGATTTCGACCCGGGCGCAGGGCCTTGGGCCCGCAGGGGGTGGGAAGCCGCACTCGGGCTTCCACTTGGCACGATGTCAACCGGGAATGTAACAGCCCGGCCCGGAGGGCGCAAGGCCCCCGGGCCGGCCGTGTGAAGGACCGCGTCTCCCCCCGGATCCGACGGTCCCCACGACGTCCTGGGCGGCGGGAGCCGCCCGATGGGCTCTTCATCATGTGGGTAAGCACGAAATCAAACGCGGGAGGCTCATTCGAGACGGACGACCCGCCGTTCCGTCCTTGAGCCCTCCCAGGTGGCCCGGGCGAAGTAGACCCCCGCCCGGATCGCCCGGCCGGCATCGTCCCGGCCGTCTGAGGTTTCGGCCACGGTGCGGCGAAGGAGGCGGTCGTCGGCAAGGTCGGCCCGGGCGGCACGTCGACCGTGGGGCCACGATCCCGCGGGCGATTGGGCGCCATGTCACGCCGTGAAGGGTCCAGGGTGAGCGCGGCGGTTGCGCTGACCTGAACCGGGGGCGGGCAGGAGAACCACTAATTTGATGAGCGAGATGCAGCAAGGCCACCCCCTGCCGGGAGCGGCCTTGCGTGCTCGGCTGGATTCCGGGCGCTCTCGCGCCCGTGACGTTATTCCGCCTTCGGCGGAACCTCCGGACGGGTTTTTGCCGCGATCTCGGCCTCGGCCCGGACGATGAACTCCTCGACCGTGCAGGTGCCCTCGGGCTTGCCCTTGTGCCGGCGTGGCGAGACGACCTGGGCGGTCGCGTCGCGCTCGCCGACGACGAGCATGAACGGGATCTTCTCGGTCTCGGCGAGACGCACCTTGGCGCCGATCTTGTCCGCCGCCAGGTCGGCGGTGGCGCGCAGGCCGGCGCGGCGGAGCACGTCGCGCACGTGGGTCGCGTACTCGGCCGACGGCTCCGAGATCGACAGCACGCGCACCTGCTCGGGCGCCAGCCACAGCGGGAACTCGCCGCCGACGTGTTCGATCAATCCGCCGACGAAGCGCTCGAGCGAGCCGAGGATCGCGCGGTGGACGATCGCCACCTCGTGCTCCTTGCCATCGGGGCCGACGTAGGTGACGCCGAAGCGCTTGGGCAGGTTGAGGTCGACCTGCACGGTCGGTCCCTGCCAGCCGCGGCCCAGCGCGTCGTACAGCTTGATGTCGATCTTCGGTGCATAGAACGCGCCGCCGCCCTCGTCGACCTTGTAGTCAACGCCGCGACGCAGCAGCGCCTCCCGCAGCGCCTCGGTCGCCCACGCCCATTCCTCGTCGGTGCCCAGCGACTTCTCCCTGGGCCGGGTGGCGAGGAACGCCTCGTAGGTATAGCCGAAGTCCTTCATCATCGTGTCGATCAACTCGAGGATGCCGGTGATCTCATCGGCCAGCTGCTCGCGGGTGCAGAAGATGTGCGAGTCGTCCTGGGTGAAGCCGCGCACGCGCAGCATGCCGTGCAGCACACCCGAGCGCTCGTAGCGATACACGGTGCCGAGCTCGGCGAAGCGCTGCGGCAGGTCGCGGTAGCTGTGCTGCGTCGACTGGAAGATCTTGATGTGGCCGGGGCAGTTCATCGGCTTGACGCGGTACGGGAAGCCGTCGATGTCCATCGGCGCGTACATCAGGTCCGCGTAGTTCTGCAGGTGGCCCGAGGTGGTGTAGATCCGCTCCGACGCCAGGTGCGGGGTGTACACGAACTCGTAGCCGCGCTTCAGGTGCTCGTCGCGCCAGTAGCTCTCGATGAGGTGCCGCACCATGCCGAGCTTCGGGTGCCAGAACACGAGCCCCGCGCCGACGTCCTCGTGCACGCTGAACAGGTCGAGCGCGCGGCCGATCTTCCGGTGGTCGCGCTTCTCGGCTTCCTCGAGGCGGTGCAGGTAGGCGTCGAGATCGGTCTTGTTGTGCCACGCGGTGCCGTACACGCGCTGCAACTGCGGGTTCGATTCCTTGCCGCGCCAGTACGCGCCGGCGATCGACAGCAGCTTGTAGGCACCGATCTGCCCGGTGCGCTTGACGTGCGGGCCGCGGCAGAGGTCGAAGAAATCGCCGTTCTCGTAGCTCGAGACCTCGGTGACGCCGATCTTCTCGAGGTCCTGGATGATCTCGACCTTGAACTTCTCGCCCTGTGCGGCGAAGTGTCCGATCGCTTCCTGGGTCGACCACATCTTCTTCACGAACGGCTCATCGGACGCGATGATCTTCGCCATCTCGGCCTCGATCGCGGCGAGGTGGTCGGGCGTGAGCGGGGTCGGCAGCTCGATGTCGTAGTAGAAGCCGTCCTCGATCGCCGGCCCGACGCCCAGGTGCGCCTCGGGGAACAGGCGCTTCACCGCGGTGGCCATGACGTGCGAGGTGGAGTGCCGCACCGTCGAGAGCAACGGACGCCCCTGAGCGTCCACCTCGTCGGCGATGGTCTCGTTCGGGTCGTAATCCGGGATCTCGAGCATCGGTTTCTCCTCGGTGGTGCGGGCCGGTCTGCGGGCCGGGTCCCGGTTACGACAACGGGCGCCGTGAAGTCGGCGCCCGCGCGTTTCACGTGTTGCTGGAAGCTGCGAAGCGAAGTGGTGGGCGATACTGGACTTGAACCAGTGACCCCCTGCATGTCAAGCAGGTACTCTAGCCAGCTGAGCTAATCGCCCACGACGTGCGCCGGGCGCCTGGGGCCCAGAAGGCCGGGCGCCCGGCGCAGGTCCGTAGAAAACCCCATCGGTGGCCTGCCTGTCAAGTCGCGGGTCAGTTGCGGTAGGCGTTCTTGATCCGTCCCCACGTCTGCGGGGCCGCGGGGATCGGCGTCCCCGCCATGCGGAACTCGCCGACGACGAGCGTGGGCGGCGTTTCGGGGGTGATGTAGAAGACGGCCTGGATGAAGTCGATGTCGTGCAAATCCAGCGGCGCGAACCATTCGTACGGGATGGACCGGGTGCCCGAGCCGTGGCCGAAGATCGGGGCGGTCGCCGAGACGGCTCCCGATGAGCCGCTCAAGCTGATTGCGCCGTGGATCGTGTCCAATCCGACCGGCCAGTCCAGGACCTCGATCTCGAAGTGGTCGCTGCCGTCGGCGGTGAGGTCGAGACCGAGCGGGTGCGCCGGCTCGCCCCAGTACTGGACGATCGTGAGGTCCGCGCCCGCGGCTCCCTCGAACACCAGGTTCCCGCCGTTCGCCGGATCGATCCGCAGGACGCCCTGGTCGGGTGGTCCTGTGCGATGCGTCCGGGCGAGCCCGGTGATGCGCCACGGGCTGATTGTGCCGGTGACGCCCGACTGGTCCACGAACGTCTGGTCGTCCGGAAACGTCACCATCGGCGACGGCGGGCACAGGTCGCCGTCGCACACGCTGCCGATGAACAGGATCGGTCGGTGCGTGTTCTGGAGCCAGTTGTTCGGCGGCAGCGACTGCGTGTACGAGTCGATCAGCGTGTCGGCCTGCGCTGCAGCTGGGATGGCGGCGAGAAGCAGTGCGGCCAGGGTGCGATGCGTCCGGGACACGGGTCCTCCAGGTGCGAGGGGTGAAGCGGAACCGGCAACGAGCGTAGTCCTCGCCGCCTGCCCGGTCAATCGCCGCGCGAGGCGAGCCCGTGCCACAGGTGGATCGCCGCGTAGCCTCGCCACGGCCGCCAGCGCTCGGCGCGCGCCAGGAGTGCAGCCTCGGCGATCGGGGCGGCCCCCTTCGCCGCCAGCGCCTTGCGCAGGCCCAGGTCCCCTGCCGGGAACGCATCGGGCTCGAGCAGGCCGCGCAGAGCGACGTAGTGCGCCGTCCACGGGCCGATGCCGGGGAGTGCGGTCATCGCCTCGATGCTCGCCTCGAGGCCGCGAGCGCCGTCGAGCACGAGCGTACCGTCGGCGACGGCGCGCGCGAGTCCGGCCAGCGTCGCCGCGCGGGCGCGCGTGAGGCCGAGTGCGCCGATCCGCGCTTCGCCGGCTTCGGCCAGGCGGGTGGCGTCCGGGAAGGCGTGCGTCAGTGCGCCCACGTTCGCCGCGGAGTCACGCGCCGTGCCGAACGCCATCACGAGTCGCCCCGCGATCGTCGTGGCCGCGGCGACGCTCACCTGCTGGCCGAGCACCGCGCGCACCGCCAGCTCGAACGGATCCCACGCGCCGGGGATACGCATGCCGGGCACGCGACGCACGCGCGCCGCGAGCGCGCGGTCGTGCGCGAGATGTTCCGCGATCGCGTTCGGGTCCGCCTCGAGGTCGAGCATGCGCCGCGCGCGGGCGACGAGGCGATCGAGGCCGCCCGGATCGGACAGCCAGAGCCGGAGCACGAGTGACGGGCGGTCGTTGATGCGCGCCCGAGCCGCGCCGGGCGCGGGTGCGACCTCGAGCACGCCGCCGTCGATCGTGCGGCGGTACGCGTCGCGTTCGACGGTTTCGACGCCGGGGATGAGACGCGCCGCTCGGTAGGCGAGCACGGCGGGCCAGTCGTACGGCGGGACATACGGCAGCGTGAGCTCGATCGGGCGCTCGCCCTCGTGCGGCGCGGCGGTGGCGCGGGTGCCGCCGCGCCGCCCGCGCAACTGCGCCGGCGCGCGGCCGAACGCGTTGCCGAACGCGGCGCGGAAGCGCCGGGCGCTGCCGTAACCGGCGGTCAGCGCGATGGTCTCGAGCGGCAGGTCGGTCTCCTCGACGAGGCGGCGCGCGAAGTGCGCGCGGCGCGACTGGACGACCGCGCGCGGCGACGCCCCGACATGCGTCACGAACAGCCGGCGCAGGTGGCGCGGCCCGATCCCCAGGCGCTCGGCGAGGCGCGCGAGGTCGGTCGCGGCCTCGGGCTCGTGATCGAGCAGGCGCAGTGCGCGCGTCACCGTTGCCTGCGTCCCCTGCCATGCGGCGGAGCGCGGCGCGGTCTCGGGACGGCAGCGCAGGCACGGGCGAAAGCCCGCCTCCTCAGCGGCCACCGGCGTGGCGTAGAAGCGGACGTGCTCGCGGTGCGGCATCTTCGCCGGGCACCCCGGGCGGCAGTAGATGCCGGTGGTGCCCACGGCGACGACGAAGCGGCCCTCGAAGCGGCGGTCGCGGCTCTTCAGGGCCTCGTAGCAGATGGCGGGATCGAGGGGCGTCATGCGGAGCATGATGGCACGGCCCGGGCGCGTGGAGCGGACGTTTTCGGACATGGCCATCGGGACGGAGGTCCGGCGGGATGGACGAGGTCCGCGGAGCATTCGTCCCTCGCACAGGACTGCCCAAACGACTCGTCCCGGGACGAGTCAACCGGGCAACTGCCCACTTCACCTCGCCTGGGATAGGTCAATTGGGCAACTGCCCAGTTCACCCCGTCGGGATTGGTCCAACGGGACGCTCGCAACCAACCGCACCACGAATCAGAGCGTGCGACCGACCGCCACGGCGACCGCCTGCATCCGTCGCATCAGGTCCTCGAACAGCGGTGGATCGAGCGACTGCGCGCCGTCGGACAGAGCGCGCTCGGGGTGCGGGTGCACCTCGATCAGCAGCGCGTCGGCGCCGGCCGCGATGGCGGCGAGCGCCATCGGCGGCACCTTGTCGCGCACGCCGACGGCGTGCGACGGGTCGACCACGACCGGCAGGTGCGTGAGCTGGTGCAGCAGCGGGACGCACGAGAGGTCGAGCGTGTTGCGCATTGCCGTCTCGAACGTGCGGATGCCGCGTTCGCACAGCATGACCTGCGTGTTGCCGCCGGCCAGGACGTACTCGGCGGCCATCAGCCACTCCTCGATCGTGCCCGACATGCCGCGCTTGAGCAGCACCGGCCTGCGCGTGCGGCCGACCTCGCGCAGCAGCGCGAAGTTCTGCATGTTGCGCGCGCCGATCTGCAGGATGTCGACCCAGCGCTCGGCGATCGCGACGTGCTGCGTGTCGAGCACCTCGGAGACGACGGCCAGGTCGTGGCGGTCGGCGACGCGGCGCAGGATCTTCATCCCCTCTTCGCCGAGGCCCTGGAACGTGTACGGCGAGGTGCGCGGCTTGAATGCGCCGCCACGCAGGATCGTCGCGCCGGCGGCGGCGACCGCGACAGCGGTCTCCTCGACCTGCTGCTCGCTCTCGACGGCGCATGGCCCGGCCATGATCGCGATCCTGTTGCCGCCGACGACCGTGTCGCGCACGGTGACGAGCGTCGGCTCGGCGCGGAATGCACGCGAGGCGAGCTTGTACGGCGCGCTGATGCGGACCACGTCCTGCACGCCGGGCAGGTGGCGCACGTCGTCGACGTCGAGCGAGCCCAGGTCACCGACGACGCCGAGCACGATGCGCCCGCGCTCGTCGGAGCGGTGGACGGCGAGGCCCATGAGTCGCAAGCGCGAGGCGACCTCGTCGATCCGCGCCTCGTCGACGCCCGGCGCCATGACGACGACCACGGTCAGGCCATCCCTTCGGCGCGGGGGCGCGCGCCGTCGCGCGGGCGTGCGCCCTCGAGGGCGCACTGCTGGAGGAACGCGTCGGCCAGAGCGAGCGCCACCATCGCCTCGGCGACGGGGACGACACGCGGGCAGATGCAGGGATCGTGGCGGCCCTCGACCTTTACGGTCAGGGCCTCCCCCGCCGTGTTCACGGTGTCCTGCGCGCGGGCGATCGATGAGGCGGGCTTGACGGCGATGCGGACGACCACGTCCTGCCCGCTCGAGATGCCGCCCAGGATGCCGCCGGCGTGGTTCGTCTTGAAGCCGTCGGGGCCCATCGCGTCGTTGCTCTGCGAGCCGCGCAGGCGCGTGGCGGCGAAGCCCGAGCCGATCTCGACGCCCTTGATGGCGGGGATCGACAGGAGCGCGGCGGCGAGCGTGGCGTCGAGCTTGTCCATCGTCGGATCGCCCCAGCCGGCCGGCACGCCGCGGGCGACGACCTCGACCACGCCGCCAACCGAGTCCTGTTCGGCGCGGGCGGACTCGATCGCGGCGATCATGCGTTCGGCGGCCGCGGTATCGGGGCAGCGGACCGGATTCGTCTCGGCGACATCCCAGTCGCGGCGCTCGGCGGTGACGTCGGCGACCGCCACGGTGCCCGCGACGATCGAGACGCCGCGCGTTGCCAGCAGCGCCTTGGCGATCGCGCCGGCGGCGACGCGGCCGAGCGTCTCGCGGCCGGAAGCGCGGCCCGAGCCGCGGTGGTCGCGCACCCCGTACTTCGCGGCGTAGGTGAAGTCGGCATGGCCGGGGCGGAAGACGTTCTTGAGCGCGTCGTAGTCCTTGCTCTTGGCGTCGGTGTTGCGCACGAGGAGGCAGATCGGGGTGCCGGTTGTGACACCCTCGAAGAACCCGGAGAGGATTTCGACCTGATCGGCCTCGCTGCGCTGGGTCGTGATCGACGACTGGCCGGGGCGGCGGCGATCGAGGTCGCGCTGGATGAGCGCGGGGTCCACGCGCAGCCCGGACGGCACGCCGTCGATGACGACGCCGACGGCGGGGCCGTGGGATTCGCCCCACGTGGTCACGGTGAAGAGACGTCCGATCGAGCTCGACATGCGATGGGCAGGACCTCCGGCGGCCGCACACGCCGGGAGGCGGCATCGCTCGCGCCGGATGGTATACTGCGGCCCGTGACCGCGCTTGCGAAAAATCAGGGGGTCCCCGCCCTTGCCGCCGTCGCCGCGCTCGTGCTCGCTTTCGGCACGGGCTGCGCGCCGCGCGCCGCGGGCGATGCCGCGTACTTCGGCGACACCACGCCGCCGTCCGGGCAGGTCCTCACGTTCAACAACGGAGCCGAACCCGAGCACCTCGATCCGGCCGTGATGTCGGGCCAGCCCGACGGCCGCATTGCGCGAATGGTGTTCGAGGGCCTGTGCTCCGCCGATCCGCGGACGCTCGCCCCCGTGCCGGGCCAGGCCTACCGCTGGGACCTGTCGCCCGACGGCCTCGTCTATACCTTTCACCTGCGCCCCGGGCTGACCTGGGCCGACGGCCACCCGCTCATCGCCGGCGACTTCCTGTGGTCGTGGCGGCGCGTGCTCGCCCCGGCGACCGGCAGCCGCTATGCGAGCTTCCTGTTCGCGGTGAGGAACGCCGGGGCCTACAACGCCGGCGAGCTGACCGACGTGACCCAGGTCGGCCTCGCTGCGCCGGACGAGTCGACGTTCGTCGTCACGCTGGCTCAGCCTACCCCCTACTTCCTCGAGCTGACCACTTTCTATACGTCGTTGCCGACGCCCCGGCACGTCATCGAGAAACTCGGTGACGGCTGGGAGGACGCGCTCGCGCTCGTGGGCAACGGGCCGTTCCGCATCGCCGAGTGGGAACTGAAGAACCGTTTCGTGCTGGTACCCAACGAGCGCTACTGGGATCGCGGCGCGGTGAAGCTCGAGCGGATTGTCGCCCTGCCGGTCGAGGAACTGTCGACCGCGACGAACCTGTACAAGGCCGGCGTCGTCGACTGGAACCCGAGCGGCTACGTGCCGAAGACGGTCGTGCCGTTCGTCCGCCACTTCAAGGACTTCTCGGGCGGCCCCTATCACGGCACCTACTTCTACTCGATGGTGGTGACGAAGAAACCGTTCGACGACGTTTGGGTGCGCCGCGCGCTCAACGCCGCGACCGACCGCGCGGCGATCGCCGAGCACGTGCTCCGGGGCACGGTGACCGCGTGGGGCGGGATCACGCCGATGGGCTACGCCGGCTACGCCGCCCCGCCGCAACTGAAGTACGACCCCGTCTACGCGCGCGAGTGCCTGGCGAAGGCGGGCTATCCCGGGGGCAAGGGGTTTCCGCCGATCGAGATCCTGTTCAACACCAGCGAGGACCACCGCCGTATCGCCGAGGCGGTGCAGGCGATGTGGAAGCGCGACCTGGGGATCCAGGTGACGCTGTCGAACCAGGAGTGGGCCAGCTACCTGGCCGCGACGACGGCGAAGAACTACGACGTGGCGCGCCGCTCGTGGATCGGCGACTTCGCCGACCCCATGACGTTCCTCGACATGTGGATCACCGACGCCGGCAACAGCCGCACGGGCTGGTCGAACGCGGAGTACGACGACCTGATCCGTCGCGCCACTGTCGAGGTCGACCCGGCGGAGCGCCTGCGCATGCTGTCGCGCGCCGAGGCGATCCTGCTGTCCGAGGGCCCGGTCATTCCCGTCTACCACTACGCCGAGACATCGCTGATCAAGCCCTATGTCCTGGGCATCCACTCCACCGTGCTCGACGTCCACCCGCTCAAGGGCGTGTCGATCGATCCCGACTGGCGCTCGCATGCCGCAGCGGCCGAGGCGACGCCATGATCACGTTCATCCTGCGGCGGATGCTGCTGATGGTCCCCACGCTGTGGGCGATCGCCACGCTCACGTTTTTCATGATGCGGGCCGCGCCGGGCGGGCCCTTCCAGTCCGAGCGCGAGATCCCGGCCGCCGCGAAGGAGGTCCTGTTCGCCAAGTACGGCCTCGACAAGCCGTGGCCCGAGCAGTACGTCACCTTCCTCGGCAACGCCGCGCGGCTCGACTTCGGGCCCTCGTACAAGTACCCCACGCAGCAGGTGTCGGACATCATTCGCTCCAGCTTTCCGGCGTCGTTCGAGCTGGGCCTGTGGTCGCTGCTGCTGGCACTCGCGCTGGGCATCCCGCTGGGCGTGATTGCGGCCAATCGCCAGAACACGGCGACCGACTATCTCACCATGTCCGCAACGCTGCTCGGGGTGTCGATTCCGAACTTCGTGCTCGGCCCCGTGCTGGTGCTGGTGTTCGCGCTCACGCTCTACTGGCTGCCGCCCGCGCTCTGGCTCGGGCCGTCGAGCCGGGTCCTGCCGGTGCTCACGCTGTCGGCGATCTACCTCGCTTACATCGCGCGGCTCACCCGTGGCGGCATGCTCGAGACGCTCCGCCAGGACTACATCCGCACCGCCCGGGCAAAGGGCCTGCCCGAGTCGCGCGTCGTCTTCGGGCACGCGCTCAAGCTCGGCATTCTCCCGGTCGTCAGCTACCTGGGACCGGCCGTGGCGCGCATCGTCATGGGCTCGATCGTGATCGAGCAGATCTTCGCCGTGCCCGGGCTCGGCCGCCAGCTCGTGTCGGCCGCGTTCAACCGCGACTACACGCTGGTGCTCGGGATCGTCGTCTTCTACGCGGGCTTCCTGATGGTGCTCAACCTGGTGGTCGACGTCGCGTACTCGTGGTTCGACCCGCGCGTGGAGCTGGCATGAGCGCCGTCGCGAGCCCCGCCGTCGCCGGCCCCGTCGTCGCGCGCCCGGGCGGGACGCTGTGGAGCGATGCGTGGCGGCGCCTCCAGCGCAATCGCATGGCGGTGGTCTCGGGTGTGACGCTGCTGGCGATCGGCATCGTCTGCGCGCTCGCGCCGTGGATCCCGTTCCTGCCGGATCCCAACGCCACCGATTTCGCGCTGGGCGTGACCGGGCCGTCGTGGTCGCATCCGTTCGGCACCGACCTGCTGGGCCGCGACATGCTGGCCCGCACGATCCATGGCGGGCGGATTTCGTTGCTCGTCGGGCTCGTGGGGACGTTCGTCTCGATCCTGATCGGCGTCAGCTACGGCGCGATCTCGGCCTACCTGGGCGGCCGCATCGACGAGTTCATGATGCGGGTCGTCGACGTGCTCTACTCGCTGCCGTACATCTTTCTCGTCATCCTGCTGCTCGTGTTCTTCTCCAAGAGCCTGCTCATGCTGTTCGTCGCGCTGGGCGCCGTGCAATGGCTGACCATGGCGCGCATCGTCCGCGGGCAGGTGCTGTCGCTCAAGAACCAGACGTTCGTCGAGGCGGCTCGCGCGCTCGGTGCCCGCGATGCGCGGATCGTGTTCGGGCACATCGTGCCGAACACGCTGGGCCCGGTGATCGTCTACTCCACGCTGACGATCCCGGCGATCATCCTGCAGGAGGCGTTCCTCTCGTTCCTCGGCCTCGGCGTGCAGCCGCCCGACGCGTCGTGGGGCGTGCTCGTCTCGGAGGGTGCGCAGATGATCGCCTTCTTCCCCTGGCTCACCATCTTCCCGGGAGCCGCACTTGCGCTGACGTTGTTCGCCTTCAACTTCGTGGGCGACGGCCTGCGCGACGCGCTCGACCCTTACGACAAGCGAGTCGCGGCTTGATCCGCCGGACCGCCCGACGCCTGGTCGCCTTCCTGTGGCCCCAGCTCGAGCTGTTCGTCGCCACCGCCCCGCCCACCGCCGAGGAGCGCGCCGCCGATGATGGGCGCTGGAAGTGGACCCGCCCGTGGCTCGTCTCGCCGCACCGCACCAGGGCCCGGCGCGAGCTCGATTTCGTGCGCGCCCACTTTCCCGAGCTCGAGGGGGTCACGGTGACGATCGGCATGACCAAGCGGCGCACGGTCCTTGGCCTCGCCTCGATGGGCGAGCGGCCGGCGCTGTGGCTACGACCGCGCATCATCCATCGGCTGGTGATCGCCCACGAGTTCGTGCACCTGCTGCAGGCGCGTGGCCTGGTGCCGGGCGGCGAGAAGGCGGCCGACCTGTACGCGCTGGCGCGCAGCCCCGACGTGATCGACGTCGCGCCGTTCTACCTCGCCGTGCCAAAGGCGATGCACGTCCGGCCAGAGACGGGCCGCGTGCCGCGACTGGCGCCCGGCATCGCCCAGTGGATGCACGAGGAGGCCCGCGGCGCGATCGCCGCCAACCGCGGGAAGACCGCGCGCGGGGCCGTGCGCCGCTTCGAACAGGCGATCGCCGCCGGCGAGCGGGCGACGACCACGTCCGCCCCCGCCGCGCACAGCGCCGCGCGGTGACGCCGCGCCACGTCGTCCTCGCCGCGTACGGGTCGCTCGGCGACCTGCACCCGGCGCTGGCCATCGCGATCGCGCTGCGCGACCGCGGACACCGCGCCACGCTCCTGAGCCACGAGATGTACCGCCCGAAGGTCGAGTCCGAGGGGATCGCCTTCGCCACGCTGCCACCGAACCTCGCCGAGCTGGACGACTTCGGCGCGACGATGCGGCGGGCGATGGACGGCCCGGATGGGTCGCGCTACGTGATCCAGGAACTGGTGCTGCCCCACGTCGCCGCAACGACGGCCGCGATCGATGCGGCGGCACACGATGCCGACCTGCTCGTCGCCCATCCGCTCACGTTCGGAGTCGCGATCGTCGCCGAGAAGCGCGGCTTGCCGTGGGCTTCCACCTCGCTTCAACCGCTGCTCCAGTACTCGGCGCTCGATCCGTCGGTGTGGCCGCAGGCACCGTGGCTCGAGCCGTGGGGTCGACGCTTCCCGGCGCTCTACCACGCATTCTTCGCCGTCGGCAAGGTGGTCTCGCGGCCATGGATGGGGGCGGTCGACGGCGTGCGCGCGTCGATGGGGCTGCCCCGGGCGACGCTGCATCCGATGTACGAGGGCGTGTTCTCCCCCCTGCTCCATCTCGTGCTGTTCTCGCGCGCACTCGCGGCACCGCAGCCGGACTGGCCGCCGTCGTCGGTCCAGTGCGGGTTCGCGTTCTACGACCGCGAGGATCACGCCGCCGGACTCCCCGCCGAGCTCGCCGCATTCCTCGACGCCGGTCCCCCGCCGCTGGTCTTCACGCTGGGCTCCTCGGCGGTGCACACGGCAGGCCTGTTCTACACCAACGGGGCGCACGCGGCCGCGCGGCTGGGGCGGCGCGCCGTGCTGCTCGTCGGGCGCAAGATCGCGCAGCGCCTTCCCGATCCGCTGCCGTCCGGGGTCGTGGTATTTCCATATGCGCCGTACTCGGAACTGCTGCCGCGCGCGGCGGCGGTCGTTCACCAGGGTGGCGCGGGCACCACCGGCCAGGCATTGCGCGCGGGGCGGCCGATGGTCGTCGTCCCGTTCGCGCACGACCAGGCCGACCACGCGGCGCGAATCGCGCGGGCGGGCGTGGGTCTCGCGCTTCCGCGCGATCGTTGCGACGCGGCGACGCTCACTGCGGCGCTCGGGCGCGTGCTCGCCGAGCCGGGCTTCGCGGAGCGGGCGGCCGCGGTCGGGGCCGAGGTGCGCGCAGAGCACGGCGCGAACGCCGCGGCCGATGCGATCGAGCGGCTGCTGGCGATCCGCTAGCCCGGCGTCTCGCTGCGGGCCCCGATGTCGACCGTGCGCAGCCGGAGCGCGTTGCCGATCACCGAGACCGAACTGAGGCTCATGGCCGCGGCAGCGATCATCGGGCTGAGCAGGATCCCGAACCACGGATACAGCACGCCCGCGGCGATCGGGACGCCGAGTGCGTTGTAGACGAAGGCGAAAAACAGGTTCTGGCGGATGTTCCCCATCGTGGCCCGGCTGAGCCGGCGCGCGCGTACGATGCCAAGCAAGTCTCCCTGTACGAGCGTCACCCCCGCGCTCTCCATTGCGACGTCGGTTCCGGTTCCCATGGCGATCCCGACCTGCGCCTGGGCCAGCGCCGGGGCGTCGTTGATGCCGTCGCCGGCCATGGCGACGATCCGCCCCTCCGCCTGGAGGCGTCGGATCTCCTCGACCTTGCCCGCGGGCAGTACGCCCGCCACGACGGTGTCGATCGCGAGCGGGCCTGCAATGGCCCGGGCCGTCGTCTCGTTGTCGCCGGTCAGCATGACGATCCGTAGCCCGGCCGCACGCAGTTCCGCGATCGCCTCCGCGGTCGTTGCCTTGACTGGATCGCCGATGCCGAAGGCGCCCGCCAGTCGCCCGTCCCAGGCGAGAAAGACCGCGGTCATCCCCTCGCGGCGCAGCGCTTCGGCCGGCGCTGCGAGTGGTGAGGGATCGATTCCGAGATCCGCCAACAGCGTGGCATTCCCGAATGCCCCGCGGATCCCCTCGACTTCGCCGACGATGCCCTTTCCCGAGTGTGCGGCGAACCCCTGCACGGCGGCGAGCGAGAGTCCGCGCTCCTTCGCGGCCCGGAGGATCGCCTCGGCCAGCGGGTGCTCGCTGCCCTGCTCGAGGCTGGCCGCTGCCCGCAGGATCGTGGACTCGTCGTGTCCCGCGGCCGGGAGCACGTGGAGCAGCCGCGGCTTGCCCTCGGTCAGGGTTCCCGTCTTGTCGACCACGAGCGTGTCGATCCGCTCCATGAGCTCGATGGCTTCGGCGTTGCGGAACAGGACCCCCGCCTGCGCCGCCCGTCCCGTCGCCACCATGATCGAGATCGGCGTGGCGAGACCGAGCGCGCAGGGACAGGCGATGATGAGGACCGATACCGCATTGACGATCGCGTAGGCCGGCGACGGTCCGGCGATCCACCACACGACGAGCGTGACCACGGCGATCAGGATCACGGCGGGAACGAAGTAGCCGGAAACACGGTCGGCGAGCTTCTGGATCGGGGCACGACTGCGCTGTGCCGCGGAGACCATGCGCACGATCTGGGCGAGCACCGTGTCCCGGCCGACGCGCTGCGCCTCCATGATCAGGCTTGCCGTCCCGTTCACCGTGGCGCCGATCAGGCGATCACCGGGTCGCTTGCTCACCGGCATCGGCTCGCCCGAGATCATCGATTCATCGACCGCGCCCTCGCCCTCGCGCAGCACGCCGTCGACCGGGATCTTCTCACCGGGGCGCACGCGGAGCCGGTCGCCGACCTGCACGTCCTCGAGGGCGACATCGGTTTCCCCACCTGCGGCCGCCACTCGCCGGGCCGTCTTCGGAGCGAGCCCGAGCAGGGCGCGGATCGCCGATCCCGTGCGGCTGCGCGCCTGCAGCTCGAGCACCTGCCCCAGGAGGACAAGCGTGACGATCACGGCGGCGACCTCGAAATACAGCCCGACCGTTCCGGTGGATGAGCGGAAGCTGGCGGGAAAGACTCCGGGGGCGAGCGCGCCGACGACGCTGTAGGCGTAGGCGACCCCGACGCCGAGGGCGATGAGCGTGAACATGTTGAGGCTGCGCAGGCGCACCGACGCCGCTGCGCGCGCGAAGAACGGCCAGCCCCCCCAGAGGACGACCGGGGAGGCCAACGCCAACTCGATCCATGGTCCGAGCTGCGGCAGGTTCCACGTCGCGCCGAGGCGGTGACCGAGCCCCGTCATGGCGACGACCAGCAACGGGACCGTGACGACGGTCGACACCACGAGCCTGTGGCGCATGTCCACCAGTTCCGGATTCGGTTCATCGGACAGCTCGATCGCCCGGGGTTCAAGCGCCATGCCGCAGATCGGACAGCTCCCCGGGCGATCGCGGATGATCTCCGGGTGCATCGGGCAGGTCCACTCGCGTGCGGCGGCTTCGGGGGTCGAGGTCCGGACTGCAGCCTCGGTCGCCGCCTCGGCCGCCGCCTCGACCGCCGCCTCGACCGGGAGATGACGTCCTGGCTCGGCGATGAACTTGTCGCGACAGCCCGCGCTGCAGAATCGGTAGTCCGCTCCTGCGTGCTCCAGATGGTGCGGAGAGTCAGGCTTCACCTTCATGCCGCACACCGGATCAACGACCCGCAGGCTCGAGCCGACGTCGATTGCTTTGTTTGATTGCATTTCGTCCTCCACCGCGGTCAACGTTCCGCTTCGAGGTTCATGCGCGCGAGCCGAATGCGGGAGGGCTTCCCGGCCTCGGTCCAGGCGAACACGAGCGAGCGACCGTCCCGCACCAGCTGCGGAAAGCCGCTGGCGCGAGCAGGCGACGTCCTCACCACGATCCCGGTCGGCCCGAGGGTTCCGTCCGCCGCTACGCGGCGGGTCTGGATGCTCGCGTCCTTCTCCCCGTTCTCGAGCCAGGCGACCTGTGCGTCCCCGTCGGGAAGCATGGCGACCGCGACGCGTCCTGCCGGATTGCCGCCGTCGATGCGCACCGGCGGCGTGAACGAAGCGCCCGCATCCGAGGACCACGCCACGAGAACGCGAGCCGTCTCCGCCGCCGCCGTGTACCAGCCGAGGACGACAAGGTCGCCGCGGGCGTCCATGGCCGGACCGTTCACCGGGCATCCGGGAATCTTCCAGCCGTCAGCATGGACGATCAGAGGCGCCGACCAGCGTCCGCCTTCGCTGCGGACGACCGCGATGTCGCGGATCTCGTCCGGTGAGCGATCGCGATACGCGAGCACGGTTCCGCGTGCCGTCGCGACGGCGGCCGTGGCGCAGCAGTCGCAGGTGCGCGCGTCCAGTTCCAGTTCGTCCGACAGGCCCCTCGTGGAGTCGATGAGCGCGGTGCGGATCGTCATGTCCGGTCCGGGCGCCGCGTCCTCCGGCGCGCCGAAGAAATTGCGACCATCGAGCCAGAAGGCGCGCAATCCACCGGGTTCCACGACGAGGCTGGCGAACCCGTGTTCGGTCGGAGTGTCGTCGCGATGGGGCGTGACCGGAGAACTCCACGAGCGACCGTCGTCGTCCGAGAAGGCGACTCGCACGTCGTAGGCGTAGGTCCCGGATCCCCGCTTCCACATCCAGTGGGCCGCCCAGCGATGCCCTCCCTGCCAACGCAGGCTGGGGAAGTCCGCCCAGTTCACGAAGAACGAATCCCCTTCGGCAATCGTGCTGGAAGGAGACCAGTGGTCCTCGTCCCGAAGCGCACAGCGCAGGCGGTGCCCGCCCCCAGGGCGCGGCTCGAACCAGCTCATCGCGATTCCGTTCGCGCTGACGGCGAGACGCGGCTCGGCGCTACCAGCCGGGGCGGGCGAGGACACCGCGCGGATCGTGGACCGGACCGATGCCGCCGAGACCTTGCCGGCGAGGAGCCCCAGGGCGAGTCCGAGCACAGTTGCAGTGAGCCGAGGGAGCACGATGACCCGCGTGCAGTCCCCGGCCCTCATGGCCGCTGCTTCGCAGACTTGTCGGCCACCACGCTCTTGATCACGATTGCGTTCATCCCGCCGCGCGCCATCAGGTCCCCCTTCACGATCACCGGCTTCCCCACCCAGGCGTAGAGCGGCTCGTTCGGGTCCGCGCTGTGGGCCGGCGCGAGGACCTGGTAGAGCTTGCCCGTCTTGTCGTCGAGGAACGCGAGCGTCTGGCCCGACTTGGCGCAGGACAGTGCGCAACCGGTGTGCGCCTTGCCCCGGCCGTCGTGCTGGATCCAGCACTGGGGATCGACGATCTCGCCCTGCAACGTGGCGGGCGTCACTTTCGTGGTGAGCACCGACTCGCCGCCGGCGGTCTTCGGAGGCGCTTTCGACGCGGGCTTCGCATGCGTGTGGCCGGCTCCCTCCGGATCGGCCCGGACGGAGGCTGCGGGGACGGCGAGGGCGACGACCAGGGCGGCGAGCAGTGAAACGATCCGGATTCTCATGCGACCTCCATGCGGGCGGGATCGCCCGCGGATGCGCCGCGCCGCGCGAGCGCGGCCTCCGCGGCGGAACGGCCGAAACGCGCGAACGCGGCCGGCGTGACCAGGGTGTCGAGCAGCGTCGTCGAGACGAGGCCGCCCAGGATGACGGTGGCGACCGGGGCGAGGATCTCCTTGCCCGGCGCGTCGTGCGCGAGCACGAGCGGAATCAGCGCCAGTCCGGCGGTGAGCGCGGTCATGAGCACCGGCACCAGCCGCTCGAGCGAGCCGCGCACGATCGTCGCCCGCGAGAAGTCGGCGCCCTCGAACTCGATCAGGTGCAGGTAGTGACTCACCAGCATGATCGTGTTGCGCGAGGCGATTCCGACCACGGCGATGAAGCCGACCAGCGACGCGATCGAGAAGGTGCCGCCCGACAGCACGACGGCCGCCACCGCGCCGACCAGCGCGATCGGCACGTTGATCAGCACCTGCAGCACGAGGCTGTGGTTGCGGAAGTGCCCGTAGAGCAGCGCGTAGATCAGCAGGAGCGACACGAGCGACAGGAGCAGCAGAGTCTTCTGCGCCGAGCGTTGGCTCTCGAACTGGCCGCCGAGCTCGAGCCGGTAGCCCGCCGGCAGGTGCACGTCGCGGGCGAGCGCGGCCTCGACGTCGCGCACGACCGAGCCCAGGTCGCGTCCCGCCACGTTCGCCATCACGGCGATGCGGCGTTGCCCGCCCTCGTGCTGGATCTGGTTTGGTCCGAAGGTCTCGCGCACGTCGGCGAGCGCGGCCAGCGGCACCCGTCCGCCGTTCGGCGTGTCGATCGGCAGCGCGCCCAGTTGCGCGGCATCGGCGCGCGCCGCCTCGGGCAGGCGCACGACCAGGTTCGAGCGCACCGGCCCCTCGAGGATCGAGCCCACGGTCGTACCCGCCAGTGCGGTCGCGAGCTGCGCGTTGAGCGCTCCCGGGGCGACTCCGTATGCGGCCATGCGTTCGCGATCGGCCAGCACCTGCACCTGCGGGACGAGTGTCTGCGCCTCGACCGCGAGGTCGACGATGCCCGGCACGCCGGCCAGCGCGGCGCGCACCGACTCGCCCTGGGCTCGCAGGTCGGCGAGGTCCGGTCCGAACACCTTGACTGCGAGTTGCGCCCGCACCCCCGAGAGCAGGTGGTCGAGGCGATGCGCGATCGGCTGCCCCACCGACACGCGCACGCCGGGCAGGTCGGCGAGCACGCCGCGAAGGTCGGCGAAGACCTCGGCCGGCGCACGCTTCGAGCGCTTCAGCTCGACGTCGATCTCGCTGTAGTGCACGCCCTCGGCGTGGTCGTCGCGCTCGGCACGGCCGGTGCGGCGTCCGGTCGAGATCACCTCGGGCACCGCGGTGAGGCGATGCTCGGCGAGTTGGCCGAGGCGGGACGATTCCTCGAGCGAGATGCCGGGCCGGGCCAGCAGGTTGATCGTGGCGGTGCCCTCGGCGAACGGCGGCAGGAAGGTGCGGCCGAGGAACGGCACGACGGCGATCGCGGCCGCGGTCAGCAGCGCGGCGAGGCCCAGCGGAATCGCCGGGCGGTCGAGCGCGCGGGCGAGCAGGCGCGCGTCGAGCGCCTTGAGCGCGCGCACCAGCGGGCTGTCCTTCGCGTGGGCGGTCGCGCGGGAGCGTGGCAACAGGACCAGCGCGAGCGCGGGCGTGACCGTGATCGAGACCACGAACGAGGCGACGATGGCGAGAACGTAGGCTGCGCCCAGCGGCGCGAAGAGGCGGCCCTCGATGCCCGACAGCGCGAACAGCGGCAGGAAGACGAGGATGACCAGCGCCGTGGCGTAGACGATCGAGCTGCGCACCTCGCGCGAGGCGTCGTAGACCACCGCCAGCGCGGCGCGTGGCGAGCCGGCCGCACGGTTCTCGCGCAGGCGGCGGAACACGTTCTCGACGTCCACGATCGCGTCGTCGACCACCTCGCCGGTGGCGATGGCGAGGCCGCCGAGCGTCATGGTATTGAGCTCCTGCCCGAACGCGCGCAACACCAGGACGGCAACGGCAAACGACAGCGGGATCGCCGTCAGCGTGATGGCCGTCGTCCGGACGTTGAGCAGGAACAGGGCGAGCACGATCATGACGAGGATCGCGCCGTCGCGCAGCGCCTCCTCGACGTTGTGGATCGCGGCCTCGATGAAGCGCGACTGCTCGAACAGGACGCGCGCCCGCGCGTCGCCGGGGAACTGCGGCGTGAGCCCGACCAGGGCGCGCTCGAGCTCCTTGGTCAGGCGCACGGTGTCGCGTTTCGGCTGCTTCTTCACGGTGAGCACGATCGCGGGGCGGCCGTTCATGCCCGCGTCGCCGCGGCGGACCGCGGTGGCCTCGCGCACGTCGGCGATCGCGCCGAGCGGGATCGTCGCGCCGGTGTGCGTCGCGACCGGCGTGGTGGCGAGGATCGCGACGTCGGTCGTGCGCCCGAGGTTGCGGACCACGAACTCCTGCGGACCGGTCTCGAGGAAGCCGCCGCTCGTCGCGCCGGTTGCCTCCCCGGCCGCAGCCGTCACCTCGGCGAGCGTGACGCCGGCGGCCGCCATGCGCGCGGGATCGGGTTCGATGCGCAGCTCGCGCAGGCCGCCGCCCAACGCCAGTACCTGCGCGACGCCGGGCACCGCCTCGAGGCGCGGGATGAGCGTGACCTCGGCGAAGCGGCGCAGCTCGGTCGGCGAGACGTCGCCCGAGGGGCTCTCGATCCCGACGAGCATGATCTCGCCCATGATCGAGCTCACCGGACCGAGGGCCGGGTCGACACCGGGCGGGAGCGTCGCGCGCGCCTCCTGCAGGCGCTCGGTGACGAGCTGGCGATCGAGCAGCACGTCGGTCCCCCACGCGAACTCGACGACGACGATCGACAGCCCGGCGGCGGACGTCGAGCGCACGCGCTCCACGCCGGGCGCGCCGGCCATCGACGTCTCGATCGGGCGCGTGACCAGCACCTCGACCTCCTCGGGGGCAAGGCCGCCCGCCTCGGTCTGCACGGTCACCGTGGGACGATTGAGGTCCGGGAAGACGTCGACCGGCATGCGCGTGGCGACGAGGCCGCCCCACACGAGCAGCCCGGCCGCGAGCGCGAGCACGAGCCCGCGCCGCGCCAGCGAGTGCCGGATCAGGGCGTCGATCATCGCGGCGCCTCCGCCGTCGCCAACAGCGGCGCGAGCCCGGCGACGACGACCTTTTCTCCGGCACGGACGCCGTGGGCGATCGCGACGCGGTTGCCGGCGCGCGCGCCGAGCGTGATCGTGCGCAGCGTGAAGGCCTCGGGGGCGAGCTTCACGAACACGGCCGGCCCCTGCTCGGTGTGGACGATCGCCGCGGCGGGCACCGTGAGCGCGGGCAGTGCACCCGGCAGCTCGAGCGTGACCTCGACGACCATGCCCGGGCGGAGGATGCCGCCCAGGTTCGCCACGGAGAGCGTGAGCGGCGCGCCCGTCCCGCCGCCGGTGGTCGCGGGCGCGAGTCCTTCGACCCGCGCGACGAAATCGCGATCGGGCAACGCCGCGAGGCGCACGCGTGCGGTGCGCGCAGCAAGTCCCGCGGCGAGCGCCTCGCCATACAGCGGCAGGTCGACGCGCACGCGCGAGAGGTCGACGATGGTCGCGATCACCTGCCCGGCGGCCACGGTCTGTCCCGGAACGACCTGGATCGTGGCAAGCGTGCCGCCGAGTGGCGCGCGCACCGGCAACTCATCGACGACCAGCACCGCGCCCAGCGGCTGCCCGTGCCTGACGCGATCGCCGGGGCGCCACGTCCGGCCCGAGATGAAGCGGCCGGTCTGCGGCGCGATCACGCTCGCGCTCGCCGCTGGATCGGCGACCACGGTCCCGAACGCCGAGCGCGTCGGCGCCAGCGTCTCGGCCCGCACGACGTCGGTGCGCAGCCCAATCTCGAACTGCGCTTCCTTGGCGACGTAGCGCGCGCCGGCGGGGACGCTTCCGCTGCCGATCAGGCGGTC
>JANPEF010000139.1:0-25065 GCA_031431875.1 Candidatus Eiseniibacteriota bacterium | reverse complement strand
GGCCCCAGTCCCTGGCGATCAGTGACTTGAACGGGGACGCGATCCCCGACCTGGCCACGGCGAACTATCTCGCCAACACCGTCTCGGTGTTGCCCGGCAACGGCGACTTGACCTTCGGGAGGAAAACGGACTTCGGGACCGGGAGTGAACCCTACTCCGTGGCGATTGGCGACCTGAACGGGGACGGATTTTCCGAGGTGGTCACGGCGAACACCAGGGCCAATGCGGTGTCGGTTCTGCTCAACCTTGCTTTCCTCGTCTCAGTCCCGGGACAGGCCGAGGTTCTCCCACGCCAGGTCGAGTTCGCTCCGCCTCGCCCGAATCCGGGCCGCGAGATCGTGCGGTTCGAGTTCGCGCTCCCGCGCGAATCCCCGGTGTCGCTCGTGGTCTTCGACGCGGCGGGGCGCATCGTGCGCAGGATCGCCGAGGCTCCGTTTGCCGCGGGGCGGCACGTGCTGGTGTGGGATCACCGCAATCGCGACGGGCAGCCGGTCCCGAGCGGCGTGTACTTCGTGCGCCTGCAGGCGCCGGGCGTGCTCCTCACCCGGAAGACCGTCCTGATCCGGTGACCAACACGGTCGGAGTCCACACCTAGCGCAGGATCACCAGCGTGCCTCGCTCCCGGATGCCCCCCGCTCCATCCACGGCAACGAAGTAGACACCGGAGTTCACTCGGGCTCCGCTCTGGTCGCGGCCGTCCCAGCGCAGTCGCTGCGGTCCGGTCGGAGTCCAGCCGCCCTGCAACTGGCGGACCAGTCGTCCCGCGGGGTCGAGGATGCGGACACTTGTGATGCCTGCCCGGGGCAATGCAAAGCTGATCGTGGACTCCTGCACCGTCGGATTCGGCGCGATCCGCAGGTTCACACCCTCCGTCGCGGGGTCACCCACCGAGACCACGCTGAGGCAGGACTCCAGCCCGACATCGTCCCCCGTGGCGAGTTCGGCCGCGCCGGCGCAGATCGTCACGGGCTTGGTCGCGACGCCCGGGCAGTACGGATCGGCTCTCAGGGTCACCGGGCCGCTGACGGCTCCGGAGGGAATCGTGGCGGTGATCTTCGTGGGACTCTCGAGTTTGAACAGGGCCACGACGCTGTCGCTGAACGTCACCGCACGAACCCAGGTGAGGTTGCTGCCGGTGATGGTGACCTTTGACCCGGCCGGACCGATCATGGGGTCCACGCTCAGGATGGCGGGGCAGGGCGTGCTCGGGAAGGTGCCGGCGATGTCGTAGGAACCGAGACTGCCGTAGCGGCTGTATCCCGAAGGCGGGGGAGTGAACGGGTAACCCGCCCCGGTCCCGCTGACTGCGAGAAAGTAGCGGCCTCCCGGCACCGTGGCGGAAAGCGGAACCGTCTGCACGCCGATGGCAGACGCGAGCAACGTCCCGTTGGCAGCGTACAGCCGGGCGTCCACGTTCAGGTTCGGGCGATGCACGGCGTAGTACCCGGTGGACGGCGGATCGGAGCGGAGCGTGAAGTTGATCTGGCCCGGGCCGCTCACGAACGTGAAGTCGTCGAGGTCCCCGGATGGCCCCCCGATGACGCCGGATCCGCTCGCCGCCAGCCTTCCATTGCCTGCATCCGTGACCGTCAGGGACGTCGCGTCCGTGGAGTTGTCGGCATGGTCGTCGGGGCGGAAGCCGAATCCGTTGAAGGTGATGATGATGGACAGATCGTCCTCGATGTTGGTCGCGCCGGAATAGTCGCCCTTGCTCCACTGGGTCACGAGCCGCTGATAGGTCCCACCCATGATGGTTCCCCACGAGGTTCCATCGGGAACGCCGTGACCTGCGTAGTATTCCTGCGCGCCCGCACCGTCATGGTGAAGCTTCATCGAGTGCCCGACCTCGTGCGAGGCCGCGTCGATGATGTCCGCCAGGGTGGTCTGGTTGAACACGAACACGGGCGTGTCCGAATCGGCGCTGAAGTAGCCCAGGAAGGCCATTCCGCCACACTGACAGGCGCCGCCGGTGAAATCGTCGGTGAGCACCACCCGGATGCCCCATGTCGTGTCGCCGGCTCCCAGCCGCCGCAACGCCTCGACTCCGGGATCCTCGGTCGTCACGTCGACGTCGAAGGGCCGGAAGTCCTCCGCCACTCCATCCCACGCCTGCTGGATCATGGTCAGCTCGGCGTTCGTGAAGCTCGACGGATTGCCATCGATGTCGAACGGCGGGCTCGCGATGGTCGCCATCCCGTACTGCGTGTTCCACCGCGTGCTCTGCGTGACGTGACCGTCGAAGTCGAGATAGATCGTGTGCGCCGCGCCCGGTCGGCTGTGCAGGACGAAGGTCGACTCGGGAGACGCAAGCGTGCCGGCATCGTCCCGCGGATCGATCAAGGACGATGGGGGAGCGGGAGCGCCGGAGAGGCCCGTATCGACGTACAGCAGCTGCGCGTCTTCGGTGAGAAAGAGCGTCCGGTCTCGCGTCAGGAGATCGCGAAGCCTCGCGGGGGTCAGGTCATGGGCGGCGGCGACCTCGGCCAGGCGGGCGCCGAGCGCATCGATCGCCGCCTGTCCGTTCACGGCCCGCGGGGGGATGCGCGAAGGCTCCTGCGCCGCGGCGATGGTGCTCCAGCTTGTTCCGGCGATGGCGATCGAGAAGGCGACGAGCGGCAGGAGCAAGGAATGGATTGAACGACGCTGCGTGCGGGGGGGCATGCAGTTCTCCTGCAGGGGGGTCGGAGCAACTCGATTTCTGGCTCGAATGCGATTCGATGAGGACCAGACGCTGGACGATAGCACCCGGTCGGGGCAGGTCAAACGCGGATCACGCATCGTGGACCCCGTGAGTTCGAGTTGGGTCAACTCCGTCATCCGTCCGGCAGCAGGAGTTGATCCCCTTCCGCCATAGTGTTCTCTGCAGCGTGCTCGCCGGGCGGGAGGTCTCCTTGCGTGCGCTGGGGCCCGCGGGAAGCGAGGCCGCCCCGCGCATCACCTCGGCGGGGGAGTCGGCGGAGACCGTCCGCGCGTTGATGGGGTCCTGCCGGGCGAGCCCGAGCCCGACCTGGCTGCGTCATGGTCACGCTCGAGGGCGACGGCCTGCCCAAGGACCCGCAGATCATGCGCACGCTGGTGCGCGAGACGAAACACACAGGTGGGGATCTACGCGAGCGTGGCGGAGGAGGGCGACGTGCGGGTGGGTGACGGGATCGAGCTGGTGGAATGGGCGCGTCGAGGAGCTGCTTGTACCCGCGCGAGAGTCAGCGTGCTAGTTCCACGCGTTGCCCGGAGTCTCGAGGCATGCTCAGCCGAGGTCGCCGGTGGGTTCGCACCGTCCCGGCACGTCCACGCCGTAGCCGGATCCATCCCACGTGTAGACGAGGTTCAGGCCCAGCGACCGGTCGAAGAACGCGTTGTCGTCGTCCGATTCGAAGGCCCCGTCGCACGACGGCTGCGAGCCGCCCACCGCCTCATCCATGTAGAGCCCGACGATGATGTTGTCCTCGTCGTCCGTGGTGCCCTCGTTCGTGATCTCGTCGTTCCCGAGGATCACGTTTCCGGCCTACTGGCGATAGCTGTCCTTCACGCGGCCCCAGCTCGTCGGATGGACGGGCGTGGAACAACCCGCGGGCCAGGCACCGATCAGGCCACACGCCGGGTTGTGATCGGGGGCGCAGGGGGAGCCTGCAGCAAGCCCGAAGTTCTCGTTGCTTCGGTCGCAGAAGAGGGGGTCCTCGGAGAGATTCCCATCCACGCCGAGCTGAGGCGCGATGGCACCAACCCAATCTCCGCCGGCATTGCCGAACAGATCGCAGCAGGTGAGGCTCAGGCTGGTGCCCGCGCCAAACATGGCTTCCCCCTGGAGGCCGAACGCAATGATCGTGTTTGCCAGGGTCAGGGTGCCGGAGATTCGGAATCCGCTCCCGCGCGTGGCGGAATTGCCCGAGAGGGTGCAGTTCGTGACGAGTGCGGTGGCTGAGCCGAGGCACCCCACGCCTCCACCCGACTGTGCGGAATTCCCGGAGAGCGTGCACCGCTCCAACTGTGGCGACGACGTGTCCCCGCAGAAGATGCCCCCGCCGATCTGGGCTGCCCGGTTGCGCCGGAACGAACAGTTTGCGATGACCGGAGCCGAGAGCGACTGAATCGCGAGCCCGCCGCCGTAACCAGCGAGATTGCCGTCAAAGGTGCACCCCTCCACCCTCGGGGAGGAGGCACTCTCGCAGCTGATTCCGCCACCGGTCCAGGTGTCACCCGCCGTGTTTCCCAGGAAGTGGCAACCGGAGAACGTGGGGTTCGAGGACGTCGTGCACCAGGTCGCGCCGCCGCTCTTACCCGACGAATTGGCGGAGAAGGTGCATTCCGTGAGAGTGGGGGACGACGAGCCACATGCCATTCCACCCCCCGCACCACCGCTGGAGTTTCCTGCGAAGATGCAGCGGTCGAGAGTGGCGTTCGAGGATGCATAGAACAACGCCCCACCGCCACTCTGCGACCGATTGCCCGAGAACGTGCAACGCTCCAGGGTTGGTGAAGACCCGATGCAAAACATGCCCCCTCCGGTTCCACCGGCGATGTTCTGAAGGAAGACGCAGTTCGTCAGCGTGGGATTGGAGTTGTCGGTACAGAGCACGCCCGCCCCGCCGGAGCCGGTCGGGAGCGGGGTGTCGGGCGGCGTGAAGCCGTTCTTGACCGTGACTCCTTCCAGCAAGGAGGCCGCCGTCTCGCCAGAATGGAAGTACACCCCGCGGTGTGGACTGTCGAGAGTCCCAGCGCAGTCGAGGATGCATGTGGCAGGGTTCGCGCTCTGTGACCGTATCGCAATCGCCTTGCCCAGGTAATCGATGTCCCGGTTCCCGTTCCCCGTGAAGGTTCCGTCGGTCAACTCGAGCACGTCGCCTGCACTCGCGGCGACGATGCCCGCCTGGATCGTCGGGAAGTCGCCCGAACCGTCCGGCTTGATGATGTAGGTTGCCGCGCCGGCGGACGCGGCGAGCGACAGGGTCCATACGACGGTCGGAAGCAGCAGCAGGGTCCTCATCGTGATCTCCCTTGGAAACTGCGGCGCGTCCGCTGGGGGGGTCATGAACTCTGCGGTTGGACGCGTGGGGGGGCACCAACAATACGCTTGGATCCGGGCTTGGCAAGATGATTCCGGCGAAATCACGCAGCACCGCATTCGACCAGAACCCGCGGGGCGTCAAGGTGACCAGCAATCCAGAACTCGGGATACGCATCAATGGGTCGAACGAACCCGGGTGGTGCGCGCAACAGGCGGGCAATTCGAGCCCTTGCGGCGGATCACCAGCCGGCCCGCTCATGATTGTACGCCCCCGACCGCCGGGCAAGTGGTGAGGGGAGCAGGCGTCCGGTCCCGGGCGTGAAGCGCGTGCCGGTCCGGGCAAATTCTTGCCTCACAATGATTTTCATTGCAGAGCCGACCCGCCACGGATACATAGTCCTCCGCGTCGATTGCCCGCGGCTGACCACCCCCAGACGGCACATCCGAGCCCCATCCCCCCACAAGAGCGGCCTCCAGCCACGATCGCACCAGGGATTCCTCGGGCGGAGCCTTCCGGAGAGAGACCTGCCCCGCAAAGTGGCGGATCGCCGGCAGACAAATGGCGCCGATGGTTCCAGCGCGCACGTCCCTACTTCACCAGGTGCGTGTCGCTGTTCCTGCACACTCCTTCCGTCGGGGGTATCCATTGAAAGCCCGAGCTGAGTTCGCGTCGGTGGGCCGGAGGATTGCTCTCGGAGTCGCCCTTTCTCTGCTCGCGGGGCCCGCGTCGGCGCAGGACGCCGCGCGCTCTGCCGAGAATCCCTCACCTCCATGGGCGTGCTTGGCTGTCCGCGGCTCTTGGCCCGACGACGGCGGGAGGAAGTGGAGGTGCCCTGGCGCTCTCGTACCAGCGCACACACATGGTCGGGTCCATCCGGGTGTCCCTGTCCGACGATGGACAGCCATGCACGGAGTGTTTCGGGGGGGACGCCGGTGATTTTGGCGTGATCGTCAGCTACGCCAGCCTGGCGGGACGTCGGCTCCACTTGTCGGCGGGCGCAGGGCTTGGCTACGCCTATTACCCCCGCGGTACGACTAATCCATCGGGGTTTGGGATCCCCGCGGAGCTTCAGGCCGCGTGGTGGCCGACGAGTGTTGCCGGCTTGGGGATTTACGGGTGGGCAAACTCTCTCGGCCCCCAGGGAGGACTCGGAGTTGCCCTGCAGGTCGGCCGGCTGCGCTAGGCCTGAAATCTGCGATGGGGCTGGATCCACCTCGAAGCGACGGAGGCATCATGAAGCGCAACCTCGGCCACTGCCGCCTGCCGATGACGGTGTTCCTCATCGCGCTGCAACTTTGCTTCGTCTCGTGCTCGTCCTGGAAGCAGACGAGCACGCTCACGGATCCGGCCGCCCGTGAAGAGCATCCCACGCGATTGCGTGCGGAACTGGTGGGTGGCGGGGTGCTCACCCTTCACGATCCCTGGTTCGGTGGGGACACGCTCTACGGACGGACGGAGGCCTGGGTCGGGAAGTCTGGCGTGGGGTACGCAGTCGGCGACACCGCGGCGGTTCCGATCGCGCGAATCGCGAAGGTGGAGGCCTGGCGCTTCAACGCGCCCAAGACCGCGTTACTGGTCGTCGGCATCGGGGCCTCCGTGGTCCTGGTGGCTGCGGTGCTCTATCTGACCACCTATGAAGTCACCAACTGCCCGCGCATTCACAGCTGGGATGGGACGGCGTGGAGGCTCGACTCCGGCACTTTCGCGGGAGCAATCATGCCGGCGCTTGCCCGCACGGATGTCGACAATCTCGACTTTGCCAGAGCCCAGGACGGCATCCTGCGGCTGCGTGTCACGGGGCTCCCGAACGAGACGGAGCACGTCGATGCGATTCGCCTCCTCGCGGTCGACCATGATCCCCGGTGCACCATCGCACCGGACGCAAGCGGTGTGCTCCACGCGCTCGGGCCGTTGACCAGGCCGACCGCGGCCCGGGATTTCCGACGGCGGGACATCCTCCCTCTGATTCGCGAGAACGACGCCATGGGCTGGGAGTCGGTGCCCACCGGGCGGGACACGGCGCATGCGGAGGACATTCGGGATGGGCTCGAGATCGAATTCCCGAGGGCGGCAGGAGCGACCGAAGCGCGTCTGGTCATCGACGGCCGCTACACGACCTGGGCGGACTATTTCCTGGGCGAGTTCAATCAGCTTCGCGGCAGGGACACCGGGGCGTGGTACCGCGCCCTCGCTGCGGACCCCAGGCAGGCTCACGACTTTGCGGCCGCCATGGCGCGCGAGGTGGCCCTCGAAATCTCAATTTGGGACGGAGCGGGCTGGAGGCAGCAGGGCTTCCTTCCCGGGGCAGGACCGGAACTGGCAAAACGGCAGGTCGTGCAGCTTGATCTCTCGGCAGTGCGCGGCGAGACCGTGCGCGTCCGACTCGAGACCGCGCCCTCGCTCTGGTTGATCGACCGAGTCGCCATCGACCTCGAACCGGAGAGTGGCTTCGTCACGAAAGAGATCGGACCGAGGGACGCGCGCGACTCGCGGGGGCGCGACGTTCGCCCGCAACTGGATCGTACTGACGGTGAGACCCTGGTCATGGAGAGTCCGGACTCCGTGGAACTCCGCTTCGCGGTCGATCCCACGCCGCCCGGTCGCGCGAGGAGTTATCTCGCGGCGACGACGGGCTGGTACCGCATCCACGTGTCGGAGGCGATCGATCCGGACTTGGCGCTTGCGGATCGCCTCATCCGGGAACCGCGGGCCCTGTCACGACAATCGGTCGCACGGGTCAACGAGTCCCTGCAATCCATGCGGGCCGGCAAGTGAATTGGGCTCGGCGCAGGGGAGGAGCGCGACGGCCGCATTCCCGCGTGGGAAATGGGTGTCGAAGACCTGCGGGTGCGGATCGTGGGAAGCAAAGAAGTGACCGAGATGTGAACGACGCATCGTGCCGACTCAGGCGCCCTTCGGTCGCTCCTTGTGAAACCCCGTCGCTTCCTGGAACGCACGGCCCACGCGCAGCGCGGCCGCTTCCTCGAACGCGGGCGCCATCACCTGGAATCCGCAGGGCATGCCACCCTTGCCGAACCCCATTGGCAACGCCAGTGCCGGCAGGCCGCAGCCGTTGCCCATCGCGCCGACCGGATCGCCGCCCGAGAAGTAGGTGTCGAAGTCCTCGGTGACGCCGGGTGCGACCTTGAGGAACGTCGGCGAGACGATCACGTCGAAGTCGGCGAAGAAGCGGTTCATCTCCTCCTGCATCACGCGCCGCAGCCGTAGCGCCTTCACGTAGTCGGCGCCGCTGATCGCCCTGGCCACCTCGCCCTGCACGAACGCGCGCTCGTCGACGAGCTGGCGCGCGCCCTTCGCCCCGTCGGTGAACAGAGACTCGAACGCGGCCGCGGCTTCGACCTGCACCGAGACAACGGCTGCCGCCTCGTACGGCAGGTCGGGCAGCTTCGTGTCGGTGAGCGCGATGCCGAGGCCCGCCAGCGTGGTGAGCGCCGCGTCAAATGCCGCGCCCACCTCGGGCTCGCCGTTCGCGGCGAAGTCGGCGCGGATCACGGCCGCGCGCAGGCCGCGGGCGCTGCGCGTCCAGCCGGCCCAGTTGAGCGGCTGCGTCGACGAGCCCGGATCCTCCGGATCGTGTCCCGCGGTCGCGTCGAGCACCAGGCGCACGTCCTCGACGCTGCGCGCCAGCGGCCCGATCTTGTCGAGCGTCCACGACAGCGCCATCGCGCCCGCGCGGCTGACACGGCCGAAGGTGGGCCGCAGTCCCGTCACACCACAAAACGCCGCGGGGCACAGGATCGAGCCCCACGTCTCGGTGCCGAGCGCATAGGGGACGAGCCCCGCCGCGACGGCCGCGCCCGAGCCGGCGGACGATCCGCCGGTCCACCGCTCGGGATCCCACGGGTTGCGCATCGGACCGTGCAGCGAAGCGTCGCCGCGGTGATAGCCGAGGCCGCCGGCCAGCTCGGCCATGGTCAGCTTCGCGCAGAGGATCGCGCCCGCATCGTGGAGCTTCACGATCACGGCGGCATCGCGCTCGGGAACGCGGGCCGCGTACGGTCGCGCGCCGTACGTCGTCGTGATGCCGGCGGTGTCGAACAGGTCCTTCGCCGCGTAGGGGATACCGTGCAGCGGGCCGCGATCCCGTCCGGCTTTCAGCTCCTTTTCGGCAGCGCGCGCCTCGTCGAGCGCGCGGTCGCGCGTCAGCGTGGCGACCGCGTTGAGCTCGCGGCCCAGGCCATCGAGGCGCGACAGCGCGAGTTCGGTGAGTTCGACGGGCGAGAGTGCCTTGTCCCGGAGCTGCTTGCCGATCGTGCGCAGCGGCGAGAAGAAGATGTCCGCGGGGGCGCTCATCGATCTTCCTTCAGCGGCGGAGTCTGCGGCGCGGGCGTCGGCGGCGGCACGGTGGCCGAGACCAGCCTCGGCAGCGCGGCGAACGTCGCGGCAGGATCCATGCCCGGCGGCAGCGTCGCCTTGCGGATGGTCTGGGCGGTCTCGAGCGCGCTGGCATACTGGCGCTCGAGCAGGGCGCGCTCCTCGGCCGAGTGGCAGATCGAGAAGTCGGGGCCGTAGGTTGGCGGGGTGGCCGGCGGGGTCTCGGCAGGGGCGGGGGCAGGCGTGTCGGCGGAGAGGGCGTCCGATCGGATCACGCTCGCCAGGGTCAACGCGGTCGCAGCACCGGCGACACCCTTCAGGAATTGCCGTCGGGACTGGTCGCGGTCGTCCGGACTCTGCTTGGCCATGATCGCGTCTCCTCAAGCTGGGGAACATGACTGCGTGCGGACGCACGAGACTTGCACGCCGACGAGCGTCATGCAAGCCGGTGTGCTCGCCGCCGGAAGTCGTTCTTGAGACGGTCCCTGCCACCCCCTATTGTGGCCCCTGTCGACGAGCCGTAGCGTGCCGCCTCTCCCTCCGCCCCCGGCAGAGAGATTTCACCCATGTCCAGCTCCGCACCCGACGACCCTTCCACGCCCGACCTCCCGACCATCGGGACACGTCGTCCGACCGTCCCCGCAATCGAGGAAATGATCGGCGTCGACATTCCCTGTCTCGATCACGGCTTCGTCCGCCTCGTCGACTACATGGGGGACGATCACGCCGTCGTTCAGGCGGCCCGCGTGTCTTATGGCCGCGGCACGCGCCGTGCCCGCGAAGACCGCGGCCTGATCCGCTACCTGCTCCGCCACCGGCACACGACCCCGTTCGAGATGTGCGAGCTCAAGGTCCACGTGAAGCTCCCGATCTTCGTGGCGCGCCAGTGGATCCGCCATCGGACCGCGTGCCTCACCGGGGATACGAAGCTCTACTTCGACCTTCCGAACGCCCTGAAACGAGGTGGGCGAGCCCGCCACGCGCGCTCTCTGGCCGATCTTTACCGGAGATGGCACGAAGGCTCGACCCATCCGATCGTGAAGAAGAAGCCGACGTTTATCGAGCGGATCGACCCGGAGCGCTGGTACTCGGTGCCCGAGCTTGCCCGGCTCGTCGAGCGTACCGAGGAGAACGTCCGCACGTACGCGGTCCAGAACAGGATCGCCCACAAGCGCATTCCCCAGGCGGATCCGCGGGTGCCGCAGATCTGGATCCAGGGGAGCGCCTACATCGAATGGGCCCGTGCCGTTCCGATGGCGCGGGTATCCGTCCGCAAGCGGTTGGAGCGGGCGATGCTTCGTCAGTGCGATGAGCGGACCGGTGAGATCACGCACACGCGGATCACCGACATCTGGTCCACCGGAACCCGCCCGGTCTTCAAGGTGACACTCGAGGACGGCAAGCAGCTGACCATGACCGAGGATCATCGCTGCCTCACCAGTGACGGCTGGCGAACGCTCGAGGAAGCGACCGGACTTCGCCTGCGAGACGGCGGTGGCGTGAACTGGCGGGAAGCCGGGTGCCCCGCCTTTGCGATCAATGGGGTTCCTCCGCATCGGGATCCCGATTGGCTGCGCGCGCGTCGGGCGGAGGGCCTCGATCTCGCGGAAATCGCGGTGCAGGCAGGGATGAGCACCCACACGATCCGCAAGAGCCTGAAGAAGTGGGGGTTGCAATATTCCACCGCGGAGCGCGGGCGCCTGTCCGGACTCAGCCAGCGCGGACAGCGCCGCACCTTCGCCCGACCCGTGGTCCTTACGCCGGAGTGGCTGGCCAACATCCGGGCGGCCCGCAGCGGGGAGAAGTCGAACTTCTGGAAGGGCGGCGTCACCGACGAACGAGCGAACATCGGTCGGTGGACCCGCGAACATGCATCGAGAACGCACAAGAGGTTCAACTTCCGCTGCGCGCTGTGCGGCGGGCAGGAGCGACTCTGCGCCCATCACCTGGATCCGGTCTGGAACAATCCAGGTCGCGGGATGGACGAAGACAACCTCGTCTCACTGTGCTCACCGTGCCACCGTCGCCTGCACGCGCGAAATCTCGAAGTCGCACTCCTCTTCGCGGTCCGCGCGGGCTCCCCTCTGTTCGAGTTCTGGTCGCTCCACCCGAACGCCGAGCCGCGGCCGATCGCCAAGACGACCACACCCGCCCGCAAGCTGATCCGTTCGTGGTCTCGGATCGCGAAGATCGAGTATGCGGGGGAGCAGGCGACGTTCGACCTGTCCGTCGAGGGACCCGACCACAACTTCGTGGCGAATGGTTTCATCGTGCACAACAGCGTGAACGAGTACAGCGGCCGCTACTCGATCCTGGACCGGGAGTTCTATACACCCGACTCCTCGAACCTTGCCGGGCAGTCGGACACCAATCGCCAGGGTCGTGGGGATGTGGTCACCGGTCCCCGCGCGGGCGAGATCCTGCGCATGCTTCGCGAGGACGCGGAGACGGCCTACGCCCACTACGAGGCACTGCTCGGCATTTCGGCCGCCAACACCACCGGCGAGCAACTCGAAGCATCCGGTGCGCCCGCGCCCGAAGGCATCGCCCGCGAGCTGGCCCGCATCAACCTGCCCGTCAGTTTCTACACGCAGTGGTACTGGAAGATCGACCTGCACAACCTGCTGCGCTTCATCTCGCTGCGGGCCGATGCGCACGCGCAGTACGAGATCCGCGTCTATGCCGAGGCGCTGGCCGAGCTGACGCGGCGCTGGGTGCCGGACGTCTACGAGGCGTTCGTCGATTTCCAGATGGAGGGCGCGTCGCTGTCGCGCATGGAGATCGCGGCCCTGCGCGCGCTGCTTGCGGGACAGCAGCCCGACTTCGCCGGGCTGGGGATGTCGGCGCGCGAGCAGGTCGAGTTCAAGGAGCGCTTCGGACTCTAGGGATCAGTCCACGCGCACGAGCGCCCGGCTCGTTCCGCCCGACGGCCCCCAGGCGCGCACGCGGTACACGCCGGCCGCGGTGGCCCGGCCTGCATCGTCACGCCCATCCCACGCCCAGCTCCTGTGCCCTGGGGCGCCGGCAACCACGGCGCGCCGCACGAGGCGCCCGCGCGCATCGACGATCGCGATCGTCACCGGCGCGTCGTCGAACGACTCGAACGCCAGTGTCGCCCCGCCGCCACGCGTCGGATTCGGGAACGGCGACGCGAGCAGCACCGCGCGTCCGCCGGCAAGGGGTGCATCCTCGACGCCGACGGTCGTGCTCTCGATCTTGAAGTCATCGACGCCCACCTCGCCGAGGATCGCATCCGGCTGCTGGACGAACGGCGCCCTGTCGTGGCGGATGAGCACGCGATCGGCGTTGGCCAGCGCGAAGCGGTAGCCCATGCCGTCGAACGAGATGATCTGGGAGAAGTTCGCCGAGTCGGCCAGGTTGACCGTGAACTCGCTCCACGATCCGTTCGGCGGAATGAAGCCCGTGTTGCACTGCCAGAAGTTGTTCACATTGCCGATCGCAAAGTGAATCTCGAAGGCCTGATCCCCGCCGACGTCGTTGAGCGAGAATCTCACGCGGTCCGCGCCGGCGGCAAGCCAGTCGCCGACGTAGTTCGCGCCCTCGTTCTTGGCGCCCAGGCGCGAGGCGAAATCCGTGAGCGCGATCTGCAGGAATCCGTCTCCAGCGCCGCCGACCCCGCCGGTGCCGGGATTCGACTCCAGCGCGCCACCGTCCCAGCCGGCGAAGTTGCCGGCGCCGGGGAACGACTCGACGAAGCCGATCGTGGGTCCTGCGGTGGCCGGGACGTGGACCAGGGCGGCGAGGGCGAGCGCAATGGCACCGAAGCCGAGGAGGGTGCGGGGGGACGGGTGCTGCGACATGATGACCTCCGGTCCAGGATGAGCTTCAATGATGACAAAAGGCCGCGGGGGCGACAACCCCCGCGGCCTCGTCGCATTCCACCTGCGCCCCGAGCGGGCGCAAGGCGTGTCCTCCTCCGGCGGCTAGTTGGTGCCCACCGGGCGCTCGGTCGTCGTCGCCCCGGCGCGCGGGCGCACCCCGATGTTCTCGAGGAACGCATCCTGGTTCGGCTCGCGGCCGAGAAACGTGCGCAGCAGGTCCATCGGCTCGGCGCTTCCGCCCGGGGCGAGGATCTCGTCGCGGTAGGCGCGGCCCGTCGTCGGGCTCATCACGCCCTCGCGGCTGAAGCGGGAGAACATGTCGGCGGCGAACACCTCCGACCACAGGTACGAGTAGTAGCCGGCCTCGTAGCCGAACAGGTGGCCGAACGAGCCCTCCTCGGACGTGCCCGGCGAGGCGGCGATGCCGAAGACGTCGCGCATGCCCTCGTGCCAGACGTCGGTCGTGTTGGCCGTCGGCTCGGTGTGGTAGCGCAGGTCGGTCTTGGCGAAGAAGGCCTGGCGCGAGTACTTCAGGCCGTTGTCCAGGTTCTTCGCGGCGATCATGCGTTGCAGCAGCTCGGGTGGCAGCTTCTTCGAGTGATCCTTCACGTTGCCGGACAGGGTCGGGAGCACGCTCGGATCCCACACCCAGTTCTCGAGCATCTGCGAAGGCGCCTCGACCCAGTCGCGGTACACCGACGTGCCGCTGAAGTAGCCGAGCTTGGACGTCCCGCAGATGTTGTGCATGACGTGGCCGAACTCGTGGAAGTAGGTCTCGACCTCGTCGTGCGTGAGCAGCGACGGCTCGGTGGCCGTCGGCTTGGTGAAGTTGCAGACCATCGCCGACACCGGCGTCTGCATCTTGCCGTCGATGTCACGCGAGCCGATCAGGCCCCACGCCGCGGCATGGCCGAACTTGTTCGGGCGCGGGAACAGGTCGAGGTAGAAGTGCCCGACCAGGCGCTGGTCCCTGGAGTCGCGCACCTCGAACAGCTGGGCGTCCTCGTGCCACGCCTTGGCCGGCTTGACCTCGGTGAACTCGAGGCCGAACAGCTTCTGGTAGGTCTCCATCAGGCCGGCGGTGACGACGTCGAGCGGGAAGTACTGGCGCACTTCCTCGGGATCGATCTGGTACTTGGTCTTCTTCAGTTCGTTGTCGTAGAAGCGCCAGTCCGCGATGTTGACCGGCCCCGCGGCGGGGCCCTCCTTCTCGCGCTTGAGCGCCGACAACGTCGCCAGCTCCTGGTCGCGGTACGGCTTGAGCTTGGCCACGAGGTCGTCGAGGAACGCGTTGACCTCCTGCGGCGACTTGGCCATGCGGTCCTGCAGCGCGTACTCGGCATAGGTCTTCTTGCCCATCGTCTCGGCCAGCTCCTGGCGCAGGCTGAGCGCCTTCGCGAGCAGCGGCAGGTTCTGCTTCGCGGCCCGGTTCGAGAACTTCTTCTCCAACTCGGCGCGCGCGGCCGGGTTGGTCGAGTTCTGCATGAACGGGTAGAAGTCCGGATACGTGACGGTGACCTTGTAGCGGCCGTCGGCGGCCTTGTCGAGGCGCTCGATGTAGCTGTCGGGCATGCCGACGAGGCCCTCGCGGGTCAGCAGCAGGCTGTCCTGCGCCTCGCTCAGGTTCTTGTCGAACTCGATCCCGATGTCCGAGATCTGCTGCTTGAGCGCGGTGACCTTCTCGCGCCTCTCCGTGGGCAGGTCGAGCCCGTTGAGCTGGAAGTCGAGCATCATCTTCTTCACCAGGCGCTGCTCGATCGGCGTGCGCGGGGCCTCCTTCGCCACCGCGGCCTTGAGCGCGGCGTAGAGGTCCTCGCGGGCCTGCGTCTTGATCGCCCAGCGGCTGAACTCCACCTCGACCGAGTCCGAGGCGTCGCGGATCTTCTCGTCGGGGGAGACGTGCTTCATGAACAGCGCCGGTCCGATGTGCTCACCGGCGACGGTGCCGACCTGCTCGAGCGCGAGCACGGTGTTGTCGAAGCTGCGCTTGCTGTCGGGCATCTTCGCGATCGCGTCGTACTGCTTGTCCGAGTCCTTCATCACCTTCTGGCCGGTGGCGAGGATCTTCTCGGGAGTCCAGTCCCACTCCACGGTCGTCGGATACGTGGCGGGCGAGGCGGTCCCGGCTCCGAAGGTCATGAGGGCGACTCCAACGAGGGGAATGGCGAGGCGAAAGACATGGGATCGACGCATGGGAGGCTGACCCTTTCGAGGGGAACGGTCGGCGGGTCCAGGATGGATCCCGTTTGAGGCGCGGTCAGGCGCATGTCGAGCGTCATCTCCCACCGCGCGGATAGGGAAGCGTCGCAGGGGTCGACGCACGCTCGAGCCGGGCCCTAAGAAACTGCCATGCCGATCTTTACTCGGCAATCACCCCGTGCTACGTTCCCGCCGATTTCACGTCGTCTGAAAGATTGCCGCCGCACGCAGGGCCCGGCGCCTTTGCGCGGCGCCCGTCCGCGGCTCCCCGGAAGGAAAACCATGGCCGACAGCAAGCGACCGTCGTTTCCGCTCGCCCTGATCGCGTTCGTCCTCCTGGCCGTCCTCGCGTTCGCGGCAGGGGATGCGGCGACCGGCTGGGCGCAGTCGTCGACCTACCCGCAGACCACCCTCGAACCCCGGTCCGAGGTGGCCCGCGCGATCGACGACGTCCTCGACGGCATCGTCCTCTGGGTCATCGTCATCTTCGTCGTGGTGCAGGCCGCGCTGGTGCTCACCGTGGCCCGCTTCCGCCAGCGTCCGGGCGGGGCGCCGGCCCGCCACATGCACGGCAACACGACGCTCGAGATCGCCTGGACGCTTGCCCCGGCGATCATCCTGGCGTTCATTGCCGTCCCCACCGTGAAGGTGATCTTCGACAACGCGAAGCCCACCAAGGGCGACATCCAGGTCCGCGTGATCGGCCACCAGTGGTGGTGGGAGTTCCAGTACCCCGGCAAGGGTGTGATCACCGCCAACGAGTTGCACCTGCCGGTCGGCAAGACGGTCAGCTTCGAGCTCGAGTCGGTCGATGTCATCCACTCGTTCTGGGTGCCCGCGTTCGCTGGCAAGAAGGACCTGATCCCCGGCCGCACGAACCACCTGTGGTTCACGCCCGAGGTGACCGGCACGTTCCCGGGCCAGTGCGCCGAGTTCTGCGGCGCATCGCACGCGAACATGTACTTCAAGGTCGTGGTCCAGCCGCAGGAGGAGTTCGACGCCTGGCTGGCGCAGCAGAAGGCGCCGGTGGCGCCGCCGGATTCGGCGAGCCTCGCGGCTCGCGGCCTCGCCATCTACCAGAAGGGCCAGTGCGTCGCCTGCCACATGATCGACGGCGTCTCGTACGGCGTGGTCGGGCCGAATCTCGGCAAGGTCTCGACCCGCGCGACGATCGCGGCGGGCATGTTCCCGAACGACGACGAGAACCTGACGGCCTGGATCCGGAACGCACCCGCGCTCAAGCCCGGGTCACTGATGACCAGGCAGGACATGAGCGACGAAGACGTGGCGGCCCTCGTGGCCTACCTGAGGACGCGCCGCTAGGCCGGCGCCGCACCCGATCCCGGAGACGAGGCAAATCCACATGGCAACCACCGTCGCCGCCGCGCCGACCCACGCCACACACGCCCATACCGGCCTGTGGTCGTGGATCACCACCGTCGACCACAAGCGGATCGCGATCCTCTATTTCTTCACCGCCCTCGGGTTCTTCTTCGTGGGCGGCTTCGAGGCGCTGCTCATCCGCCTGCAGCTGTCGCACGCCGGTGCGACCGTGGTCTCGGCGCAGATGTACAACTCGCTGTTCACCATGCACGCGACGACGATGATCTTCCTCGCACTGATGCCCATGTCGGTCGCGTTCTTCAACTACATCATCCCGCTGCAGATCGGCGCCCGCGACGTCGCGTTCCCGCGGCTCAACGCGTTCTCGTACTGGGTGTTCCTGTTCGGCGGCATCTTCATGAACATCAGCTTCCTGATGAACGTGGCGCCCGACGGTGGCTGGTACGGCTACGCGACGCTCACCGGGAAGGCGTATTCGCCGACGCACAGCATCGACTTCTGGGCGGTGGGCCTGCAGATCCTCGGCGTGGCCTCGCTGGCCGGCGCGTTCAACTTCATCACCACGATCATCAACCTGCGGGCGCCGGGCCTGGGCTTCATGCGCCTGCCGGTGTTCACCTGGATGACGCTGGTCACCTCGTTCCTGATCATCCTCGCCTTCCCAGTGATCACGGTGGCGCTGGTCGAGTTGATGTTCGACCGCCTCTCGCCCGTGCCGACGAATTTCTTCAACGTGGCCAAGGGCGGCGACCCGCTGCTGTGGCAGCATCTGTTCTGGGTCTTCGGCCACCCCGAGGTGTACATCCTGATCCTGCCGGCCATGGGCGTGATCTCGGAGATCCTGCCCACGTTTTCGGGCAAGCCGCTGTTTGGTTACGCGTTCATCGTCTACTCGGGGATCTTCATCGGCTTCATGGGCTGGGGCGTGTGGAGTCATCACATGTTCACCGTCGGCCTGGGACCGCTGGGCGACACGTTCTTCGCGCTGGCCACGATGCTGATCGCCATCCCGACGGGCGTGAAGATCTTCAACTGGATCGGCACCATGTGGGGCGGCTCGATCCGGCTGGTCACGCCGATGTGGTTCGCCATCGGGTTCATCTCGATGTTCATCATCGGTGGCCTGTCGGGGATCATGCACAGCTCGCCGCCGGCCGACACGCAGCAGAACGACACGTACTTCGTGGTGGCGCACATCCACTACGTGTTGTTCGGCGGCACCATGCTGGGCCTGATCGCGGGCATCTACTACTGGTTCCCCAAGGTCACCGGGCGCTACATGAACGAGACGCTCGGCCAGTGGCACTTCTGGCTGACCATGATCTCGATGAACTTGACGTTCTTCCCGATGCACTTCTCGGGCCTGCTCGGCATGCCCCGGCGCGTCTATACGTACCAGAAGGGCATGGGCTTCGAGCTCTACAACCAGATGTCGACCGCCGGCGCGCTCCTGCTCGCGGTCTCTTTGCTGATCTTCCTGCACAACTTGATCCGCAGCATCCGGAAGGGTGAGGTCGCCCCGACGAACGCGTGGAACGGCGCGACGCTCGAGTGGGCGACCGCGACGTCGCCGCCGCCCGAGTTCAACTTCCAGAAGCTGCCGACCGTGAAGACGCTGGATCCGCTCTGGCACCAGGAAGGGCCGAAGGGCCACAAGATCGACGTCGGCGGGACCGACGGACACGGCATCCACATGCCGAACCCCTCGTACTGGCCGATGTTCGCCGCCTTCGGCATGACGGTGATGATGGCCGGCCTGATCTTCGGCCTGACCCTGGGAGTCCCGGGCGGGCTTCTGTTCGTCTATTCGACCTATCGCTGGGCCCTCGAGCCCGCGTCCTGATCGGGAAGGAGAGCGCCGTGTCCGAACCCATCGCCGCCGCGGCCGGGTCCGCCCCGGTCGTCCACGACGATCATCACTACACGAGCACCGGCCAGAGCAGCCGCAAGATCCTGTTCTGGACGTTCATCGGCTCGGAGTGCATGCTCTTCGGCTCGCTGATCGCGACGTACCTGATCTACCGCGGTCGCGACAAGGTCGGCCCGCATCCGCACGAGATCCTGAACATCCCGCTCACCTCGGTGAGCGCCTTCGTCCTGCTCATGAGTTCGCTGACCATGGTGCTCGCACTGGCCGGGATCCAGCGCGGCGACATCGGCAAGACGCGCCTCTGGCTGGCCGCGACGGCCATCCTGGGCATGATGTTCGTCGGCTTCCAGATCTACGAGTTCAACCACTTCGTCCACGAGGGGCTCACGCTCTCGACCAACCTGTTCGGCAGCACGTTCTTCGTCCTCACCGGCTTCCACGGCGCCCACGTGACGGTCGGCGTGCTCTGGTTGTGGACGCTGTTCTTCCTCACGTTCACGGGGCGCATCAAGGCGGGCAACGATCTCGACGTCGAGATCTGCGGCCTGTACTGGCACTTCGTCGACGTGGTCTGGATCGCGATCTTCACCCTGATCTACCTGCTCCAGTAGGGGAGGACGCATGAGCGAGCACGCCCAACACGACGCCCAGGCCGCCCATGCCGGTGGGCACGCGCACCCCACGGCCAAGAAGTACGTGGCCATCGCCATCATCCTCACGATCATCACGGTGATCGAGGTCGCGGTGTTCTATGTGCCGGCATTGCGCCCGTTCCTGACGCCGATCCTGCTGTCGCTGTCGGCGGTCAAGTTCGGGATCGTGGCCGGCTACTACATGCACCTCAAGTTCGACCCGAAGATGTACTCGTGGGTGTTCTACGTCCCCATGGTGTTCGCCTTTGCGATCACGCTGGTGCTCCTGTGGCTGATGGCGGCGCAGCGCGGCTAGGCCGCCCGACCGATGAAGATGCTCCTTGCGGCGATCGTGCTTGGCGCGGTCGCCGCGATCGCTTTCTCCCCGGCTCTCGCCTCCGCCGGCCCGTTCCAGGCGCATGCGCTCCGCTTCCTGCTGGTCACCTACATCGCCGTGCCGCTGGGCCTCGTCCTGTTCGGCATGCGCCCGCGCTATCGCGCGGTGCTGGGCGCGCTGGCGCGGCCGCCGATCGCGATTGTCGCCTTCGGCGTGGGGCTGGCGCTCGCGTTCGTGCCGGCGTGCGTCGATCTCGCGCTCGGCCGGCCCTGGGCCGGCGCGTTGCTGGCGGGCGGATGGACGCTGACGGCCGTCGTCGCGTGGTGGGGGGCGTGTGCGCCCGTCGGGGCGCCGGGGCGACTGCGGGAGCCGGCGGCGATGGCGCTGCTCTTCCTGCTGGGGGTACCCCACCAGATCGTCGCGGGCACGATCGCAACGGCGTCGCGCGCGCTGTACGCCGGCGTCACGCTCGCCGATCAGAAGGCAGGGGCGGTGATCCTGTGGGTGCCGGGTGGGCTCTTGCTGTGGGTGGCGATCACCGCGCTGTGGGTCCGCTGGGCCCGGCGCGAGGGCCGGAATGACGACGACGCACCGCCCCTGTCGATTCCGGGCGGCGCGTCGGATCCCGCGGGGCTGGACCGGCCAAGCGAGGCTAGCGGGGGCTAGATTGCGGGCTTGGGCGCCGGGGCGGGCAGGTCGAAGGCGATGAGCGTCGAATCGAAGCCGCAGGTCTTGTGCGCCCCGTCACAGAACGGCTTGTTCGACGACTGGCCGCAGCGGCACAGCGACAGCTTCTGCCGGCCGGCCAGGCCGAAGGGCTTGCCCTCGGCGTCGACAATCTCGAAGTCGCCTTCGACGGCGAGCGAGCCATTGTTGCGGACGGTGATCCGGGTGGCGGCCATGCGGTCCTCCGAAGAATGGGTGGAAGGGCGCGGTCGATCGCGCGGCCCCGAGTCGAGATGCGCACCATAACACGTGGGGGCGGCGTCCTTGCGGACACCGCCCCCCGGTGCGAAGTGCGATCTCGGGCTGTCTAGGCCTTGCGAACGTTCGCCGCCTGCAGGCCCTTCGGCCCGCGCGTCACGTCGAACTCGATGGCTTCACCTTCGGCGAGCGTCTTGAAGCCGTCGCCGGTGATGGCGGAGAAATGGACGAACACGTCTTCGCCGTCAGCCTGGGAGATGAAACCGAAGCCCTTCGCCTCGTTGAACCACTTCACGGTACCACTGGCCACTTTGTACTCCTGTTGTATCCGGGCCCGAAGGCCCGTGCTTGATGCGGCGGAATGCCGCGACTTTTCCGGTCTTCGTGACCGGTGCTCCGGTTCGTGGAAGGCTGCCCACAAAAAAACCCGCCCGAGGAGTCCTCTGGCGGATCGGATCGCTGGCAAGCACATCCACAGACAACCGAAGACAACCGGAGTATGGGCCGGCTCCCGGCGAATAGATAGTCATTTCGGAAAAATCTTCGATCGCTTCCGCCGAGCCATCGGGATCGCACAAGTCCCTGTCCGACATTACTTTGAGCCACATCGTGCCGGCCAGAAACAGTCCCGGGCCCGCACGCGTCAGCCCGCCATCTTGCGCAACATGTGGTCGATGACCTTGCCGTGCTCTTCCTGCGGGCTGAACAGGATGACCTCGGCGTCCGCGCCGACTCGCACGGAGTGCCCGGGCGGCCAGTAGAACAGGTCGCCGCTCCGGATGACTTCCGAAGTGCCATCGGCATAGCTGACGGTCACCTCTCCCTGGAGGAGGTACCCCCAGTGCGGGGACTGACAGAGGTCGCCCTCCAGCCCCTCGAGCAGCGGCGCGATATCCGCCCCGGCAGCGAGCGAAAAGTACTCTCCGCTGATCTTTCCGTATCCCGACGCATCGCCGAAGTCGGTCTGTTGCCGGGCGACGGCGCCGGGCGCGTTGATCCGCACGGGGACATCGTTCTTTGCGATCCGCATTCTGATCTCCTTCGGGTGGCTGCCTGACCGATGCGCCCCCGCTCGAGAGGGTGCAACCTGAGTGTTCCGTCTGTATGCTAACATGCGGAACATGGCTCCGAAGACCGATACCCTCGGCCGCGAAATCCGCCGGCTGCGCACCCTCTCCGGCACCAGCCTCCGCCGGTTCGCGCAGACCGTCGGGGTCTCCGCGCCTCATCTCTCGGACATCGAGCGGGACCGGCGCCGCCCCTCGCGCGAACTGCTCCAGGCGATCGCTCACGAGCTGCAGCCCGTCGGCGCGACGCACGCCGGGCTCGACCGCCTCGATGCGCGCTTCGAGAGCGACCTGCAGGAGTGGGCGAGCGAGACGCCGGAAGTGCGCATCCTCCTGCGAAAGATCAAGGAATCGGGCCGCTCCATGCCCGAGGTCCTCAAGCTCGTCGAGAAGCTCCTCTGATTGCCTTCCCGTCGCGCCCGGGGACGGCGCACCTGCACCTGGAGAACGCCATGGCCGCCTCGACCCTCTCCCGCATCGCCTTCATCGGCAACTACCAGCCCCGCCAGTGTGGCATCGCCACGTTCACGACCGACCTGTGCGAAGCGATCGCCGACGCCTACGAGAGCACGACGTGCATCGCGTTGCCCGTCAACGACCTCGAGGCGGGATACGACTACCCGCCCCGCGTGCGCTTCGAGCTGGTGGAGAAGGACGTCGAGTCGTACCGCCGCGCCGCGGACTTCCTCAACATCAACGACGTCGACCTCGTCTGCTTGCAGCACGAGTACGGCATCTTCGGCGGCCGCGCGGGCAGCCACCTCCTGGCGCTCCTGCGCGAGTTGCGCATGCCGGTCGTCACCACGCTGCACACGATCCTGCGTGATCCCGATCCCGACCAGCGGCGCGTACTCCAGGAGGTCGTCGCGCTGTCCGACCGCGTCGTCGTCATGAGCGGGCGCGGTGCGGAGTTCCTCGAGGAGGTCTACGGCGTGTCCCCGGAGAAGATCGACCGGATCCCGCACGGCATTCCCGACGTTCCGTTCGTCGACCCGAGCTTCCACAAGGATCTGTTCGGCGTGGAAGGCAAGATCGTGCTCCTGAGCTTCGGCCTGCTCTCGGCCAACAAGGGCATCGAGAACGTGATCGCGGCCCTGCCCGCGATCGTGGAGCGCCATCCCAACGTGGTCTACATGATCGTCGGCGCCACGCATCCGCACGTCCTCGCGAGCGACGGCGAGTCGTACCGGCTGTCGCTCGAGTGGCAGGCGCAGGACAAGGGCGTCGAGAGCCACGTCATCTTCTACAACCGCTTCGTCTCGCTCGAGGAGCTGAACGAGTTCATCGGCGCCGCCGACGTGTACATCACCCCGTACCGCAACGCCGCGCAGATCACGTCCGGCACGCTCGCCTACACGGTGGGCGCGGGGAAGGCCGTGATCTCGACGCCGTACTGGTACGCCGAGGAGATGCTCGGCGAGGAGCGCGGCGTGCTCGTCCCGTTCCAGGAGCCTGCGGCGCTGGCCGAGGCGGTGATCGCCCTGCTCGACAACGAGCCGGCGCGGAACGCCATGCGCAAGCGCGCCTACCTGTACGGTCGCGAGATGACCTGGCCGATCGTGGCGCAGCGCTACATGACCACCTTCGAGCGTGCCCGCGCGGAACGCCGTTATCTCCCCAGCGCGGAGTTTGCGGTCAAGCCGCTCGACAAGCGGCCCGGCGAGCTGCCGCCGCTCAAGCTCGACCACCTGCGACGGATGACCGACGCGACCGGGATGCTGCAGCACGCCCTGTTCACCGTTCCCAACTATCGCGAGGGCTACACGACCGACGACAACGCCCGCGCGCTGGTGGTCAGCGCGCTGCTCGAGGAGCTGGGCTACGGCGAGGCGCAGGACCTGTCGACGACGTACCTCGCGTTCCTCTGGCACGCGTTTCACACCGAGAACGGTCGATTCCGCAACTTCATGGACTACGAGCGGCGCTGGATGGAGGACATCGGCTCCGACGACAGCCACGGCCGCGCGCTGTGGGCGCTGGGCACCATGCTCGGGCGCTCGAACACGCCGGCGCTGCACAGCATGGCCGGCCGCGCCTTCGAGCTCGCCCTGCCCGCGATCAACGACACGACGAGCCCGCGCGCCTGGGCGTTTGCACTCGTCGGCATCGACGAGTACATGCGCCGCTTCGACGGCGATCGCCGCGCCAGCCAGACCCGCGACGAACTGGGCGGCCGTCTGCTCGGGCTCTACCGCCGCCACCGCGCCGACGACTGGCGCTGGTTCGAGAACAGCCTCAGTTACTGCAATGCCGTGCTGCCCCACGCGCTGATCCTCTGTGGCCGCTCGATTCCGGATCCGGCGATGCTCGAGGCCGGTCTCGAGTCCCTGCGCTGGCTCTCGGACCTGCAGCGCGGTGATCCCGGGGGAAGGCACTTCGTTCCCATCGGATCGAACGGCTTCTACGAGCGCGGCAAGGAGCGCGCCCGCTTCGACCAGCAGCCGGTCGAGGCGCAGGCGACCGTCTCGGCGTGCCTCGAGGCCTACCGCGCCACCGGCGACAGGCGCTGGCGCAGCGAGGCGCGGCGCGCCTTCGAATGGTTCCTCGGCCGCAACGATCTCAACCTGCCCATCTACGATCCGACGATGGGTGGCTGTCGCGACGGACTGCATCCCGACCGCCCGAACGAGAACCAGGGCGCGGAGTCGACGCTCGCCTTCCTGCAGTCCCTCCTCGAACTGCGCCTGGCCGAGGCGGCCCCGCTCGCAGTGGAGACCGCCCCCCATGAGCCAGCAGCACTACCCGGAGCTCTTTCGCCGGTCTGACGCGAATCCGATCCTGACGGCAAGGGATTGGCCGTACCCCGTGCACCGCGTCTTCAACCCGGGCGCGACCCTGCTCGCGGATGGCACGACCTTACTGTTGTGCCGGGTCGAGGATCGGCGCGGCATCTCGCACCTGTCCGCGGCACGCTCGACCAACGGCGTCGACGGCTGGATCATCGACCCCTCGCCCACGCTCGCGGCCGACGCCGAGAACTACCCCGAGGAGATGTGGGGCGTCGAGGATCCGCGCATCACGTGGGTGCCCGAACTGGACAAGCATGCGGTCGTCTATACCGCCTACTCGCAGACGGGGCCCGGGGTGTCGCTGGCCCTGACCTCGGACTTCCGGACGTTCGAGCGCTTCGGCATGATCCTGCCGCCCGAGGACAAGGATGCCGCGCTCCTGCCGCGACGGATCGGCGACTCGTGGGCGATCATCCACCGTCCGGTCGAGCGCCACGGCGCGCACATGTGGGTCTCGTACTCGGCGGACCTGCGCCACTGGGGAAGCCGCAAGTTGATCCTCGAGGCGCGCGCCGGCGGGTGGTGGGATGCGCGCAAGATCGGGCTGTCGCCGCCGCCCATCGAGACGCCCGCGGGCTGGCTGGTGATCTACCACGGCGTGCGCCAGACTGCGGCGGGATGCTTGTACCGGCTCGGGCTCGCTCTCTTCGACCTGCAGACGCCGGAGCTCTGCCTCAAGCGCAGCGAGGAGTGGGTCTTCGGTCCAGAACGCGACTACGA
>JANPEF010000138.1:0-53415 GCA_031431875.1 Candidatus Eiseniibacteriota bacterium | reverse complement strand
TTCGTCGTTCCCGTCGTCACGCCGAGCAATCCGGCGATCTCCTCGTGCTTGTAGCCTTCCACGTCGTGGAGCACGAACACCTGGCGCGCTCCCGGCGGCAGCTTGACGAGCGCAGCCTCGAAGTCGACGCTCAGGTCCGTCCCGGCGACGCGGGCGGGCAGGCTCGCGAGCACGGTCTCGTCCTCGACGTGGCGCTCGCGCTGCAGCTTGAGCAGCTGCCGCCGGGCGAGGAACACGTTGACCGCGAGCCGGTGAAGCCAGGTGCCGAACGCGGCTTCTCCCCGAAACTGGTCGATCTTCTGCCACGCCCGGACGAAGGCGTCCTGGGTGGCCTCGGCCGCTTCGTCGGGCGAGAGCATTCGCCGGGCGAGGGCGTGGACGCGGCCGGCGTGCGTCCGGTAGAGCCGCTCGAAGGCACGAAAGTCCCCGGCCGCCGCGCGGGATGCATCCGCGGCGTCCGCTTGCCACGAGCCGGGGACCGGGGAAAGTCCCGGAACCGCGCTCAAGACCGTCGCTTCGGGGCTTGCCGAGTCCATGCGCTCCTTCAGATGGACGAGCAGGGGAATTGGTTGGATCGGGGTCGGGTGAGGGGACCCGGAATCTACGGTCGGGGAGTGGGAGGGGTTTCCGGGGCGTCCGTCGCGGCCACCCCGCCTCCCGAGAACGCCTGGAGCCGCGCATCCGCCGCCGCCCGCCGCGCCCGTCGCGCCGCGACAACCCGTCGGAGCCCGACCCCCACGTACGTCGGGATCAGGCCGACCGCGGCCATGAGGCCGAGCAACAGGAGCGTGAGCGGCCACAGGGTGAGGTTGCCGCCGCCACCGAGAACCGCGCTCGCAGCCAGGGACCCGAGGACGAGCACCGGCCAGCGCCAGGCCTGACGCGAACCGAAGAACCCGAGCACGAGGCATGCGCCGTAAGCCAGCGGCAGGCCGAGCGTGGTGAACTCGGGCGCGTCCCACGCCTCCCGTCGGCCGCTCCACAGCACGACGCCGAACCAGGCCCCCGCCCCGACCAGGATCGCCAGCCCGAACAGCACGCGGTCGCGCGTTGCGGCGTTCACGCGAGGATCATCTCCGGCACGTCGCCCCGCGCGGCCAGCGGCGCCTCGGTCGCGGCGACCACCTGTTCGACCGACACGCCGGGCGCGCGCTCGACGAGCACGAAGCCGTCGGGCGTGACGTCGATCACGGCCAGCTCGGTGATCACGCGGTGCACGACGCGGACGCCGGTCAGCGGCAGCGCGCACTTCCTCAGGAGCTTCGAGGCGCCGTCTTTCGCCACGTGCTGCATGGTGACGACGACCCGGCGGGCGCCGGCGACCAGGTCCATCGCACCGCCCATGCCCTTGACCATCTTGCCGGGAATCATCCAGTTGGCGAGGTTGCCCTCCTGGTCGACCTCCATCGCGCCCAGGATGGAGAGATCAATGTGCCCGCCGCGGATCATGGCGAACGAGTCGGCGCTGGAGAAGAACGACGCGCCCGGCAGCACGGTCACGGTCTGCTTGCCGGCGTTGATCAGGTCCGCGTCCTCCTCGCCCTCGACCGGGAACGGGCCCAGGCCGAGGATCCCGTTCTCGCTCTGGAAGGTGACGTCCATGCCCGCCGGCACGGCGTTCGCCACCAGCGTCGGCATGCCGATCCCGAGGTTCACCGAGAACCCGTCGCGCAGTTCCATCGCGGCGCGACGGACGATCAGGTCGCGGCTCACGCGGCGCCTCCCTTCGCGGCGTCGCGCGAACGCACCGTGCGCTGCTCGATCCGCTTCTCGAGGCCCTGTGCCACGAACACCGTGTCGACGTACACGCCCGGCGTGTGCACGTGGTCGGGGTCGATGCTCCCGACCGGCACGACCTCCTCCACCTCGGCGATCACGAAGTCGGCGGCGGTCGCCATCATCGGGTTGAAGTTGCGCGCGCTCATCCGGTAGACGAGGTTGCCCGTCGCGTCGGCCCGCCATGCCTTGACGATGGCGAGTGCGCCGTGGATCGGCTTCTCGAGCACGTACATGCGGCCGTCGATCTCGCGCGTCTCCTTGCCCTCGGCGACGATCGTGCCGTAGCCGGTCGGCGTGTAGAAACCCCCAAGGCCCGCGCCGCCCGCGCGGATGCGCTCGGCGAGCGTGCCCTGCGGCACGAACTCGACCTCGAGCCGGCCGTCGAGGTACTGCCGCTCGAACGTCGCGTTCTCGCCCACGTACGACGAGACCATCCTCCGGATCTGGCGCGTGCGCAGCAGCCGCCCCAGTCCGAAGTCGTCGACGCCCGCGTTGTTGCTCACCACGGTCAGGTCCTTGACCCCGCTCGCCTCGATCGCGGCGATCAGGTTCTCGGGGATGCCGCACAGGCCGAAGCCGCCGGCGAGCACGATGGCCCCGTCGGTGAGCCCGGCGCGGGCCAGCGCCTCGGTTGCGTTCGCGACGACCTTGCTCATGGGGTTCCTCCGGAGATGTGCGTGCCGGGAATCGTGCCGGTCGCGCCGCCCGCGGGCGTCACGCCGGGATCGAGCGGCGGGCCGGCGAGCCGGGTGCCCAGCGCACGGGCTTCGGCGAGCGCGTTCGCATCGCGGGCGACCGCGCCCACTTCGACGTCGCCGTGCCGCCAGACCATCGTCTCGAGCAGGCGACTGCCGATCCATGACAAGAACCCACGCGCCGTCAGGCGCGAGGGTTCTTCGGTGTCCGTCGGACCAAGCACAATGATCGCCGCTCCCCTACGAGTGCGCGCTCTTCGCCGCCGAAACACAGCAGCCCCATCCTCCCCGACAACGACGGGCGTGACACAGTTGCAGCGATCGATCACCGCCTTCAGTTGCGCCGAGACCCCGCTGAAGAACACGGGCGTGGCGACCAGCACGCCGGTGGCGCGAGCCAGGGCCGCGTACACGCGATCCATGTCGTCGTGGAAGATGCAGTCGCCGCCGTCCTCGACCGGGTCGGGGCCGCAGGCCTGGCACATGCGGAACGAGAGGTCGCGCGCGGCCAGGTGCAGCGTGTCGGCGCCGGCTTCCGCAGCGCCCAGCAGCGCGGCTTCGACCAGCATGTCCACGTTCGAGCCCGCGCGCGGCGAGCCCGACAGGGCGACCACGAACGGGCGTGTTGCGCTCATGCGCGCGGATGCGCGGCGCACCACTCCTTGATGTAGGCGATCGCGTCGGTCGTGGGGCTGCCGGGACCGAACAGCTTGCCGATCCCCCGCTTCGACAGCGTGTCGATGTCCTGCGCGGTCATGATTCCGCCGCCGGTCAGCAGCATGTGGGTCGCGCCCTTGGCGACGAGCAGGTCCTGGATCGCCGGGAACAGCGTCATGTGCGCGCCCGAGAGGATCGACAGCGCGACGACGTCGACGTCCTCCTGGATCGCGGCCTCGACGACCTGCTCGGGCGTCTGGTGCAGTCCGGTGTAGATCACCTCGAAGCCGGCATCGCGGAACGCCGCGGCGACGACCTTGGCGCCACGGTCGTGGCCATCGAGGCCCGGCTTGCCGACGAGCACGCGGATCTTCTGGTCCATGGTGGGCTCGGTTCTCCGGGGCCTAGAACTCGGCCGGCTCGTGGTAGTCGCCGAAGTGGACGCGCATCGCATTGCGGATCTCGCCCTCGGTCGCGTAGGCCGCCGCGGCGGCGATGATCGGCGGCATGAGGTTCTTCGACGTGTCGCCCGCAGCCTCGGTGAGCGCCGCGAGGCGGCGCTTCGTCAGGTCGTTGTCGCGCGACTCGCGCATCTTCTTCAGGGCTGCGACCTGGTCCTTCTCGACCTGCGGGTCGATCTGCAGGATCGGGATGTCGATCTGCTCGTCGCTCTCGACGAAGTCGTTGACGCCGACGATGATCCGCTCCTTGCGCTCGACCTCGAGCTGGTAGCGGTAGCTCGCCTGGTGGATCTCGCGCTGGAACCAGCCCTTCTCGATCGCCTCGATCGTGCCGCCCTGCGCGTCGATTTCCTTGAACAGCTCCTCGGCCTGCTGCTCGATGCGGTTGGTCAGGCTCTCGACGTAGTACGAGCCGGCGAGCGGGTCGACCGTGTTGGTCAGGCCCATCTCGTAGGCGAGAATCTGCTGCGTGCGCAGCGCGATCTTCACCGCCTTGTCCGACGGCAGCGCCAGCGTCTCGTCCATCGAGTTGGTGTGCAGCGACTGCGTGCCGCCGAGCACGCCGGCCAGCCCCTCGATCGCGGTGCGCACGATGTTGTTCTCGGGTTGCTGCGCGGTCAGCGAGCAGCCGGCGGTCTGCGTGTGGAAGCGCATCAGCCAGCTCTCGGGCTTCCTGGCCTTGTACACGTCTCGCATGTGGCGCGCCCAGATGCGGCGCGCCGCGCGGTACTTGGCGATCTCCTCGAAGAAGTCGAGGTGCGCGTTGAAGAAGAACGACAGGCGGGGCGCGAACGTGTCGACGTCCAGGCCGCGCTTGATGCACTCCTCGACGTAGGTGAAGCCGTCCTTGAGCGTGAACGCGAGTTCCTGCGCCGCCGTCGATCCCGCCTCGCGAATGTGGTAGCCCGAGATCGAGATCGAGTTCCATTTCGGCATGTGCTGGGTCGCGAACTCGACCGAGTCGACGACCAGCCGCACCGCCGGGCGCGGCGGGAAGCACCAGCACTTCTGGGCGATGAACTCCTTGAACGCGTCGTTCTGCAGCGTTCCGCCCAGCTTCTCGAGGGCGACGCCCTGCCGCTCGGCGTTGGCCAGGAACAGGCCCCACACGATCGCAGCCGGCCCATTGATCGTCATCGACGTGGTGACCTTCGTCAGGTCGATGCCCTTGAACAGCGTGTCCATGTCGACGATCGAGTCCATGGCCACGCCGCAGACGCCGACCTCGCCGAGCGAGCGTGGGTCGTCCGAATCGAAGCCCATCAGGGTCGGCACGTCGAACGCGGTCGACAAGCCGTCCTGCCCATGCGCCAGCAGGTAGTGGAAGCGCTGGTTGGTGTCTGCCGCGCTGCCGAAGCCGGCAAACTGGCGCATCGTCCACAGGCGGCCGCGATACCCGGACTGGCGGATCCCACGCGTATACGGGTACTCACCGGGGAAGCCGAGATCGCGCTCGTAGTCGAAGCCGGCGAGGACGGTCGGCGTGTACAGCGCCTTCACCTTGTCGCCCGAGATGGTCTCGAAGAGGTCGTCGCGCTCCACCTTCGAGCGTGCCGGAGTGCGCGCGACCCACTCGGCCTGCGCGCGGGCGATGCGCTCGAGTTCGGGCGACAGCGGCTTGCCCGCGCCGGCGGTCGGGCCAACAGGCGCGCCGGGGGCGGTCGCTGCGGCGGGGGTCGTGCGCTCGGTCATGGCGTGCTCCTCGTGGACGCGGCCCCGTCGGGCCACGCTTCGTCGAACAGCGTACGGGCCGCGTCGGACGGCGTCATCCGCCGTTCCTCGACGCGGACCAGGATCTCGTCGCGCCGCGCCTGCGGCACGCGGGCGAGGGAACGCGACTTCAGCCGGGCCGCGATGTGCGCATCGATGCGCTCGGCCAGTCGGCGGCGGCGGCGATGAACGAGCCCGCCGCGGGCGGCCAGGTGGTCGAGGTGCCGCGCCAGCGTCGCGTCGAGTTCCAGAACCCCCTGCCCGGTCTGGGCGACGGTCAGGCACACGGGCGGTTCCCACTCGTCGCGGCGCGTGCCCAGGTGGATCATCGAGCGGATCGCCTGCGCGGCGCGCTCGGCGCCCTCGCGATCGGCCTTGTTCATGGCGAAGACGTCGCCGATCTCCATGAGCCCGGCCTTCATGGCCTGCACCGCGTCGCCCGACTCGGGAACCAGCACGACCAGCGTGGTGTCGGCCGCCTCGGCCACCTCGAGCTCGCTCTGCCCCACGCCCACGGTCTCGATCAGGATGCGCTCGAAGCCGGCGGCCTCGAGCACGTCGCAGACGTCGGATGTCGTGCCGGCCAGTCCGCCGAGCGACCCGCGCGAGGCCATCGAGCGGATGAACACGCCGTCGTCGCCGGCCAGCGCGAACATCCGTACGCGATCCCCGAGCAGCGCCCCACCCGAGAACGGGCTCGTCGGATCGACGGCCACGATCGCGACGGTGCGTCCCGCGGCGCGATGCACCTTCGCCAGCTGGGCGGTGAGCGTCGACTTCCCGGCGCCCGGAGGGCCCGTGATGCCGATGCGCACGGCCTGCCCGGTGCGCGGAAAGGCGGCCGCGAGGATGGCCTCCGCCGCGGGCGCCTCATTCTCCACCAGCGAGATCGAGCGCGCCAGCGCGACCCGGTCGCCGGCAAAGGCGCGGGTGGCGAGTTCGACCGAGGCGGAACCGCTGGGGGCAGGCATGGAGGCGAGGCTCTCTCCGGGCCGGGGGTGAACGGCGAAGTCCTTGATGGATCGAACTTTACAGGGCCCAAGCCCGATCGTCAATCGGCCGCGACGACCCCTGCCGGGGTGGCCCTGAGGCCGGCCGCCGGGCGCCCGACCAGTGCGGCAACCCGGATGCGTGCGCCGGTCGCGCGATCGACTGAAAGGATCCCCAGGGCGGTGCGGAAATAGCGGCGGGTGCCGTCTTCGCGGATCTCGAGCACGTCGGGGATGGGCTCGACCACCCGGTCGACGATCCGGTAGAGCTCGGCCTCGGCCGGGCCGAGCGTCGGGACGCGCAGTTCGTCGAGACCCGTGCCGACGCGAACGGGCCGGCCGGTGCCCCGGTCAATCCGCTCGACCGTGTCGGCGCGAGCGGCCAACTGCAGCCGGAACGAGCGCGGTCGCGTCAGGTTCGCATTCATCACCAGCAGATAGTCCTCGCCCGTCGTCGCATGCCGCAGCTGGGCGAACACGAGATCGTCGGCCTTCCCACCTCCGCCAGCGATCGGCTCGGCCGTCACCTGAGTGACCGGCTTCGAAAATCCCGCCGGACCCCAGTCCGTGTCGACCTCAAAGCCCGAACCTTGCCCGCCCGTACCGTGCCACACCTCGACCGGATCGAGTTGCATGAGCGTGGGACCGAGGGCATGGAGCTGCGCGTTGAGCGTGCGGATGCCCGGGATGCGCGGGCCGGGGCGTCCCTGCTCGTCGTACAGCCCGATATCGAAGCGTGGACCCTCGACGCGCCCGGTCGGAAACAGGGTCCAGTACGCGATCCCCTTGGCGCCGTACGCCACGGCATACCAGGCCTGCCACCGCGTGTGCGCGACCTTCGGCGTCGCCGAGTAGGGCTGGTCCTTCATGCGGTGCGGCGACAGTTGGATGACGGACCACAGGGGAACCCGCACGCCGGATCGGCCGTAGGCCCGCGCTCGATCGCTCGCGACCGCAAGGTTCTCGGGAAAGTCACTGCGAGGCCGCTCGCTGGACTGAAACGGATACAGGTCGAAGGAGAGCACCGGGGCGGGCTCGGGCAGCGAATCGAACTGGGCCAGCCAGGCGTCGCAGTAGGCGGCATAGGCCTGCATGCGGTCGCGCCCCGGGCGGAACTCCCCTTCATAGCCGGCGGATCCCCCGGGCTCGGCGATCGGGAGCAGGTTCACGAACGGCAGCCGGGTCGCGGTCGCGGGCTGACGGCGGAGAGATCGGGCCTGCACGCCGATGAGATCCATTCCGGCGCGCGTGCTCGGTTCATCCGCCAGGTTCCAGCCGAGGATCGAGTCGCTGTTGTAGCCGGCGCCCGGGCGCAGCGTCTTGCCGATGCGCGCGAGCGTCGCGGGAGACACGTCGGACAGGCTGGAGAACGCCTCGTGCCCGGGATCGGTCTGCGACAGGCTGACGATGGCCCGCATCGTGAACCCGGGCCGGGCGACGCGGAGGGAGTCGAGGAGGCGGACCGTCTCGAGTCCGTACTGGGAGTCGAAGTGGTGATCGAGATTGTTGACGAAGTCGAGGCCCGCATCGTGCAGCGCCACGAGCCAGGTCGGCTCGCGATACGCCCAGGAGATGCAGTAGCCGCCGATCTGGAAGGTCGCGGGACGCGTCGCTGCTTCGGCGCGTGGCCCGGATAGGAGGACCCCCAGCGCCAGGAGCGACAGCAGCCATCGATACCGGCAGGAGGAGTGCAATGAACCCATCGAGGGATGTCCGGGCGAGCCCATGCTGCCGGACTTTACCCTGAAACGAATCCAGGGCAAAGCGAAGGGGCGAGGCCTCGCGGCCCCGCCCCCGTCTCTGCTGCCTGCTGCGTGCTGACTGCTGCGAGGCTCGACCTAGCGCAGGAAGCCCGGCGCCGGGTTGACCTTGAACTGCGTCAGCGACGGCGGATAGGTGAAGCCGTCTCCCGAGAACTTGGCGATGACGCGCTGGAACGCACCATCGACCGTGCCGACACCGTTGATGTTGGCCGACAGCAGGTGCATCCCGTCGATGCCGGTGATCACGTCGCTCTCAAGCGACGTGCCGACGACGAGGGATCCCCGCTTGACGCCGACCCAGTCGCCGGAGAACGTGGCGTTGACGTTGACCTTCGCCCGCTGCTCCGTCTCGCCCTGGTAGCTCACCGCGTAGCCGCCGTCGGCACGGACGATGATGAGCGTACCGCGATACAGGTTGGGACCGAGCGCCGGCAAGCCGCTCGGCAGCGAACCCAGCGGCAGGGCCCCCGGAACGATGCCGACGCCGACATTGGTGTAAGTGCCGGGGGTGTTGTCGTACTGCGCCGACGCGACGCCGGCGAAGCCCGCCACGAGAACGAGAGTCAGGATCAAGGAACGCACTGCGCGCATGGTGCACCTCCTGCGGGTGATTGCATGGAACCGACGTCGCGATCGCCGATTCCGGTGAAGAAACCGGGTCCTGCCCTGCACTACAGCTGCTGCCTCCAACGACTGCGTACTCCCCACGAGACCCGTCCCCTGCGGGACGACTGCGTCCGCTGCCGCCTCAATCCGTTTCCAACGTCCTGTGCGACTAGAACACCGCCGACAGCCCGAAGACGGGCAGGAACGGCAGCATCTCCACCGGCTCGGCACGGGCGTAACCATCCACGTACCGATAGTCGTACAGATTGCGGCGGCCGAGGACATTCACTGCCTCGAGCGAGGCGCTCAGGCGCGCTCCGGAAATCCGGAACGCGCGCTCCGCGCGCACGTCGAGCCGCTGGTACCAGGGGAAGCGGCCGCTGTTGTATCCCCCCAGCACCGGCACCCAGGTCATCCCGTCCACGAGGTCGGAGACGTCTTCGCGCCCGACCACGGGCGTGTAGGGACGACCGCTCTGCGCCCGCCACTTGACGCCGAGCGTCCAATCGCGACCCGGGCGCACGCGCCCGACGGCCGAGATCGTGTGGCGGATGTCCTGCGCGGGCGCATACTCCGCTGCGTCCGCGAAATCCCGATACCGCACCTCGCCCAGCGTGTAGGCGAACCAGACATCCGACTTGCGGCGCGGGATGTGGGCGAGAAACTCGACCCCGCGCGCCTTTCCGGTTCCCTGGTTGACGAACGGTGGCGCCGCATCCGGCGCATCCGCGTCGTAGACGATCAGGTTCGTCAGCCGCTTCCAGTACCCCTCGACCGACAGGCGCCCGCCTCGCGCGAACAGCCGCGAGGCTCCCAGCACCAGGTGATCCGCCCGCTCGGCGAGCAGGTCCGGGTTGCCGATCGTCGGATCGGTCTCGAGCCGGTCCCCCGGGAACTGCCGATACTGTCCTGCCGCCGCCGTCACCGTCACGCCCGACAGCGGTGTCGACCAGGCGAGCCGCAGGCGCGGCGTCACCGCCGCCTCCTGGCTGCGCGAGCCGTGCTCGAGGCGCGCGCCGAGGGTGACGGTGACCGCCGAGTCGGCCAGTGTGCCCAGCCCCTGCACGTACGCCGCGCCGTACACGTTGCGGTACTCGTGGTGCGACACCACGCGCACCGTGTCGAACGGCGAACGGGGGTTCGACCGACGGTCGGGTTCGAGGACCGACAGCCGATCGATGTCGAGGTCGTACTCGGTGTGCCCGTGCACGACCTGCGCCCCACCCGTCCACATCACTCCGCCGGCCGGACGCGACGCATCGAAGCGCGCGTCGAACGTCCGCGTGGCGGCGTCCGCGTGCTGCGGCAGGCCCGACAGGTAATCGACGGCCTGCGCCTTCCAGCTGTACGCCGTCATTCCCGACAGTGCCCACGCCCCGGGCTGGCTCGCCGGGCGCCGCCACTCGAGCGACGTCATCGTCAGCTGACGGTCCCATTCGAGCCCACTCGATTCGGCAGGCGTGAACGTGAACGTGTCCGACAGCCGCGCCGACAACGCATCGCCGGAGCGGATGAAGCCGAGGCGGAAGTCGTGCTCTCCCGCCTGTCGATACAATCGCGCGTCGACGTCCCAGAACGCCGGGAGCGCAGTGGGCCCCGTGGCGCGACTCTTGAGCACCTGGTCGACGTACGAGCGTCGCGCCGCCACCAGGTACGAGGCCTTGCCATCGTTGCCGATCGGCCCCTCGAACGTAGCGTGTGCGGTGAGCAGGGAGATCCCGGCGCTACCGCGCATCTCGACCGGGTTGCCCACCCGCCGCTTCACCGCGAGGATCGCCGACAGCGCGTCGCCGTACTCGGCCGTGTAGCCGCCCGGTGAGAACTCGATCTTCTCCATCACGTCGGCGTTGAGCACGCTGACCACGCCGCCGAAGTGATAGGCGTCGCTCACCGAGACCTGGTCGAGCAACACCTTGTTCTGCCCGCCCTCCCCGCCGCGCACGTAGAGGAGGCCGTCGAAATCCGAATCGTTCGACACACCCGGCAACGCCTGCAGGAAGCGCAGCGGATCCTGGAAGCCGCCAGGCATCCGCTGCGCATCCGGTGCGGTCACCGCCATCGTGAACGTGCCCGGCTTCCCGAACGTGGGAACCCCGCCACGCACGACTTCCTCGGGCAGCGAGGTCGCGATGCGCCTGGGCTCCGCTCCGCGCGCGCGCTGCGGATCGGCGGCGACACCGGCGGAGGTCGTTTCGAGACTGCGAGGCAGCGGCTGGGGTGCAGGCGGCGGCACCGCGGCGCGGACGATTTCCGCGCACACGAGCAACCAACCCGCGAGTCCAAGCGCCCACGCGTGATGCACCATTCCAACTCCCCGATCGCGAATGAACGCAATCGTGGTCCGTCGCCACGGGCGGGAGGCGACGGAGAGGCCAGGGTGTCCGAACTCTTCGGCTGTCTTGCTGTTCCGTCAGGGACCTGGTTTGACCCGATCGTCCGGTCGAAGCAACTCGACGACGGCGACTCCGGAATCTGGGGGCGTGCCGGGGGCATCCGTGCAATCCACTGCATTCAATCGGCGCCATCTGCCGGAGGTCGAAGGACCGCCACGCAGGCCACAAGCTTACGCGGGTCCGGAGGTCCTGACAAGGGCCGGACAGGAAACCGGCGGCTCGGCCCCCCGCTTCCGGCCGGCCGGGGCGGCTCAGGCGCTTGTGGGACTGGGGGTTAGCGCCGCGGCCAGGCCGAGACCCACCCACAGGAACAACTGGTTCGCCACCTCGGCGTCGCCGAAGCTCCAGTCGAACATGCCGTGGACCTGGAACGCGAGCCAGATGGCCAGCCCGACCAGCGCCCGCGGCGCGCCGCCCGCTCCCGCCTTGCGCATGCTCGCGACGAGGAGGCCGGCGACCAGCAGCATCCAGCCGAGATAGGCGGCGAGGCCGACCAGGCCCGTGCTCGCGGCGACCTGGACGACATTGTTGTGGAAGTGCCCTGCATGGAACGTCGCATCGGACCGACGATGGGTCTCGATGAGCGCGTAGTGATCGGCGAGGCCGACGCCGGTCCATGGATGCTCGCGCACGACCTCCGCACCGGAGCGCCACAGCGAGATGCGGCCGGCATTCGTCTCGTAGGTCGGATCGAACGTGCTCGCGACGCGATCGCGCAGTTCCTGCGGCCCGAGGGCGAGACCAAACGCGAGACCGAGGACACCGACGAGGAGCAGGCGCGGCCGCAGGCGGGCGAGGATCAAGCCCGCCCCCGCCACGAACGCGATCCACGACGACCGGGTCTTCGTCCCGAGCAGCGCCAGGGCGATCAGGAGGAACGCGACGAAGGCGCGGCGGGCGCCGGCCCTCGTGCCGGTGCGGAGCAGCCCCTCGCCGAGTGCGGCGATGGCGAGCGTGGCGAACACGTTTCCGGTCGTCATCGCGGTGGAGAACACGCTCTCGAGGCGATAGGCGGGGAAGGTCCCCGAGAGCCGCATGGCGGCGAAGTAGAGGATGCCGAAGGTCGCACTCACGGCGCCGCCCGCGAGCGCGGCCGCCGCGAGTCGTCCGGCACCACGCGTGTCGCGCACGCGATCGAGCACGACGAGGACGAGCAGGATCGAGTAGATCTTCCGCACCTTGATGAGGCTCGCGACAGGATCCACGGCGAACGCCGAGGCGAGGAACCAGGTCGCGACGAGCGCAGCCGTGGCCAGGCCGATGCTGCGCGCGCCGGGCGCCGCCGGGCGGCGCCACGGTGCGGAGACGAGCCAGGCGACGAGTGTGGCGACGAGCGCGATCTCGGAGACCGCGATCGACAGCGGAAGGGCGAAGGCGAAGACCAGCAGCAGGAAGTCGCAGGTGCGCCCGGCGCGCTCGGCGATCACGGAGTGCGCTGCTCCACCGTCGGTGCCTCGGGCGCCGCCTCGGCGGAGTCCTCGCGCGGCGGGAGTTCGAGCACGCGCCGCGCGACGTCCTCGGCCGCGCGCGGCCGGGCCAGCGCCCGCGCCGCCTGGCGCATCGACGTGGCGAGCGCGGGATGCGACAGGATGCGCTCGACCGCCGCGGTCACCTGCTCGAACGTGCGGGCGCGCACCGCGGCGCCGGCGACGGCGAGCGCGGTCGAGTTCTTCTCCTCCTGCCCGGGCGTCGGGCGGAACACCACCATCGGCGTGCCCATCGCGAGGCTCTCGCTGCAGGTGAGTCCCCCGGCCTTGGTCACGATCACGTCCGCCGCAGACAGCAGCGCGGGGACCTGGTCGGTGAAGCCGAGCGCGCGCACGCGCCCGGGTGCCAGCTCCGAGACCGCGCGCATGCGCATCCGCAGCCTCGCATTGCGGCCGCAGACGACGAGCAGTTGCGGCGCCATCGGCAGGCTGAGCAGGCGCTCGGCGAGCGAGGCGAGCGGACCCACGCCGTTGCCGCCGCCCATGAGCAGGATGGTCGGGCGGTCGGGCGCGAGCTGGAACTGCTCCCGCGCCTCGGCGCGCGGGTGCGAACCGTGCGCGAAGCGGGGATCGATCGGGATGCCGCTGACCACGATCTTCTCCCACGCCACGCCCCAGGACGCGAGCTCCTCGCGCACCGCGGCCGAGGCCACGAATGTCGTGTCGATCCCTTCGATCGCCCAGAACGGGTGCGCGGTGAAGTCGGTGATCACGCAATGGAGCGGCGCGGCGAGCGCGCCCCGGCGCCGGCGTGGCGCCAGCGCCTCGAGCGGCAGGAAGTGGGTGCAGACGACGGCGGTGGGCCGCTCGCGCTCGATGTGCGCGACCAGGCTGCGCACGTTGATGCGATCGAGCGCGTGCCGCAGCGGCGTGGTGCCGCGGTGGATGCGCGGTTGCTCGAGGCTCTTGTAGAGCAGGCCCCACACGCGCGGCGCGCGCTTGACCAGCGTGTCGTACGTCGGGGTGTAGCCGCGACGGAACAGCCGCGAACCGAAATGCAGCGTGTCGAGCGTCCGCACGTGGGCCGTCGGGGCGAGCGCGAGGAACGCGGCCTCGAGCGCCTGGGCGGCCCGCAGGTGACCGGAACCCGCGGTCGCGTGCAGGATGAGGATCCGGGGTTCGGGGGCGGTGGGCAGGATGGGCTCTCCTCGGCAGGGACGCGCGGGAATCGGGGGCGACCGATCGACGCCGCACAGTCTAGGCGAGGCCCCTCCCGGGGACAACGACTGCGCGTCGGCTCACCACCACCCTCCCGCCGGGCTCCACGCGCCCCGTCGATGCTCGAGTCGCAGGCCGTGCGCCTCCTCCTCGATGGTCACCAGGTCGAAGCGCCAGGGCCGCGTTTCGCCGTGCGGAAACGTGGCGCGCACCGCGAGCCAGGCCGCCGCCGCCCGGGAGCGCTGGGCCGGCCGCCAGGCCTCCCCCGCCCCGCCGAACGCATCACCGGCCGGGCGCCACTTGACCTCGACCGCGAGGAGCAACCGGCCGCGCTCGGCGACGAGATCGAGTTCGCGCCGTCCGACGCGGAGATTCCGGGCGAGGATTGTGTAGCCGCGGGCTTCGAGGAAGAGCGCGGCGATCGACTCGCCGGCCCTCCCGCGTCGCTGGGAGTCGGACGTCATGGCGATGCTCTCGCGGGGGCGGAGCCTAGCGGGCGGGGAAGTCCGCGAGCGCGAGCAGTTCATGCTGCGCGATCGGGGCGAAGCTTCGGCGATGCCAGGGACACGGCCCGTGGCGGCGCAACGCGTCCAGATGCTCGGGCGTTCCGTAGCCGCGGTTGCGCTCGAAACCGTAAGCGGGGTGCTCCGCGGCCAGGCGCTCCATGAACCGATCGCGCACGGTCTTGGCGACGATCGACGCCGCGGCGATCGCGCGGCTCTTCCCGTCCCCACCGATCACGGTCCGCTGCGGCCGGTCGAGCTCGGGGATCCGGTCCACGCCATCGACCAGGACGATCCCGGCCGGTGGATCGCCGGCGCCGGGCCCGACGGGATGGCGCGCGCGCAGCCGTGCCTCGAGGCGCAGGACCGCGCGCCGCATCGCCAGCAGGCTGGCCCGCCGGATGTTCACCGCGTCGATGTGGGCCGGGCCGACGAAACTGACGCCCACCGCGAGCGCGCCGGCGCGGATCGCCGCGGCCATCCGCGCACGTCGCGGGCCGCTCAACCGCTTCGAATCGTCGATCCCGGGCAGGTCCACGTCGACGTGGATCGTGACCGCGGCGGCGACCACGGGCCCGGCGAGGCAGCCCCGGCCCACTTCGTCGACGCCGATCACCGCGCCGGACAGTCCGGTCGACAGCGTGCGATCGAAGTCGCGCAGGGCACGATCGAGCGGGGTCATGGCGCGCGGATCATATGCTAGATTCCCCGCGGCACGAACCTCGATCGACTCGATCCCCACCCTCACCCACGACGGTCCTGCGATGGCGATGAACGCTCGCGCGAGCTGGCCGACGATCGCCACGCTGATCGCGCTCGCCGCGGCCCTGCGCATCGTGCACCTCGGCCGTTCCTCGCTCTGGCTCGACGAGGCCGCGACGTGGTGGAACGCGACGCGGCCCAGCCTCGCGGACTCCATGTTCAGCGAGGTGAATCACGGTCCCGTGTGGTGGGTGATCACGCGCCTGTGGATCGCCGGATTCGGCGATGGCGAGGCGGCGTTGCGCTTCCCCGCAGCCGTGTTCGGCATCCTCGCGGTCGGGCTCCTCTTTCTCCTCGCCCGGCGCCTCACGGCCGGAGTCCCCGGCGCGTCCGGTGTCGCCCTGCTCGCCGCGTCCTGGGCGGCCCTCGGCGGCTTCTGGATCGAGTACGCACAGGAAGCCCGGATGTATTCCCTGCTGCTGGCCGAGGCGCTGGGGCTGTCGCTCCTGCTCCTGCGCTGGATCGACGGGCGACGCACGCGCGACCTCGTGGCTTATGCGTCGCTGGCGGCGCTCGCGCTCTACACGCACGTGCTGGCGATCTGGCCGTTGCTGGGGCACGCGGCATTCGTGCTCGCTCTCGGACTGCGGCGCGACACTCCGCGCCGCGGCTCGCTCGTGCTCTCCGTGGGAGTCGCCCAGGCGGCGGCGGTCGCGCTGTACCTGCCCTGGCTGCTGCGCGCCCTCGCCCACCCGACAGGGCTCGCCGGCTCCGGCGAGCGCTTCGGCCTGCTGAGCCGGCTCGGCTACAGCCTGTGGCGCATCGGGGTCGGGCCCGCGATTGCGCCGATCGACGCGCTGCGCATCGAGGCCGGCACGGCCGCGTTCCTCGCGGCGAACGGCCCGCTGATCGCGGCGACTGCGCTCGTCTGGTTCGGTGCGATCGGGCTCGGCGCATGGCGGGCGGCGGGCGAGCCGCGGCTGCGCGGCTTCGTCGGCACGGCGCTGATCATCCCCATCGCAGGTATCCTGGCGCTCCAGGCGCGCATCCCGCTGATGCACGAGAAGTACCTGGTCTTCCTCGCGCCGTTCCTCGTGTTCCTCGCTGCGCTGGGCGCCCGCACCGCGCGCGGGCCATTGCGCCCGCTCCTGAGCGGCGCGCTGGTCGCCCTCGCGGCGGCGAGCGCCGTGGCCTATCACGCCCCCGGATCCGCGATCGTCCAGCGCTGGCTGGCCCCCGGAGCGTTGCCGGGGAAGGAATCCTGGCGCGAGGTGCACGCGCAGGTCGCCGCGGAGGCGCAACCGGGCACGGTCGTCCTCCTCTACCCCGGCTACCTTGATCGCGCGTGGGACTACTACGATCGCGGACGCCTTCCGGCCGTGGGATTCACCGGGCCGCCGGCGGACACGGACGAACTGCTGCGGGTCGCGCCGGCACTGCGCGATGCGCCGACCGCGTTCGGGGTGTTCGCGCACGACGACGCGGCCGCTCGCGAGCGATTCCTGCAGGCGTTGGCGGGACCATTCGGGGTGGACGCGGCAACGCTGCGGGAGGAAATGGAACTCTTCCCTGCGCAGTTCGGGATCCGCCTGCTGAAGGTGAGACGATCCGCGGCCGCTCAAGCCCCGGCGGATTCGGCGGGAACGGGCTCCGACCGGAGGCGACGAATCAGCGAGAAGTAGCGCAGGATCGTCTGCATCACCTTCATCTTGCTGGCACCCACTTTCATGTCGTAGCGCAACACGAGCGGCGCCTCGACGACGCTCGCACCGAGGCGACCAAGCTTCAGCAGGAGCTCGGCCATGCAGGTGAAGCCGCTCTCCTCGATCAGCCGAGCCCCCCAGCGCGCCTGCGCGGAGCGCAGTGTCGCCGACCGGTACAGGCGAAAGCCGCAGGTGTAGTCGCGCACTCCCGCCACCGGAACGGTGAGGCCCAGCAGGAAGCTCGCCCCCCGGGAGAGGACGCGGCGCAACGGGCTGAGGCCGATCTCATCCCCGCCCGGTTCGTACCGCGAGGCGATGACGACGTCGGCGCCCGCTGCATCGAGCCGCTGCCACATTCCCGGCAGGAGTCCGGGATCGTGCGTGTTGTCCGCGTCCATGGTCGCGATCGCATCCGCGTCCGCAGCGCGTTCGAGGCCCGCGGCCACGCACGAGCGCAACGCCGCACCCAGCCCGCGATTGACCGCGTGCGGCACGACGTCGAGCCCCAGTGAGCCGGCGAACGCCTGCGCGGCGGCAATCGTCCCATCCGTGCTGCCGTCGTCGACGACGACGACGCGCAGGTCGCGACCCTCCGCCTGCAGGAGCGTGCGCACCGCGATGCAGCGCCGCAGCAGGTCGGGAAGCGAGCGCTCCTCGTTGTACGCAGGCAGGCACAGCCAGATTGTTCTCATCGCACCTCGTGCGTCCGGGTCGCCGCCAGGGCCTTCGCGATGCGGACGGCAGCCGTCCCGTCGCCGAAGGGATTCGTCGCCGTCGCCATGCGTTCGTAGGCCGCTCGATCCGTCAGCAGGCGATCCACCTCGTGCACGATCCTGGCCGCCGACGTGCCGACCAGTCGGGCGGTCCCGGCGGCAACCGCCTCCGGTCGTTCGGTGTGATCGCGCAGCACGAGCACCGGCCGCCCCAGGCCGGGCGCCTCCTCCTGGATCCCGCCGGAATCCGTGAGGATGATGTGGGCCCGCTGCATCAGGTGGACGAAGCGGGCGTAGTTCTGGGGCGGGAGCAGGAGCACGTGCTTGCGGTCGCCGAGAATCCGCTCGACCGGCCCGCGCACATTCGGATTCGGGTGCACGGGATAGACGATGCTGACCCCGGTCTCCGCATCGCGCCCGGCGAGCGTGGCGAGCGCCTGGCAAATCTCCTCGAACGGAGCCCCGAACGACTCGCGCCGATGCGCCGTCACCAGCACGATCGGCCGCCGCGGATCGAGCGTCGCGAGCTCGTCGAGGACCGGGGGCGTGCGCGCCAGCGTCCAGTGGAGCGCGTCGATCGCCGTGTTCCCCGTGACCAGGATGCGTTCCTCGGGAACGCGCTCGGTGCGCAGGTTCTCCCGCGCCCCCTCCGTGGGGGCGAATGCGAGGTCTGCCATCGCATCGATGGCGCGGCGATTCCACTCCTCGGGAAACGGCTCGCGCAGGTTCCAGGTCCTGAGGCCCGCCTCGACGTGGCCGACGCGCACGCCGCGATGGAACGCGGCCTGGGCCGCGGCGAGACTCGTCGTCGTGTCCCCCTGCACGACGATCCAGTCGAACGCCTCGCCTGCAAGGATCGCGTCGACGCCCTCGAGCACCCGGACGGCGACCTGGGTCAGCGTCTGGTTCGGGGTCATCAGGTCGAGGTCGTGGTGCACGGGAATGTCGAAGTGGCGCACGACGTCATCGAGCATGTCGCGGTGCTGGGCCGTCAGGCAGACGCTCACCTCGATGCCCGGCACAGCGCGAAGCGCGAACACGACCGGCGCAAGCTTGATCGCCTCGGGACGCGTTCCCATCACGACGAGGACTTTCACGCAGACCCCTTTCCCATCGGCTCGCGCTGCAGGGCGAGCCAGGCGAGCAGGTAGACGAACGGAATCGCGATCGTCGGCCCCGAGATGGTCGGCTCGACCATGGCGTGGATCAGGACCTGCGTCAGCGTCGCGACCAGAGCGACGCGCACCGGATGGACCGGTGCGTCGAAGCCGACCGGGCGCACGCGCCAGGCCATCCGGTAGGCGGCGAACAGGATGATCGCGAGTAGGATGCCGCCGAGGATGCCCTGCTCCGACATCGTGTCGAGGAACAGGTTGTTCGACGGTTTGTCGCCCATCAGGTCGTGCATGGACTTCCCCTGGTTCAGCCCGATCCCGGTCCACGGATGGTGAATGAAGCGCTCCCAGCCGAACTGCCAATAGAGCAGCCGCACGTACCACGACGCGTACTCGCCCGGATCGGTGAACCGGTGGAGGAAGACCTGCCCCCCCGGCGTGAACGCGGCGGCGGCGAGCCCGGCGCTCCCGAGCAAGGCCGCGGCGATGCCGCGGCGCCCTCCCATCCCGAGCGCGAGGATCAGGATGAAGGCGACGAGCCCGATCGCGCCGGCGCGCGAGAACAGCATGAGGAAGGCCTCGATCATCGGCAGCGCCGCCAGCACGAGCAGAACCCGCGCCGTCCAGCCACGCTCGAGCAGGAAGAGGACGAACGTCATGCACAGGCAGAACTCCATCGTCGCCGAGATGTAGTCCGACTGTCCCCAGGGCAGGCGTGTGTAGAAGTTACGAAACTCGAGCCGCGAGAACACGAACGCGCCGAGGCCCCGTGTCTTCCACAGCAGTTGCAACGCGCCGGCCACCCCGATCAGCGGGAAGATCCACAGCAGGATCCGCGAGCGCTCCGGCGGCACGAGCCGACGCAGGCAGAAGAACAGCAGGACCCAGAGCAGCGGAAACTTGTAGGCCGCGAGATAGGCGGAGCGTGCGACCACGACGCCCGGCAGCGCGAGCAGCGGAACGGCGAGGAACGCGAAGCCGATCCAGCCGGGCAGCCGCACGTCCCAGGCGCGCCGGTCGGGCGAGTGGAGCGTCGCGATCAGCCCGGCGACGATCACCGCGGGATAGACGAGTTCGAAGGCGTGGATCCCGCGCGAGATCTGGCCGAGAAGGATGGTGAGACCGAGTGCCGGAAGGATCCACAGGCCGAGATACGCCGCCCCCAGCAGCAGCGGCGCCGCGAGGAGCACCGTCGTCATCGCCGCCAGGCCGAGCAGTCCGCCCGGACCATCGAACGCGAGTGCGGCGACGAGACCAAGTGCGATCGCACCCACGAGGACGGGCAGGAGGATCGGCGAACGCCGCGCGGACGTAACCGACGAATCCGGCGCGGTCGTGGACACCGTTCAGACGCGGGGCTGGAGGGGCCTGTTCAGCAGCAGCGGGATCCCGGCGGCAAGAGCGCCCGCAATGGCGCCGAAGCCCGCGAGCCACGAGCGACGCGGCCACTTCTTGCGCTCCGGCGGTCGTGCCGGATCGAGCACCTGGATCGTCGGGGTGTCCATGACCTCGCGGATGCGCGCTTCCTCGAGCTGCCCGGTGAGGATGCCCAGCACCTGCTGCTGGATCGCAGCCTGGCGGATGAGGTCGGAGCCGCCGGCCTGCGTCGCCGGGAGCGAACCGATCTGGCGCCCGAGCTCGTTGACGCGCGCCTGGAGCCGTTGGATCTCCTCGGAGTTCGGACTGCTGTAACGCCGGGCCATCTGCAACTCGACCTCCGCGCCGACCTTCTGCGCGACCAGCGCAGCCGCCGCATCCGAACCACCGCGCATCTCGGGCGACATCACGACGGCGCCGCGGCGGGCCTGGTAGGCGACGAGCCGCTGCTCGTACGTGTGCAGCAGGGAGTCAGTCTCGGCCACGCGACGGGCCAGGAACTCGCGGGTGCGACGCGCCTCGGAGGTGCGGAACTCGCGGGTCATGGAATCGAGATGCTCGAGAAACGAGTTGGCGATCTTCGCCGCGCGATCCGGCGTCCGGTCGCGGGCGATCACCGCGATCGTGCCGTCGGTGCTGATGCGCACGGTCACCTGGTCGCGCAGGCGCATCGCCGCGTCGTCGGGCGATTTCGTCTTGTACACCGCCTGGAGGTCGAGGTCGCGGACCACGCGGAGGTGCACGGTCTGGCTGCGCAGCGTCGCCAGGGCCACGTCCGCCTGCGTGAAGTAGCTCCCGCCCAGGCGCGTCAGGGCTCCGAGCCCGCCGCTGCCGCGTCGGGACAACGACAGCGCCGCCGAGAGCTGGTCCTCCTCCGGAGGGAGGATGACCGCCGTCGATTCGTAGGTCGGGGGAACGACGTAAGAAAGAAGGGCACCCGCGATCGCGAAGCCCAGGCTCCAGGCCGCGATCCGGACGCCGTACCGCCGGAGGAACGAGATGAGGTCGAGCAGGTTGAGGGCAGCCACCCGAGATCGCGAACTAGCTCGACGCCGTCTCGGTGGTCACGACCTTCTTCTCGCGGATCTTCGCCGCCTTGCCGGTCTTGTCGCGCAGGTAGAACAGCTTCGCGCGCTTCACGGCGCCGTGACGGGCGATCACGATCTTCGAGATGTTCGGCGAGTGGAGCGGGAAGATGCGCTCGACGCCGATGCCGTCGGAGACCTTGCGCACGGTGAACGTGCGATTGGTGCTGCTGCCGCGCAGGTTCAGGATCACGCCCTGGAACATCTGGGCGCGTTCCTTGTCGCCTTCGATGACTCGCACGTAGACCTTGACCGTGTCGCCGGGGCGGAACTCGGGGTGCTCGGCCTTGGCGAACTTCGCTTCGAACTTCTGCATCAGGCTCATCACTTCTCCTTCTTGCCGGTCAGGGCCTTCAAGTGCTTCCGGGCGGCCTCGTCGAGCGCGGCCGTGGACAACAGATCCGGACGCCGTTCGAGCGTTCGGGCGAGTGCGTCTTCCCGACGCCAGCGGGCGATCTTCGCGTGGTCTCCCGAAACGAGGACGTCGGGGACGGGCCACCCCCGGAACACGGCCGGACGGGTGTAATACGCGCAGTCGAGGAGGCCGGAGTGGAACGAGTCGCTTTCGGCGGAGTCGAAGTCGCCCAGGACTCCGGGGAGCAACCGGGCGACGGCATCGACGACGCACAGGGCGGCGGGTTCCCCCCCCGAGAGGACGAAATCCCCTAGGGAGAGTTCCTCGTCGACGAGGTGTTCGGCAACCCGCTCGTCGACGCCCTTGTACCGCCCGGACAATAGCACAACGTGACTTAGCCCGGCCAGCCGCAGGGCGTCCGCCTGCTGGAACGGCTTCCCCTGGGGGGTCAGGAGGACGACGTGGCGGGCCGGAGGGGGCTCGGGAGCGGCCGTCTCGACGGCCCGGAAGATCGGCTCCGCCTTCATGACCATGCCCACCCCGCCACCGAACGGGGTGTCGTCGGTCGTCCTGTGGCGATCCTCGGTAAAGTCTCGCAGATTAATGACTCGGACGTCCAGAAGCCCCTTCTCGCGGGCCACCCGGATCATCCCCTCGGCGAGGGCTCCGGCGAAGAAATCGGGAAAGATGGTGATCAGCGAGATCTTCATGTGCGCCGGCCCGGCTACAGCTCTTCCATCCCCGGCAGCAGGTGCACCGTCACCGTCCCGGCTGCGGTGTCGACCCTCTTGAGAACCTCGGGGCTCATGGGAAGCAGGCGTTCTCGCGGCTTCTCGCCCTCGGCGGCCGGCGGCCCGTGGACGATGAGAATGGGCGTCGCCCCGGTCTGCAGCACTTCGCTCACGCGGCCGAGCGCCTGCCCGTCCTCGGTCGCGACGGCGAGACCCACCAGTTGGAACAAGTAGACCGTGCCGTCGGCGTTGACCGGTAACTGCGCGGGGTCGACCTCGAGCACGACGCCGTGCAGTTCGTCGGCCTCCTCGCGGCGGTCGAAGCCCTCGAAGCGCACGATCATGCTCTGCTGGAACGGCTTCGCATCGGTGATCTCGAGCCGTTGCGTGGCGGCCTTCTCGCCCGTCGTGCCAGCGACGCCACGCGCGTAGACGTGGCCCAGGCCGACGAACTCCTCGAGTGTCAGGCGCACGCCGCCGACCACGACCTGCCCGCGCAGGCCGTGCGCCTTGATCACGCGACCGACGTCGACGCGGGTCATCGCGCGGGGTGAAGCGCGCTCAAGCGCGGGGCTCGGCGATCTCGAAGGTCGCGCGCTCGCCGCGCTTCTCCGCCGCGGTGGAGATGAGCGTGCGCAGCGCCTTCACGATGCGCCCCTCGCGGCCGACGATCTGGCCCACGTCGTCGGCGGCGACACTCGCCTCGTACAGCGTGGTCGGACCGGGATCGATGCGGATCGAGACCGCCTCGGGGTGATCGACGAGGCGGACCAGCAGGTCGTGCACGAAGGCGGCGACCGGCGAGTCGGGATGCGCGGCGGAACCGGTGATGGCGTCGGATTCGGTCATGGATTCCTCACAGTTGCGGCACGCGCGCGAGGCGGCGGCCAAGGACGACGAGCACGATCACCCACACGGCGACGATCGGGACCCCGAACCGCCACCCGGGGGTGACCCCGAGGAAGATGCCGGAGAGCGCGAGCGCGATCGTGGTGGCGTAGACGGAGACGGCGGTGCGGCGCGGCCCGCGCACGACGCGATTCATGCGATGCGTCGTGTGGTCGCGCCCGCCGATGTAGACCTTGCGACCTTCGGCCATGCGGGTCAGCACGACGAACGTCGTGTCGAACAGCGGGAAGCCGAGCACCAGCAGCGTCGACAGGATGCCCGACACACCGGGCCCCGCGGTGGCGGCGATCAGCCCCAGCGCCCCGAGCGTGTACCCCAGGAAAAGGCTCCCGGTGTCGCCGAGGAAGATGCGCGCCGGCGCGAAGTTGTAGCGCAGGAAGCCGAGCGTCGCGCCGGCCAACCCGAGTGCGAACAGCGCCTCGTGCGGCCAGCCCCAGATGGCGAGCAGGGCGGCGAAGGCGAGCGCGCAGATCGCTGCGACCCCGCCGACGATGCCGTCCATGTTGTCGAGGAAGTTGATCGCGTTCATCAGGCCGACCATCCAGAAGATGGCGATCGCCTGGCCCCAGAACGGCCCGAAGTACGCCTGCGGATAGACGCCACCCTGGAGGAAGAGCCATGCCGCCAGCGCCTGGATGAACATCTTGGGGGCCGGCCCCATCCCCCACTTGTCGTCGATGAGCCCCAGCCCCACCGCCACGACCGCGCCCGCCATCCACCACAGCGCGCGCGACGGCAGCACCATGTCGAGCGACCAGAAGCCGAGGTTGGCGCCGATCGCGGTGCCGACGGCAACGGCGACCCCGCCGAGCAGCGGCGTGGCCGCGATGTGGAGCTTGCGCGCTTCGGGGTGATCGAGGTAGCCGGTCGCCCACGCCACCTTCCGCACCAGCGGGGTGACGAGCAGGACGGCGGCGAGGCCGGCGGCCCAGGCGGCGAGTCCGGCCCAAGCGTCGGGAGAAGGCGTGAGGTCGCGAATCATGGCCCCGGGACGATAGCCGGTCCCGCGGGGCGCGGCAACAGGGGGATCAGCGCGCGGCGGTCGAGGAGTGCGTCGCCGTCACCGGCGCGCTGGCCTTGGCCCGCACGTGCTCGACCGTGTCGCGGAGCAGCTGATCGAGCGTGACCTGCGGCTCGTAGCCGACCATCGCCTTGATCTTGTCGAGCGACGGCACGCGGCGCTGCATGTCCTCGAACTTGCTGCCGTAGATCGCCTCGTACTCGACGGCCTCGATCGGGGAGGTGCTGCCGGTGATCGCCTTGACGCGGCGGGCGAGCTCGGTGACCGAGACCTCTTCCTTGGTGCCGATGTTGAACACCTCGCCGATGGCCTTGGGCTCCTGCGCCAGCATCAGCACGCCGCGGACGACGTCGTGCACCGAAGAGAAGCAGCGGCTCTGCAGGCCGTCGCCATAGACGAGAATCGGCTCGTTGCGCAGCGCGCGCTCGACGAACCGGGGAATGACCATGCCATAGTGGGGGCTCTGCCGCGGGCCGCACGTGTTGAAGCAGCGCACGACGATGACCGGCAACCGACGCTCGTGGTGATAGCCGAGCGCCAGGAACTCGTCGACCGCCTTGGAGGCGGCGTACGACCAGCGCAGGACCGACGTGGGGCCGAGCAGGCGATCGTCGTCCTCGTGGAACGGGATCGAGGCGCCCTTGCCGTAGACCTCGCTCGAGGAGAAGAGGATGACCTTCTTCTTGCCCTGCTTGTCGGCGGCCTCGAGAACCTCCTCGCTGCCGCGGATGTTCGTCAGCAGCGAGCGCAGGGGGTTGTCGAGGACGAACTTGACGCCGACGGCGGCGGCCAGATGATAGACCTCATCGACCTGCGCGACCTGTGCGTTGACGATCTTCGAATCGAGGATGGAGCCCTCGACGAAGTGGAAGCTCGGGTTGGCGGAGGCGTCCTTGAGATTGTCGAGCGAGCCCGTCGAAAGGTCGTCGAGCGCCCGGACTTCATGGCCCTGTGCGAGGAGCGCATCGACCAGATGCGACCCGATGAAGCCGGCACCTCCTGTGACCAGAACTCGCATGGTCCTCCCTCGGTGTCCCATGACAGGGGCGAATCGGAATGCAGGCGGACGACTTCACCGCCCTTGCAGGTGCCTCAGCAGGTTAGGAGAACGTCCGGTCAGGTGTCAAACGGTTTTCTGCCCGGCCAGACCAGCAAAGCCCATATGGTTCAGCAAGTTGTGGCGATCGGGCCTGCCGCGAAGTGCGTCCTCCAACGGGGCCGCTCCCGGACCGGGCCTCTCCCCACTTGTGACGCAAGTGGCGTGCCTGCCGTCAGCGCGCCCCGGGACCCCCGCCGCCGGCCGTCGAGTCCGATGCCGGGGAAGCACTTAGCGTCGTGGCGCCGGCCCCCGCGCCACCCGCGGGCCGGCCCGGGGCCGCTCACGTGCCCGAAATCTGGCCGATCGCATGCTGAACGGGCGCATTCGACTTCGCTCGCTCGAGCGCGGCCAGGATGTTCGACCAGCGGAATCCATGCGACGCGAACTCGCGCCCGCGGCGGCCAAGGGCGGCCCGGGCCGCCTCATCGCCCAGCAGGTCGAGCACGCGTTCGGCCATCGCGCCCGGGTCGTCGGCCACCCACAGGTCGCGCTCCCCCGTGGCACCCAGTCCGGCGGCGGCGATGCTCGAGGTGACGACCGGCACGCCTGCTGCCAGGCTCTCGATGATCTTGTTCTGCACGCCCGCGGCGAAGCGCAGCGGCGCGACGAACGCATGCGCCGCGGCAAACTCGGTCGCGAGGTCGGGCACGAACCCGGTGACCACGATCCCGGGCGGAGCATGCAGAGCGCGCACCGCGGGCGCGGGATCCGCCCCGACGAGGCGCAGGGTCGCATCCGGCCGCCGGGCCCGGACCGCGGGCAGCACCTCGCGCGCCAGGACCTGCGCGGAGTCCACGTTGTGCGGCACGCCCAGGTGGCCGACGAAGAGCAGCCGCGCCCCCGGTTCGCGCTCGATCCCGACCTGCAGCAGCTCCTCGGGAAATCCGTTCGGCACGATGTCGATGCGCGGCCAGCTCGCGCGTGGGAACCCGGCGAGGTCGGCCGGAGAGACGAGCCACGTGCGGTCGTAACGCTGCGCCATCTCCTGTTCGTAGCGCGCGATGCGCCCGGCCTCCAGCCGGGTGACGGCCGCGCGCACGCCGTGTTCCACCGCGGCCCGCCGTCCCATCGACAGCCCGTAGGAGTCGGCGAGGAACGCGATCCGACGGCCGGACGAAACGCGCAGGCCGTACGGCGTCATGCGGATCATCTGAACGATCGTCGCATCGAACGGGCACGCCGCCGCGAGCCCGTCGACCAGCCGACTCATCCGGCCGCTGCGGTAGTAGGCGATCTGCAGCGGCGAGCGCGTCGGGACCGCGAGCGCGGTTCGTGCCAGCGACAGCGCCGCCGGAAGTTCGACGACGTGCAGGTCGATCCCGAGGCCGCGGATGTGTTCCAGGCCCTCGCGCGGCTCACGGCCCTCGACGAACGACGCCAGGGTCACGGTGTGCTGCGTGGCGAGCACCTCGAGCATGCGCAACGCGAGCAGGCGATCGCCGCGATTCGGCGGGAACGGCAGGCGGGACGTGAGGACGAGGACGTTCATGCCGGATCCCGCCGCGCAATCGAGGCGCACAGGAGGTTCGTGCGTGCAGCCACCGCGGGCAGGGCGTAGCGCTCGCGGGCGAAGGCGTGGGCGCGCGCGCCCATCGCGCGGGCCTCGGCCGGCGCTGCGACGAGCGCCGCCACTTCGCGGGCCAGCTCGAGCGGCCCCTCGGCGATCCGGATCTCCTGCACCGGATCGAGCCCCAGGCCCTCGGCGCCGAGCGGCGTCGAGACGACCGGCACGCCGGCGGCGGCGGCTTCGACGATCTTCACCCGCGCGCCCGCGCCCATCCACAGGGGGACGAGCACGACCGTCGCCGCGGCGAACTGCGGTGCCATGTCGGGGACGGCGCCGACGACCTCCACTCCAGCCGCGACCAACTCGCGGGCGAGAGCGGGCGCCAGTCCACGCCCGGCGACGCGCAGGATCGCCGCGGGCGCGAGGCGGCGGAGCTCGGCCGCGCCCTCGGCGACGAAGCGACGCAGGCCCTCCACGTTCGGCGCATAGGCGAACGAGCCCACGACCAGCACGACCGCGGGTGCGACCGGACGCGGTGCCACGTAGCGCGCGAAGTCGATGCCGATCGGCACCACCTCGACGCGGGCCTCCGGGGCGAGGACCCGCAGTTCGCGCGCCTCCTCCTCCTGGATCGCGAACACGATCGCGGCCCGCCGTGCCGCCTCCCGCTCGAAACGACGCAACCGTCCGGCCTGGAACAGCGCATAGGCCCGCGTCAGGGGATCGCGCCGTGTCGCGGCGTAGCGTGCCATCCACAGGTGCTCGACGTTCTGCTCGCGCAGCACCCACGGCGTGTCGCCCAGGTCATCCGCGTAGACGGCGAGGTGGAGGTTGTTGACCACCGCGAAGGCGGGGCGGAACGTGCGCACGGCGTCGCGCACCGCCGCCGCGTACTCCGCGGAGTGAAAGCGCACCATGGTGTGCGGCCACCGCCCGAATGAGCCGCGCAGCGCCGCGGCCAGCGGGCCGGCGGGCCGATGGGGCACGCGCACGACGGTGCGACAGGCCGCGCGGACGAAGTCGGGCTCCGGATGCGCCAGCCCCGCGGGCGTGTCGAAGGTGACGAGCACGACGTCATGCTCGCGGGCAGCCGTGTCGATCGCCTGCCAGAGCACGATGCGGCCGCCGTCGTCGAGCGGCCACGGTGTGCGGGGCGTGAGGATGAGCGCGGTCGGGCGCGCGGTCACGCCGACTCTCCGCGCGCGATTGTCCGCAGCGTTTCCTCGAGCCGATCGGTCGCCCGATCCCAGGTGAATCGAGCGATGTGCGCCCGTCCGCGCGCCGCCAGGGCCCGCGCGTACGCCGGATCGCCGGCGAGCCGCACGAGGTGCGCTGCAAGCGTCTCCGGGTGGTGCGGCGGCGCGGTGAGCACGGTCTCTCCCGCGATCGCGTAGTCGGGAATCCCGCCGACGTCGGTGGCCACGACGGCGCACCCGGACGCCATGGCCTCCATCGGCGGAAGCTGGCAGCCCTCGGTCCAGCTCGGCGAGAGGAACAGGTCGCACTCGCGGTAGATCGCCGACAGCCGCGCGGGGGTCGGGTTCCGCTCGAACCTGTCCCCGGGGGCAAGTCGCTCGGCGAGCCGGGGCCGGCCGAACAGGTGCAACCGCAGGCCGGGCACCTCGCGCCGGGCGCGCTCGATCGCGGCGAAACCGTCGGCGCAGCCCTTCCACGCCATCTTCTCGTAGAGCATGCCGACGACGGGCGGAGCGTGCTCCACCCGACCGCGCTCGTGGAACTGCGCGAGGTCCACCCCGTTGACGATCGGTCCCCACACCCGGACGCCGAATCTCTCGCGCGCGAGGTGTTGCAGCCAGCCGGCGATGACGATGCGCTCCAGCGGCAGTCGCCAGGTAGCGTCGACGCTGTCGCGCAGCCCGGGCTCGAACGCTTCGTCGTGCTGGAGGAAGTACGCGCCGCGGCCCGCCGACGCAGGTGCGGCGGCGACGACCGCGGCCGTGGGCCACGACGTCGCCAGCGTGACGTCGGCGGGCGGCAGGTGCGCCGGCTCCAGCGCGGGGACGACCGTCCAGTGCGCCCGCAGACCGTAGTGATCGAGCATGCGCTCCGAACGCAGGACGAAGCGCTCGAGGAGCCAGCCCGTGAGCGCCCGGCGACCGGCGGCACCGAGCGGCAGCCGTGGCCCTGGGCGCGGCGCGACGAGCCGGACCGCGTGGCCGCGCGCCACAAGCTGGCGCGAGTGCTCGTAGACGACGCGCAGGCCGCCGGTGAACTGCAGCGAGGGAAGCACCCACGTGATGCGCAGGCGGTGGCTCGTCATGACCGCGACCGAAGGCGGCCGGCCCGCGCGAGGAGCTCCTCCCACAAGCCGCGATGGAGGATGCGGAGATGGAGGCCGAACAGGAGCACATCGACCGCCCCGCCGGCCAGCAACCCCGGCCAGGCGTTCGCGACATCCGGGGCGGGGCTCAACAGGCGCGCCGTGAGGAATGCGCCGAGACCCGCGACCGCGGCGGCACCGAGGAAGGGCAGGCCGGCGCGGAATGCGGCACGCGTCCGCCCGATCCCGAGCCACGATTCCATGCGCGCGATGAACCACGCGGCGCCCAGCAGGCTGCCGAGCACCGTGCCGACCAGGAGGCCGCGCACGCCGAAGACCGCGAGTCCGACCAGCGCGAGCGCGACATGGAGGACGGTGCCGATCACGGCGAACTGGGTCTCGAGGTGGGCCACACCGCCGGCGCGAGCGGTCGTGCTGCTGACCCCCGTGAGCAGGTTTCCGAGTTGGGTCACCGCCAGGGCCGTGAGGAAGAAGGTCGCGTCGGCCGGAGGCTCGTGCAGCCACGCGCCGAGAATCCACGGGGCGAGCGCCACGATCGCGCCGGCGATCCCGAAACTGAGGGCGAAGTGCGGATCGAGCGCGGCGCGATAGATCGGCAGCAGGCGCCCGGGTTCGCCGACGGAGTGCTCGCGCGCGAACGCCGGCAGGAGCGCGCCGAGGAACAGGATCGGCGGCAGGAGTGCCGCGAACGTGACGCGGGCGCCGAGTTCATAGGCGGCCACCGGCGCCAGCGCGACCAGCGACCCGAGGATCAGCTTGTCGACGTGCGCCTGGATCAGGCCGAACAGCGAGTTGAGCTGGACCCAGCCGCCGAAGACCAGGAGATCGCGCAGCGGCAGCGGCGCGGCAGCGGGAGATCCCTCCGTCGCTCGCACGGGACGCAATCCGCGCAGCGCCACGGCGAAGCCGAGCGCGGTCAGCGTGGCGTAGGCGAGTTGCACCTGGGTGAGCACGAGCAGCGGCTGCGGCTGCCCCATCGCCCACACGATGGCGACGCCGAGTCCGACGGCCGCCGGCAGGACGACGAGCAGTGCGCGGTCCATGCGCTGGATTCCCTGCAACGCGGCGAAGAACAGGTTTGCCGCCGAGCCCAGGACGAACGTCGCGATGGCGAATGCCAGCGCGGTCCGGGCCTCGCCGGACCACGCGGGAGGCACGTGGAAGGCCTGCAGCACGAAGGAGGTTGCAGCGATCAGCCCGCCGCCGAGCAGCGCCGTCACGAGCACCTGCAGCGCGGCCGCCCGCGTGATCAGCGCATGCACCTGGCGGCCGGCACCTTCACTCCACAATCGCGCCACGGAACGCGTGACCGCGACGCCGAGGCCCAGGTCGACCGCGCCCAGGCTGCCGCCCAGCACCAGCAGGATCGACCAGAAGCCGAAGCGCTCCGGCCCGAGCACGACGAGCACGCGGGGCGTCACGGCGAACCAGACTCCCAGCACGGCAAGGCGGGCCACGGCGGTGTACAGGGTGTTGCGACCGACGGTGCGGGCGATCGTCACGTGCGTTCAGCGGTTCCGGTCAGGTGAAGGGGTCGGCGACACTCCGCGAGGGTCGTCACCGCCAGGTAGGGTCCCGGATCCGCGGCCACGATCTGGTGCGAACGCGGCGGCAGGAGATCCTCGACACGGTGCGCCATGGGGCGCCGGCGCAGCACGCGCTGGAGCCAGCGACCGAGCCGGGCGAAGGGATTCGACCACAGCAGCGAAAGGATCGGCTCGTAGAGGAAGCGCTCGGGCGGATCGAACGTCTGGTGGAACAGCACGATCGTGCCGAAGCGCTTGGCCAGCATGCGGCGCAGCTCGTCGGCGGAGAACTCGACCGTATGGAAGGGATTCGCCGACGGCGCGTCGATCCCCGCGCCATGCACGCGGTTCATCGCGCTACGATTCGGCGTGCTGAGCACGAACACGCCGTCGGGCGCGAGCAGGTGGGCGACGCGATCGAGGAACTGCTCCGCATCACTCACGTGCTCGATGTTCTCGAAGTTGACGATGAGGTCGAACGGGCCGTGCGCGCCGGCCTCGGTCAGCGACACACAGTCCTCGCGGATCCAGTGGATGCCCGGCCGGTCGAAGCGCGCGCGGGCGACCGCGAGCGCTTCCGCGGAAACGTCGACGCCGACGGCGAGCCCCGCTCCCTGGTCCATGAGCAGCGCCGTTCCATACCCGACTCCACAGCCGGCATCGAGCACGCGACTTCCGGCGACCAGACGCGCGGCGGCGAACTCGTAGCGTTGCCGGTGCTCGGGAAGGTGGCTCTCCCAGTACGAGTCCCCCGGCGAAATCCGCTCGGGGTGGCCGTCGGCGCACGAGGATCCGGGTGCGTGATCGTGGGCATGTCCGTGCGCGTCGTCGGATTTCGCGGTGGCCATGCGTTCCCTCAGCGCGAGGCGTCGCGAACGAGGATGATCACGGTCGCGACGCTGCCCGCCACCAGCAGGACGTCCTTCACCACCCCCCAGAAGTTGACGTCCTTCTTCTCGGGCACCCAGATGAAGTCGCCGGGCTGGATCGGGCCTGCATCCGTGAGCAACAGGGTCTGGCTCGATCCTGCACGGGTGACGCGCGCGTCCCCCCGCCGGGCGCGCTGGGTGAATCCGCCGGCCAGGTCGATGTAGTCGCTGCCGCTCCGCCCCGGCGCGAACGCGACGAGCGCCGGGCGCTTCACCTCGCCCGAGATCCGCACCGACTGCGTCTCGCGCTCGAGCAGGATGTAGTCGCCGTCCTCCATCCGCACGTCGAACGCGCTCGAGTCGGCCTTCAGCACGTCGTAGGAGACGACGAAGGCCGCCTGCTGCGAGGCGAGCTTGGTCTTGAACACGGTGTACTCGGCGTCGGTCATCTCGGAACGGCTGAGCCGCGACAGCCGCTCGAACTCGATGTCTCGTTCGGGCGCCCCGACCCCGCGGCGGAAGACCTGGATGCGCGTCAGCGCCGCCTCGGCGGTCGGGCCGCCGGCGAGGGTGAGCACATCCGAGAGGCGCTCGGCATCGCCGTCGATGGCGTACGGTCCGGGCAGACGCACTTCCCCGGCGACGATGACGTTGCGCACTCGCCTGAAGTCGACGGGGGTGCGGGCGAACAGCCGATCGCGCGGCTCCAGCGCGCGGTCGCCGGCGCCGGTGCGCAGCGCGGCCAGGTCGACCGCGACCGAGTCGAGCGCCCGGTCGTCCGCGAAGCGGACGAGCATTCCCGCATGGCGCTCCGCTCCGGGCTGCAGGCCGCCGGCCAACGCGAGCAGGTCCGACAGCGAGTCGCCCGGCGCATACTCGTATTCGCCGGGTCGCGCGAAACCGCCCAGGGCGTAGATACGATCGCGCCGCAGGGGAACGAGCAGGACGTCGCCGTCCTCGACGAACGGGTCATCGGCGGCGCTGCCCAGGTAGGCGAACGCGTCCAGGTCCACGCGCACGACACGGCCGTCGCGCCGACGCAACTCGATGTTGCGCCGCGAGGCATCGCCCGCCAGCTCGAGCGGTCCGCGGAACACTTCGCTGGCCCGCGTTGCCGCGGTCGCTGTGGTCACGCCGGGGGTCTTCACCTGGCCGGCGACGAACACCTTGAACTGGCGCAGGCCGACGAGCCGCAGGTCGACGCGCGCTCCCGGGTAGGCACTGCGCAAGCGGGTCAGGATTCGCGTGCGCGCCACTTCGAGCGTCGTGCCCCCCACCTCGATGACTCCCAGTTCCGGCAGGTTGAGGCGCCCTTCGGCGTCGACGACGAGCGTGGTCTGGCGCGAGACGCGACCGGACAGCTCGAGCGACAGCACGTCGCCCGGGCCGAGCGGATAGCGTGCGGCATCGACCGGGCCGGCGAGCGGGGCGCTTGCCGGGGCGGCATTGCGCTCCGCGTTGGCCGCGGCGGCCTCGCGCGCGACGGCGTTACCGGGGTTGGATTCTTCGGCGGCGCGCACCGTGCCGGCGGCCGTCGCTGCGAGGCCGAGCCCGATGGTGAAGACGAGAGCGAGCGCGGCGCGACGCTGCCTGCGGAAGCCGCTCATCCGGCCACCTCCTTCAGCACCTTGCGCTGGCCGTACATGCGCTCGTAGTACTGGCGGAACTCGCCGGACTTGATCGGCTCCCACCAGTCGCGCCGCGCCTTGTACCACTCGATCGTCTGCGCGATACCCTGCGCGAACTCGACCTGCGGGCGCCAGCCGGTGCGCATGGTCAGCTTGGTCGACGACAGCGCATAGCGGCGATCGTGGCCGGGGCGGTCCTCGACGTGGCGGATCAGCGTGGCGGGCTTGCCCGTCAGGCGCAGGATCTCGGCGGTGATCGACAGCACGTCGAGCTCGTTGCCGGCGCCGATGTTGAACACCTCGCCGTCGACGCCGTCGGCCTCGAGCAGCATCGCCACGGCGCGGCAGTGATCGTCGACGTGGATCCAGTCGCGCGTGTTCTTCCCGCTGCCGTAGACCGGAAGCGCCTCGTCCTCGAGCGCGTTGGTGACGAACAAGGGAATCAGCTTCTCGGGATACTGGTACGGGCCGTAGTTGTTCGAGCAGCGCGTGATCACGACGGGCAGGCCGTAGGTCGCGTGGTAGGCGAAGGCCAGGCGGTCACCGCCGGCCTTGCTCGCGGCGTACGGATTGCGCGGCTTGAGCGGCGAGTCCTCGGTCGCGGGGTCGCCCATGATCTCGCCGTACACTTCGTCAGTCGAGATCTGGACGAAGCGCGTGACGCCCAGGCGCTTCGCCTCCTCGAGCAGCACGAACGCGCCGTACACATCGGTGAGCACGAACGAGCCCGGGTCGTCGATCGAGCGGTCGACCATCGACTCGGCGGCGAAGTTGACGACGTGCGTCGCGCCTTCCATCGCCGTGGCCACGACCTTGGGGTCGCGGATGTCCCCATGCTGGAACGACAGCCGTGTCGCGTCGACGACGTCGACCAGGTTCGCCTGGTTCCCCGCGTAGGTCAGCGCGTCGAGCACGTGCACGTGCACGCCCGGCCAGCGGGCCAGCGTCAGGCGCACGAAGTTCGAGCCGATGAACCCCGCCCCGCCGGTGACGAGGATGCGGGCGGAGGCGAGGTCGCGGCCAGGCGGGCGGGTCACGGGGGCCTCAGCCATCCTGGCGGCTCCAGTCGTAGGGAATGTCGTTGTCGTGCGGCGGGATCCGGAACTCGTCGGGCTCCGTGTAGTGGTACGGATGCGACGGCGTGTTGACCAGCATGCCGCCCATCGGCTCCATGCCCTTCATGCCGTGCGCGACCCCCGGCGGAATGCGCAGCAGGATCGGGTTCTTCTCGCCCATGAAGAACTCATTCACCTCGCCCTTCGTCTTCGAGTCGGGGCGCATGTCGTAGAGCACCACCTTCATCATGCCGTGCACGATGACGAAGTGGTCCCACTGCACCTTGTGGTAGTGCCAGCCCTTGACCACGCCCGGGTAGGCCACCGAGCAGTAGACCTGGCCGAACGACTGGAAGAAGGGATCGTCGCAGCGCAGCATCTCCATGAGATAGCCGCGCTCGTCGGCGATGACCTTGAGCGGCTTGACGACGACGTCCTGGATCATCGGCTCCTCTTTCTCGCCGGCTTGCGCGCGGCTTTCTTCGCGGGTGCCACACCCTGTCCCACGCCGACGTACTTCATCCCGACGGCAGCCGCCTCGGCCGCGTCGTACACGTTGCGCAGGTCGCACAACACGGGGCGGCGCATGCGGCGCACCAGCTTCTTGAGGTCGAGCGTGCGCAGCTCGTTCCACTCGGTGACGAGCACGGCGCAGTCGGCGCCGTCGACGGCCTCGTACGCGTCGGCGGCGAACGTCATCCGCTTCCCGATCGGCAGGCGACGGACGTGGTCCATCCCGGCCGGATCGTACGCGGTGACCGCAGCACCCCGGCGCAGCAGGCCGCGCGCGATGTCAAGCGCGGGCGCCTCGCGGATGTCGTCGGTGTTGGGCTTGAAGGTCAGGCCGAGGATCGCGATCCGCTTGCCGCGCGGCGAGCCGACGGCGGCGGCGACCTTCTCGACCATGCGCGCCTTCTGGCGCTCGTTGACCTCGACGACCGTCTCCACCAGCCGGAAGCGCGCCCCGCGCTCGGCGGCGAACGCAGCGAGCGCTATCGTGTCCTTGGGGAAGCACGAGCCGCCGTAGCCGGGGCCGGCGTGCAGGAACTTCGAGCCGATGCGGCGATCCTGGCCCATCGCGCGGGCCACCGTCTGCACGTCGGCGCCGACCTCCTCGCACAGGTTCGCCACCTCGTTGATGAACGAGATCTTCATGGCGAGGAACGCGTTCGAGGCGTACTTGATGAGCTCGGCGGTCTCGAGGTTGGTGACCGTGATCGGCGTCTCGAGCAGGTACAGCGGCTCGTTCAGCTCGCGCATGAGCTTCTCGGCGCGCGCGGTCTCGGCGCCGACGACCACGCGGTCCGGCCGCATGTAGGTCTCGATGGCGGAACCCTCGCGCAGGAACTCGGGATTCGACGCCACGTCGATTGCCGCCTTCTTGCCGGCGCGCTTGCGCATCGCGTCCTGCAGCCGGCGCGCGGTACCGACCGGGGCGGTCGACTTCTGCACCACGACCTTGGAACCGGTCACCGCCCGCGCGATCGCGTCGCCCACGGCGAAGACCGCCGAGAGGTCGGCCGATCCGTCCTGCTGCGGCGGCGTGCCGACGGTGATGAAGATCACCTCGGCCCAGCGCGCGGCGTCCGCGAGGTCGGTCTGGAACAGCAGGCGGCCGCTCTGCGAGGCACGGGCCACCAGCTCTTCGAGTCCCGGCTCGTAGAACGGGATCTCGCCCGCGGTGAGGCGCGCGATCTTCGCCGCATCGACGTCGATGCAGCGCACCGTGTTCCCGAAATCGGCGAGGCATGCGCCCGTCACCAGGCCCACGTACCCCGTTCCCACCACCGCGATGCGGCTCATGCTCCTCCTTCGACCGGTGTCGCGTGCGCCTGTCGCGCCGCGTCGAGCAGATCGGACAGCGTCGTCTCCAGCGCGTACTCCGGCGTCCATCCCGTGGCGGCCATCAGGCGCGCCGGGGAGCCGACCAGGTACGGAATGTCGTTGGGCCGCAGTCGCGCGGCCTCCTCGGTCACCTCGATCGCCACGCGCGCCCGCGCGACCAGCAACTCGACGATCGCGCGCAGCGCCACGGCGCGCCCGGTCGCCACGTTGTAGGCCGCGCCGGGCTTGCCCTGCTCGAGCAGCAGCGCGTAGGCGCGCACGACGTCGCGCACGTCGCCATAGTCGCGGACCGGCGCGAGGTTGCCCACACCGAGGCGATGCGGGCCCGCGCTCGCGGCCGCCTCGAAGCCGGCGACTTGCCGGGCCCACGAGGCGATCGCGAACGTGGGCGCCTGGCCCGGCCCGGTGTGCGAGAACGAGCGCGCCACCATCGCCTTCAGGCCGAATGACTCGGCATAGAGCCGCGTCGCGTGATCGGCCGCCGCCTTCGAGACGCCGTAAGGACTGACCGGCGCCAGGGGCGTCGCTTCGTCGCAGGGGGTTCCCGCGGCGATCCGCCCGTACGCCTCGGACGAACCGACGACGAGCATGGGCCCGCCGAACTTCACCTGCCGCGCCGCCTCGAGCAGGCGCAGCGTGCCGCCGGCGTTGACGCGCAGCGTGCCGACCGGATCGACGAACGAGCGCGCCGCGCTCGATTGTCCGGCCAGGTGCACGATCGCGTCGATCTTCGCGCCGCCGGCCGCGTTCGCCGCCAGCGCGCCCGCGAGCGCGTCGTCGCCCTCGTCGCCCGCGTCCCAGCGCGTCCACCCGCGCACGCCCGGCTCGGCGGCGAGCGTCGCGCCCGGTGCAGTCTCGAGTCCGCTCGCCCACGTCGCGTGCCCGCGGGCGGCCAGGGCCCGCACCAGGTGCGGCCCGACGAAGCCGTTTGCGCCGGTGACGAGGACGTTCAGGACGGGATCACACGGGCACTCGCGCCGGTTCGGCGCGGCGCCAGTACTCGAGCATGTCGGCGAGGGTCCGCTCGAAGGGAATGATCGGCTGCCAGCCCGTCGCGGCCGTGAACTTCGAATGGTCGCCGAGCAGCACGGGCACGTCGGAGGGGCGCATGCGCGCCGGGTCGGGCTTCACCTCGATCTTCACCTTCGTCATGGTGAGCAGCAGGTCGAGCATGTCCTTGATCTTCCAGTCCTTGCCCGAGGCGATGTTGTAGACCTCGCCGCCCTCGCACTTCTCGAGCGCCAGCCAGTAGGCGCGCACCATGTCGCGTACGTCGGTGAAGTCGCGCCGCGCATCGAGGTTGCCGACCGAGACGACCGGCGGGCGCAGCCCACGCTCGATGTCGGCCACCTGCTTGGCGAAGTCCGAGGCGACGAACACGGGGCCGCGCCGCGGGCCCTCGTGGTTGAAGCCGCGGGTGCGCACCGCATCCGTGCCGTACGACATGAAGTACTGGTAGGCCAGCATGTCCTGGCCGACCTTGCTCACGGCGTAGGGCGACAGCGGGCGCAGCGGGTTCGTCTCCGTGATGGGCAGCTCGTTCTCGTAGACCATGCCGTACTCCTCGGAGGAGCAGGCGATCTGGATGCGCGGGTTGATGCCGACGCGGCGGCAGGCCTCGAAGATGTTGAGCTGGCCGAGGACATTGGTGGTCAGGCTCTCGGACGGGGCGCGCCACGAGGTGGGCACGAACGACTGCGCGGCGAGATGGAAGATCCAGTCGGGCTTGATCTTCGCGATCGTGTCGCGCGTCGAGTCGGCGTCGCGCAGGTCGCATTCCTCGAGTTGAATGCGGTCGCGGAAGTGCTCGATGTTCTCGGTGCGGCTGCGCCAGCGGATCAGGCCCCAGATTTCGACGTCGCCGCGGTCGAGCATGAAGTCGACGAGATGGCTGCCGACGAAGCCGGTCACGCCGGTGACGAGAACGCGACGCATCAGGGGGTCCTTTCAGGAGGGCGGGCTGCCAGGCGATGGGCCGCGAAAAACCGGGCCGAATGGCCAGAATAGGGGCCGGGTGCGCGTCCGGTCAACGGCCTCGCTTCTGGCGCGATTTCTTCTTCGCCGGCGCGGCTTTCGGGGCGGGCGGCGGCGAGCTGCCGGGAATGAAAACGGCGTCGATCCGGTCCCCCAGGTGGCCGAGGAACGCGAGGCCCTCTCCGCCGGCCGCCTCCCGCGCCCGCACGAGCGCCCGGCGCGCCGTCGTGGCCAGGCCGTAGCCGGCGTAGGTCGGCCCGGCAGCGAGCGCGGCGCGCGAGCGCGCGTAGGCGAGCGCGCGCAGGGACAGTGACGAATCGCGCGCCAATCCGGGATTGGCGGCCCGCGCCGAGTCGCTCGCCACCACCGCGAGCCGATCGCCCCACTGGCGCCACGTCTCCCAGCCCGGCGCCTCGGTCCCCCGCGCCTCGGCCGTGATCGAATCGGCGACCGTGATGCGCCCGAGCAGGTCGTCGAGCGGCGGCGTCGCCGGGCGCGCCGACTCCTCGGCCGTGAAGTAGAGGCCGAGCGGTGCCGCCAGCGGCGGCGGCGGCGGCAGCGCCGCGAGCGAATCCGCGAGGCGCGCCCGCGCGGTCGTCGAGTCGAGGCCAAGGTCGAGCCGCGCGTCGTCGGGTCGCAACGGCGTGAGCAGCCACGGACCGGCGTCGAAGTGGTCGGCGCCCCCCGCCGGCAACGTCACGGTCGTCGTGGTCGTCGCGTAGCCCATGGCAACGAGCGTGATGTCGTGCAGCCCTGGCGCGAGCGGCCCCAGCGTGAAGCGCCCGGCCGTGTCGGTCGTGGCGAACACGGCGACCGCCGGCACAACGACATGCACGCCGGACACCGGCCGTAGCGCCGTGCGCACGACGCCGGTGACATGCGTCGCGGCATGGGCGGGCGACGGGGAGAGCACAGCAAGTGCAAACGCGAGCCCCGGGCCCGCAAGGAATGTGCGCTTCGCGCACAGAGTTCTCACGCCCTTGCGCCCTGCCAGAACCCGGCCCACGCAGCGCGCGGCTCGGCGGCGGCGGTCACGGCGCGCCCGACGACCAGCCAGCTCGCGCCAGCGGCCAGCGCCGCCCGCGGCGTGACGACGCGCGCCTGGTCCTGCGTGTCGGCGCCCGGCGGGCGCGTGCCCGGCACGACCAGCAGCGGCGCGGTGCCGAAACGCGTACGCAACGCGGCAACTTCCTCGCCCGAGCAGACGAGGCCGTCGGCGCCTGCGGCGAGCGCGTCGGCGGCCAGCGCGATGACGATCTCGGAGAGCGTTACGTCGCGCCGGTAGTTCGCGGGCAGGCGCTCGGGCGCATGGCTGGTCAGCACGGTCACCGCGAGGATGCGCGTGCGCCCGCCGCTGGCCTCGCGCGCCGCCTCGACCGCGGCCTGCACCATGGCTGCGCCGCCCGACGCGTGCACGGTGAGCAACTCGACACCAAGCCGCCCCGCCGCGCGCGCCGCACCGGCGACGGTGTTCGGGATGTCGTGCAGCTTGAGGTCGAGGAACAGGCGCTTGCCGCGACCCGACAGTTCGCGTACCACGGCGGGACCCTCGGCGGCGAACAGCTCGAGGCCCACCTTGTAGAAGTCCACTTCGTCCCCCAGCGCGCTCACCAGGCGGTCGGCCTCGTGCCAGGCCGGCCGGTCGAGTGCCACGATCCCCGGCTCGCTCACGCGGGGCTCCACGTCGTGACGGTGCGGACCAGGTCCGACAACCGTGTGACGCCCTGCGCGCGACACCACGCCGCTACGCCTGCGGCGACGCGCATGGGCGCGTCGGGCCGCGCGAAGTTCGCGGTCCCCACCTGCACGCACGATGCGCCGGCGACGATGAACTCGAGCGCGTCCGTCGCCGTGACGATGCCGCCCATGCCGACGACCGGGATCGCCACGGCGCCCGAGACCTCGTGCACCTGCGCCAGCGCCAGCGGCTTGATCGCCGGGCCCGACAGCCCGCCGGTGGCGCGGCCCAGCACGAACGTGCGCGTGGCGAGGTCGATCGCCGTGCCGACGAACGTGTTGACCAGCGACACCGCGTCGGCCCCGCCGGCCTCGCAGGCGCGCGCCAGCGCCGACGGATCGGTCGCATTCGGCGTGAGCTTGGCGATCAACGGTCGGGCGGTGAGCGCCCGCAGCTTCTTCGTCGTCGACTCGAGGCGCCGCGTGTCGGCCCAGAAGCGCGCCCCGCCCTTCGCCACGTTCGGGCACGAGAAGTTGATCTCGTACGCCGCGCACGGCGCCGACTCGAGCGCCCGCATCAGGCGCACCAGCTCGCCCGGCGTCTCGCCGCCGATCGAGGCGATGATCGCGGTGGGCACTTCGGCCGCGAGCTTCGGCAGCTTCTTCTCGCGGAACACCTTCAGCCCGACGTTCTCGAGCCCGATCGAGTTGAGCATGCCCGACGGCGTCTCGACCATGCGATGCGGCGGGTTGCCCGCGCGCGGCTTGAGCGTCACCGTCTTGGTGACGATGCCGCCCAGCGTGGCCAGCGCGTAGCGATCTCCGAACTCGTCGCCATAGCCGTAGGTGCCGGAGGCGACCAGCACAGGACCGGCGAGCGTGAGCGAGCCGATCCTGACGGTCAGATCGGGCATGGTCGCGGCCGCGATCATGATTCTGCCACCAGCGAACCACTCGCGACCGCTTCGCGATCGCGCGCCCATTCCACGCACTCGGCCGGGACCACCGGTCCCTCGAGGCAGGCGATCAGGTAGTCGGGGTTGGCGCCGGGGCGGGGCTTCGGTCCGCCCGCGGGGCGTGGCACAACACACGAGCGGCAGATGCCGGTGCCGCACGCCATGTGCGCCTCGATCGACGTGTAGGCGGGAACCCCACCCGCCGCGCCCAGGTTGCCGACCGCCGCGAGGAGCCCGTGCGGGCCGCAGGCATGGAGCGTAGTACCGTTCGCCGTGAGTGCGGCGCCAAGCTCGGGCTCCTCGGCGAGCAGGTCGAGCACGCGACCGCGGCGGCCGCGCGAGCCGTCGTCGGTCGCCTCCCACACGCGTGTACGGATCAGCGGTGCGCCCATCTCGGCCGGGCCCGCGAAGTCGGCGCGGCTGCGCGCACCCACCAGGAAGTGCACCGTTCGCCCGCGCGCCTCGAGCTGCTCGGCGAGCATCACCAGCGGCGCGGTGCCACGGCCGCCGCCGACCAGGATCGCGGGACCCTTCCCCTCCAGCGGAAAGCCGCGGCCCAGCGGCGCCAGCACGGCCCAGCCCTCGCGCGGCGAGCGGGTCATGAGATCGGTGCCGCGTCCCACGCGCGTGTAGAGGATGCCGAAGATGCGGCGGCCACCCTCCTCCCACGTGCGCGCGATCGAGAACGGTCGCGCGAGGACCAGGCCGGCGGTCAATGCGCCCGGCGGCGTGATCATGGCGAACTGGCCAGGGGCGGGGGCGGGCACGCTCGTCGGCACGGCGAGCGCGAGCCACCACAGGCGCGTGCCCGGCAGCGGCGCGTTGGCGATCGCCTCGGCCGGCGCCTCGACGAACGGTGTGCGCACGGCTTCGGGCGCAAAGCGGACTGGAGTCATCTCTCGAAGCTCCCCGTGGTGTCCGCCGGGGTGTTGGTGCGTGCGCGTTGTGCCGCGCGGATCGAATCGGCCCGCGCCCGGTACAGCGAATCCCGCAGCGCATCCATCGGCATCGTGCGCAGTGCCGCGGCCGCCAGGCTGTCCCCCGGCGCGAGCGCTTGCAGGCTGTCGACCGGGGCCTTGACGATCCCCGGCGCGCCGGGTGCGGGCTTCGCGGCCCCGCGCGATGCGGGCACCGGAGGCGGCGGCACGTACAGGGCGTTCCCGGGCACGAGCGAGACCTTGAAGCTGGTCGGCGGCAGGGCCTCGAGCGCAAACGAACTGTCGGTGGGGTTGGCCAGCAGCCGCTGCGCCACGGCCGCGGCGGGTGCGGCGGGCCAGCGCTCGATCAGGCGCGCGAAGTCCGCCTGCGCACCGGCGGGGTCGCCCAGGCGCCGGGCCTTGATCCAGCCCTGGGCGAACGCGGCGCGCGGGGCATAGGGACTGTCGGGGTGCGCCTTCTCGAGGCGCGCGTATTCCTCGACGGCCTGCTCGGGTTTGGCCAGCTGGAACAACAGCAGCTCTCCCGACTGGAACAGCGCCTGCGCTGCTGCGTCCGCACCGCTCGAGTCGTCTTGCGCCGCGCGGAACACATCGAGGCGGTCGAGGTTGTCGCGCCGCGTCTTCGCCTGGGCGACGAACGGCGAGCCGGGCTGCTGCTGGGCGACCTCGTCGTAGAGGCGCCGCGCCGACGCCGGATCGTCCTTCACCACCTCGTGCAGGTACCCGGCGCGGAATGCAGCCTCGGCCGCGTAGGCGGTGCGCGGCTGGTCGATCATGAGGATGTCGAGCTGGGCCAGCCCTTCGTTGGCGTTCCCCGACAGGCCCAGCGAACTTCCGTAGCGCAGGCGCGCCCGCGCCTTGCCGTCGTCGGTGCGCGCGTCGCGCAGCAGCGCCTGGTAGGTGCGCACCGCGGCCGCCTGGTCGCCGAGCGCCTCGTCGCAATCGCCGGCGCGCAGCCGCGCGTCCTGCCGCAGCTGCTCGGTGGGCGCGCGCGCGGCGACGCGCTCGAACTCGACGCGCGCCTCGGCGAAGCGCTTGCCCGCGAACAGCGCCTCGGCGAGCTTGAGCCCGGCGTCGTAGCCCAGCTTGTCCGTGCGCTGCGAAAGTTCGCGCAGGTCACCCTCGGCCTTCTCGGGCTGGCGCGCCAGCAGGTAGAGGCTCGAGCGGCGCAGCAGAGCCTCGTCGCGCCGCTTCGACGCGGGGTGGGTGGTGAGCAGCGAGTCGAACAGCGCGATCGCCTCGGGACGGCGGCGGTCGCGCTCGGCTGCGACCCCCGACCAGTAGACGCCCTCGTCGAGCAGATCGCTCTGGGGGAAGTTCTGGCCCAGCTCGGAGAACTTGAGCTGCGCCCCCTGGTAGTCGCCCTTGCCCAGCAGCGAACGGCCGATCATCAGCACCGCGTCGTCGACCCACTTGCTGTTGGAGTACTCGAGCACGACCTTGGTGCTGCCCTGGATCGCCTTGTCATAGAGCGCCGCGGCGGCAGCGGTGGCGCGCGCCTCGGGATCGGGCTGCTGCAGCATCTGGCGCTCGGCGTCGGCGAAGTTCTTCCGCGCCGAGTGGAACGTGTTGAAATAGGCGCAGCCGGCGCCGGTGACGCCGAGCGCCAGCACGCAGGCGACCAGCGTGACGCGCGGATTCAGGCGGGCGCGCACGAGTCCTCTTGCAGCGCGCGGACGCCGAGCGGCCCCTTGAGCATCGCCTCGATGCCCGAGACGGCGGCGAGCGCGCCCGGAATCGTGGTCACGGTCGGCACGCCATGGCGCAACGCGGCGGCGCGGATGGCGCGGTCGTCGAACTGCGAGACGCGGCCCAGCGGCGTGTTGATCACCAGCGTGACTTCGCCGGTGGCGATGCGATCGACGATGTCGGGCTTGCCCTCGTGCACCTTGAACACGGTCTCGCACTCGAGGCCGTTGAGCTTGAAGAAGCGCGTGGTGCCGCGCGTGGCGATCAGCTTGAAGCCGAGGTCGACCAGGCGCTTGGCCATGAAGATGACGGCGCGCTTGTCGTCGTCCTTGACCGAGATGAACGCCGTGCCGCCGCTCGGCAAGCCCTCGCCCGAACCGAGCTGTGCCTTGGCGAAAGCGCGGCCGAAGTCGACGTCGCGACCCATGACCTCGCCGGTCGACTTCATCTCGGGACCGAGCAGGGCGTCCTCGCCGGGGAAGCGCGCGAAGGGCAGCACCGGCTTCTTGATGGAGACCAGTTTCGGCTCGGGCGCCGTCGTGATCCCCAGGTCCTTGAGCGACTTGCCGCCGATCACGAGCGCGGCCAGCCGCGCCAGCGGCCAGTCGATGGCCTTGGCCACGAACGGCACCGTGCGCGAGGCGCGCGGGTTGGCCTCGATCAGGTAGATCCGGTCGCCGCGCACGGCGAACTGCACGTTGAGGAGGCCGCGCACGCGCAGCGCGCGGGCCAGCGCCAGGGTCTGCTCCTTGATGCGCGCCACCAGCTCGTCGCCCAGAGCATACGGCGGGATCACGCACGAGCTGTCGCCCGAGTGGATGCCGGCTTCCTCGATGTGCTCCATCACCGCGGCGACGACGAAGTCCGTGCCGTCGCCCAGCGCGTCGACGTCGACCTCGATCGCGTCCTCGAGGAACTTGTCGAGCAGCAGCGGCTCGTCGGCCGACAGCGCCACGCCACCGTCGAGCACCGACGCCAGGTCGTCCCGGTCGTACACGGTGCGCATGCCGCGGCCGCCCAGCACGTACGACGGCCGCACCAGCACCGGGTAGCCCAGGCGCTCGGCGACGACGAACGCGTCGTCGCGGCTGGTCGCCGTGGCGCTGGCGGGCTGCAGCAGGCCCAGCTCCTCGACCAGGTCGGCGAAGCGACGGCGATTCTCGGCCCGGTCGATGTCGTCGAACTGCGTGCCCATCAGCGGCACGCCGGCCTCGTGCAGGCCGCGCGCCAGCTTGAGCGGCGTCTGGCCGCCGAGCTGCACGATGACGCCGACGGGCTGCTCGACCTCGATCACGTTCATCACGTCCTCGAGCGTCAGCGGCTCGAAGTAGAGGCGGGTCGAGGTGTCGTAGTCGGTGCTCACGGTCTCGGGGTTCGAGTTGATGAGGATGACCTCGTAGCCGTCCTCCTTCAGCGCCTCGGCCGCCTGCACGCAGCAGTAGTCGAACTCGATCCCCTGGCCGATGCGATTGGGCCCCGAGCCCAGGATGACGATGCGCGGCGCGGTGCCGGGGCGCGACTCGTCCTCCTCCTCGTAGGTCGAGTAGAAGTACGGCGTCTGCGCCTCGAACTCGGCGGCGCAGGTGTCGACCGCCTTGTACGTCGGACGCATGCCCAGGCCCAGGCGCAGGGCGCGGACGTCGGCCTCGGTCGCGCCGACCAGCGCGCCCAGGCGCGCGTCGGAGATGCCCAGGCGCTTGGCGCGCCACAGCCGCTGCGGCGTGATCGCGGCCAGGCTGGGCAGCTCGCGCCACTCGGCCTCGGTGTCGGTGATGCGCTTCATCTGGTGCAGGAACCACGGATCGATGCCGGTCGCCTCGGCCAGGCCCTCGGGCGTCTCGCCGACCGCGAGCGAGGCGAACAGCTGCTGCAGCCGCTGCCAGTGCGGGCGCAGCAGGTGCTCGCGCAGCGTGCGCGGATCGTCCTCGGGCCGGCCGAAGCCCTCGCCACGCTCGGCCGCCATGGCGATGCCGTCGAGCTCGAGCGAGCGCAGGCCCTTCATCAGGGCCTCGGGAAAGGTGCGCCCGATGGCCATGATCTCGCCCACCGACTTCATGCGCGTGCCCAGCACGGGATCGGTGTCCTTGAACTTCTCGAACGCCCAGCGCGGGATCTTGACCACGCAGTAGTCGAGCGCCGGCTCGAAGCACGCCGGCGTCGCCTTCGTGATGTCGTTGGGGATCTCGTCGAGCGTGTAGCCCACGGCCAGCAGCGCGGCGATCTTGGCGATCGGGAAACCCGTCGCCTTGGAGGCAAGCGCCGAGCTGCGCGAGACGCGTGGGTTCATTTCGATGACGACCATGCGGCCGTCCTTGGGATTCACCGCAAACTGCACGTTCGAGCCGCCCGCCTCGACCTTGATCTCGCGGATGATGCGCTGCGCCGCGTCGCGCATCAGCTGGTACCCCTTGTCCGACAGCGTCTGCGCCGGCGCGACCGTGATCGAATCGCCGGTGTGGACTCCCATCGGGTCGAAGTTCTCGATCGAGCACACGACGACGACGTTGTCGTTCCGGTCGCGCATCACCTCGAGCTCGAACTCGGACCAGCCGGTCAGGCACTCCTCGACCAGCACCTCGTGCATGGGCGAGGCGGCGATCCCGATGGTCACCGTCTCCTCGAGCTCGGCCAGGTCGAACACCGTGCCCGAGCCCAGGCCGCCGAGCGTGAACGAGGCGCGCACCACGAGTGGGAAGCCCAGCGTCACGGCGAGCGCGCGCGCATCGTCGAGCGAGCGCACGCGGCCCGAGCGCGGCGTCTCGACCCCGGCGCGGGCCGCCGCCCGCTTGAACTGCTCGCGATCCTCGGCCATCCTGATCGCCTCGAGCGAGGCGCCGATCAACTCGACGCCGTGGCGGGCGAGCACGCCCTTCTCGGCCGCCTCGATGGCGAGGTTGAGCCCGGTCTGCCCGCCCACCGTGGGCAGCAGCGCATCGGGCTTCTCCCGCTCGAGAATGCGCTCGAGAATCTCGACCGTGAGCGGCTCGACATAGGTGCGATCGGCCACGCCCGGATCGGTCATGATCGTCGCCGGGTTCGAATTGACCAGCACGACCTCGAGGCCCTGCTTCTTGAGCGCGCGGCAGGCCTGCGTTCCCGAATAGTCGAACTCGCACGCCTGCCCGATGACGATCGGGCCGGAGCCGATGAGCAGCACCTTCTTGAGATCGGAGCGCAGGGGCATGGGGGAATGCGTCTCCTGCCGGCCCTAGGCCGGAACGGGGGCGGATGCCGGCGCGGCGACCGGTCGGGTCGACGTGAGCTCGGCGAAGCGATCGAACAATCCCGTGCTGTCGTGTGGCCCGGGCGCACTCTCGGGGTGGTACTGCACCGAGACCAGGGCCAGCGCGTCGTGGGCGATTCCCTCGACGGCGCCATCATTGAGCGATCGGTGACTCACCCGGCAGCCCGCCGGCAGGGACTTCTCGTCGACCACGAAGCCGTGGTTCTGGCTCGTCACTGCGACCCTGCGGGTGGTCAGGTCCATCACCGGATGGTTCGCGCCGTGATGCCCGAACTTGAGCTTCGATGTGGTGGCACCCAGCGCCAACCCCGCGATCTGGTGGCCGAGGCAGATGGCGAGCACGGGCACCTTGCCCAGCAGCGCGGCGACGGCCTCGGGCGCGCCCTGGACCGCAGCCGGGTCACCCGGCCCGTTCGACAGCACCACTCCGACCGGATTGCGCGCCAGGACGTCCGCCGCCGACGTGTGGGCGGGCACGACCTCGACGGCGAACCCGCGGCGGGCGACCTCGGTGAGGATGGTGCGCTTCACCCCGAAGTCGTACACCACGACCCGGCCCCGTTCTCCCGGCGCGAACACATAGGGCGCCGCGCAGGTCACCCGGCTGGCCAGGTCGGCGCCCATGAGCCCCGTGCTGGCCCGCGCCCGCTCGACCAGCCGGCCCGGATCCAGGTCGTCGGTCGAGAGGACGCCGCGCAACTCGCCGGCCTGGCGGATGTGGCGTGTCAGGGCGCGCGTGTCGACCTCGGAGATGGCGACGATACCGCGCTCGGTGAGCCAGTCGCCGAGGCGCGCCTCGAGCCGCCACGAGGACGGGTGCTCGCAGTGCTCGCGCACGATCACGCCCTCGGCGTGGAAGCGCGGGGACTCGAAGTCGGCGTCGGTCACGCCGTAGTTGCCGATCAGGGGGTAGGTCAGGCACACGATCTGCCCGGCGTACGACGGATCCGAGTAGATCTCCTGGTAGCCCGACATCGCGGTGTTGAACACGACCTCGCCCGCGCACGCCCCCTTCGCGCCGAACGAGCGGCCGTAGAACATGCGCCCATCCTCGAGCGCCAGGCACGCGTCCGCGTCCATCCACGGCTTCATCGCGCACCCCCGGTGGTGAGGGTTGGCGCCGGGACTGCGGCAGGAAGCTCGAACACGCGCCGCCCCGCCACCCACGTGCCGAGCGCACGGCCCGTGAGCGCGTGGCCATGGAAGGGCGTGTTGCGGCCCTTGCTGCGGAACGCGTCCCTGTCCACGGTCCACGCGCGCTCGGGATCGAGCAACACGAGGTCGGCCTCGGCGCCGGGAACCAGCGGATCGGGCAGGCCCAGCAGGGCGCGCGGTGCGGTCGTCCACGCCGCCAGCACAGCGAGCAGCGGCATGCGCCCGGCGTGCACCAGGTGCGTCAGCGTGACGCCGAGCGCGGTCTCGAGCCCGACGATGCCGAACGGCGCCGCCGCGAACTCGCGCTCCTTCTCCTGCGGCGTGTGCGGCGCGTGATCGGTGGCGAGGATCGTGAGCGTTCCGTCGGCGAGCCCGGCGATCACCGCGTCCCGATCGGCGGCGGAGCGCAGCGGCGGGTTCATCTTGGCGTTGGTCTCGTAGCCGTCGCACGCGGCATCGGTGAGGGCCACGTAGTGCGGCGCGGTCTCGCCGGTCACGGTCGCACCCAGCGCGCGGGCGCGCCTGAGCGCCTCGACGGCGCCCGCAGTCGAGACGTGCGCGACGTGCAGGCGACCGCCGGTCAGCGCGGCCAACTCCAGATCGCGCGCCACGGCGGTGACCTCGCAGGCGTTCGGGATGCCGGACAGGCCCAGGCGGCTGGCGACCGCGCCCTCGTTCATCACGCCATCCCCGCGCAGCGACAGGTCCTCGGCGTGCGTGATCACGGGCACGCCGAGGTCGCGCGCATACTCGAGCGCGTGGCGCATCAAGCCGCCGTGCATCACCGGGCGGCCGTCATCGGAGAACGCGATCGCGCCGGCCTCGACCAGTGCCGCCATGTCGCTCAGGCGCTCGCCGAGGAGGCCGGGCGTGATCGCCGCGACCGGGTGCACGCGCGCCAGCCCGGTGTGCGCGGCGCGCTCGAGGACCCAGCGCAGGCGTCCCGGCTCGTCGAGCACGGGCACGGTGTTCGGCATGCAGGCCACGGAAGTGAACCCGCCCGCGACGGCCGCGGCCGTGCCGGTGGCGATCGTCTCCTTGTCCTCCTGCCCGGGCTCGCGCAGGTGGACGTGGGCGTCGACAAGTCCCGGCGCCAGAATGGCGCCGGCGCCGTCGAACGTGCGCGCCGACTTCGCGCCGGCGTGCGTGGCCGCCGCCGGTCCCCGCGCGACGATGCGCCCGTCGACCACGAGCACGTCCTCGAAAGCGAGCGTGCCCGCGCCGGGATCGGCCAGGCGCGCGTTGACGAACAGCCAGGTGCGTTCGCTCACGACGCGGCCTCCACGGGGTCGAGTCCGCGGCACCAGCACAGCACGGCCATGCGCACGGCGACCCCGTTGGCGACCTGGGCGCGGATCACCGAGCGCGGCGAGTCGGCGACGTGCGAGGCGATCTCGACCCCGCGGTTCATCGGCCCCGGATGGAGCACCAGCGCGTCGGTTTTCGCGCCAGTGAGACGCTTGCGCGTCAGCCGGTAGCGCCGCGTGAAGTCGGCGGCCGACGGCAGGTTCGACGCCTCCATGCGCTCGCTCTGCAGGCGCAGCGCCATGACGGCATCGGCGCCCTCGACGGCCTCGGCCAGCGAGGCGGTCACGCTCACCTGCCCCGCCGGGTCGCCCAGGGCCGCGGCGGCCGCGACGGGCAGCAGCGCGGTGGGCCCGCACAGGACGACGTGTGCACCGAGCTTGGTGAACGCCCACGTCGCCGAGCGCGCGACGCGGCTGTGCTTGACGTCGCCGACGATTGCGATGCGGCGGCCGGCGAGCGAGCCCCAGTGATCGAGCAGCGTGCGCGCATCGAGTAGGCCCTGCGTGGGGTGCTCGTGCGTGCCGTCGCCGGCGTTGACCACGTGCGCGGTCAGGTGCCGCGCCAGGAAGTGCGCCGCCCCCGACGAGCCGTGGCGCAGCACGACCAGGTCGAGCCCCATGGACTCGAGCGTCCACACGGTGTCGAGCAGCGACTCGCCCTTGCCCACCGACGAGCCCGTGGCCGCGAACGACACGGCATCGGCGCCGACGCGGCGCGCCGCCCACTCGAACGAGACGCGGGTGCGGGTCGACGGCTCGTAGAACACGTTCGCCACCGCCGTGCCGGCGAGCACCGGCTTCTTTCGCCCGGGCGAGGCAAGCACGCGCTGGAACGCGCGCGCGCCCTCGAGCAGGCGGGTCATCTCGGAGGTGGGCAGGGTCTCGAGGTCGAGGAGGTCGCGGCGGGGGGCGTTCAACTACTCCTCCATCTCCTTGATCACGACGCAATCCTCGCCGTCGATCTCGCTGACGCGCACGCCGATGATCTCGCGCTTGGACGTGGGCACGTTCTTGCCCACGAAGTCGGCGCGCACGGGCAGTTCGCGGTGGCCGCGATCGACGATGACCGCGAGCTGGATGGTGCGCGGGCGTCCGATGTCCATGATCGCGTCCATCGCCGCGCGCACGGTGCGACCGGTGTAGAGCACGTCGTCGACCAGCACGACCACCTTGCCAGCCAGCTCGACGGGCATCTCGGTGCCGCCGACGACGGGCTGCGGCCCGACGGTCGACAGGTCGTCGCGGTAGAGCGTGATGTCGAGGCAACCCTGCGGGACCGTGGTGTTCTCGAACTCGGCGATCTTCGCCGCGATGCGGGCGGCGAGCGGGACGCCGCGGCGGCGGACGCCGACGAGAAGGAGGTCCTGCGTGCCCTTGTTGCGTTCGACGATCTCGTGGGCGATGCGCGTGATGATGCGGCGCAGGCCCTCGGCATCGATGATCTCGGCCTTCTCGCGGACGGCCATGCTCACCTCCGGGTCCGGATATGAAAACAGCCCGCCGCGCATGGGCGCGAGCAGGCTCGACAGGCGTGCGGCTTGGTCATGCCTGACCCTTTCCCGGCCTCGCGGTGCCGGATTAAAAGGAGGATGTCGGTTTGCGTTCGAAGGGCACGATAGCATGGCCCTGCGCCCGGCTCAACCCCGGATGCGGAGAATCCGGCGCGTCTGGCGCTCCCGCACCCCCCGCCTCCGGGGCCGACCGGGTGCGGTCCTGGTCGGGGCTCAACCGTCCTCGCTCGACTCGAAGTCAGAATCCGAACGTGACGCCGACGCGGCTCAGCGGCCGGCCACCCTCGTAGGGAGAGAGCGGATCCTGCACCAGGTCGAACAGCACCTCGGCATAGGCCGACGAGCTCCGCCCCATCGCGGTGGAGACTCCCCCGCCAAGCCAGAAGAACTCCACCGTTTCGCGCCCGACGCCGGCCGGCGTCGAGATCGCGTCGAGACTGCGGGCCTCGAACTCGGCGCGGCCGTAGAACGCCGGCGTGAAGTGATAGCGCGTGAAGAGGCTGCCGCCGTAGTTGTTCGCCGTGCCCTCGCCGCCATCGTAGCTCACGAACTCGTAGCTCGCGCCAATTCCTGCCGACAGCTTCGGGGTCAGCCCCCACGCCACGTTCGGCATGATCGCGAAACGCGCATCGCCGTCGAAGAAGCCGATGGCGAACGAGCCACCATAGTACGCGTTGAACTCGCGCGGCTGGGGCGGACGCGGGTTGGTGGGCGTGATCGGCGTGGTGCCGGCGGTCGAGTCGACGGCGGCGTCCGGAGCCGGGGCGGCGGGCGTGACTCCAGGCGTCGCGCCGAGGGTCGCCAGCGCGAATCCCACGCCGAGAAGGAGACTGGAATGGAGTGAAATCATGCGACGAGTCTACGCTGGCCGGCGCTCCCCGACAATCGGCGCGTGCGGCACTGGCGCGTGCGGCATCAGGGGGATGCGGCGACGACCACCGGGCGGACGCGCCGCCCCCCCGGCATCGAGCCGCACGATCAGCCCTCGACCACGACCTTCGACAGGTCCCAGCCGCGATCGAACAGGGCGCGGGCCGCGGCCAGCAGGCCCAGCCGGCGGCGGCGCACCGCGACGTCCTCGACGTTGACCATCACTCCCTCGAAGAACGCGTCGATGGGCGCGCGCAGCGACAGCAGCGTACCGAGCACCCCCTCGTAGTCGCGCGTCGCGAACTGCGGATCGGCGGATTTCGTGGCCGTCGCGAGGGCGGCGGCGAGCGCGGCCTCGGCCGGATCCGGGAACGCGTCGCCGGCGTGCGCGGGCACGTCGCCGGGTTGCGCGGCGCGCAGGATGTTGGCCACGCGCTTGTAGCCGATCACCAGCGGCGCGAAGTCGGCCGCCCCGCGGCGGTTCGAAAGCGCGCGCGCGCGCTTCTCGACCTCGAGCGGATCACCTGCGCCGTCGCGGCCGCCCTGCGCCGCGGCGATCTCGTCGTAGGCGAGCCCGCGGTCGGCCAAGGCGGTGGCGACGCGGCCGTCCCAGAACTCGGCGAGCTTGGCGCGCACCTCGTCGGACGGCGCGGCTTTCCGCTGGTGCATGAAGCCTGCAAGCGCCGCGGCGCTCAACTCCAGGAGATCCAACGATCGTTGCTGATCGAGCAGGATCCGAACGACGCCGTTTGCAGCGCGACGGACCCCATAGGGATCTTCCGACCCGCTGGGAAGTTTCCCCGCGAGAAAACAGCCGACCACCGTGTCCGCACGATCTGCAATCGCGAGCGCCGCGCCCGCGGATGTCTCCGGAAGCCGGTCACCCGCACCCCTGGGTCGGACGTGATCCCGGATGGCAGCGACGACATCCGGCGATGCACCATGTCGCTCGGCGTAGTAGGCACCGATGACACCCTCGAGGCTGGCGTACTCCTTGCCACTCCCGATCATCTCGGAAAGGAGGTCCGTCTTGCAGAGCCGGGCCGCGACTCCCGCGGCAGTCACCGCGGCGGGGCCGCCACCCCAGTGCTTCCGGCCGGCAATCATGGCCGCGAGCAGCTCCAGCCGATCCGCCTTGTCGAGCATCGAGCCCATGCCCGCCAGCCACACGATGCCGGCGAGATCCGGCACGCGGTCCGTGGGCGACTTCACGAGGTCGGTGTCCCAGTAGAAGCGCGCGTCGTCGAGCCGCGCCTTGAGCACGGCTGCGTTGCCGGCGACGACGCCGGCGAGGTTGGTCGCGTCGCCGTTGCGCACGCCGACGAACGCCGGCAGCAACTTGCCGCCCGCGTCCTCGACGGCGAAGTAGCGCTGGTGCTCGCGCAGGGCCATGACGATGACCTCGCGCGGCAGGTCGAGATAGGACGCGTCGAACGCGCCCAGCAGCGCGGTCGGCGTCTCGACGAGATCCTGGTTGATGTCGACCAGCTCCTCGTCCGCGACGAGAGTGCCGCCCGCCTGCGCCGCGAGCCTTCCGGCCTGCGCGACGATGTCCGCCCGCCGCTTGGCGGGATCGGCCACGACCGACGCCGCCGCCATGGCCTCGACATACACGGAAGGCCGTGCGATGACGACCTCGCCCGGATGCAGGAAGCGATGCCCGCGCGAAACGCGCCCGGCAACCAGCCCCGCCACCGTCACCTCGAGCACGCGCTCATCGATGAGTGCCACGATCCAGCGCAGCGGTCGCGCGAAGCGCACCTCGGCGAGCGGGCCGTCGAGCCAGCGCATCGCCTTGGGAAACGCCAGCGCGGGCGCGTGGCGGGCGACCGCCGTGGCGAGGATCTCCTCGGCCGTCTTCCCGATGCGGCGCACCGTCACCGCGACGTACTCGCCCTTGTCGGTGGCGACCTTGCGCACGGCCGCGGGTTCGACGCCCTTGCCCTTGCAGAAGCCGAGCAGCGCCTTCGTCGGGTTGCCGTCCTTATCCCACGAAGAGGCGACGGGCGGGCCCGTCGCTTCTTCGTCGTAGTCGTCTTGCTTCGCCTCAACGGCCGGAATGATCACCGCGAGTCGGCGCGGCGTGGCCAGCGTCCGCGCGGGACCGTGCGCCAGGCGCGCGTCATCGAGCGCGGCCACGAGGCCCGCGGCAAGTTGCGTGAGCGCGGGCGCGATGTACGACGCCGGCAGTTCCTCGACGCCCAGTTCGAGCAGGAAGTCCTCGCGCGCGCTCACGCCTTCACCTCTGCGGTGGGCGTGGTGGGCCTGGTGGGCGCCAGCGCCGCACGTTGCTCCGCGGGCAGCATCGGGAAGCCCATCTCCTCGCGCTTTGCCAGGTATGCCACTGCCGC
>JANPEF010000137.1:0-17726 GCA_031431875.1 Candidatus Eiseniibacteriota bacterium | reverse complement strand
TCGCCGCCGCGCGACCCGACCGGCCACGCCATCCACATGCGCATGGTCACATCCGGCTCGGGCACTCCCAGCCGCCACGCGAAGCCGCCTCCGGCGGAGCCGCGCCAGCCCTCGCCCGGGGGCTTCGAGAACACGACGTCGCGTCCTGCGGGGTCGTCCCACACGTTCGCGTAGTCGAAGAACAGGGACGGCTGCAGCACGAGCCACTCGGGGTGCGGCAGGCGCAGCGCGTTCAGGACGTCCTGCGCGCCACGCAGCTCGAAGCGCGACATGACCAGGTGATCGGTGCCGCCCTGGCCGTACGGGAGCGACGGCACGGACTTCGCGCCGCCGATCTCGAAGCGCCGCTGGCGCGGAGCCGCGGCCGCGGTCGCGCCACCCTCGATCTCGGCGGCGAACTTGAAGTTCGAACCCAGGCGCACCGCCTTGCCGAACGCGCCGCGCAAACGCCGGCGATCGCCGGTGCCGTGGATCGTCGCCGTCGCGACAAAGTCCCAGTCGCGCCGCCGATAGCCGAGCTCGGCGAACGGTTCGGTGAACTCGTCGGCGTCGGCGGCCGTGTTGGCGGGGACGTCCTCCTCTTTACCAAGCAGGCTGAACGTGGTGACGACCGGAAGTGCCTTCTCCTTCGCAGTGAGGACGCCGGCGCGCAGCATCCAGTCGCCTTTCCACAGAGCGAGCGCGCCGGTGAACCCGCGCTGCTCGAAGATGCTCTGGGCGCTGGTGCCCGAGATCAGCGCGCCGAAGCCGCCGACGTCGGGATCGGAGTGCTCGACCATGAAAGGCACGACCTTGCGCGCGTAGCCGAGCTCCAGGTCGAGCCGGTTCCGCTCGCCGATGCGTCCGGACCTGACCGCCTCGAAGCGCGGCATGCGCGCGCCGGGCGCCCACAGGGTCTTCCGGTAGCCGAACGCGTAACGTCCCAGCTCCGCCGTGAATGCATAGGAGCCGCGCAGGTCGAGGAAGCCCGTGCTCTGCGAACCAAAGCGATAGCCCGCACCGAGGCCGGGCCCGCTGGCGCGGTGAAAGTTGATCACCGGATAGAGCTGGCTCACGCGCCGCGCCGGCGGCGGGGTCGCCGGCAGCAACAGCGCCGAGCCCACGAGCGAGTCGAGCCCGGTCGTGTCGAACTCGACGGTCGCGGCGCCGAAGCCGGCGTCGGTCGAGTCGGACAGCGCGCGCAGGACCTTGAACAGGGAATCGGAAGGCGGCGGGGCAGGGGCGGGCGCCTGCGCGCCTGCGGCGCGGGGCACGACAAGGGCGAAGAGCAGAAGCGCGAAGACCCGCGCGAGGCGCTTCACTTCTTCTTCTCCGTCTTGTTCACCACGAACAGTGCGTCGTCGAGCCCGCGGTTCACCTTCCAGTCGCGGATCGACAGCGTGAAGTCGACCGTCGGCGGCAGCTTCTCCTTGCCGGCCCGTGCCATGAAGCGCGCCAATGACGTGACCTGCACGCGGGCCAGGATCCGCGACATCACCCACCACTTGCCGTCGACCTGCGTGCGCTCGATGACGCAGGAGTCAATGCTCTTGAAGAACAACGGGGCCGGTGAACGATCGCGGTACCAGAACTCCTGGCGCACGATGACGAACTCCTTGGTGTCGACCCAGGCCCGTCCGGTCGGCAGGTTGTCGAGCTTCGATCGGGGCTTGAACGCGAGGACGTAGAGCACGCGATCGCCGATCAACTGGCGCTGCTCGATGCGAAACTCGAATCGCTTGCGCGTCCGTGGCTGGAACGCGAAGTTGACCAGCTCCTCGTCCATGCCGGGACCGACTTCAACCCCGGCGCCGTCGTCGTCCTTGAACGAGCTCTTCGTCCGCAGCGGCACCGTGCGCACCTTGTCCGGGCGCTTGCGATAGACCTGGGTCGCCGACTCCCACTGCCGCTTCGTCGCGTCCGTACCGCTCTTCCCCGGATCGAGATAGGTGAGCGCGGCCAGCATGGTGAACGACTGGTCCTGCATCATCGAGTCGCGGTGCGCCTCGCCCTCGGCGACGCGACGCAGGATCTCGTCGATGGAGACGCGCGAGGCCCGGACGATCTGCACGTCCATCAGCATCGACGGCACGGGAATGGTGTCCTCGACGGCGAAGAGCGGGCCGGCCGAGACTTCCGTCGGCTGGGGTGGCATGCCCTGCGCGGCGACAGGGCCGGCGAGCGCGAGGAGGAGGACGGTCGGGAGGAGGGTCGGCAGGGCGAACGCGCGGACGCGTCGAAGCACGGGGTGGGTCACCGAGCCATTCCATCCGAAAGCCCGCCGCGTTGCAAGGCCTGCCGCGACCTGCGAAGCTGCCGCGCATGTCGCCCCGCCCCGCCGTCGTCGCAACGGTTGCCGCTCTCGTCACCCTGGCCCTGTGGTGGCCGCTGCGTGGCTTCCTGCCGGACGACGCCTTCATTCACATGCAGTACGCGAAGCACTTGCGCGACGGCCACGGCCTGGTTTTCAACGTGGGCGAGCGCGTCTACGGCACGACCTCGCCCGTGTGGAGCGCGTTGCTGGGCCTCCTGGGCCGCGCGGGGCTCGACCTGCAGGTCGCGGCCCAGGGACTCTCGCTCCTGTGCGCCCTCGCGGCGAGCGCGCTCGGCGGCCGCGTGTTCGCGCGCTTCCTCGGGGGGGCGGGCGGCGCGGCGACCCCGTGGATCGCGGCCTGCGCGGCGCTGGCGTGGGCGACCGACGCGTGGTTCCTGCGCTGGGCGGGCTCGGGGATGGAGACCTCGTTCGCCGCCCTGTGCGTGCTCGCCGGCTTCGAGCGCTACACGGCGACGCGCCCGTGGGGCGTCCGGCCGTTCGCCCCCGCGCTCCTGTGGTCGCTGGCGGCGCTGGCGCGGCCCGAGTCGGGGTTGCTGATCCTGCTGCTGACGACGCGCGTCGCGCTTGAGCCTGGGACGATTGCAGCCCGCGCTCGCGCTGTCGCGCTCGCGTTGCTGCCTGCGGCGCTGCTTGGCGGCGTGTGGACCACGTGGGCCTGGGCGTACTACGGAACGCCGCTGCCGATCACGCTGCTCGCCAAGTCGGCCGAGTACGCGGGTTGGAGCGGCGCGGTGCACATCGTCCTTCTCATGGCATCGGAGTTCGCGGTGAGTCGCCCCGTCGAGTGCGCCGCGCTCGTGATCCTGGGTCCGGCGTACTTCGCCGCCGAGTACGCGGCGTGTCGCGGCCGCGAGCACGTGGTGCCGCTGGGCTGGCTCCTCGCGCTGCCGACGTTCTACGCCGTGAGCGGCGTCCCGGGCGTGACGCGCTACATCGTGCCGCTGGCGCCGTTGCTGATCGCCTACGGCTGGCGGCTGCTCGCGCCGCACCTGCTCGCGTGGCCACGGCGTTCGGCGACGTTCGTCGCGGCGGTCGGAGTCGGGCTGGCGGCCTACTTCGTGGTCATCGTGCCGCAGGCGCACACGTTCATGGCGGGGGTGGAGGCCTCGCTGGTCGACCAGGGCCGCTGGTTCAAGGCGAACACGCCGCCGGGAACGCGCGTCGCGATCCGCGACATCGGCGCGTTCGCGTACTACTCCGACCGCCCGATCGTCGACCTGGCCGGGCTCGTCACGCCCGAGACGGGCGAGCTCATGCAGTCGCACACCTACGACGACATCGCGATCGAGATGCGCTTCGCGGCGTTTGCGCGGCCCGAGTACTTCATCGACGCCGCCACCGAGCCCGCGCGCATGAAGGCCGACAGCCCGTACGGCGCCTGCCTCACGCTGGTGCGCGAAGGCCGTCTCGACCACCGCGCGATCCGCAAGCCGGAGCCCGCATGGTTCAGCGCTTATCGGATTGATTGGGGGTGCGTGGATCGGGTGCGGTCCCGGGGCCCGGCGGCCACAGGCGGCTCACCCACTTCGCGGTGAACACGACGGCGTCGCCCGGACCGAGCGTCACGACGCGCCGCGGATCAAACGGATCCTTCGACGTGAAATTCACGGTGAACGTTCGTGCCTGCGTGCGATCGCGGTTGGCCAGCAGATACAGGATCTTGCCTTCGACGGGTGCCGTGTAACCGAGCGTCGCCGGCCCACCCCGGACGTCCTCGACGCCGGGCACTGATTGCCGGCTCTCGCCCCCGAATCCATCCGGAAGCCCACCACCGAAGTGCGCGGCGCGCATGGCCGCCGTCCCGCGCTGCATGGCCAGGTTGTAGATGCGTGCGTTGATCGCGGCGAGGGTGTCGTAGCGCGCGGTGCGCGTCCCGTCGTACGCGATGGCGCCGCCGCGCCAGCGCCAGGGCTCTTCGGAGGGATTCGGCGTGACGTAGGTGAACCACGTGATCCCGCTCGCGCCGTGGGCGAGCGCTTGGGTTGCCTGGTACAGCGCTTCGACCTCCGTGACCGCGCGCAGGTCGCCGTGCCCCGTCCACTGCAGGACCGCGCCGAACGGACGCCCGGTTGCCTGCGAGACGCGCGCCGCCTCGCGCAGTGTGGCCAGGAAGTGCGGGCGTTCGCCGGCGGGGCCGAACGGATACGCGTCGAACGTGAAGAGCGTGAGTTCCCCCGCCGCGACGGCGGCCGAGACCTCGGCCCGCCAGCGAGCGGCCGCGTTCGGATCCGCAGCATCCTCGACCGCGATCGGCAGGAAGTTCACGTAGACCGGGTGGTGCGGATCGAGTTCCCGCAGGAGTCGCGCCGCCGGTGCCCAGACGGGTGCGGCTGATGGCTGCGGTTCGTCCGCCAGGAAGTAGCCCGCAAGCGATTGTGCGTCGCGATACGCGCGGACCACACCCTCGACACGCGCTTCCCAGCCCGGGCGCGTCGTCTCGTCGGGATGGAGCGAATCGTCACGCACGAAGACGAACGGGAGGCTGCTCTCCTCTTCCGTCGCGCGCAGCGAGTCGAGCAACGCGAGCCGTGCGACGTTGTCCGCCCGGCGGAAGCGGTCCTCGAGCGGCCCCATGGAGACGTCGAGCCGGGCCTCTGCGTGTGCGCGCCAGGATCCCGGAGAAAGATCGTCGGCCCGTGGTCCGACCCAGCCGCCGATCCAGAACCCATTGCTGCCGAGCGGCGAGCGCATCGCGCGGACCGTGTCGAGGTTCGCCTCGACGAACGCCGCCGCGGTCACCAGGGTCGCCTCGCGCGCCCGCGTCGTCGCGAAGATCGCCAGCAGCGCGGCGACGACCGCGAGCCCGGTATCGAACGCCTTTCGCCCGGGGCTGCGCCCCTCAATCACGCTTGCCCAGGTCGGTTCCGGTGTCGTGCACGTCGTCAGCGAGCAGCGCCTGCGCGCGGCGCAGCTTGCCGCGGCCGAACTTCGCCTCGACCTCGTCGAGCGCCTTCTGGAATGCAGCGTCCTGGGCGCGCGCCGGTTCCGCCGCGGCGTCGAACAGCGACAAGGTCTGCGCCGCGAGCTCGACCAGCCCGGACACTCCGACGCCGATGAGCCGCAGCGGGCGGGGCAGGGGATCGGTGGCGAGCAACTCGCAGGCGGCGCGGTAGATCACGTCGCCGTCGTCGGTCGCGGCGCCGAGCGAGCGCTGCCGGGTGCGGGTGTCGAACGCCTCGTCGCGCAGCTTGAGCTGGATGGTGCGCCCCGCGAGTCCGCTGCGGCGCAGGCGCACGCCGACGCGCAGTGCCTGGTCGGCGACGATGGCGATCAGTCGCGCGCGGTCGTGTTCGTCGGCGGCGAACGTCATCTCGCTCGAGATCGACTTCGCGGGCTGGTCGGGCACGACCGCGCGGTCGTCGCGGCCCAGCGCGAGCGCATGCCAGTCGAGCCCGTGGTCCCCCAGGTTGCGCCGCACCCACGCGACATCCTTCGCGGCCAGGTCGCCGATCGTGCGGATGCCCAGCGCATGCAGCTTTGGCGCGCTCCGGGCGCCGACGCCCCACAGTCGCTCGATGGGCAAGGGATGAAGGAAGGGCAGGAGCCCGGCCTCGTCGATCACCACGAGCCCGTCGGGCTTGCCGTGGTCGGAGCCGAGCTTCGCCGCGAACTTGCAGGGTGCGACGCCGACCGACGCGACCAGCGCGACGGCCTCGCGGACGGCGGCCTTGATGCGCCGGCCCAGTTCCTCGGGGGGGCCGAAGTGACGCTCGGTGCCGGTGACGTCGAGGAACGCCTCGTCGAGGGACAGCGGCTCGACCAGCGGCGAGAAACCGGCGAAGACCTCGAACACGCGACGCGAGACCTCGGCGTACTTCGCAGGATCACCGGGCAGGCGCACCAGGTCGGGGCACAGGCGCACCGCGCGCGACATGGGCATCGCCGAGCGGACGCCGAACTTGCGCGCCTCGTACGACGCGGCGGCGACGACGCCGCGCTGGCCGGGGGCTCCGCCGACCACGACGGGCTTGCCGGCGAGTGACGGGTCGTCGCGGATCTCCACGGACGCGTAGAACGCGTCCATGTCCACATGTGCGATGCGTCGGAGCGGGCTTGCGGAAGGCATGGGGCGACGAGCGTAGCACACGCGTCGCACCGCTGCGGCGGGGGGGATACACCTACCACGCCGCGAAAGCGGCGTGGGAAATGTCGGACGGTACACCGGTGCACACCGGCATTCCGCACGCGCCCCCGGCAAAGCATGTCCGGCGTTCAACTTGGAGCATCTGCCCATCGACCCGGCGGCTCCGCAGAGGCCCCCCCGCCTGCCGGCGGGGGTACATAGGCACGCCTCGTGCATTGCCTCGCCTCGTCTTGAGGCACGCGCATCCCCTGCACGAGAGGAGTCTTCGATGAGTCCGCGCATGCTGTTCGTCAACGTGGTGCTGGGCGTGTCCGTGCTGGCGCGAATGGGGTCGGCCGAGACCCAGCTTCCGTCCGCCGAGGGTGCGGCACGCCCGGCGTTCTTTGCGGTCTCCCCCGAGGTCCCGGGAGTCTCGTTCGAGCTCGCCCCCGCGCCCATGTATGCCGCAGGCGGCGGCCTGGCGACCATGCAGGTGCGCCGTTACTACAAGACCCCTCCGCCGCCTCCGCCGCCGCCGCGGGCGCACCAGCCGCGCAGCCTGTTCGTCGTGCGCGGAGGATTCTTCGACGCCGACAACGTGTCCGAGGAGTCGTGGATGATGGGGCTCAAGGCCGTGGGCAACGTGAGCCCGATGTTCCGCCTGGGTGGGACGGTCGACTGGCAGTGGCGCACGAACAGCACGCGGACCGTGACCTCGACGGCGATCGACGGCGCGGGCAACGTCGTGCAGTCCTCGCGGACGATCGCCGAGTCCCAGTCCAGCCTCGTGCCGCTCATGGCCGTCGCCGAGTTCGTCCTGCCGTCGCAGGGGGTCCAGCCGTACGTCGGCGTGGGCGGCGGGTGGGAGTTCATGTACGTCGAGGCGTTCGACTACACGACGGGCTTCGGCTACGCGGCGCACTACGACGGGCCGGGCTGGCAGCTCTACGGCGGAGCCGATTTCCTGGTCGCCCCGAACGTGCGCCTCAATGCCGAGGTGTTCCACAACGAGGCGACGGTCGAGAGCAACTTCTACGACCCGTACTACGGCTATGCCACCGAGCAGCGCATCGACGCCGACGGAACGGGCGGCCGCTTCGGGTTGAGCTTCGCCTTCTGACCCGGAGCGACGCCGGGAAGGAAGGAAGCGAGCGGGGCGCCTCCGGGCGCCCCTTCTCGTTGCAGGATCGTCGCTTGACCGTGGGCCGCTTTGCAGGATGCACGGCCGCCTGCTATGCTTTCTCCGATCTTGAATGCCTCACCCCAACGCGGACGGCGGAGGACGCGACGGGGGCGACCCCGTTCACCCGCGGGGTCTTTGCTTTTGCGGTCCGCAGCATCGGGGAGGAATCGTGCCGTACACCAAGGAAGAGGAGCAGCGGCGTCGCGCCGAGATCGAGCCACCCGTCGAGCGAACGGTCGAGGATGCGGTGCTGTCCTATCATCCGGTTCGCACCTTCGAGAAGCGCGAGGTGCCCGAGGACAAGCTCCTCAAGATCCTGTCGCTCGCCCAGCGTGCGCCGTCGGAGTGGGGTGTCCAGCCGTGGCGCTGGCTCATCCTCCGCCAGCGCGACCAGCGCGAGAAGGTCTTCGCCTGCACCACCGGCTCCCCGGCGATCCTGTCGGCGCCGCTCGTGCTCGTGGCCTGCGCCAACACGCGCGAGTGGATCGAGGCGAAGGACACCTTCAAGGGCCGCGTCGAAGCCGGCCGCATGACGCAGGACGAGTACGAGGAGGCCATCGCCGAACTCGACCGCCTGTGCGGCGGCGAGGACGGCCTTGGCGCTCGCGAGTTTGCGCTGCGCAACACGATGATGGCGCTCACCGCGTTCATGCTCGTCGCCCAGGGCGAGGGACTCGCCACCGGCCCGATGGGCGGCTTCGACGAGGCGCGCCTCAAGGCCGCGTTCGACCTGCCGGAAGAGTGGGCCGTCGCCGCGGTCTGCGCGCTCGGCTATCCCGACGAGGAGTTCGATCGCACGCTGCGCAAGCCGCTCGGCGACATCGTGCACTGGGACCGCCACGGCGGCGCCCGGCAGCAGTCGCAGGAGACGGGTAGCACGACCTAATCTGGCTGCGAGAGCAGCCAGGAGCGAAAGACACGAAAGGCCCGGAGCAGTCGCCCCGGGCCTTTCGAATCGAGGCTCCCCGCCTCGATGGAAGCCCCCGTACCCGCCCCCGGGGGACACATGAGTGAACTTCAACGAAATTGGTCACTCCTCCTCCTCTTGTCGCGACGAAGCACTCGACGTGACTCCGTCTCTGACGTAGGCTCGACTTGTTCACGATCGTCGAGACTCCGTTGTTCACGAAGCTCGTCGAGAGGTATCTCGACGATGACGAGTACGCCGCACTTCAGGTGGTCCTGGTCGGAAACCCTGAGGCCGGGGTCGTGATTCCCGGGACGGGTGGAGTCCGCAAGCTCCGCTGGGCAGCCCGTGGAAAGGGCAAGCGCGGCGGAGCGCGCGTGATCTACTTCGTCCGGATGCGCAGCGGGATCATCTGGATGCTCGACATCTACACGAAGGCAGTTCGCGAGGACATTTCCGCCAGAGTTCTCCGGCGGATGAGGGAGGAGCTCGAAGATGCCACGTCGTGAACGAGACATAGGCCGCGAGATCTTGACGGGCATTCGACAGTTGAAGCGCGGAATCCACGGTCGGATCCTGACTGTCCCGTCGGTCGCAGCGATCCGTGGCAAAACTGGACTGTCGCAGACGGATTTCGCAGCGCGAATCGGGGTCTCCGTTCGAACGCTTCAGGAATGGGAGCAGGGCCGGCGTGCACCTTCGGGCCCGGCTCGCACACTGCTTTCGATCGCGTACGCCAACCCGGACATCCTGCTCGGCGTGACTCCTGGAAGGGCCCGCTCGTCAGGGAGCTGAACTTGCGCCGTGCAAGTTGCCGGGGAGGTTGCATCGACTTGCTCCGGGTCGTCTCCCTCTCTGCCGATTACCCAGTTCACATGCGCCAGCGCATGTGAACTGGGCTGTCGCGGGCCCCGCTCAGTCCCGCACCGCCTTCGCCGTCTCCCCGCGGATCATCAGGATCGCCACCAGGTAGCCCCCGCAGCGACGGTGGCGAGGCCGCTTCGCAGCCTCACCCCCCGATCTCCGACATGTTCACCGGCGCCTCGGGCCCGCTGTAGCCGAGCGCCAGGTGGTGGCTCTCGGGCTTGCGCGTCATCGCGTCGACGATCAAACCACGCAGGTCGTCCACCGTTGCCCCGGCCCGCAGGGGCCCGCGCAGGTCGCAGCCCGACTCGCCGAACAGGCACAGCCGCAGCTTGCCCGTCGTGGTCAGGCGCACGCGGTTGCAGGCGCCGCAGAAGGTGTGCGACAGGGGCGTGATGAAGCCGACCGAGCCGACCGCGCCCGGGTACTTGAACTCCGCGGCCGGGCCGGCCAGCGCGTCGCGCTCGACCGGGATCAGCGTGCCGACGGCGGCCAGGCGCTCGCGGATCGAGTCGGTCGAGACGTACTGCCCGACCTGGGCGCCCGGGTTGGAGCGCATGGGCATGACCTCGATGAAGCGGATCGTCCACGGTCGCGTGAACGTCATGCGCGCCATGGCCTCGATTTCGCCGTCGTTGACGCCCTTCATCACCACCATGTTGAGCTTGATCGGGGCGAGGCCCACGTCCTCGGCGGCGGCAATGCCGTCGAGCACGGCCTCGAGCGACGAGTTGACCGAGATGGCCTTGAATGTTGCGGGATCGAGCGTGTCGAGCGAGACGTTGACGCGCTTGAGGCCGGCATCGCGCAGGGCGCGGGCCTTGTCGCGCAGGAGGACGGCGTTGGTCGACAGCGCCAGGTCCTCGACCTCGGGGAACGCGGCCAGCCGCGCCACCAGTGACTCGAGGTCGCGGCGGACCAGCGGCTCGCCGCCGGTCAGGCGGAACTTCTTCACGCCGAGGCCGACCATCGCCTCGGCGATGGTCCCGATCTCCTCGTAGGAGAGGATGTCGGCGGGCTGCTCGCCGCCGAGGTAGCCATTGGGCATGCAGTACCGGCACCGCAGGTTGCAGCGGTCGGTGACCGAGATGCGGACGTAGCGGATGGAGCGGCCGAACGGGTCGATCATGATCGGACTAGGATATCATGTCGACGCGGTGACCAGCGACCGCAGCCAAGTCATGTCTCCATGCGAGCTTGGCCTTGTCGCTGTCCCACCCCTCGTGTAGGTTGCGGCGCATGAGGTCCTTCCGCTTTCTCCAGCTCTCCGATCTTCATCTGGGTCGTCCGTTCACGTGGCTTCCGCCCGCGCTCGCCGACCAGCGCCGGTCCGAACAGCGCGACCTCCTGTGGCGTGCCGTGCAGCGCGCGATCGACGACAAGCTCGACGCGCTTCTCATCGTGGGCGACCTGTTCGACGGCGAGATCGTCGATCGCGAGACCGTCGCACGCGCCATCGAGTGTGTGTCGCAGGACGGCTGCCCGCCGGTGTTCATCGCTCCCGGCAATCACGACTGCTTCTCGCGTTCCACGTTCTACTACGACAACCGACGCCTCGTCGCCGCGGGGCAGGCCCCGTGGCCCGCGCACGTGCACATCTTCGACTCGCCGCGCTTCGCGAGCGCGCCGCTGGCCGGCCGCGACGACGTCCTGATCTGGGGCCGCTGCGCCGACCGTAACGTCGACTCGAGCGAGCGCGTGCTCGCCGAGGACCGCCCGACGCTGCTGCGCGACCGGCTGAACGTGCTCATGCTGCACGGCTCGCAGGATGGCTTCCTGCCGCCGGGCAAGCGGATGACCGCGCCGTTCAACGCCGATGAGTTGCTGGCCTGGGGCGCCGACTACGCCGCGCTCGGGCACTACCATCGGCCGGGCACGATCGTCGACGACGAAGGCGTGATCCGCGGCAGCTACTCGGGCTCGCCGGTCGCGCTGGCCATCGACGAGACCGGGCCGCGCCACGTGCAGGTCGTCAGCGTCGAGCACGTCGCCGGCCACCGGCGCGTCGAGATCACGCCGATCGAGCTGGATCGCCGTCGCCTGCACCGGCTCGAGGTGCGTGCCGACGGCGTGGGCTCGCCCGAGGGACTGGTGCATCGCATCGTCAGCGGGCTCGAGGCGGCGCTCGTCGGCGCCGAGGACTTCGCATTCGTCACGCTGACCGGCCGCGTGCGCTCGGGCATCGACGTCAAGGCGCGAGCCGAGGACGTGCCGTTCAAGTGTTTCCACCTGTCGCTCGATGCGACGGCGCTCCGCCCCGACTACGACCTGGAGGCCTACCGCCGCCTCGAGCCCAAGACCACCGAGGAGCGGTTCGTGCGCTCGCTGCTGGCCGAGCTCGACGCTGAGCCCGACCTGGCGCGGCGTCGCATCGTCGAGGCGGCGCTCTATTACGGACTCGATGCGCTGCGCCTCGGTGACGTGGCCCCGCGCTACGAGCACGCGGGGGGCGCATGATCCTTCGCCGGCTCAAGATCGACGGCTTCGGCGCCCTGAGCGGCGTGTGGACCTTCGAACCGGGCGCGCTGCACCTGGTCGTCGGCGAGAACGAGCGCGGGAAGACCACGCTCGCCGCCGCCATCGCCGCCGCGCTCTACGGTCTCGAGGCCGACAAGCGCAGCTGGCGTGACCGCGCCACACCGCTCGAGCAGCATCGCCCGTGGAGCGGCAAGCCCTACGCGCTCGAGCTCGAGTTCGAGCTCGCCGGCCACCGCTACGTGGTCAATCGCCACTTCGGCAACGGTCGCCTCACCGTGCTGCAGGACGGGAAGGACGTGACCGAGACGTTCCGCCACGGCTCCGGCGAGTACAAGCTGGGCGAGGAACTGCTGGGCATGAGCGGCGACCAGTTCGCGCGCAGCGCACTCTGGCTGCAGCCTGGGCCCGGTCGCCTCGGCGGCAGCGAGGTGCGGCCCGACGGCACGCTGACGGCTCTGCTCGAGAGCATGGCGTCGTCGGTCCAGGGCGACACCACGGCGGCCGAGGCGATGGGCGTGCTCGATGACGCGCTCAAGAACTATCGCGGCGTGCAGCAATCGGGAATGATCGCCAACGAGATCAAGAAGCTCGAGATCGCGCTGGGCACGATCGCGGTCGACCTCAACGCCGCACAGTCCGATCGCGAGGCGCTCGCCACCGACCTCGCGCGCCTCGCCGAGTTCGAGGATCGCGAGAACGCGCTCGGCTCGCGCCTGTTGGTCGCCCGCCGGGGCGGCGCGGTGCGCCGCCTGGGCGAGGTCGAGGCCGCGCTCGCGAAGGACGATACCGAGCGGGCGCAACTCACCGCGTGGCGCGACGAGCTGAAGCGCCTGGCGCCCGCGCGCGCCGTGCCCGACGACGCGCCGGATCGCTTGCAGGCCGCGCAGGCCGAGCTGGGCGCCGGCCGGCGCACGCTCGAAGAGGTGCGCGCCGAGCGTGAGCGCGACGTCTCCGGACCGCGCCTCGAGATCGAGACGACGCTGGCCACCTGCGCCGCGTTCGCCAACGCCGAGCCGCGCCAGATCGAGGAGCTGCATGCCCTCGAGAAGGACCTCGAGCGGGCCCGCCAGCAGGCGCGGGGTTCGGCCGAGAAGCGCGCCGAGCTCGAGAAGGAGTTGACCGCACGGGGCGTCCCCGTCGAGCGCGCCGCCGAGCTGTCGGCGCGTTTCGGCGCGCTGACCGCCGAGGATCGCGGATTGCTCACGCAGTTCCCCGCGCAGACGCAGCACCTGGTCACCGAGGCCGAGACCTCGCAGCGCGCCGCGCAGGGCGGGCAGGCGATCATCGAGGAGGTGGGCCGGCAGCGCAGCCGCATGCGCGGGTTCGGTTTCTTTGCCGGCGTCGTCGGGCTGCTTGCGGGGACCGCGGCGGTGTGGCTGGCGCTGGCCGGGCGCTCGATCGAGAGCTTCGTCGGCCTGGGCGTCACGCTGCTGGCGCTGGCCGGCGCGACGGTGCTCCTGCTGCGCAGCGCGGCTCACCGTGACTCCGACCGGCGCGCGGCGCTCGACCAGGTGGTCGAGGCGCAGCGCCGCGCGGGCGAAGTGCGGCAGCGGCGCAAGGAGCGCGAGGATGCGCTCGCCCGGATGGCCGCGAAGTTCGACTTCGCCGACGTGACCACTCTGCTGCGCGATTTCGGCGAGTCGCAGCGGCTGATCGCCGAGGTGCAGCGCTTCGACTGGATCGACCAGGATCGCGCCCGGGCCGGCGAGGATGGCGCGCGGGTCGAGGCCGAGATGAAGGAGCGCCTGCGCAATGCAGGGCTCGACACGGGCATGCCGCCGCACGAGGCGTTCGCGCGCCTGCGCCTGGGCATCGGCAGCGTGCTCGAGGCGCGCGCTCGCCGCGTCCGGCTCGACGAACTGGAGAACGGCCTGATCGCCCGCGAGCGGTCGGCGCTCACCCGCATCGCCGAGGCCCGTGGCGGCATTCGCGCCCTGGCCGGCGCGCTGGGACTTCCCGTGCCCGACGGCGAGGCCACCGACACGCCGGTCGTTGGCGCGCGCGACGCGGGCGCCGCCGCGGCGCGCGAGAGTCGCGCCTTCGAGGCGCTCGCCGAGGCGGTTGCGACGAAGGCGGTCGAGCGTCGCCGCCTCGACACGCTCGAGGGCGAGCTCGTGCCCGCGGCCACCGGGCGCGGGCTGGACGAGGCGACCCGTGGGGCCCTCGAACGCGAGCGCCATGGTCTCGCCGCCGAAGTCGAGGCCGCCGGCGCGGGAGCGCGCGTCGGGCGCAGCCCGGCAGCCCCGATGGCGAGCCCGGGCGAGGCGCCCGGTGATGCCGTCGGGCTCGAGCGCGAACTCGAGGACGTCCGTCGCAACCTGATCGAGTTGCACGCGCGGGTCGGCGGACGCGAGGGTGCCACCGCGAAGCGCGCCGCCGAGCTCCTTGCCGACCGCGACCGCCTGCATGCCGCGCTGGAGCGCGCCCGCGCGTTCAAGGCAGCGGTCGAACTGGCACGCGAACGCTTCCAGACCGTCGCCCGCGAGACGCATGCCCGCTGGTCCGAGCACCTGGCCGGGCGCGTCGACGAGTTGCTCGCCCGGTTCGGGCTGGCGCACGCCGGGTTCAAGGTCTCGGACAAGCTCGAACTGTCGCTCACGCTCGACGGCGACCGGCTGAGCGGGGCGCGCCTCGAGCAGAGCTTGTCGACCGGCGCGCGCGACCAGGTGACGCTGGCGCTGCGCATCGCGATCTGCGAGTTCCTGGCCCGCGGCGGCGCGAAGTTGCCGCTGTTGCTCGACAATCCGCTCGCCCACGCCGACGACGCCCGGGCCGGGCGCCTGCTGCGGGTTCTGGCCGAGGCGGCCGCAACGGGGCACCAGGTGATCGTGCTCACCTGCCACCGGGCAACCGTCGACGCCCTGTCTGAGGAGGACCCTGCGTGGTTCGGCCAGGCCGTGCGAGTGGTCGAGTTCGGGGCCGCCGGGGTGGCTCGGCCGGTCTGATGCCCCCCCGGCGCTCCGCGCTTCGGGATTGACTCCGGACATTGTTCGCCTAGTCTGACGACGCTCCCGGTGTGTCCCATGGCCGGGGTCGGGCGGCCCGAGTTCTCGGCGCCGCCGATGGACTCACAGAGTGGAGGGATCCATGCGACTTTGCAGACTACTGTTCATCGTCTCGATCCTCGTACTGGTCGGAGCGGCCTCGGTCGCCCAGGCCCAGGACGAACGGTTCGGGATCGTCGTGCACGGGGGAACCATGATTCCGGTGTCCCAGGACGACAACGAGGAGTCCGGCACGGCCTTCGGCCTTCGCTTCCCGATCAACACCGGGACGTTCCTCGGCTTCGAGCCGTACATCTACATGGGAAGCGGCAAGGAGATGACCGCCGACTTCGGGTCTGGCCCGGAGACGCGCGAGGGGATCGACCTGACCTCGTGGGGCGCCAATATCTCGCTGGGCCGGCTCGTCCGCCCGGGCTTCCACATCGCCCCGTTCGTCGGGATCGGCAACAACACGCTGCACCGGGAGTCGGGTGAAATCTCGAAGATCGGCTACAACGGCGGTCTCGAGCTTGGTATCGCTCCCGGCAAGATGATGATCAACCTGCGTGGCGAGATGAACGTCGTCGACATCGGTGAGTCGTCGCGGAAGTGGGGCCTGATCTCGCTCGGCCTCGGCTACCGCGTCACTCCCAACTTCTAGGAGGCCGGAATGAAAGCGCTTCGCTTTGCCGCGCTCTTGCTCCCGGTCGCACTTGCCGGGTGCATCCTCAGCACGGGGCAGTTCAACATCGACGTCGACCTCGACGATCCGATCTCGATCGACAGCGACCAGAGCTACTACGCAGAAGTCGTGGACATGAACACCAACGAGGACTACGTCAGCCACAAGGATGATCTCGTCGGGATCGCGGACATCGCCCTGCTCGGTACGGCGGTCAACACCGGGCCGGCGGACATCGACGTGGAGGTCTGGATTTCGCCGGATGCCAGCAAGTACAGTGATGCCGACGACGTGCGCGAGAACGCCTACAAGCTCTGGGGTCCGTTCGCCGTCGGCGCCGACTCGGAGCGGAGGGCCACCTGGGACGAGTCGGCCGCTCTGTTCAACTCGACGGGCAAGTTCGTGCTCCTCACCGAGCTCAAGGGCGACGGCGTGTTCACCATGTACGCGCTGCGCACCACGGAGTACCTGGATGCGAAGACGGTGCCGGTCGCGAAGACCGACGGCTTCGCCGAGCTGAGCCTGAACGAGGGCAAGCTCGTGATCACGATCGAGGGCAAGGACTAGGCCTTCGTCGTCCACGACGCTGACGCAAAGCGAAACGCCGGACCAGAACATCGGTCCGGCGTTCTTGCTTGCGCTGGCGCGGGCGGCGCTTCGCGCCGGTTATCGGAAGTCGCGCACCAGCACGACGTCGGTCGTGATCGTGCCGGCCCCGAAGGCGAGCGTCCTCCCGCCATCCACCCAACGGATCTCGAAGATCTCCTGCCCCTCGAACTGCGTCAGCTGCCGTGCGTCCGTTCCGTCCGCGTTGACCACCCAGAGGTTCTCCCCGGGACCCTCGCGCACGACGACCGCGAGCCGTGCTCCGTCGGGTGACCGCACGTAGTCCGTCAGGCGGCCGGATGCAAACCGGGTCACGGGTGCCGGCGTTCCGCCGCCGAAGGGCAGGCGCATCAGGTTGGCCGCCGGATCAGACGTCGAGAGATAGTCGACCCCGCGCTCGTCGGGGCTCAGCAGCGCGTTCGTCGCGTCTCCCGGCAGCAGGATGCTGTCGCGCGCGGCGCTTCCATCGAGCGGTTGCAGACGGAGCATCGCGCGCTGGAGCCCCCGCTCGTCCCGGGTCACACGGCTCACGAGAGCCTTCGTGCCGTCTGCGGTGTAGTCGAGGATGGCGGATTCCGACAGGACGAGCCCTTCCGTCATCGCCGGCATCGCGAGGAAGCGCAGGACACGCGGCTCGTTGTAGCGCCCGAACCCGAGCCACCGCCCGTCCCGCGTCGCCCCGCGATGCTGCTCCCCGGAGCCCGTCGTCACCTGCGTCAGCTCGGTGCCGTCGGGCTTCACCGACCAGACGTGGATGCCATCGGCGCCCAGCCGATCGAAGATGACCCGCCCGCCGGCGGCGACCGGGTTGACCGCGAACGTGCGTCCGGACGTGAGCCTGCGCGGCTCGCCGCCCGCGACCGGGATCGACCACAGGGGGAGGCCCTCGTCGCGTGGTGCGTGGTACACCAGCGTCGCCGAGTCCGCGACGGCCAGGCCCCCCGGCGAGTTCTCGGGGTTCGCGGCCCGCGTGAGTTGTCGCGGTGTGCCTCCGGCGACGTCGATGGTCCACAGGTTCGAGAGTCGCGTCTGGCGGACGCTGGCGAGCGCCTCCTCGCCGCCGGCGGCGCCGATCGCGCGGTACGCCTGGAAGTCGTTCGTCACGCGCTGCACGGCCTTGCCGGGATAGCCGACGAGGAGCACCTGCGGCGTGCTCATGGTCATGTAGTCCTGGGCACAGATCGCGAATCCGCTGCCGTCGACGAGCCAGCTCAGGTCGAAGATCTGCGTCCGTGGCAGGCTCACGTGGTCGCGGCGCTTGCCCGTCACCGGATCGAACAGCGCGATCGTGGTCGTCAGGTCGCGCTCGGGCGAGAACAGCGCGGACGCGATCTGCTTGCCGTCGGGCGACCACGCGGGTGGGCTGGCGGGGAACTCGCCGAACTTCACCTCCGTGACGACCCGCTCCTTCGAGGCGTCGAGGTCGAACTCGACCAGGCGGTTCCCGCCCTCCGCGCCCCTGCCGCGCCAGAACAACAGGCGCTTGCCGTCGGGGGCGAAGGTGGCGCGCGAGTCGACGTCGAACACGCGCTCCTGCGGCGTCCCGCCGAGCGAGGGCACCTGGTAGAGGGCCGAATAGCTCTGCACGTCGCGGCGACGCTGGCGGAAGAACAGGTAGTTGCCGTCGGGCGAGAACGACGGCGTG
>JANPEF010000136.1:0-3201 GCA_031431875.1 Candidatus Eiseniibacteriota bacterium | reverse complement strand
CGCACCGGTCAGCGGGTGGATCACGTGGCGGCCGGTGAAGACGCCCTCCTTGACGGGCTCCTTGTACGAGTGCTCGGCCGCGTGGACGCGCTGCTGCTCGGCCAGCACTGCGACCTGCGCGCGGATGCCTTCGTCCTTGATCACGTGCGCCAGTGCGGGGTGCGTCGGCGGCAGGACGACGAACGTCGCGCCGTAGATCGTGTCGACGCGCGTGGTGAAGGTGACCAGTTCCTCGCTGCCGTCGTCGAGCTTCCAATGGACCTCGGCGCCTTCGGAGCGGCCGATCCAGTTGTGCTGCATGACGCGCACGCGCTCGGGCCAGCTGCCCTCGAGCAGCGCGAGGTCGTCGTGCAGCTGCTGTGCGTAGTCGGTGATCTTGAAGAACCACTGCTCCAGCTCACGCAGCTCGACCGGCGTGCCGCAGCGCTCGCACGCGCCGTCGACGACCTGCTCGTTGGCCAGCACGGTCTTGTCCTTCGGGCACCAGTTGACCGGCGCCTTGCCGCGGTACGCGAGCCCCTTCTCGTACAGCTTGAGGAACAGCCACTGCGTCCAGCGGTAGTAGTCGGGGCGGCACGAGGCCAGCGAGCGATCCCAGTCGAAGCCCACGCCCCACTCGTCGAACTGGCGGCGCATGCGCGCGATGTTGCGCTCGGTCCACACGGCCGGGTGGGTCTGGTTCTGGATCGCGGCGTTCTCGGCCGGCAGGCCGAACGCGTCGAAGCCCATCGGCGCCAGCACCTGGAAGCCGCGCATCAGGTGCAACCGCGCCACCGCGTCGCCCATGATGTAGTTGCGCCCGTGGCCCGCGTGCAGGTCGCCCGAGGGGTACGGGAACATGTTGAGCACGTAGAACTTCTGCGCGGTGTCCGCCAGGTCCTGGCGGAACAGGCCGACCTGCTCCCACAGGGCGCGCGAGCGCGGCTCGATCTCGTCGAACGGATAGATGTCGCGGCCGCGCGGGGCGCCGGCCGGGCCGGGGCCGCCAGTGCTGTCGGGCGCGGGGTGCGAGATCGGCGTTTCGGGACCGGGCATCAGGACTCCGTTCGGGGTGCGCGGGACGGCTCAGGTTCGCTTGGCATCGAAAGATAGACGGCCGGGGGGACCGGACGCAAGCGCATGGGCGCACCCCCCGCTCCGGGTGTAGACTCGTCGCCTCGAGCCCTGCCCGCGGACGTCCCCCGTACACGGAGCGGATTGCCATGCGTCGTCACCTTAGCCTGTTCGTCGCGCTCGCCGTCGCCCACATGTTCTCCGGGGCTGCGCTCGCCGATCCTCTCGCGCTCAACGAGTGGCAGCGGGTCGCCGAGATTGCACCGCCGCACACCGGGGCGGCGCTTGCCCTCGACCCGCCGCGACGCACCGCCTACCTGTTTGGCGGGACCGAACTGTCCTCCGGCCTGGCCGATCATCTCTGGCGCACCGATCTCTCGACGTCGAGCACTCACTGGGAACGGATCTCGCTGGCGGCGGGTCCGGGACCGCGCGCCTATGCGCATGCGTGGTTCGACCAGGCAGCCGATCGCTTGATCGTCCTCGGCGGCGAGGGTGCGGGCGCGACGGCGTCGGAAGTCTGGACGTGGGATCGTGCCGCTGATTCGTGGACGCAGATCGTGACTGCTCATCCCGGACCCGTGTCGATCAATCAGCGGTACGGGATAGTCTTCGATTCGCGCCGCAACCGCCTCCTCCACTTCGAACTGACGATCCCTGTCACGAGTGCTCGCACGTGGGCGCTGAGCCTCGACGGCACTCCCGACTGGTCGCTGCTGCCGACATCCCTCGATCCCACGTTCGGCGGGCGCTGCGTCGCGGCGTACGATTCGCTCGGGGATCGCGTCTTCGCGCTGGGCGAGTCCTCGAAGGCGCTGCGCATGCTGGACCTCGCGACCGGGGCGTGGAGCGTGGCGATTCCGGCGAGCGATTCTCCGTTGAACTACACGACGCGGGTGAACCTGTCGTGGGACGGCGCGGCGAATCGCCTGATCGCGACGGTGTTGGTCGACCGGTCCGGGACGTCGGGCCTCGCGGTGGCCGATCTCGCTACGCTCCCATTCGCATGGACCCCGCCTTACCCGCGGCTCTATGGCCCCGATGTCCTGGGAGACTTGCGTCCCTGGGCGTTCGATCCGATCTCCCGACAGGTGCTCGTCGAGAACGCATCGAGCGGAATGGCCCCCCGGCTCTTCCGGCTTCTGCCGAATACGCCCGCACAGGACTTTACGTGGGAGCTTTCGATGGACGATGCCCGGCCGTGGGCCAACACCCCGAAGCCGAATGCTGCGGACACGCGGAATCGCTGGTGGTACATCCGCGATGGCCGCACGATCCAACGCGCACATCTCGACGAGCTGGGCCGCTTCGAGGAGGTGAATCCGGAGGGCGTCGGCCCGACTCCGCGCAACGGGCAGGGCGCCGTGTGGGACTCGGTCGGGTCGCGACTCTTGTTCTGCGGCGGGATCGACTCGACCGGGGCGTACGTCGGTGACCTCTGGGAGCTCGCCCTGACGGATCCGCCGCAGTGGAGATTCATTGTCGGGAGCGTGCTCCCATTCACTTCATCCCTCGCCATCGATCCGGTCCGGCGCTACCTGTACGCGACGACTCGGCTCTCGACGCTCACCCAACTCTGGCGTCTCGACCTGGACGCGGTCACGCCGGGGTGGGTGTTGCAGTATTCGGACATTCCGATCACGGCGGACTATCTCGCCTACGATGCGGCCGCGAATCGCCTGCTGGCGCTCGATGCCTCGCAGGGCACGACCATCGACCTCGATCCAGTGCCACCCCGGGCGAGCGCCGCGGTGACGCGGCCGGGCGGTTACAAGGTGTCTCCGGCAATGGCCTTCGACTCGAGGCGGAACCGGATGTACATGCACAATGGTGCATACCACTTCAGCAACACCGGCATCACCTTTCGCAAGGAGACGGACGCGTTCGGCTCGAATGGCGATTCCGTCTTCACCGATCCGGGGGTGACGGGTGAAGCCCTCCTGCCCGACTACGGCGGCATCGCGACGTACGACCCGGTTCAGGATCGCATGCTGCTGCTGAACGGGCTCGAGTACTTCTACGACTCCTCCGGTTACCCGGAGGTCGACGGGTTCTACGGCCTCTGGACGCTCCAGTTCGATCCCGCCACTCCGACGCGGCTCGATCTGGTCGACGCGGTGGCCGATGCGGGCGGCGATGCGATCCGCG
>JANPEF010000135.1:0-9277 GCA_031431875.1 Candidatus Eiseniibacteriota bacterium | reverse complement strand
TAGCCGGCCGGGCACGGGCGGAGCGGATGACTGCGGACGTGGTGTTTTCGTCTCAGGAGCGACCTCAGGGTCGCACTGGTGTGCGGCCTCCGTGCGCATCCGCTGCATGAACCCGCGCCCGAATGCCCGCTCGGCCTCGAGTTGGTTGTGTACGCGGCAGCGCAGGCGCAGACCCTCGGTCGTCGAGGTCCCGCCCCGGGCGAACGGCACCACGTGATCGAACTCGAGAAGCCTGCTCGCATCGCAGCGGCGGCCCCCGGCGCCTTCGAACGTGCACCGGCCGCCATCGCGCTGCCACACGGCGCGTCGGACCTGCGCGGGGATCGCACGGCCGCGGGGCGCTGCCGGGTGATCCGGCGCCTTCCGCGGACGGACCGGGGCCGCTCCCTTGCGCTTCTCGAGCTGCACGAGTAGCGCGTCGAGCGCGCGGTCCAGCACCTCGGCGAGCTCGCCCCTGGGGAGGGCGTGCGCGAGCAACGCCTGCACCCGGCGCAACTTAGCGTGCGTCGCCTCGCCGATCGGGATCTGAACGACGTAGCGAAGCGCCGGGGAAACATGCGCTGGCGCATGTTCATCAGGCCTCGGGTCGACATGCGCCAGCGCATGTTCATCGGCCGCGGGGCCGGCCGGCGTCAGCTCGAGTTCGCCGGCCGCGTCGCGCGGGGCCGGCTGCGCCGCCGGACGGACCGCGATCACGCGGGCCCGGAGCGCCGCCGGCACGGGTGACGACCCGAAGCGGTCGGCGAGCCAGGCCTCGAGCGTGTCCTTCGATCGTCCGGCCGCTGCGACGACGAGCTCGTCGATGTTCTCCGCGGTGAGACTGGGAGCGAGCACGCAGACCGCCGTGAGGTGGAGCCGGCCCGCGGCCAGGTCGTCGAAGATCCGGGGAAAGCGACGCGCGGCGCGCGCTGCCTGGATGCGCTTGGCCGTGGCGTCCTCGGAGAGCCCGAGCTTGCCCAGGCAGTAGGCGAACATGGACGAGTAGCCGGCCGCCGCGTAGAGCCGGCGGTCGTCGACCTCGGCGATGTGCGCGAGCAGCTCCGCGGTCGTGGCGCGATCGTGGGAGACGAGGGTCGAGAGTTCGGACAGCAGCGTTGCGTCGTCGAGGTGCGTCAGTCGATACGTGGACATCGTCGGTCTCGCTTCGGGGGCGAGGTTCCGGAGTCGTGCGGCACTCGATCCTGCATTGCGAGGATACCGCAGGGAGAGAACGTCATCGGACACGGCCCGGAAGCTCTTCACCGAGCCGATCGCGAGCGCAGGAATGGCGCGCGCGATGCGAGCGCTCCTGCGCGATCCTCGGCGCGCTGATGGGCCGTGCGAACCCAAGTACCAGTCGACGATTCGTGCGCGTCGAAAAACTCGTCAATGAGAAATGTACGAACCGAGCGACAATTCTCGCCGCGGACCCCGAGGATTTCCTGGGCGCGCAGCGCGCAGAGTCGCCGGGCCGGGGGCGGCGTAGACCGGGAGGCGAGTTGGGCCGCCTTACCACACCAGCGCGACGACCCGCAGCGGCCCGCCCGATCCGCCCTTGATCTTCATCGGCAAGGCGATGATCCACGCCCCGGTCACCGGAACCTCCCCGAGGTTCGCGATGTTCTCGAGACCCGGCACGTTCGCTGCACCGGCGATCCGGTGCACCGGGAAGTCGCGCGAGTTGCCGGGATCGATGCTCGCGGTGTCCACGCCCAGCATGCGGATCTTCCGCCCCTCGATCAGGTGGCGCGCCGCGTCGGCGCCGAACGACGGGAAGTGCAGGCGACTCGCGTCGCCCGGCGTGTCGTCGCCGAGGTAGCGTTTGCGGTCCGGCCAGCGCGGTCACGGTGAGGATGAGTCGCAGGGACATGGGGCTTCCTCCCCTGGGTTCGGTCGCGGGGTCGGGGCCGGGCGAATCCGGCCCGGGAACGGGCGGTTGCGGCCGGGAGCGTACTCCCGCTGACGAACTGCGGCCCGGGTCGTCTCATGGAGTACCCTGATGCGGGTCCCTCCACCACGAGGCTCGACAGGAGCCCCGGGATCCACTCGTCCACGCAACCCGAAGCAGGAGAGTGCACGATGCGCACAGTGGCAGTGATCGGCCTCGTGATCGGCTTTGCCGCGCAGGCCGCTGCGGCGCCTCCTTCATTCCCGACCGCGGTGGCGAACGATGCGCCCGCGCTCTACGACCGGTTCGGCGAGACCGTCGGACCGCTGGTGAACCAGGGTTCGCTGGGAGCGGCGGCCGCGTTCACCGGGAACCCGACGCTCACGGCGGCCATTCCCGGGCTGTTCGACACGGGCGTGGGCAATGACGGCGCGGTGCTGCCCGGCGGTTCGGTGGACCCGCACTACGCGCTGATCGCGAGCGCGGACCCGGCCTACCCGGGCCCGAACGCGATCGTCGCTTCCCTGATCCCCGCGGGGTTCTGGTACGCGAACAACACGCTGTCGAAGTGGATTGCGCCGACCGCGGACGAGAACTATCCCGCCCTGGGAACGCCACATCCGGCGGGCGCCTACACGTATCGCCTGTCGTTCGACCTGACCGGCTTCGACCCGCAGAGCGCGGCAATCTCGGGGTCGTGGGGGGCGGACAACGGCGGCTCGATTCAGTTGAACGGACTGGCGACCGGCCTCCCGTCCCCATCGTATTCGCCGCTGCGGGCTTTCGCCCTGAGCGCGGGGTTCGTCGCCGGAATCAACACGCTCGATTTCATCGTCAACAACGCGAGTGCGGGGGGCGCGAATCCCACCGGACTGCGCGTGGAGGGGCTGGTGGGAACCGCTCCCGTCGTCGGCGTGCTGCCCGCCGCTCCGCAGGGCACCCTCGCGCTCTCCGCGCCGTGGCCGAATCCGGCGACGGGTCTCTCCCGCATCGCGTTCTCGCTGTCGCATCCGGGGCGCGCCCGCCTATGGATCCGTGACGTCGCGGGGCGACTCGTCCGGACCCTGGCCGACCGGAACTTCGCGGCGGGCCGGGCCGACGTCGCATGGGACGGCGCGACCGACGGTGGAGGGCGCGTCCCCGCGGGCGTGTACTTCGTGGAGTTGCAGACCGCGGAAGGAAGCGCCAGCCGGCGCATCGTCTGGCTGCGATAGGTCGAGACCGACCCCGTCGCGTGCGCTAGGAACGGCTGCCGGGCGTCTCGCCGGGGCCGCCGTCCCCGGCCGGCTTCACGGGTTCCACCGGCTGCACGAACCGCCAGCCGAAGCGGCCCTTGATGCACAGGTTGCCCAGCGTGATCGCGTTGTCGAGCGGCGAGGTGGCCTTGACCAGCTTCCCGTCCTGCACGTGCAGGCGCAGCGTGCAGCCCACGCCGCAGTAGGCGCAGATGGTGTCCGTCGTCGTCTGCTTCGCCTCGTTCCACTGCTTCGCCGCGCGGAGGTCGAACTCGGTCTTGACCATGAGCGCGCCGGTGGGACACACCGCGACGCAGTTGCCGCAGTAGACGCAGGCGGAATCGTCCAGCGGGACGTCCATCTCGGTCGAGATGCGGGCGTCGAAGCCGCGGCCCGCGACCCCGATGGCGAACGTGTTCTGGTGGTCCTCCCCGCACGCCTCGACGCACTTGTAGCAGAGCACGCACTTTCCGTAGTCGCGGATGTAGAGCTCGTTGTCGATCTTGATCGGTTGCGCCACCGTCGCCGCGTACCGCGTGTCGGGCGGCGCGTGGTGCCCGGCGACCGCAGAGTCGCGGTCGCCCGCCGGCGCGCCTTCGCCGTAGCGGGCCGGATCGCACTCGTACTCGCGAAGGAGCTCGGCCAGGCCCGGCGCCGTGGAGAGATCCACAGAGCTGGCGAGCATCTCGAGCACCATGCGGCGTGAGCGCACGACGCGCTCGGAGCGCGTGTGCACCTTCATGCCCGGCTCCACGGCGCGCGAGCAACTCGGGGCGAGCACGCGCCCGCCCTCGACCTCGACCACGCAGAGGCGGCAGGCGTTCACGGGCTTGAGCGTCTCGAGATAACAGAGGGTTGGAACTTCGAGCCCGATCTGCTTGCACGCGTCGAGGATCGTGCTCGACTTGCCCACCGAGACGTCCCGCCCGTCGATGCTCACGGTGACTTGATCCGGGCGCGAAGCTCCCGGGGCGGCGGGACTCGGGCGCGCTGGCGCGGGCGTCGCGTTGGCGACTGGAGCGACGCTCGCCGTCTCCCCGAACATCCCGAGCCGCTGGATCGCCGACTCGACCACGGCGTACGCGGTCTGGCCGAGGCCGCAGATCGAGGCGTCTTTCATGCCCTGGCCGACGTCGGCGAGGAGCACGAGCTCGTCGCGCACGCTGCCTCGCACGTGGCCGGAGGCGAGCCGGTGCAGCGCCTCCTCCTGGCGCACGGTGCCGACGCGGCAGGGGACGCACTGGCCGCACGACTCGTCGCGGAAGAACGAAGCGACCCGCAGCACCGTGTCGCGCAGGTCCACCGTGTCGTCGAACACGACGACGACGCCCGAGCCCAGCGTCGTGTTCGCGGCGCGCGCGTCCTCCATGGTGAGCACGAGGTCAATCTCGTCGGGGCGCAGGAACGTGCCCGCCGCACCGCCCATCAACAGGGCCTGCAACGTGCGTCCGGCCGGCAGGCCGCCCGCCAGGTCGAGCAGCGCGCGCAACGTGGTGCCGAGCGGCACCTCGTAGACGCCCGGACGCTGCACGTTCCCGCTCAGGCAGAAGAGCCGGGTGCCGGCGGATTGCTTCGTGCCGATGCGGGCGAAGGCCTCTGCGCCATGGAGCAGGATCGGCAGAACGTTGACCAGGGTCTCGACGTTGTTCACCACCGTGGGCTTGCCGAACAGCCCCTGCTCCACCGGGAATGGCGGCTTGCTCCGCGGCTCGCCGCGGTAGCCCTCGATCGACTCGAAGAGCGCCGTCTCCTCGCCGCAGATGTAGGCGCCGGACCCGCGGCGGATCTCGATGTCGAACGCGAAGCCCCGCCCGCCGATGTCCGCGCCGAGCCACCCGGCCGCGCGCGCTTGGTCGATCGCGCCCTGCATGCGCTCGTGCGCGAGCGGATACTCCGCGCGCACGTAGAGGAACCCCTTCGAGCAGCCGGTCGCGTACGCGGCGATCGTCATGCTCTCGACGATCGCGAAGGGATCGCCGCACAGGAGCACGCGGTCCTTGAACGTGCCGGGCTCGGACTCGTCGGCGTTGCAGACGAGGTAGTGCGGCGTCGCCGGCTGCTTGCGCACGGCATCCCACTTGCGGCCGGTGGGGAACCCCGCGCCGCCGCGCCCAAGGAGCCCGGAGCGGGTGACCTCGTCGATGACGCCCTTGGGGCCCAGGGCGAAGGCGCGCTCGAGCCCGTCGTAGCCGCCCGCGGCAAGGGAGGCGACGAGGCTCGTCGGATCGACCACGCCGATCCGGGCGAGCAGCGAGAGCGAGGAATCGCCCTTCTGTGGCAGTGCGATCGCACCCGACGCGTCGGCGGCCGGCACGCCGCCTTCGACGAGCAGGCGGATGCTGTCGGCGCTGACTCCGCCCTGCAGCGACTCGAGCGGCGTCGCGCCGGCCTCGACGACGAGCGCCGCGGGCGCGACATCGCACAGCCCGAGGCAGGGCGAGCGCATCCACGCCGGGCCGCGCTCGGCGAGCACCTCGTGACCGGCGGGTGCGGCGTGCGGCAGCGCGGGACCGAGCGTGCGCTCCAGTTCCGCGCACAGCCGCTTGGCGCCCCGGGCCATGCAGGCGACGTCGTCGCACACGTGCACCACGCGGCGCGGGCGCGGCGCGGTGGCGAGCTGGGCGTAGAACGTGGCGACCGACCACGCCTCGGCCGGCGGAATGCCCAGGCGCTCGCAGACGTGGTTTAGACCGCCCTCGCTGATCCAGCCGATCCGCAACTGCAGTGCCTGCAACGCCGGCAGCAGCAGGTGACGGCGCTCGCGCTGGCCGCGTCCGCCCTCGGACGTGAAGCGATCGCGCCCCTCGGTCCGCGCACCGCCGTCCCAGTTGGAAGTCGGCGTGCCGAGAAGTCGTTCGACGGCGTCGCGTTCGTCGTCGCTCGGGCGAGCCTGCGACAGGCGGATGTCCACGGCGGAGGATCCTCCGGGAGCTAGGGGACGAGCGCCGGCGCGCGTTCGACGCGCACCGCGCAGGCCTTGAACTCGGCGGTTCCCGACTTGGGGTCCGCGACGTCGATGGTAAGCCAGTTGGTCGCCACTTCGTCGGGGAAGTGCAGGGTCATGAACACCAGCCCCGCCCGGAGGCCGAGGTCGATGCGCGCCGGGACGTTTAGTTGCCCGCGCCGCGAGGTGACGCGAACGAGGTCCCCATCGGTGACGCCGAGGCGCGTCGCGTCCTCGGGCGAGAGGTCGAGCCTCTCGCCGAAGTGGAGAGGCGAGTCGTAGCCGCCCGACTGCACACCGGTGTTGTAGGACTCGAGGCGCCGCCCGGTCGTGAGCAGGAACGGATATTCCTCGTCGGGCATCTCGACCGGTCCCTCGTGCTCCGAGAACACGAACGGCGCGGGTCGCCCGCCGCACGGCGTCTCCCACAGCCGGCCGTGGAGGAACGGCGAGCCGGGGTGCGACTCCTCGGGGCACGGCCACTGGATGCCGCTCAGCGCCTCGAGCCGCGCGTAGCTCATGCCGCCGGCGAACGCGGGGGCGACGGTGCGGAACTCGTTCCACACGGTCTCGGCGTCGGCGGGACCGAGGTCGCCGCCCATCCGCCGCGCGATCTCGGCGAGGATCCACAGCTCGTCCTTCGCGCCATCGGGCGGATCGACGGCCTTTCGCACGCGCTGCACGCGGCGCTCGCTGTTCGTCACCGTGCCCTCGCCTTCGCACCAGCTCGCGCTGGCGGGCAGCACGACGTCGGCAAGCTCGGCGGTCTTCGTGAGGAAGATTTCCTGGACGACCAGGTGGTCGAGTCCGCGCAGCACCTTCTCCACGTGATGCGAGTCGGCGTCGCTCTGCGCGGGATTCTCGCCGATCACGAACAGGCTCGTCAGTTCGCCGCGACCCATCGCCTGCAGCATCTCGGTCATGTTCAAGCCGTGGCGCGGCTGGATCGCCACGTTCCAGTGGCGCTCGAAGCGCTCGCGCACCGCCGGGTCGAGGATGTCCTGGAAGCCCGGCAGCCGGTTCGGGATCGCACCCATGTCACCGCCGCCCTGCACGTTGTTCTGGCCGCGCAGCGGATTGCAGCCCGAGCCCCACTTGCCCACCTGGCCCGTGAGCAGGCACAGGTTGATGAGCGAAATGACGTTGTCCACCGCATTGTGGTGCTCGGTGATGCCCAGCGTCCAGCAGACCATCGCCTTGTCGGCCTTCGCGAACGCGTGCGCTGCCTCGCGGATCACGTCCGCGGGCACGCCGGTGAGTTCCTCGCCGCGGGCGAGTGTGTACGACTCGACCCCGGCGCGGAACTCCGCGAAGCCGGTGGTGCCGTTGGCGATGAACGCCTCGTGCGCCAGGCCGGCGTGGATGATCTCTCTCGCCATCGTGTTGGCGAGCGCGATGTCGGAACCCACGCGGAGGCCGAGCCACACGTCGGCCCACTGCGCGGACTCCGTGCGGCGCGGGTCCATGACATACAAGCGCGTGCCGCGATGAATGCCCTTGAGCAGATGGTGGAACCAGATGGGGTGAGCGGCGCGCGCGTTGGAGCCCCAGAGGAAGACGACATCCGTCTCCTCCACCTCGCGATAGGAGTTCGTCCCACCGCCTGCACCGAAGACCGTCGCCAGACCGACGACGCTAGGAGCGTGTCAAGTTCGGTTGCAGCTATCGATGTTGTGCGTCCCGAAGACCGTGCGCGCCAGCTTCTGCGCCAGGAAGTTCACCTCGTTGGTGGACTTCGAGCAGCTGAAGATGCCGAGCGCGTCGGACCCGCGCGCCGCGATGTTGCGGCGGAAGCCTGCGGCGGCGCGATCGAGCGCCTCGTCCCACGTGGCGGGGCGGAGCACGTCGTCGTCGCGGACCAGGGGCTGCGTGAGACGGGCGTAGGGACGGGGCGTGTGCTTGCGAGCCATGGGAGCCTCCAGGCAAGGAGCGAACTGCGTCCAAGGACTATCCCGCAGGGCAGGAACCGGATCAAGCGGGACGCAACGGACGTCAACACGAGGGGTTGGGGTATACTCTTCGCATGAACGACGAAGCAGGGGACATTCGGGCGACCAACCAACCCGGGGTGCAGCCGCGCGGCGAGTGGCCGGTGCGCAAGTACGTTCTGGGTCAGGAGCCCGACGATGACTTGCGGGACACGACCACCGCGGAGGAGCGACTCGCGATGATGTGGCCGCTTGCGCTCGAGGCGTGGTCGTTGATGGGTGTCGAGATCCCGGACTTCGACCGGGGCTCCATGCCGGTACGAAAAGTCGTTCTCGGCTCCTGATGACCCGGATTCCAGCCCTCCCGTGAACCAGGACTTCCTCGATCTCCTGCATCTGCTGCTCCAGGCGCGCGTACGCTTCATCGTCGTCGGTGCACATGCGATGGCGGTCCATGGGGTCCCCCGGGCGACGGGGGATCTCGACATCTGGGTGGACCCCGAGCCGGCCAATGCCAGGCTCGTGTGGGAGGCGCTGCTCGCATTTGGCGCGCCCGTGAGTCACGTCGGCATCGTGCAGGAGGATCTCGAGAAGCCGGGAGTCGTCATCCAGATCGGGCAGCCGCCCCGCCGGATCGATCTCCTGACCGGGATCAGCGGTGTGACCTTTGCCGAGGCGTGGCCCAATCGTGTCCTGCATGCGGTCGGGGACTTGTCGGTCCCGTTTCTCGGTCAGGACGACCTGATTCGAAACAAGCAAGCGAGCGGACGGCCGAAGGACCTCGTGGATCTGGATCTGCTCGAGCGAAGACAATCCTGAAGGGCGCCTGCCTCCTCGCGCTCGGGCTCAGCGGGCTGCCGGTCGTGGCCGCGGCCGCGGCCCAAGACACGCTGACCGTCGTCACGCTCAACCTCTGGCACGATTCGCACGATTGGCCGAAGCGCCTGCCCGTGATCCTCGCCGAGATGCGCCGCATCCGGCCGGACGTCGTGTGCCTGCAGGAGGTGCTGCAGAATCCGCAGCTCCCCAATCAGGCCCGGACGCTCGCGGACAGCCTGGGCTGTAGCATGCAGTTCGCGTCCGTCGACGGCCCCGAGCGCCCCAAGCGCTACGGCAACGCGATCCTGACCTGGCACCGCATGCTCGCCTCCGGCGAGCGTAGTCTCGAGCCCGCCGACGACTACCGCGCGGTCGCTCACGTGCGTTTCGCGTGGGGCGGTCGTGCGGTCGACGCCTACTCCACGCATCTGCATCACACGCCGGAGGGCGGTGCCATCCGCGCGACGCAGATCCGGCACCTGCT
>JANPEF010000134.1:0-2559 GCA_031431875.1 Candidatus Eiseniibacteriota bacterium | reverse complement strand
TCGAGATCGGCGTAGGCGAAGCCCGTCACCGGGACGCCGCCGCCCACCAGCACGCGGCCGCCGAACTCGGACGTGCCCGTGCCGGTGATCGTCGCAGTCGCCGACAGCGAGCGGCCCGGCGTCACGCCCGGCGGCAGCGGCACGACGAAGCGGAAGCGGCTGGTGTTGTCGCTGCCCTGGTCGATCCCGTTCACGTTCGGCGCATAGGCCGAGGCGCTCGCATCGAGGTCGCTCCCCGAGCCTTCGACCACGGTCGTCGCATAGGTCTGCCCTTCGCCGAAGCCGGAGGGATCGGCGTCGGTCAGGAACAGCTCGATGGTCGATCCCGGACGCGCCCAGCCGGCGATCGTGAGCGTGGTCGCGCCGGCGACCGCGGTCTCGAGCACGGGGAAGTTGAGCAGCGCGTTGGCGCCGGTGTCACCGTCGCCGGTGTCGTTCCGGGTCACGAACGGCGCCGTGCCCTTGCCCGCATCGTCGCCGGTGCGCAACAGGTCGATGCCCACCTGGTTCGTCGCCGGATTGCCCAAGCGGTTGGCGATCGTGCCGTTGCCGAAGGCGAGGTTGCGCGTCAGCACGACGTTCGTCGAGCCGTTGAGCAACAGCGCGCCTGCGCCGTAGTTGCCCGTCAGGATGTTGCGGTCGAGCCGGTGCCCGCTGCCGCCCACGCGCACGCCCGGCGTTTCGGCGGTGCCCACCGTGCCGATGCCGTTCCCGGCGATGGTGTTGTTCTCCAGAGTGCAGGCGCTGGTCGCGGCGGTGCAGTCGACGCCCGGGCCGTCGTGCCCGGCGATTCGGTTGCCGCGCAGCATGTGGCCGCCGCCGGACTGCAGCGAGACGCCCTCGAGCGATGGCGTGCCGAACGCGTTGGTGAAGATCTCGCTGCCCTCGATCGTCCAGCCACTTGCCCCGCCGGTGAGCGCGATCCCGTTGCCCGCACCGAAGCCCACCAGCGAGCCGCGCACCGTGCCGGTGGCCGCGCCGACGACGCGCAGGTGATCGCCCCCGCTGCGCTCGGCCGCGCCGGGATCGGCGAAGGCGAGTGCCCGCGAGCCCAGCACGCAGCCCTCGAGCAGGAAGCGGGCGGCCGTCGCGCCCACGCGCACGTCGGCGTTCGCGTCCGAGCCCACGAGATTGCCAAACGACAGGATCGCGATGCCGCGCACCGCGCAATCGGCGGCCTGGACATCGACGCCGAGAGCGAGGCCCACCGCGTCGATCAGCTCGACCTCGGGGGCGGCCACGCCCGACAGCGGCAGCGCCCCCGCACCCACGGTGCCGACGGTGCCGCGCGTGCCGGCGTTGGTGTCGCCGCCGTTCGTCGTCTGGGTCGTGCCGTCGAGCCAGGTGAACGCGCCCGTGATCGCCGGCAGCGCGAGCGGCACTCCGATCCGCACCACGCCCGCCTGCATCCAGTTGGTCAGCCCCGCGCGCAGGCCGGGCCGCGCCGAAGCACCGGGCACCATGAAGATCGATGCCTCGACGCCGGCGGGCATGCCCACCTGGGCGAGACCGGTGTTCCCCAGCGCGTTCGCGTTGACGAGGAACTGGCGTACCGATCCCTGGCCGCTCGCTTGAACGTTCGTCACCACGTCGAAGTTGTAGCCGAAGTCGAGACCGGTGACGTCGCTCGCGCCGAGCGTAACGCTGCCGATCGAGTGCGGCGTCGCCCCCGCCGTCGTCAGCGCGGCCAGGGTGAGTGAGGTCGTGTTCGCGGCCGCGTCGGGCAGGAACGGATCCTCTCCCCCAACGCGGTCGGCATCGCCTACCGCGGTGCCCGAAGCCGCGGTGCTGCGCCACGTCTGGACGGGAATGAGCGTGGCGACCGCACCGGTGCGCGAGGACAGCACCGACGTGCTCACGACGCGCACGGTGAACGTCTCGGGCGCCCAGCCGTCGAACGTGAACAGCCCCGCCGCGTTGGTCGTCACCGCCGAGAGGTACGCGCCGCTCGACGCGTACAACTCGACGCGCGCTCCGGGGCGGCCGACGCCGGCCGAGGCCGCCAGCGAGCGACCCGCGCCCCCGCCGTAGTTCACGTCCTCGAACACGGTGCCGAGGATGCGCGACGCGGTCACCGTCGTGTTGGTCGGCTGGTAGCCCGAGGCGAGCGTGTCGCCGTCGCTCCGTGTCGTCAGCGCGGTGCCGAGTTGGGCGGCGAGGAACCCGGCCGACGCCTGGTTCGCCACGACCGTGCCCGTCGGCGCGGGTGCCACGACGCGGGCGCGGAAGCGCACGCGCGTCTGCACGCCGGGCGCGAGCGTGCCGCCCGTCGCCGCGGTCGCGCCGGTGCCCAGGCGCGCCACGACGGTACGACTGGCTGCGACGTACTCGGCCTGATCATCCCCGGTAGCGTCGCTTTTTGCTCCCGCATTGGGACCGTTCAGCACGGACAACGTGCCTGCGACATAGCTCAGGTTCGCCGGCAGCGTGTCGCGCACCACCGTCTGCGTCGCCGCATCGTTGCCCGTGTTGCGCAGCGTCAGCGTGTACTCGAGCTCGTCGCCCGGCAGGGTCGAGCCGCCATTGACGTCGATGACCGTCTTGGCGAACGAGTTGCCC
>JANPEF010000133.1:0-40352 GCA_031431875.1 Candidatus Eiseniibacteriota bacterium | reverse complement strand
GCTGCGGCGCGCGCTCAGGGGTTCGCCACCCCGCGGGGGCGCACCGACGTCGCGCCGGCGAAGCGCCCCGCGACCGTGTAGAGCCCGGACGGCACGACCTGCCCGTCGCCGTCGGTGCCGTTCCAGTAGACGACGTTGCGGCCCGGGGCGAACGCGCTCACCTCGGCGACCTCCTTCACCAGCCGGCCGGCGCGGTCGTAGACCTTGACCGCACCCGTGCCCGCACGGCCCAGGTCGAACGAGATCGCGGTCTGCACGTCGAAGCCGCCGCCCCGCGGCGACAGCACGCGCGGCTGGCAGTCGAGCGAGCGTGCGCCGGCGAAGCCGCCGCCGCTCGCCGCAGAGTCGTCGATCAGCACGAAGGCACCGAGTTCGTCGACGGTCGTCGTCACGCGCGCGCCGTCGGCGGACCGCGCACCGCCGACGGGCACCAGCGTCGTGTCCGCGCCGGAGATCACGAGGCGCTGGATCGACGGCGTGCCCGTGATCGGGAAGGGTGCGGGGTCCGGCGGCAATGCGATCGACAGCGTCGCCGGCTTGTCGAGCGTGGGATCGTCGGCGAGCAGCACCCAGGCCGCGAGCGGGCGCCGCGCGCCCGGGAAGCCGCCAACCGGAACCGCGAGCGGCTCGATGCGCACGATCTGGTCGACCGACCACGCGTTCGGCGGCACGTACAGCTCGACCTCGCCATTGGTCGTGAAGACGCGCCCGCCGGTGACGTGGTCGACCTTTGCGGGCGCGGTGACCGACGCGCTCGGCGCGAAGTTGTCGACGATCACGCTCACCTGCGAGTAGCCGATCAGCCCCAGGCTGTCGGTGACGCCGACGCGCAGCTCCCACACGCCGTCGTTCACGTCGCGCGACGTCCAGCGATAGAGCGGCGCGCCCGGTGACGGCGGCACGGGCGACGTGAACAGCGTGTCCCACGCCACGGTCCCCTCGCGCCGCAGTTCGACCAGATACGTGGCGAAGCGCGGGTCGACGATGCGCCCCAGCACGTCGACCGTGTCCTTGACGATGGCGTTGAACGCCGGCTGTTCGATCACGGGCCGCGGCGGCGTCGCGTCGACGGTGAACGCCCACTCGATCGGCGCGGGTGTCTGGTTGAGCGCACGGTCCTTGGCGCGGACGCGGAAGACGTAGTCGCCGTCGAGCAGGTCGAGCGCGACGACGTCGACCTCGGGCAGGAATGGCGTCGGCGTGCGCCCCACCAGCTCGGTCGAGATCAGAACCGCGCCCGCATCGCTGTCGAGATCACCGCCGCGCAGCGCGAACTGCACCGTGCTTGCGCCCGTTGCCGACGGCGGCCCGCTGGCGACTTCGACGCGCGGCGGCGTGCGGTCGGGGTGATACAGCGAGATGCCGTCGGTCCCGCACGCGGCGAGCACCCCGAGGCTGTCCGCGAAGACAGCCGCCATCTGCGATCCGGCGAGACCGTCACCCACGTTTGCGGTCGACCACTGCGTCCCGTCAAAGGAAGCCAACCCGGCGGCCGTTGCGGCCCAGATCCGACCGTCGGGCGAGGCACCGACTCCCGTCACGTCGTTCGTCGGCAGGCCGTCCGCGAACGTGAAGGTGCGGATCGCCCCGTCGTTCCAGCGAATCGCACCGGCGGGGCTCGCCAACCAGACGGCGCCATCCGCGCCGATCGTGACGCCATTCAGGCGGTTCGTCGGCAGCCCGGCGGCAACATCGACGACGAAATAGCTCGAATCCGCCGGGTCGAAGCGCACGGCCCCGGCGGCCGCCCGCGGATCGATCCCGGTCGGAGGCTGTCCCGTGGCAAACCATGCCCTCCCGAGAGCGTCGACCGCGACCCCGACAAGGGGTGCATCCGGCATCGCGCCCGGGCGGATCGGCAGAGTCGCGTGACCGGCCCGGTCCACGCGGACCGCACCCGTCTGCGTCGCCGCCCAGGCCCCGCCCGCGCCGGCATCCGCGAGCGCGAACACGTTGGACGAGGGGAACGTGGTCGGTGCGAGGTACGCGTGCGTGACCACTCCATCGACCGACACGCGCGCGACGCCGCCGCCCGCGCCGGTCGCCGTCGCACACCAGATCGCGCCGGAGTCCGCCGGTGCGAGCGCCCGGACAGGCCCGCCAGGCAGGCCCTCGGCGGTCCCGATCGCCGAGAGGCGTCCGTTCGCCCGGCGCACGAGTTTCAGGTTCTGCGTGGGACTCACGCTCGTCGGCGAGCCCCCGATCCAGACGATGCCGTCCCCATCGATCGAATCCCCGACCGCCGCCACCGAGAAATCGCGCAAGCCCACAAAGACGCTCATGGTCACGGGCAGCAGGTCGACCTTGCTGTATGTCAGCCAGGCGGCGCCCTCGAAGCGCGCCGCGCCGCCGGCCGTCGCCACCCACAGCACACCCGCGGCATCGACGATCAGGTCGCGGATCACGCCCGACGGCGGACCGCTGACGACCACGCGGAGCTGTCCCACGTCCCAGCGCCCCACACCCCGGTTGCCGGTGCCGAACCAGATCTCGCCATGCGCGCCCTCGGCCAGCGCCGTCACCGAGGTCGTGGCGTCGTACTCCTCGAAGACACCGGCAGCGAGTCGGGCGAGTCCGCGATCGAAGCCGACCCAGACCTCGCGGTCGCGCGTGATCAGGACGGCGCGAACGTTGTCGGACTGCGGGCTGAGCGCGAACCCTCGATGGACGGACACGACGACTCCGTCCACGATGTGGGCAAGCCCCGCATTGACGCCGAGCGTGCCGACCCACAGCGAACCGTCGACCGGATCGACCGCGATCGACTTGACGGTCATGGTCGGGAGCCCCTGGTCGGTGGTGATCGTCGTCCACGCGAAGCCGTCGAAGCGCGACAGGCCGCCGTTGTTGACGCCCGCCCAGATCGTGCCGTCGGGCGTCTCGGCAAGGTCGAGAACCTGATCGCTGAGCGAGTTCCCCAGCCCGGATGCCGCGGTGAAGCGCTCCACGCTGCCGTCCGGTCGCAACCGGTACAGGCCGTTGCTGTCGGTGCCGGGAAGCAGGGACGCCACCCACAGGTCGCCGTTCTTCGCCTCGAGGATCGCACTGCCCGACAGCGAGTCGGCGCCCGGCGCGAAGACCGGCACCCGCCGCGAACGCAGCCCGTCGTAGCGGAACCCGCCCAGCGCGCCGGTGAGCAACACGGACCCGCTGTCGCCATGCGCCACGCTCGTGACATCGCCGCCCGGCGGCCCGACCTGTCGCCACACGCCGGTCTGAGCGAGCGCGCTCGTCGCCGCCCCTGCCGTCAAGGCGAGGGTGACCGCGAATGCGACCACGGCGGGGATGGGAATGCGACGAACGAGCGACATCCTGTCCTCGGAGCGAAACGGAACGGAGGCCGGCCGCGCAGCTCGGAGCGAGCGCGGGCGCGTGCCTCCCCGGCGGATCATGGCAAGACCCGGGCCGGGCGCGGCTTCCCGGCGCAGGGCGCGTGAGTATGCGTCAGATGGGTCGATTCGCGGTAGAGGCCATGATTCGAGCGCGCGCAGCGCGCTGGCCGGCCCGGGGAATTCCGCGGATCTCGCGGCCTTCCGCATCCGCACGCCGACAGGGTCGCGTCATCGGCAGTGGAGTCGGACCCTGGTCTCGCTGCGTCGCTGCGCACGAAAGCCTCACGGAGAGCGGGTTCCGTGCGGTGGGCTGCACGCGAGCACCCTCGGCGCTGCGCGCCGATTCAAGTGGCACGCCGCGTGCAAATGCAAGGATGCGTGGACAGCCGTGAGCGAGGTCCACGGAGGGCGGCCCGAAAGGGGCGGCCCGCCGGATGAGGGGTTTCGTGGAAAGCAGAGCGTGAAACCGACGGGGGGAGCCTGAGGCGCGCGATGCGATCTCGGACCCCTCGTCCGGCGTTTTCGGCCGTCGACGGCTCGTGTCGTCAGCCCACTTTCAGCCCAATTCACCTATCTCAGGCGAGGTGAATTGGGCTGAAAGTAGGCTGGCGCCGGCCTACTTCCGTCGCCGCTCCGCGCGCGCCGCATCCGTGGAGTCCCGCCACGCTTCCTTCCGCCAAATGGCCACGATTACCGAGTCCTGCGGAAACAGGCCGCGGCTCACGTCCATGAGCCGCGCGCGCACCGGGAGGGCGAGGCCGCTGCTTCCTGTCGAATCGGTCTCCACGAACATGACGTGATAGCACCCGAGACAGACGAGGACATCGAGCGTTTCCGCCGGGGCGATGAACCGGTAGGCGACATTCGGCATGAAGAGGCAGGGCGGCCGCTCATTCTGGTAGCTCAGGCGATCGAGCAGGAGCGCGACGAGCTCGGAGCGCTGCGCCTCGGCCAGGCGCACGGGAGTCGAACGGATCCCGTATCCGCAGATGAGCGAGTCCCGCGACAACATCCTGTGGGGGTGGGTCAACGCCAGCCCGGACTCGGTCAGCACGGCCTCGACATCGATCGCGGCCCGGATCGCGGCCTGGGCCCGCGACGGGGCGACCTTCTCGAGCGTCGCGGGGTGCGTGATCGGAGGCCGCGCCGGATTCTGCCGGGCGACCAGCAGCCACCAGAGCGCGAACGACGCCAGCCCCAGGGCCACGAGGATCACGATCGCGCGTCTCAGCGCCGCGCGACTCCGGTCACCTGCCGCAGGTTCGAGCCATCCTCCGCCATCACCCAGAGATCGACGTTCCCGGATCGATTGCTCCGGAAGACGATCTGCCGCCCGTCCGGAAACCAGGACGGCGTTTCGTCGCGCACACCGGAGCGCCCGTCGGGCGGCGGAATGTCGAACCGCTTCACGGTCCGCGTCGGCATGTTGATCACGGCGATCCCGCTGCCCTGCCCCGACTCCGTGTCCCACTGGAACGCGAGCTTGAGGCCGTCGAGCGACCAGGCGGGCAGCTGCGACGCCATGCGGGAGTCCAGCGTGTCGGTGATCGCGGTGTCGCGCACGGATCCGACGACCTTGACGATGTGGATTTGCAGGCGCTGCGTCGAATCGCCGTAGGTGTAGGCGAGGCGACTGCCGTCCGGAGACCACGCCGGATTCCACGACCAGGTCGGCGCGCCGCCGGCCACCTTGCGCGCGGCCGTGCCATCCACGTTCGCCACCCAGATCTCGGCGGTGCGCCAGGGGCCGACCAGGTACGCAACGCGCGTGCCGTCCGGGGAGAGCACCGGGCTTCGGCCGGGAATGGACGCGACGACCCGGCGATTCGATCCATCGGGCTTCATCGCGAACACGCGGCCCGAGTCGGGGCTCGTCCCCGGTCCGGCGAACGTGATCTCGCCGGGATTCCCGATCCAGCGCGGGAGGTGAGCGCCGTCATGCGTCAGCCGCTTCTCGTCGCTCCCGTCGGACCGGACGACATGGAGGTTGTCGGTCGTCGGCCCGTCGCCGATGAAGAACACCAGGCGGCCGTCCGCGGAGACCACGGGCAACGTGTAATCGACGGGTCGCGAGGGGGGTGCCCCCTGCGCATCGAGCCAGCCCGGGAGCAGGAGCGCCGCGGCGAGCAGCCCGATTGTGCAGATCAACCTGCGCTGGCGCATGTTTGACATGACGTTCGACATGCTGGGATCACCCCGAACCACAACGGGTTGACTCATTGGTTTAGAGACAGCCCACGACCCCCGCGCGAACAACGCGGGCGAGGACGGCGCTCCTGGTCGAGTGTCACCCTACGAACTTGTATCCCACCTTGTGCACCGTGACGATGAAGGGGCGGTCGATCTCGCCGCCGGAGAGCTTGCCGCGGATGTTCGCGATGTGGGTGTCGACCGTGCGCGTGGTGACGCCGGCCTCGACGTCGACGCCCCAGATCTCCTGCAGGAGTTCGTCGCGCGAGATCGTCTTGCCGCGGCGCACCGACAGGTACTTGAGCAACTCGAACTCCTTGAAGGAGAGCTGGAGCAGCTCGCCGCTCTTCTTCACCTCGCGATTGGTGAGGTCCATCGTGACGTCGCCGAAGGTGACCGTGCCGGGCGTCTGCAGGCCGGCCTCGTCAACGGCCGGGGCGCGCTTGAGCAGAGCGCGGACGCGGGCCAGGAGCTCGGCCACGCTGAACGGCTTGGTGACGTAGTCGTCAGCACCCAGGTCGAAGCCCTTGACGATGTCGGCCTCGAAGTTGCGTGCGGTGAGGATGAGCACCGGCGTGGCGGCGTTCCTCTCGCGGAATTCCTTGAGCACGTCGAAGCCGGACTTCTCGGGCAGCATGAGATCGAGCACGACGAGGTCGGGCTTCTCCTTCAGCGCGGACTTGAGGCCATCGCGGCCGTTCGCTGCGGTGATCACCTCGTAGCCCTCGAATTGGAAGTTGTGCTGCAGCCCCTCGAGCAGCCCGGGCTCGTCCTCGACGATCAGGATCTTCGCGGCCATTCCGTCTCCTCCTCGGCGCGTGCGGCGCAGGCCGCGGTCGCGCGGCTCACCGCTTCGGCTGCTCGAGTGGCAACTCGAGCGTGAACGTGCTGCCCTCCCCCGGGATGCTCCTCAACAAGACATCGCCCCCGTGCGCGCGGGCGATGTGCCGGACCAAGGCAAGCCCCAGCCCGGAGCCTTTGACATTGTGCACCAGACCCGTCTCGGCGCGGGTGAACTTCTCGAAGATGCGCTCGGCGTCGCGCGGGGCCACGCCGATGCCGCGATCGCTCACCGCGACCCGGGCGCGGCCGTCCCCGTTTGCCGACACCTTGATGGCGATCTCCTTCGTGTCGCCTGCGTACTTGATCGCGTTATCGACCAGGTTGATCACGCACTGGGCGATCGCCTGCGAGTCCATCTCGACCGGCGGCATCGTCGCCGGCACGTCGACCTTCACCTCGAAGCCACCCTGCTTGAACTGCGGCTCGAAGATCTCGATCGCCTCGTTGACAACGCGCTTCAAGTCCCCGGGCGCGAAGAAGAACTCGCGCTTGCCCTCCTCGATCTTCGCGAAGTCGAGCACGTTGTTGATCATGTGCGTGAGCCGTCGGCACTCGCGGCCGATCACGGCGAGGAAGCGTTTCGAGTCCTCCTCGTTGCGCACGCGGCCAAGCTCCAGCGTCTCGGACGCCATGCGGATCATGGCCAGCGGGGTCTTCAGCTCGTGCGTGACGTTGGCGAGGAAGCTCGACTTGAGGTCGGCCACCTCGACCTGCTGCACGGCCAGGCGCAACGCCAGGCCCAGCGCCACCATCGACAGCAGCAACAGCCCGATCACCAGCACGTACTCGCCGGCGATGAAGCGCTGCACCATGGTGAACGCGTTGTCCTTGCTCGGCGTGGCGACGACCGTCCAGCCGGGCAGCAGGTCGCCGATCGGGTGCACGATGCGCGGGTCGGAGCGGCCGCTCTCGCGCGAGCGGAACATCTCGTGGCCCGACTCGTCATAGAGCAGGAGTGCCAGGCTCTTCTGCATGACGTCACCGCGAAAGACGCGGCGGTCGCGGTACACCTCGCGCTCGACGATGGCCGACAGCTCATCCTGGGTCAGGCTCTTCGGATCGAAGCGCCAACCGGCGACGGCCACGGTCCGCTGCGGGAAGCCGAGCAGCGGAAAGACGAGGAATGTGCCCTTCCCTGCGGTCGCGCTGTCACCGCGCGACGAGCCCACCACGACCATCATCGTGTCGTTGCGCACGGTCATCAGCCGCCGCCACACGCCCGCCGGCAGCGCGATTCCGCCGTCGAGGCTGTCGGCGCGCTCGCGCGCCACCGGCACGGCGACGATGCGCGCATCCGCGGGCCCCGGCGCGGCGTCGGCGCGCGGCCGGCTGACCGGCCTAGCGCCGTCGGGCAGCACGCCGAACGCGCCGCCGGGCCCCTCCTGCGACGCCGGCGGCGGGCTCGCCTCGTCGACACGCGGCGCCGTGCTCGAGCCGGCGGGCAGATCGTCGGGGATGGGGCTGGCAAAGACGCCGATCGAGTCCATGCGGGCGCGCACGACCTCGATCGGCGTGATGAACGGCTCGGTGAACAGCGGGTCCTCGCTGGCCAGCAGCGTGAGGAAGTCGGGCGACGCGCCTCCCCACGTCGCGGCCAGGCGCGCCCGTTCGGCCGCGTCCGTGGCGCGACGGGCGACGTCCTCCTGCAACGCGTTGGCGACCAGGATGCCGGCATAGTGCCCATACTCGACCGTCGTCTCGCGCAGGAAGCGCGCCACGCCGCTGGTCTGCAGCAGGCCGATGCCGGCGAGGAACAGAACGGGCAGGCCGACGCCCAGCATGGCCAGCGCCACGACACGGCGACGGACCGAGGGCTGCGTCGGATTGAGCAGGGGAACGAGACGGCGACGGATCATGGGCGACCCAGCTTAGCAGGAACGCGGCCGCGGGGGCGGCTGCGCGAGGCGGGTCGCGGAACTACTGGTTGACGACGACGCGGCGCTTCGGAGCCATGCGGTGCAGCTCGCGCACCATCGTGAAATCGTCGCTGGTCACCATCGCCACGACGCCGGTCGACGTGCGATAGACCTGACGGTCGGCGCGCATCAGCAGAATGCGCGCCGCGCAGCACGAGGCGCAGAGGTGGCCCTCGGCCTTGCCGGCGATGATCTGGTCGGTGACGTCCCAGCGCTCGATCGCGGCGTTCTGCACCTCGGGCACGCGCTTGGTCATCGACGTGTTGTAGAGGATCATGAGGCCGTTGGCGATGGGGATGATCTCGGCCGTGCCGCCGGCGGCGGTGACGCGCTCGAGGCAGCTCACCGAGGCGTCGCAGGACACGCATTCGTGGGTGACGCGGGCGGCGGCCTTCTTCTCGCACTCGCTCGCATTGCTCGCCGCGGGACCTCCGGCGGCGAGTTGCGGCGCCGTGATCGGCGCGAGGACGACGAGCGTCGCGAAAGCGATCGCTCCGTTGTGGAACCGCAGGCGCATGCTGCTCGACCTCCCCGATGCGATCTCGTGGCGCAGGACATCACCGGTTGCGCGCCCGCCCGGTCCGGGGGCCCGCTCACCGATGTCCGTATGATCGCCCATTTCGGCCCGGTCGCGTGTCAACCCTCGGTCGTTTGTACGTCAGGGAATCGTCAAGGCCGGCCGGCGGCCCTGGTGGGGACACGAGCGGGTCGCCGCCATTCCTCGTCGAACAACCACACGGCATAGGCGCCGTTGCCCTCGGCGAAACCCGCGCCGGCACAGCCCTGCCCCGCCGCTGCGCGATCGAGCCCGGCGTCGAACGCAGCACGTGCACAGGCACGCAGCCTGCCGAGCGAGGCGCGGTCCGTGACCATCCCGGCCGGTGTGGTCACCGCGCCGTGCCCGGGGACGATGCGCCAGGTCGAGTCGGCCGGGGCCACTTCGCGCAGCCCGAACCCGCCCGCCATCCACGCGAGCAGCGTGTCCTGCGCTGCGACGATGCCCTCGATCGAGCCCTCGCCCATGGACTGGTCCGCCCACGGCGGGGCGCCGGGGACGATCACGTCGCCTACTGCGACGACGCGCCGCGACGGCACGATCACGATCACGTCCCCGGCGGTGTGCGCGGCCTGCGGGAGCGCGCGCGCCTCGACGACGAGGCCGCCCACGGTGATCCGCATCCTGCGTTCGAACGGATGGTCGGCCGGGACGACGAACTGCGGATCGCGCGCCGCGTCGGCGGCGCCCTCGCGCCACCAGCGCGCGAGGAAGTCGTAGAACGCGGTCACGCGGTCGCGATCCGGGCCGGGCGGGGTGGCGGCGGCGCAGGCGTCGAGGCGGGCGATTTCGAGTGGGGCGCCCTGTGTCATCCGGGTGCGAATCGTACGTTCCAGAGACTCGCTCGCTGCGCTCGCGTACACGGGCACGCCCATCCCGCGGTAGACCGCGTTGCCGCCGGCGTGATCGTCGTGAAAGTGCGTGTTGAATACCGCGGCCACCGGCGCACGGGCCAGCTTCTCGAGCTCGTTGCGCAGCGGGATCGCCTCGGCCCGGGTGCCCGTATCGACCAGCACCCAGCCGGCCCCGGTGAGGAACGCGGTCATGTTTGCAGTCCCGGCGCGGAGCACCCACGTGCTCTCGGCCACGGCCTCGATCTGGACGTACGGGGGCACCGCCCGGGCCGGCCCATACGGGTTGAGCCGAAGCGGCTCCTCCGGGGCGCAGAAAGCGCCCGGAGCGGCCGATAACAGGGCGCAGGCGCCGGCCAGGCCGGGGATCAGGATGCGGAGCGGGAGGAACGGTCGACGTGCGTGCAAGCAGACCCTCGAGGTGGTGGGCGGGAGTGACCCGATCATACCGATGCCTTCGGCACGGCGGTGTGTCATCCTTTTGCCCGATGATCCGGCGAAGTTTTCTCGAAGCCGGCCCCCGCCCGGGCCCGCGAGCCCGCTTCGGGCTGGCCGTGCTCGCCTCCCTGGCGGTCCTTGTCCTCGGCGGTGCGTTCGGCTGCGGCCCCCTCGTGCCCGCCAGGCGGACCGTCCGCCTCGACTACGTGATCACCGTCTCCACCGACCCCGGCGCGGGCGCCGAGGTCGAGGTCACCGCGACCGGTGCCGTGCCCACGGGCTTCCGTCTGGTCCTGCCGCCGCAGGGTCGCCGTCGCGCGATGCACACCGTCACGGCCGGCGAGGTCGTCCGCTACCACGCGGTCGCGCCGGTCGCCCCGCATTCGGGCCCGGGCTTCGCCTGCTGGCGTGGCTTCGAGCTCCTCGCCCAGCCCGCGGGCGAGCAGCCGGCGAAGATCGACACGATCGCGTTGACCTTTCGCCTGCCCGAGGACGTGACGGTCGTCGCGCCCCTGGCGCAACTCGCGGCCGACCCCGAAGCCCCGCATCGCGGCCCGGTCCTGATCGACCATCCCGAGTTCGACACCCTGCTCGAGTCGTACGTCGCGATCGGCGACTACGACGTGCGCGTCCTGCCCGCCGTGCCGGAGCGCCTGCCGACCATCGTGTGGGGCCGTCGCGGCATCGGCGAGACGACCGAGACCGAGCTCCTCGACCTGGTCGGACGCGTGCTCGCCGCGCACGTCGACGCGTTCGGCGCCGATCGACTCGAGGTGCCGCTGTCGGTCGTCGTGTCGTATCCGTACACGGGCCACGGCTTCGCCGGCAACGCGACGGGTCGCTCGATCGACCTGCGCCTCTCGCGCGACCTGGGACCGGCCGACAGCCCGGGCCTGGTGCGCCTGGTCGCCCACGAGCTCGCGCACTTCTGGCTCGGCGGCGCGTTCCGCTTTCCGAAGGCCGAGGACCACTGGTTCGTCGAGGGCGCGGCCGACTACTACGGCCTGCGCGCCCGCGTCGCGGCCGGGCTCACCAGCGAGGAGCAGGCGGCCGACGAGCTGGCGGGCAAGTGGTACGAACTGGCGGGCAACCGCTGGCTGCACGAGCCGATGGAGGACCTGGGGCGCAACTTCGATCGCGACCCCGAGGCGTTCACCGCCTCGTACGCGCGCGGCTGCGTGACGACCTGGGCACTCGACTGGCGCGCGCACCTGCTGGGGCGGCCGTCGCTGGCGCAGGCCCTGCGCGCGGACGCGACCGAGTCCGCGCATCCGCCGATGCGCCTGCTGCTCACCGCCCACCTGCGCGGCTCCGCGTGGAAGCCCGGCACGATCGGCGAAGATCCCGGCACGATCGTCGGCGAGCTCACCGGCCCCGCTCCCGAGGTCGCTTTCCTCGGCGTGCTCGACGACGCGGGCCTCTTCTATCGAGCGGTCCCCACCGAGGGCCTCACCTTCGGACTCGAACGCTTCGAGCCCGGCACGACGCGCCTGCTCGCCGTGCCCGACGGCAGCCCCGCGCGCTCGGCTGGCGTGCGCCCCGGCGACGCGATCCGCGAGGTCGACGGCACCCCGGTCGACGACACGGTCGACCTGCAGGTCGCGATCGAACGCTCCTACGCGCGCCCGTCATACAAGCTGGAAGGCATGGAAGTGACGTACGAGCGGGCGGGCACGTATGAGCGCGTGCGCCTGTTCGCCACACCCGAGGTGCGCCCGATGTGGACCGATGGAGAAGGACTGCGCGCGACACGGGTGTTTCCGCCGGCGGAGGCCGGCGCGGAGCGCTAGAGGGGCTTAGCGGTCGCCGGTCTCGACGCGCGCCTTGTAGCCGGCGTCCTCGACCGCGGCGACGAGTGTGGCGGGCGCCACGTTCGTGTCGGACAAGCGGATGCTCGCGCGGCGGCGATCGTAGTCGACGGCGACCTCGGCCACGCCCTCGACCTCGCGAATGGTCGACTCGACCGCGCCCGCACAACCCACGCACGACATGCCGTCGATCGCGATCACGACGACGTCGTTCGCGGCCGTGCCACGGCCGCCGATCCCGCCGCGCTGCATGCCCTGCAGGATCACGAAGCCCAGCACGGCGACGATCCCGAGTCCGAGCAGTCCGGCCGCGAGCAGGCGGGCGGGGAACGGCGTCGGGGTCGGGGTCGGCCCATCGTCAATCGGGGGGAGCTGGGACATCGGGATCCTCGGCCAGGGTGCGGGTGGATCGGCTCCACCATCGGGTGCGGCGGCAGACGGGCGCCCCGCGTCTGACTTCATGGTGGAGAACGACGGGGCGCCTCGCAAGCGCCATGGCATGCCGTTGACCGCGATTTCACCGGGCACGGGCGCCATCGGCCCGCAACACGCACCACAACGGCGATTTTCGGACATGGCGCACCGCGCGGGCATGCACTACGTTCCGCGGCATGTCCAGCCCTGCCCTCGCGCTCCTGTCCGCTTTCGATTCCACGATGGCCGACATCCGCCGCGTGCTCGCGCGCGTCCCGGCGGATCGCCTCGACTTCCGCCCGCACCCGAAATCGTGGTGCGCGGGCGAACTCGCGACGCACCTTTCGCGGCTGCCCGGGTGGACGGCCGGCATGATCGGGTACGACAGCTATGACGTGGCGGCGAACGAGACGCGGACGGCGACAGCGCCCCCCGTTCCGACATCCGTGACGGCCATCCTCGCGCTCTTCGACCAGAATGTCGCCGCGGGGCACGCCGCGATCGCCGCCTGCGCCGCGGAGACACTGGCCGCCCCGTGGTCGCTCCGGCGCGCCGACGTCACGCTGCGCACGATGACGCGCGCGGACGCGTTGCGCACCTACCTCCTCGACCACGCGATCCACCACCGCGGACAACTCACCGTGTACCTGCGCCTGCTCGACGTGCCGGTGCCCGCGCTCTACGGCGCGAGCGCGGACGAGCCGGCGTGAACGAAAGCTCCGGCCCGAATTACGTCCAGGCCGCAACGGTCTCCGCGACATAGTCGGCATAACTGCGCGGCGGGTGTCCGGCGATCGCCGTCGTCTCGGCGACCTGTGCGGGCGTGGCGACCAGGCCCTGAGTCTGGAACACCGTGTACATCATCGCGAAGTCGTAGACCATCCACGCCGGCAGCCACTGGCGCTGCTGCACCGACCACGCCGCCAGGTCGTCGCCGCCGTACGCGATCGGGCGCCCCAGCGCCCTGGACCACATTGCCGCGGTCTCGGGCGCCTTGAGTGGCTCGGGGCCGACCAGCGCGTACGTCTTGTTCTCGAATTTCGGGTCGGTCAGCGCGTTCACCGCCGCATCGGCGATGTCGCGCACGTCGACGCGCGAGATCCCGGCCGAGCCGAAGGGCTGCGGATAGACGCCGGACTTGAGGATCGCGTCCTGGAACCACACGTCGTTCTGGAAGAAGTTGTTCGGACGCAGGATCACGTACGGGATGCCGCTCGCCTTGATCGCGCTCTCGATCGCGATCTTCCCGGCGAAGTGCGGGATGGCGATTCCCTTCTCCAGGTCGTGCACGGAGAGGTAGACCAGGCGCTTCACGCCGGCGCGCTTCGCCTCGGCCAGGGCCGACAGGCCTTCCTGCAGTTCGCCCAGGCCGAGCGCATTGATCAGGAACACCGTGTCCACGCCCCGGAAGATGGCGTCGTAGGTGAGCGGATCGCCCAGGTCCCCGATCACGCCGATGACGCCCGCGGGGAGCGCCTTCGCCTTGTCGGCCGAACGGGTGAGGACGTGGACCTTTTCGCCGCGCGCGAGCAGGGCCTGCACGGTGGCGCCGCCGACCGTGCCGGTGCCACCGAGAACCAGGTGTGCCATGGGAGGATCCTTTCGTGGGCTGGGTGGATCGGGACGGATCGGGACCGTCAAGGGTGCGCATAGGATGCCACGAACCCCTCCGCTCTTTCCCCGAAACCGCATTCCCGCTCAGCGCCCCGTCAAGTACGCCCCCAGGCCCTCCATCACCGGGTCGCGGCCGGCCTTCCAGTCGGCCGAGGTCATCGTCGCCGGCATCGCCACGCCAACATAGGGGCGCTCGTCGGTCGGGAACGAGTCCTGCCAGTAGCGTGCCGAGATCGACAGGCGGAGCTTCGACCACGGCAGCTCGACCCACGTGTCCTCGCCGGTGAAGTTGGGCCGCGAGCCGGCGGGCTCGCCGACGAAGATCGCGTTGGTCGCTCGATCGAGATGATTCACCAGGTTCTGGCTGGCGGAGAACGTGGCGCGCCCCGTGATGACGAACGTGCGCCGGCCCGGCCCCTCGGTCTCGTGCCACGCGGCGAGGCGCACCAGCGGCCAGATCAGGAAGTTGTTGCCGCCGCGGTTGTGGCGCAGGTCGAGGATCAGCGTCGTCGCACCGGTCCGCCGGAGCTCGTCGCGCACCTGTCCGGCGAACTTGCCGACCGAGCTGCCGTCGGGATTGCGCACCTCGTTGAACTGCGCATACACCGCTCCCAGGTCGGGGCGTGCCGCGAACCACGCCGTCTCGTCGCGCCGCGCCAGCGAGGCGTCGGTCGCGCGCCCCGGCGCGGCCGGCGGCGGCACGAGGCCGCGCGACAGCTCGTGCCCCCCGGGCCCCAGCGTCACGGTCTCGCTCTTGCCGCGCTCGTCCGCCGTCGTGATCGTCACGTGCTCGAGGTCGGTGATGTAGCCCATGGCGCGCAGCACCGCGGGGACCCGCAGGTACAGTGTGCCGATCGAGACGATGCCCTGCATGTTGTCGCGCGCCACGTACGGCTCGAGATCCCTGGCGATGTGATCCACCGGCTTCCCGCCGATCGCCGTGATCTTCCGTCCGACCAGGCGCAAGTACTCGGGCGTGGCATCGATCACATACAGGCCGTCGGCGAAGAACCACGGGCACACGGGAAGGATCGAGAACGGAACGTGTTCGGTCGGAATGGGATAGACCGTGCTGTGCCCGTCCCCCAGCCGCTTGACGATGAGCTTTTGCAGCTCCATCGCGACGCCCATGTCGTCGAGCTCGGGCACGCGCTGCGACAGGGCGCCCACCTCGTCCTCGAAGGAGGGCGCGAACGCCGGACGCATCGGGTCGGCATGCAAGCGGCGCGCCTCGTGCAGGAAGAAGGCGAGGTCCTCGCGCCAGCCCTGGACGCGGGTGAGCTCGCCCGCCGTGCCGTAGCCGGCGAGGTCGCGAAAGCGCGGGTTGTCGCGCATCGCGGCGAACGCCTCGTCGGTCTTCAGCTCAGGGCGCTCGAGCATCGGCGCGTTCACGCAGCGCTCGAGCCAGTCGAGCGCCTCCTCCGTGCGCCCTGCGGCGGCGTGCCAGCGCGCGACCTCGCACAGCGTGCCCTCACGATCGGCGAAATCGTGGCGGAACGCGCGCAGCCCGTAGCCGACCGCATCGTCCATGCGACCGTTGCGGCGCAGGAGCTGCGCCAGACGCCATGTCGCCTCGTAGTCGGTGGAGTCGGCGGCGAGCAGGCGCTCATACGCGGCAATCGCGCTGTCGGCGGATGCCGCACCGGCGACCGAGAGCGAATCAGCGCGCAGGCGGAGGGCGAGCTGGCGACCGGGGGAGAGGGTGGATGCAGCAGAAGCGGCGGACGGCCCGGCAAGGAACGGAAGGAGGGTGAGGAGCGCGGCGAACGCGAGCGACGCGGCACGCCGGAGTACGGCGGCCGCCGGGGTGGCGGTGCGGGACGACATGGATCCTCCGATCGGTGGTCCGGGTCCGGGGTGCCCCGGGGTGGTGCGGGGCCTACGAGCGGTGCCGCGACGGGGTTGCGCGAGGCGGGACGAACGGTGGGACGAGCGGGGCGAACGGCGATGTCAGGCGGGCGGGACGAGCTCCGCGTAGTCGGCCATCGCGGCGCGGATGACGTCGAACGCGTGCGCGGGACCGTAGACCGCGCCGACGCGTCCGCGCGCGGGCTCGCCCGGGAGCGACTTGTAGGTCGCGAAGTAGTGGACGATGCGATCGACCATGGCCTTGGGCAGCCCGGCCACGTCCTCGACCTCGGACCACACGGGGTCGGTCGAGAGCACGGCGAGGATCTTGTCGTCGGCCGCTCCGGCATCGAGCATCGGAACGCCGCCGATGACGCGGGCCTCGAGCAGGATCTCCGAGCGCGCGATGGGGCGCTCGCTGATCACGCAGACGTCGAGCGGGTCGTGGTCGCCGTCGGTCGCGCCCTCCATGCACGCGGCCACGCGCTTCCCGGCGTAGGTGCGCGGCAGGAATCCGTACAGCGCGGGCGGCAGCGACGAGGTGCGCTGCGGGCGGTCGACCTTGAGGTAGCCCGAGTCCTTGTCGATCTCGTACTTCACCAGGTCGAACGGCGTGATCTCGATGTAGGCATGCACGAGACGCGGCGGCTCGGGCCCCGTCGACAGCCCGTGCCACGGATGCGGCCGCCAAGGCGAGAACCGCGGTGCGCCGCTGATGCTACTTCCCCGCCGGCGCGACCTTCTTCGCCGCGTCCTTCACCGCGCCGGCGGCCTGGGACGCCTTCGAACCCAGGCTGTCGATCGCCTCACCTGCGACGGCCCCCACGCTGTCGACGATCGCGCCCGCGACGGCGGCGGCGCTGTCGATCACCGCGCCCGCGGTCAGGCCGGCACCCTTGCGCTCGAACGTGTCGTCGGGCGAGATCTGGTTGAAGCGCAGGTCGGCCATCGTCCAGGTATGGAGCTTCGCCTCGACGGGCGAGGACACGAAGCAGGTGCGCGTGGTCGGGATCTTCAGGCCCTCGACCACGACGTAGTCGCTGAACTCGCACGTCGTCTCGATGAGGCGCTGCGAGCGATTGCTCGTCACGTAGGTGAGCGTGCGCATCTCGTGCGTATTGGCGTCCATGCGCACGATGAACCAGTCGTCGGGCCACACCTCGCCCTCGGGCGGATAGGTGACCAGCACCTCGTCGAACTCCTGCAGCGAGTTCTTGTACTTGCGGTGCGCGCGGCCCAGGTAGTGCGCGACGGCGCCCGACTCCTTGAAGCGGTACGGTACCCCCGCGAGGAAACCATGCCACGCGACGATGTAACGCGCCGCGACTTCGTCCTGCGCTCGCGGTGACGGCTCCCCGCGGAGCAGCGCCCAGGGTCCGGTCAGTCCCATGCCATAGGTCAGCGTCCCATCGTCGGTGACGATCGCCACCCGCCCGAGCCCGTCGTGCACGCGGAAGCGGTTCTCGCCCGCGGCGCGCTCGACCGGCCAGGGGTTGAGGACCTTGCCCCACATCCCGGTCCACTCGTCGGTGCCCCGAAACGTCATCTCGCGGACCCCGTTCCAGGCCTCCATTCCACCGTGCGCGAGGACCAGGGAGTCGATCATCGCCGCCCCCTTCTCGCGCATGACATGGCGCTCCTGCGGGCTGCGCGGCAGTTCGGGACGGGCCGAGGAGCACCCGGCGACCGCGGCGGCGAGGACGAGAACGAGGACGGCGAGCGGACGGGCGAAGAGCGGACGTGCGACCGAGTTCGGACGTTGGACCATGGAACGGACCTCCCGAGGGGGGATGGACTGGGACGCCGGCATCCTACCCGGCCGGGCGCAGCGTGAAAAGCCTGCAAAGAGGCGCGTGCAGGGGAGGGGGCCCTGCATCATAATGGAGACCAACGGAGGAACGCACCGTGCCCCTGGAAACCATGACCTACAGCGAAAGCCTGCGCCTGTCCGAGGAGCGCAAGCGGATGGTCGCCGAGCAGATCGTCTCGCGCGGCGTGAAGGATCCGCTCGTGCTCGCGGCGATGCGCATCGTTCCCCGTCATGAGTTCGTGCCCGCCGACGTGCGCGAATCCGCGTATCGCGACGCGCCGCTGCCGATCGGCCGCGAGCAAACCATCTCCCAGCCGTACATCGTCGCCCTGATGACCGAGGCGCTGCACCTCGAGGGCGGCGAGAAGGTGCTCGAGGTCGGCACCGGCTCGGGCTACCAGGCCGCCGTGCTCGCCGAGATCGCCGGCAGCGTTCACAGCATCGAACTCGACGAGGAGATCGCCCGCGACGCGACCGCGCGCCTGGCGACGCTCGGCTACCACGACGTGGTGGTCCACCAGGGCAACGGGTTCGAGGGCTGGTCCGCCGAGGCGCCGTACGACGCAATCGTCGTCACCGCGGCGCCCGAGACGGTGCCGATGACGCTGCTCCAGCAGCTCGTCCCGGGCGGCCGCCTTGTGATCCCGGTCGGCCGACGCTCGCAGATGCTGCAGCAGTGGGTGCGCGAGGGCGAGCGCGGCTTCGAGTCGCGCAACCTGATCCCCGTGCAGTTCGTGCCCATGCGGGGCGGGCCGGTCAAGCCGGCGCCGCAGACCACCACCTAGGCTTCATCCGATCACCTCGCGGCCCCGGCCCCGGGGCGGCATCGACACCCGCCGTTCCCGGAGGTCCACATGCTTCGCACCGCCGCGCTCGTCCTCGTGCTCACTTTCGCCGCGCCGTCCCTCGCCGCGGCCAAGACTGCGCCCGGCCCCGCCATTCCGCCCGGCGCCGACGGCGCAGCCGCCGTGCTCGAGGCCTCCCCGCGCCATGGCGAGTGGGTCGACATCCCGCTTGGCGTGAACGCCCCCGCGCTGCGCACGTACGTCGTCTATCCCGAGCGCAAGGACAAGGCCCCGGTCGTCATCGTGATCCAAGAGGTCTACGGGCTCACACCGTGGTTGCGCGCGGTCGCCGATCGGCTGGCCGGCGACGGCTTCATCGCGATCGCACCGGACTACCTGTCGGGCATGGGCCCGGGCGGCGGCGGCACCGACTCGGTCGCGAGCCGTGACGAGGTGGTCAAGCTCACGCGCAGCCTCACGCCCGAGGAGGTCGTGCGCCGCACGACCGCCGCGCGCGCCTACGCCGTCGCGCTTCCCGCCGCGACCGGCAAGGTCGGCACGCTCGGCTTCTGCTGGGGCGGCGGCCGCAGCTTCGCCTACGCCGCGCAGACCCCGCCGCCCGACGCCGTCGTCGTCTACTATGGCGCGTCCCCGGATAGCGCGATGATCCTCGATGTGAAGGCACCCGTGCTCGGGCTGTATGGCGAGGACGATGCGCGCATCAACGCGACGATCCCAGCCGCGCAGACCGCACTGAAGGCGCGCGGGGTGTTCTACGAGGCGAACCTGTATCCCGGCGCGGGCCACGGATTCCTCCGCCAGCAGGACGAGCGGGACGGCGCGAACCTGGCTGCCGCGCAGAAGGCGTGGCCGCGGACGATCGCGTTCCTGCGCCAGCACCTCGATGTATCGGCGAAGCCGACGCAGTAGTCCCCCGAATGTCCACCGGAGACTCACTATGCCGTCGCCCGGACGCGCGCTTCTCATCGCAGGAGTGTTTCTCGCCATGAACGGAGCCACACCGCAGGACACGGGCGCCGCACGCGGCGCGGCCACGCGCTCGGTCGTCTACGGCCCGCACGGCATGGTGTGCGCCGCGCAGCCGCTCGCCGTGCAGGCCGGCCTCGAGATGCTGAAGCAGGGCGGCAGCGCCGTCGACGCGGCGATCGCCACCAACGCGTGCCTCGGCCTCATGGAGCCGACCGCGAACGGGCTCGGCGGCGACCTCTTCGCCATCGTGTGGGATCCGGAAGCGAAGAAACTCGCGGGGCTCAACGCGTGCGGCCGCTCGCCCCTCGGGCTTCGCGTTGAGCAGATCCCGCCCGAGAAGGACGGCACGATCCCGCTCTACTCGCCGTATTCGTGGAGCGTGCCCGGCTGCGCCGACGGCTGGATCGAGCTGCACGCGAAGTACGGCAAGCTGCCCCTGGCCACCGTTCTCGCGCCGGCGATCCGTTACGCCGAGGAGGGCTTTCCGCTGTCGCCGGTGATCGCGAGCGATTGGGGCCGTTCCGTGACACGCTTCAAGGACAAGCCCGGCTTTGCCGACGTATTCATGCCCGCCGGTCGCGCGCCGCTCGAGGGCGAGATCTTCAGGAACCCCGCGCTCGCGAAGACGCTGCGCGCCATCGCCGCCGGCGGCCGCGCCGCGTACTACGAGGGCCCGATCGCCGAGGCGATCGTCGCCTACTCGCAGAAGCACCGCGGCTTCTTCACGCGGGAGGACTTCGCGAAGCATCGCTCCGAGTGGATCGCGCCGGTCTCGACGAACTACCGTGGCTACGACGTGTGGGAGCTGCCGCCGCCCGGCCAGGGCATCGCCGCGCTGCAATTGCTCAACCTGCTCGAGGGCTACGACCTGAAGGCGATGGGCCGCGAATCGGCCGACTTCTGGCACACGTTCGTCGAGGCGAAGAAGGTCGCCTACGCCGACCGCGCGCGCTACTACGCCGATCCCGACTTCGCCGCGATTCCGGTGGCCGAGCTGCTGGCCAAGGACTACGCGGCCTCACGCCGCAGCGGCATCGATGCGGCGCACGCCGCCCAGGTCGATGCGCCCGGCGATCCGGTCGCGCTGTCGCGCCGCGAGACGACGTACCTGTGCGCGGCCGACTCGAGCGGGATGATGGTCTCGCTCATCCAGAGCAACTACACGGGCTTCGGCTCGGGCTACGTCATCCCGTCGCTGGGCTTCGGGCTGCAGAACCGCGGCAACCTCTTCGACCTGGCGCCCGGCAAGCCCAACTCGTACGCGCCGGGCAAGCGCCCGTTCCACACGATCATTCCCGCGTTCGTCACCAAGGACGGCAAGCCGTGGATGGCGTTCGGCCTGATGGGTGGCGACATGCAGCCCCAGGGCCACGCGCAGGTGATCGTCAACCTGGTCGACTTCGGGATGAACCTGCAGGAGGCGGGCGACGCGATCCGCTTTCACCACACCGGCTCGAGCGAGCCGACCGGCACGGTGATGAAGGATGGCGGCATCCTGCACATCGAGGATGGGCTGCCCCCCGCCGTGCTCGACGAGCTGCGTCACCGGGGCCACAAGCTCGAGCCGCAGTCGGTCGGCGGCTACGGCGGATACCAGGCGATCGCGCGCGACCCGGTCACGGGCGTCTACGCGGGCGCGACCGAGAAACGCAAGGACGGCTGCGCGCTGGGGTACTAGCGGCTCATCCTTCGTCGCTTCCGTTGCCGCCGCGCAGGTGTGCGAAGCCCGAGTCCTCCGCGAACATCTGCTCGTCGAGCCAGCGATCGATCACCGAGCGGCGAAAGCGCCACTCCTTCCCCAGCTTGACCGCGGGAATGCGCCGCTCCTGCGCCCACTTGTAGATCGTCTGCGGCGTGAGCCGCAGGTACTGCGCCACATCCTCGAGGGTCAGGATCTCGTGGCCCGCGGCCGGGTTCGGCTCGCTCACCGCGACACCGCTCCCGTGCTGTCGGCGGCGGGCGGGCGCATGGACTCGATCATCATGCGGCGCACCTCCTTCGCGCCCGCGTCCGATTCCGTCCCCGCCGGACCGGTGGGCCCCTTCACCTGCGTGAGCTTCTCGAGCGAGTAGAGGATCGCAGTGTAGAAGTTCCCCTCGGCATGGCGGAAGAGCCGGAACGGCGCGCCCCGATCGCCCACGAACGGCTGCAGGTTCCACGCCATCTGGATGCCGACGAACGCGAACAGCACCGCCCACACCTTCATGATCAGCATCGCCTTCTTCGGGTAGATGCCGCGCTGCTCGCAGGCGAACTCAAGCCCCTCGTGCAGCGTGACCATGCCGACGAGCCCCGCGCCGAGCACGAGCACGACGTGCAGCAGCGTGAGGAAGTAGTAGTTCGCGCCCGTGAACAGGAAAAACACGGTGACCGGGACGACCGCGGCGAGCAGGACCGCGCTCAGCGCGAGCGCACCGAGCACCAGCGCCAGGACCTGCGCGAACCGCAGCCGCGAGCCGACCAGCACCTGCACGACGAAGAAACCCGGGAAGCAGATCGCCAGCGTGCCAAGGAACAGCAGCGGCAGCTTGAGCGCGGTGGCGATGGCCTGGGCAGGGCCGGCGTAGGCGCCGGCCGCAGCGCCGTAGAGCGCGCAGAGGGCGATCAGCGTGACGCTCGCGCTGCGGAGCTTGGCGGCCAGGCCCTCTCCGGCGGCAACCTCGGTGAAGTACCGCTCGCGGTCGCTGAGGATCTGGGTGAGGAACGTCCCGAGTTCCGAGGCGCCCGGCCGGGGCGCGGCGTGCACGGTCGACGTGACGGACATGGGCAGGGCCCTCCTTTCAGGGAGGACCGAGCATGCGCCAGCGCATGTTGTTTGTCAATGTTTAATAATGTTTGTCACCTTTTGATGGTTGGACCTTGGCCGGCGGCCATCCGCGCCAGCAGCAGCGCCGTCCGCTCCGCCTGCACGGGCAGCGTCCGCAGGTCCGCGGTCTCGTGCACCGAGTGCCCTCCGCTGCCCTTGAGCCCCAGTGCGTCGAGTGCCGCCGCGGTGCGCCCCGCGGTGAACGAGATGTCGGCCGCTCCGGCACGCGCCGGGTCGGTCGCGCTCACGGGACCGAAGCCCAGGTCGCGGCTCGCTGCGTCGTAGGCGGCCAGCAGGGCCCGATTGCCATCGGACGGCGGCAGCGGCGGGTAGCTGTCGACGAACTCGATCGCGGCGCCCACGTGCGGCGGGCTCGCCGCGACGATCCGCTGCATGGTCGCGCGGGCGCGCGCGAGCTGTTCGGGCGTGAGCGTGCGCAGGTCGCCGGCAACCAGCGTGCTCTCGGCAATCACGTTATCCTTGCCGTAGGCGCTGCCACGCGCGGCGGCGCGGTCGAGGTCGACGCTCGTCCCACCGACGATCAGGCCGGGATTCGCGGTCAGGTACGCCTCCCCCGACAGCGAGTCGTGGAATGCGGCGAGGATGCGCGCGGTCTCGTAGATCGCGCCGCGCCCCACGTCGGCGCGGAAGATCTGCGAGGAGTGCCCGGGCTGGCCCGAGGTGCGCAGCGTCCAGCGCGAGCTGCTGCGCCGCGCGACGGTGGCATGCGCCGGATCGCCGTCGCCGTCCTCGAAGCCGAGTGCGATGTCGGCTCGATCGGCGGCCGCGTACAGGTCGCGCCGCGCGAGTGCGAGCGGCTGGCCGGGGTTCTCCTCGTCGCCGCACAGAAATACCTCGACCGCGAGGCGGTCGAGGAGCCTCTCGTCGAAGAGCGCGCCCAGCACCGCGAGCATGATCACGTTTCCGCCCTTCATGTCGATCGTGCCCGGGCCGTGCGCGGCCGTGTCGCCGAGCGCGGTGTAGCGCTGAAACGGGCTGTCGGGCTCGAACACGGTGTCGAGATGCCCGATCAGGAGCACGCGCGGTGCCTTCGCCGCACCGGGGCCGCTCGCCGGCCGGCGCGCGACGAGATGTCCGGCGCGGTTCCACGCGGCGCCGTCGATCCACGTCGTGTCGAAGCCGAGCGCGGCGAAACCGGGCGCGAACAGCGCGGCGACCTGGCGCACGCCGGCCAGGTTCATGGTGCCGCTGTTCACGTTCACCGTGCGCACGAGCAGCTCGCGCGCGGCGGGCAGGCGGCGATCGACGGCGGTGACGACCTTGAGCTCGGCGGCAGAGAGGCCGGCGGCGAACGAGGGGACGGCGGTGAAGAGTCCGAGCGCCAGGATGCCCGCGAACAACCTGCTTCGCGGCATCACGCCCCGAACCTCGCGAGCACGGGCGCGTGGTCGCTGGGGCGTTCGGCCTTGCGCGGCTCGACGTCGATCGTGCAGGCTTCGCACGCCGCGGCCAGTGCCGGGGTCACCAGGATGTGGTCGATGCGCAGGCCCTTCTTCTTCTGGAACCCGAGCATGCGGTAGTCCCACCACGAGTACGCGCGTTCGGGCTGGTCGAACAGGCGGAATGCGTCGGCCAGCCCCAGCGCCACAATCCCACGGAGCGCCTCGCGCTCGGGTTCGCTGCACAACACCTTTCCTTCCCACTCCTTCGGGTCGTGCACGTCGCGATCCTCGGGCGCGATGTTGTAGTCGCCGAGGAGGACGAGCTTCGGGTGCCCTGCGATCTCCTCGCGCAGCCAGGCTGTGAGGGCGGCGAGCCATGCCAGCTTGTAGCGGTACTTGTCGCTATCGACCTCCTGCCCGTTCGGGATGTAGACGTCGACGATGCGCACGTCGCCCACCGTCACGGCAAGAACGCGCTTCTGCTCGTCGGCGAAGCCCGGGATCGCGGTCACGACGTCGCCCGGCGCGGCAGCGCCCGGCACGCGCGTGAGCACCGCGACGCCGTTGTACGTCTTCTGCCCCGAGGCCGTGCTGGCGTAGCCGAGCGCCGCGAGCTCGTCATAGGGGAACGAGTCGTCCTCGGTCTTGGTCTCCTGTAGCGCGACGACATCGGGCGCGTGCTGCGCGAGCCACGCCGTGAGATGTGGCAGGCGCACCTTGAGCGAGTTGACGTTCCACGTGGCGATGGTCAGGGACATGCGCTCTCCGGATGGGAAACGGCCCGACCCCGCAGCGGGATCGGGCCGTCGGACGTCGTGGGCAGGTGAAGCCTAGAACTTGATGCCGACCAGGCCGCGCAGCACGTTCTGCTTGGCGCCGGTGTCGCCGGCATCCTTGAATACGTCGCTCATGCCGATCTCGTAGTTGAGGTCGAACGTGATCTTCGTGAGATCCATCCCTGCACCGAGCACGCCCCCGAAGATCGAGCTTTCGAAGTCGTCTTTCTCGAGTCCGAAGGCGTTGTCCGAGACCGACGTGATCACCGTGACGGCCGGGCCGCCGTAGAAACGGAAGCCGCCGCCCGTCATGGCGATCCCGACGTACACCGGGACATGGACCGCATTGACACCGACCGCATCCGTGACCGTCTCCAGCGTCAGGTCATCGGTGGCGGTCGCCTCGAAGCCGGTCTGCTGGTAGTAGAGCCCGGGAGCGATGTAGATCCGGTCGCCGAAGCGAAGCGTGCCACCGAGCGCGTACCCGACGCGGGCCTTGTCGTCGATCGACTCGTCGTCGTCGAACGAGTAGTTCGACCAGGTCATGCCGGCCTGCGGGTTCAGCGCCATGGGTCCGGCGGCCGCGGGTGCGGCGAAGCCGGCGACGAGCGCGAGCGTGAACAACGATCCAAGCACGACGGCGATGCGATTGCGGTTCATCAGGTGGGACCTCCGTGTACGAACTCCGGGCGCGAGCGGGCCCGCTCAGGACGCCGTGGACTTCTTCAAGCGCGCCGCGTACTTGGCGCGAAGCTTCGCGACCTTGGGGCCGATCATGGCCTGGCAGTATCCCTGGGTCGGATTGCGACGATAGTAGCCTTGGTGGGACTCCTCTGCAGCGTAGAATTCCGGGGCCGGGACCACCGCGGTGACGATGGGGTCGGCGAAGATCTTCTCAGCATCCAGCCGGGCGATCGTCGCCTCGGCCGTCGCCTTTTGCTCGGGCGTGTGGAAGAAGATCGCCGAGCGGTACTGGGTCCCGGTGTCGGGTCCCTGGCGATTCAGGGTCGTCGGGTCGTGGAACACGAAGAACAGTTCGAGCAGATCCGCGTACGACAGCACCGCGGGGTCGACCGTCACCTGCACGGCTTCGGCGTGGCCGGTCACGCCGGTGCACACCGCCTCGTAGCTCGGATTCGGGTGCCGCCCGCCGATGTAGCCGGACACGACGGAATCAACGCCCTCGAGCGGCTCGAACACCGCCTCGAGGCACCAGAAGCATCCTCCCGCCAGCGTCGCGGTCTCGCGGTTCGCGCTCATCGTGCCTCCTTCGTCCGGGATCGATCGCGTGCTGCCCGCGCCTTGGATGCGGCGGGTGCGGCTTTCGATGCACGGCGTGGTGCGGCCCACCCCTCTTCGAACTTCATCAGCTCGCGTGCCAGCGCCCTGCGGATCACGTAGGAGTGGAGGCCCAGGTGGGTGAGACCGGCGGCGCGAAAGCGGCGGGCGTAGGTCGCGGCCGAGCGCGGCTGGAACGCCTCGTCGTCGCCCTCGGTCGAGTCCTCGCGGGCGAAGAACTCGAGGTAGGCGAGCCCGCCCGCGCGGATGAAGGAGGCGACGGCGCGGATCCCCGGCTCGAGTTCTGGCGTCGGCACGTAGTGCAGCACGTCGCAGCACACGACCAGGTCGTACGGCGGCTTCATGTCGCGGCGCGCCAGATCATCGCGCAGCCACGTCGAGCCCAGGTCGCCAACACTCGCTTTGATCAGGTTTCGGCTCTTGCCGAAGCGCGCCACCGCGTACTCGCTGGGATCGAGCCCGACATAGCGCGCCTTCGGCCGGATGCGCTTGAGCGCGGCGCGCCACGCGCCCTCGCCACAGCCGATGTCGATCACGCTCTCGATCGGGCGCTCGAGCATCCACTCGGCCGCGGCGACGGCGAGGTGCATGCGTCGCTCGAGATGGTCGCGCTGGATGACGACCCACGACGGATCGCGATACCAGCGGTCGAAGTAGGCGCGGTCATAGACTTTCAGGGGATTCGGATTTCGACGCACTTGACGACCCTGGGGGCGCTTTGTATGGTTTTCCATATGAAGACCACCCTCGAGATCGATGAAGGAGTCATGCGCCGGCTCAAGGCCGAGGCCGCGAGACAGGGCAAGACGATGTCGGAGCTGGTGGAAACGGCCCTGCGCAGACTTCTCGACCGACCCGCGGCCCCCGTCAAGCTCTCGCCTCTGCCGACGTTCGACGGAGGTGGGTACCTCGTCGACATCGCCGACCGCGACGCGCTCTATCGAGCCATGGAAGAGCAGGAAGATGAGGACTGAGTGTTCCTGATCGACACCAACATCCTCGTCGAAGCCGCGAACGACGGCTCAGCCCTTCACGCGGCGACACGAACGTTGCTCGACGGATGGCGGCAGCGTGAGGATGCGTGGTTCACGACCTGGAGCATCCAGTACGAGTTCCTTCGCGTCGTGACCCACCCCCGCGTCCTCCGCAAGCCGTGGACGACGACGAAAGCGTGGGGCTTTCTCGAAGCGCTCCACGCCTCGCCCGGGTTCGGAGTGCTCGTGGCAACCTCACGCCACGCCGCAGTCGCACGCCGCACCCTGCACGAAGTGGACGATCTCTCGGGGAACGTGCTGCACGACGCACACATCGCGATCCTCATGCGCGAACACGGTATCCGGACCATCTATACTCGAGACCACGCCTTCCGGCGCTTTCCCTTCCTCGAGGTCGTCGACCCGTTGCTCTCCGTGAACGATCGGGGAAAGAGCCTGCGCCGCCGAACGCGCGCTACTTCGCCATCTTGAGCGGACCATCGGCGCGCACGAACCGGCTCACCGTCGCCCACGGCAGCGTGATCGTCGTCGGCCCGGAGGCATAGGGCGCCACGTCGTAGGCGTTGTAGTGGAAGACCAGTCCGCTGCGCATCACCCCGAAGTTCTCGCTGAGCAGGAACCCCGTGTCATCCCACACGAAGAAGCCCGCGGACTCGAGCGTGGAGTCGGCCGAAACTCCGCGCTCCGCCCGGAACGCGGCCTCACCGAGAAGGCGCAGGCTGTCGAGTCCGGCCCGATCCGCGATGTCGCCCAGGCGCAGGCGGGCGCCGCTCGCCGGATCGAAGCTCTGGTAGAACGTGTTGGCCATGCCGTGCGCGCCGCCCTCGTAGCGCACGTCGTCGATCTTCAGCGTCGACAGCCCGAAGGGCAGGATCTCGAGCGCGACCGCGCGATCGACGGACCACTCCTGGTGCACGTCCTTGAACTGGGCGCGAAACGCCTGGTAGTTCGCGACGAAGCGCGTCGCCACCGAGTCGACGGGCAACGGACGGCCGTCCGGGCCGGCCTGGCCTTCGGCCGCGGCCCACGCGATCGCGGCGCGCAGCGACTCGGCGAGCGCGCTCACGCCCGGGACGCGCTCCGGCTGCGGCGTGACCAGGACGTATCGTGCAGAACCGGCGAGCGAGTCCCCCGTCGCCCCGTAGGCGCGCTCGAAGCGGACGATCCCGCTGCCGTCGGACGCCGTGCTGTCGGCGCTGCCGGACACGCCGTCCTTCTTCGCACAACCGGCGAAGCCCGCGAGCAATGCGAGTGCCGCCGCCGCGGCCGCGAGCCGGCGGGGGTTCATCAGGCGGCCGTGACCTGCTCGAGCGCGCTCTTCAGCACCTCGGGCACGGTGCGGTGCACGAGTACCGGGTGCACGTGCTCGTCGACCACCGACTTCGTGTTGCGCATGCCCAGCTTCTCGAACAGGAAGTGGAACTTCTCCTCGAGCGCGGTGGCGAACTTGAGACGCACGTCGGCCGGCAGGTCGAAGAGCTGCTGCTTGAACGGGCCGTACGACTTCTTGCGCGTCTTGTAGTGAAACTGCTCGTCGGTCATGCCCGCCTGCTTCTCGTCGGCGCAGTTGGCGTCGAGCCAGGCGTACATCTCGGCCTTGAGGGCGTCGGGCAGGAAGCCGCCGTCGAACAGCGTGTTCTGGAAGCCGGTCGCCAGGTGGATCTCGGCGCACTCGGCGGCGGGGAAGCGGTCGAACAGGTCTTCGGGCAGCGTCGAGGCGCCGTGCTGCACCGCGCCCGCGAGGCCGTACTTCGCACGCGCGACCTCTCCGATGGCGCGCAGCGCATCGAAGTCCAGCTTCACATCGGCCACCTTGCCGTCGGCCGTCGGGTTGCCGCCATGCGACGTGCCCGTCTGCACGGACACCTTCGACATGGGCACGAGGTCCGCACCGTGCTTGTCGAGCTCGCGCAGGTAGCCGTCCATGTAGGCCTCGAACTCCTCGACGGTCGAATTCTTGTGCCCGACCTCGCCGATCTCGCCGCCGACCGAGATGGTGACGCCGCGCGGTTGCAGCGAGCGCACCAGCGCGGTCAGCTCGGCGCCGCGCAGGTAGTTGTGGTGCTGCTGCTCGTCGAGCGTGGGGAACGACAGGTCGACCAGCGTCGAGGCGTCGATGTCGATGTTGTAGTACCCCGCCTCGATCGACTCCTTGGTCAGCGCGCGCACGCCCTCGGTCTCCTTTTCGGGATCCGCGGCATAGTTCTTCGCGTTGAGCTGGTAGTGGTCGCCCTGGATGAACACGGGGCCGTGGTGTCCCTCGCGGATCGCGGCAGCGATGATGTTGGCGACGTACTCGGCCGGGCGCTGGTAGGTGTAACCGAGCTCGCTCTTGGCCAGCTCGAACACGATCGCGCTGGTGTCGAGCCGCCGCGCCGCGCGGAACATGGCGCGCGCCGTGTCGTAGGTGAGGCCGCGCACGTTCACCGCCGGCACCGTGAAGCCCTTGACCTTGCCCTTGCCGCGCGCGACGTAGAGGCCCTGGATCGACGCCGAGTGAACGCCGAGCGCGTGCCCCGCCTCCCACAGCACCCAGCGGGCGGCGTCGCGCGTCGCCTCGTCGGCGGCGAAGATCGCGGTGGCAAGCAGGCGATCGACCTTCTCGGCGCGGAACTCCGCGGCGTCCGTGATCGTGATCGTGGCATCGGGATGCAGCCGGAGCGAGCCGTGCAGCCCCTCGGCCAGTGCGCGAATGCTGTCGTAGTGCGCCATGAGAGCGGTCCCTCGAATGGGTTGGATCAGTGGGGCGACGTCGGTGCGGCAGACGCGCGCAGGTTAGCACAAGGTCGTCGGGATCAGTCCTCGGGCTCGTCCGCGCGCGGGCGCCACGGGACGTCGGCGACGCCCGCGGCGTGGTTGGCCCACCGCGCCAGCACGAACAGGAGATCGGACAGCCGGTTGACGAAGCGGATCACGCACGGGCCCAGGTCCTCCTCGCGCGACAGCGTGACGAGGATGCGCTCGCCGCGGCGTACCACCGAGCGCGCCTGGTGCAGGTGGGCCGCGGTGGCCGTGCCGCCCGGCAGGATGAAGTTGGTGAGCGGTGGCAGCCCGGCGTCGAAGCGGTCGATCAGCTTCTCGAGCGCCTCGACATGCCCCTCGTCGATGCGGGTCAGGTACGTCGGATCGGGTCGCTGTCCGCGCGGCGTGGCGAGATCGGCCCCCAGATCGAACAGCCGCGCCTGCAGGTCCAGAAGGACGCGCGCGAGGTCCGCCGGCGCTCCGGCCGCGAGCGCGGTGCCGATGACGGAGTTCGCCTCATCGATGGTGCCGTACGCGTCGACGCGGCGGGCGTCCTTGGCGACCCGCTCGTTGCCGAAGAGTCCGGTCGAGCCATCATCACCGGTCTTGGTGTAGATCTTCACCTTGTGCCCTCTTGATTGTGGGTCGGGCGACTCGGGGCGGTCTCGACCCGTCATGGCCCGGTAACTCGTTGTCCTGCAACGGTTGGTTTTCCGAGAACCGTCGACCCACGATCAAGTGGGCCCAACCATCGTATGCCAGCGAAGCCGGCGGGGCACGCTCTGCGATTTCGCCGTGCCCTGGCCACCAACGGCCGCAATCGGCGCTGGCCTGCCCTCGCCCCCGGGAGTATGCTTCGGGCCGCCTTTCGGAGCCATGGATGGTCCCCAATCGGGGTCCCGCCCTCTCGGGCCTTCCCCCGGTTGATTCGAGTCCGCCCGCCCATCTGTCGTCCACGTGACGCCTGCGGTCGGTTCACTGAGACCTCCCCCTTCTAGTGCGCGCGAGCGCTGCGAGGATGGGTCATGCCGTCACGCCGGGTCGTCCCCCACTTCGGCTTCGCCGTCACTTCGTTCGTCGTCGCGGCGTTCGCTCTGTCCCTTGCACCGTCGCGCGCCTCCGCCGCCGGCCTTGCCGTCAGCGCCCCCACCGCGCTGGATCCCACGAAAATCAACGCCGTCCGCATGCAGGAAGACGTCGCGGCCGCGGCAAACGACTCGGTGACGCTGTTCGCGTGGACCGACTCCCGCAGCGGGGGTCGCGACATCTACGCCGCGCGCGTGCGCAACGACGGCACGGTGCTCGACCCGAACGGGATCGCGATCGCCTCGACCGGCGGGGATGAGCTCGGGCCCACGGTGTCGTGGAACGGGACGAACTGGCTCGTGGTGTGGGACCGCGACGGCGCCATCGTGGCCGCGCGCGTCGCGACCGACGGCGAGGTGCTCGACCCGTCGGGAATCGACGTCTACACCGGGGCGTTCACCTCGCGCACGCCGGCCGCGGCCGGCCTGGGCGGCGGACACGCGATCGTCTGGGCGGTGAGCGGCGCCGATTCGCGGATCTTCGGCGCGGTGGTCGCGTCCGACGGCTCGCTCGAGGTCGCCCCCGTGCAGCTCTCGGTCGGAGCGGGGCCCACCGACCAGGTTCCTGCGATCGCCGTCAACGAACCGACTGCCGTGGTCGTGTTCCAGACGGCGCGCAACGGCAACGCCGACATCTATGGCTTCCGCCTCGAGCGCTCGATCTCCGGTCCGCCCGCGCTGGTGCGCGTCGACGCGGCCGACTTCGCGATCTCTGCGGGTACGAGCCGCGAGACGATGCCCGCCGTGGGCGCGCGCGTCGACGGCTGGCTCGTGGCGTGGGAGGACTCGCGCAACGCGACCGCCGGCATCGACGTCTACGCCTCACGCGTCGACGCGACCGGCGCGGTGCAGGATCCCGGGGGCACGCGCCTGTCGAACGAGGCGGGTGACGACCGCAATCCGGCAGTGACGCACACCGGCGCGCACTGGCTGGTCGCGTGGTCGCAACACGACGCAGGACAGTTTCTGCGCGCGGTCGCGAACAACGGCAATGCGTCCGGCGGCCGCGTTGACGTGTCGACCGCGTCGGGTACGCTGGGCCAGGCGACGTTCGGCGGCGACAGCGCGACGCCGATCATCGCGTGGTCGGCGCCGGAGACGGGCACCAGTGCGCCCAAGCCGCTGCAGGATGTCGTGGGCGCGATCGTCGGCGCGGGAGACTCGCCCGGCACTGCGTTCGTGATCTCGACGCAGACCCCGAACCAGACGCAGCCCGCGCTCTCGTTCGGTGGCAACCGCTGGTTCATGGCGTGGGTCGACGATCGCTACGGCCCGACCGAGGGCCGGCTGCGCTACGCGGTCACCGACAGCGCGCGCTTCGAGGCGCCCTCGCTGATCTCGTCCGTCGCCGCGCGGCCGGGTCTCGACCAGCAGCAGCCCTCGGCGTGCTTCGACGGCACGAACTTCAACCTGTTCTGGGCCGAGGAGCGCGGCGGCCACCGGGCGATCATGGGCGCACGCTTCACCACGGGCGGCGCGCCGATCGACACCTTCATCGTCGTCGCGGGCGCGTGGAATCATCTCGATCCCACGGCGCAGCACATGCGGGATGGAATCGTGGTCGTCGCGTGGACCGACGAGCGCGTGGTGGGTGATCGCGACATCTGGGCGATCCAGGTCGTCGCCGGCGCGCCCACCGGCGCGGAAGTCGTGGTGACGAATGCCGCCGGCGTGCAGGAGGAACGGCCGCAGCTGCCGCCGCGCATCGTCGACGGCGACAACCGCGAATCGTTCATCGTCTACCAGAAGCGCACCCTGCCCGACACGGGATCGATCATGGGCCGCTTCGTCTACGTCGACAACTTCGAGGTCTCGAGCTTCGAGCAGACGGTGCGCAACGAGGCGGGCCGCGTGTTCGAGCAGCCGAAGATCGCGTGGAACGGCGACTCGTGGCTGGTCACCTACCAGGAGCGCGTCGACAACGACGGCCCCGGGCTCTACATCCCGACCGCGACGTGGCTCGGCGGTCGTCCCTTCTGCTTCAACTGCGACTCGGCGCCGCTGGGCCCCGGTAGCTACGTGCCGGCGAACCCGATCGCGATGTCGAGCGGCTACAATTTTCTCACCGTGTGGAGCCAGCTCGGGGGTTCGCAGGTCGACCTGAAGCTGCGGCGCACGAACGTGAGCCAGTCCAGCTTTCCGGACCCCGCACCCCTCGCCTACACCAACGACCCGCCGACCGACGTGCCCGGCGCCGGTCTCAAGGGCCAGGCCGATCGCATGGGCTTCGCCTACCTGCGCAGCCAGAACGACACCGAGTGGCAGGGCCTGCGCCTGTTCGGGGCCGACGCCCGCGACACGCTCTACGGCGTCGTGTTGATCAACGAGTTCAGCGCGCACCCGCCCGGCGACGTCGACGAGTTCGTCGAGTTCTACAACACGACGGGCCAGGACTTCCAGCTCAAGGGCTGGCGTCTCGTGGTCGACGGCGCCCCCGGTCGGGTCGTCGACTGCTCCTCGGATCTGCGCACGCCGCCCGGCGACGAAACGCAGCTCCGCGGCGGATCGAGCGACATCGTCGCCGGGACGCCCTGCGGCGTGCTGCCCGACCTCAACTTCTTCGTCGACTACGACTTCATGGACCGCGTGTTCGATCCGATCCAGGGCTATCTGCCCGATCGCGGCGCCGTGCTCGAGCTGTACTCGCCCGCGGGCGTGCTGGTCGACCGCGTCGGTTACGGCTATCGCGGCGGCGCTCCCGTCATGCCGGCGCTGCCGGCGGCGATCGCCCCGGCGGCGCGCGCGCCGGAGTTCACCATGCTGGCGCCCGGCGACTCGGTCGAGATCTCGACCGCGCGCCTGCCCAACGGCGGCGACACCGGCAACGATGCGAACGACTTCAACTCGACGTCGAGCCCGACGCCGGGCACGGACAATTCGGGCACGTCGACGCAGCTCGGCAGCTCGCTGTTCACCACGCGCGTGTTCTGGAACCCGCCGGCCGGCAGCGTCGATGCGATCGAGTTGTTCAACCCGGGCTCGTCCGACGTCGACTTCACGAACTGGTACCTGGGCAGCAACGACGGCACGCAGCGCATCGGTGTTCCGGGCACCCTGTTCGGCCGGCTGGGCTCGACCGAGAAGCGCGCGCTGCGCCGCGGCGAGCCCGGCGCGTTCACGACCGACCTCGACTACCTGACCGTCGTCTACCTGTACACGCCCGAGTTCGTGCGCGTTGAGCAGCTCGGCTGGTCGCGCGCCGATAACGAGCAGCCCGTGCTGTGCATGAACCGCGAGCCCGAGACCGGCGGTTTCCACGACGGCTACGACTGGTTCACGTCGGGGGGGCAGGAGAACCTGTTCGCCGGCGAGTTGCGCTACGCGGCGTGCAACATCGGAGCACCGACCACCGACGCCGGCGACGTCGATGCCCCGGTGGCGCTGGCGTTCCGCGGCGCGGTGCCGAACCCGGCGAGCGCCCGCGGCGGCGCGCTGGTGTTCAGCGTGCCGGGCGTGCGTTCCGGCGACGGTGTCGCGGTGCGGCTGCGCCTGGTCGACGTCGCGGGCCGCGTGCGTGCGACGCTGGTCGACGGCGCGCTGGCGCCGGGCGACCACCGGGTGGCGCTGGGCGGCGGGCGCCTGGCCCTGGCGGCCGGCGTGTACTACGCCGAGCTCGAAATCGGGGGCCGCCGGCTGTCCCGACCGGTCGTGATCGTGCCCTGATCGGACCCGGACCAAGGGTTGGATCGAAGGCCCCGGGGGAGTATCCTTGGGGCCTTCGAGGTTCACAGGAGGCTCGCTCATGAACCCAGTCCACCCGGGGCAGTCCCGTCCCCGGTCCCCACGCGCCCTCGCGTTCCTGCTCGCCCTCGCCCTTGGTTTCTCCGCAATCGCTGCCGGCCCTGTCGCGGCATCCGAAGACCCGCCCATCGTTCGCCGCACAATCCTCGGGATGACGTGGGAGACCGTTCCCGCACGACCGTGCGCCGGCCAGGACATCTCGCTGCGCTTCATGCTGTGCGAGTGCCAGGTCGATCTGATCGATGCGACGTTCGACTCGACGCGCGGCGTCATGGTGCGCCTGACCGCGAATCCGGCGATCGTGTGCGCAACGTGCAACCCCGACAGCGCGATCGTCCACCTCGGCCGGTTCGCGGCGGGCAACGTCGCGATCCAGCCGACGTTCCTCATCGACTACGTCACGTCTCCGCCCGATTCGTCCTGGCCCACGTCGCCGGCGCACGACCTCCTCACGTTCTCGGTCGCCCCCGACTGCGGAACGCCGACCGGCATCCCGTACCTGGAACGTGTCATCATCGGCAAGCCGACGCCGTGTGAGGGCTGTCCCGCGCGCGCCTGCCCCGGCGACTCGATCGAGGTCCATCTCGCGGGGACGTTTCCCGACGACTGCATCGCCCTCACGGGGCTCGAGCTGTTCCCGTCGGCCCTGATGGATCCGCTCCCGCACCCGCCGACGATCCGCCTCACGTACGGCATCAACTCGTGCCTGGGCCGTCCGTGCCAGCTCGGTCCTCATCCCTGGTCGGCGAGAGTGCGCCTGCCCGCGCTGCCGCACCTCGGTGCATACACGTACAACCTCCCGATCGAGGCGTACTTGCGCGACTGGTGCAGTCCCGACTCGATCGGGTCGTTCCTCGCGAGTGCACGGTTTCCGTTCACGGTCGCCGATTCGTGCTCGACCTCGGTTCCGCCGCCGGGAGATGTCTGCTACAACGTGGCGTGGTCCCACGCCGGAGGAAGCCCCGACCCCGAAAACCCGCCGCGCTGTACCGCGCCATGGCGCACGAACGGCACGACCACGCTGACCCTCGAGGTCGGTTCGCGCATGCCGATCGCCGGCGTCGAAGGCCGGCTGCGCTTGGAGAACCAGGGCGCGCTCCGCATCAGCGGAGTCACTGCCTTCCTGCCCGGATGGCAGGTGGCGTACTCGAACGACGGCAGCGGCCATTTCATCGCCTTCGCCGGGCCGGGAGCCACGCCCATCGCGGCCACGGAGTTCGGGTCGCCGATGCCGTTCCTGCGCGTCGACGTGACGCACGACGGCCTGCTTGACGTGGTGACGCCGGACATGGTGCATCTCGCCGCGGTCGACCTCATCGTCTCCGACGTGGCGGGCCATGGCATCCGGGGCTGCCCGGTGATCGGGATCTACCCCGGACCGAACGTCGCGACGCTGTGCCGCGCCACACGCTGCGACGCGAACGGCGACGGCCACTCGGACGTGCGCGACCTCGTCGTGATGATCAACTGCCTCTCGCCGCCGTCGAACGTGCGCCTCGCCTGTCCGGGGGACTCGCTCGGCGAGGTCTTCGACTGCGACCGCAACGGCACGTTCAACCTCGACGACGTGTTCTGCTGCGTGCGCTCGATGCTGGGCGGCGACGGTCCGCCGGACTCGGCTGGCGGCCTGCGCGATGCGCCGGAGATCGCGGTGCGCTTCGGCCTGCCCCAGCCGGCTGCGGACGGCACGTTCGAAGTTCCCGTCCGGCTCGGCGGCATGAGCGCCGTGGCCGCGGCACGGCTCGACATCGCCTACCCGGATGCGCGCTACGAGCTCCTCGACGTGGCGTTCGCCGACACGCCGACGTCATGGTGGACACTCCACGAGGCGAGCCCCGGGCACGCGCGGCTGGCGATCCTCGACCTCGGCGCCCTCAGGGGCGCTGGGCCGGTGACGCTGAGCGGCGGAGAAACGCGTGCGATCCTGCGCCTGCGCCTGCGCGACGGGGCGGCCCCCGGCGGCGAATTGTCCGTCGCATCGTCCGACTTCGCGGCCGGCGACGGCGTCGGCCTCACCACGCCGAACGCCTCGCCGCGTCTCGCGCTGGCGGGCGTGAGCGGCACGGGCATCGCCCTGTCGGCGGCGTGGCCGAATCCGTTCACGACGTCGACGGCGATTGCGCTCACGGTTCCGACGGCGGGTGCGCTCGACGTCGCGGTGTTCGCCGCAAACGGCCGGCGTGTCGCGACGCTGCTGCGCGACGGCGCGGCCTCGGCCGGCGTGTACGACCTGGTGTGGGATGGACGGCAGGATGCAGGCGGACGGGCGCCGGCGGGCGTCTACTTCGTCCGCGTCGTCACCGGACCGGCCGACTCCTCGCGCAAGGTCCTCTTCCTGCCGGGAACAGCGCGCTGACGTTCACCGCGGCGAACCCCGACTTCGCGGACCTGGTCCGCGAAAGCCTGGGGCGCCAGGCGTTCATGACCACGCTGGGGGCGAGCCTCGTGCACGTCGCCCCCGGCGAGGTCGACCTGACGTTCGCCGCGCGGGCGGATCTGGTGCAGCAGAACGGCTTCGTCCACGCCGGCGCGCTCGCCGCGGTGGCCGACTCGGCGAACGGCTACGCCGCGTACACCCTGGCCCCCGCCGGGACCGACGTGCTGGCCGTCGAGTTCAAGATCAACCTGCTCACGCCCGCCCGTGCACAGCACTTCGTGGCTCGCGGGCGGGTTCTTCGTGCCGGGCGCACGCTGACCGTCTGCCGCGCCGACGTGTTCGGGCTGCCGGCCGACGGCGAGAGCGGCGACGAAGTGCTCGTCGCTACGATGCAATCGACGATCATCGTCCTCGGCAAGAAACCTTGACGCGTCATTTCCCGAAGCCTCCGGTTTGAACAGAAGGCTGATCCGCACCTGCGTGCGGGGTAGGTCTTCGCTCGCCCCCCGAGTCACACCGGGGGGGTCTCCATCTCGTCACCTTCGTCCGAGTCGGCAACGTGGGGCGCTGGCAGCAGGGGCGAAGCGCTGGTCACCGGGACTCTGCCGAGGATCAGCGGCCTGCAGAATCGCTCTTGGCGGATTCACGATCCGGCGCCGGCGCCTTCGGTTGCAATATCTCGTTCGACACCAGGTGAAAATGCAAATAGCGCACGGTCTGCTCGTCGGGACCGCGGGTGAAGAACTGCCAGCGCTTGAGACCGCGGGTGCGCGCCAGGCGCCCCGCCACCGCGACCGCATCGATGACGTAAGCTTCGTCGCCGCGCCTTAGGTCGGCCAGGTCCTTGATGTCGCGCCGGGGGACGATGACCAGGTGCGTGCGGGCCTCGGGCCAGGGCGACTCGAAGGCGATCGAGTACTTCGTGGTCATGACGACGTCGGGCAGCACCTGGGGCGCGCGGCGCACGGCGATCGACCCGACGAGCCCACGCAGCTCCTCGGGGTCGAGCCCGCGGCCCGCGCCGGCCGGGACGAGGAACGGCCGCCACTTCGTGCCGGCGAAGAACCAGCCGCCGAGCCCGACGCCCAGTGCGAAGACGACGATCAGCCCCAGCCAGCTTCGCACGCGACCCTCCCCCGCGAACCGCCCGTAAACACGACGCCCCGGGGAGTGAACCCCCCGGGGCGCATGATGCCTCTTTCAGCGGATCGCGGGGACCTAGAAGTCCTCGCCGTAACCGCCGCCGCCCTGCATGGGCGCCGACTTCTTCTTCTCCGGGATCTCGGTGATCAGCGCCTCGGTCGTGAGGAGCAGGCCCGCAACCGACGCCGCGTGCTGCAGCGCCGAGCGGCTCACCTTGGTCGGATCGATGATGCCGGCGTCGAACATGTCCACGTACTCTTCCGTGTCCGCGTTGAAGCCGACGAACTTCTTCTCCTTCTTCACCCGCTCGACGATGACCGAACCCTCGAGGCCGGCGTTGTTCACGATCTGGCGGAGCGGCTCCTCGAGCGCACGGCGCACGATGTTCACGCCGACCAGTTCGTCACCCGTGACCTCGGCCATCAGCTTCTCGAGGGCCGGCAGCGCGCGGATGTAGGCGATGCCGCCACCCGGCACGATGCCCTCTTCGACGGCGGCACGCGTGGCGTGCAGCGCGTCCTCGACGCGGGCCTTCTTCTCCTTCATCTCGGTCTCGGTCGCCGCGCCGACGTTGACGACAGCCACGCCGCCGGCGAGCTTGGCGAGACGCTCCTGCAGCTTCTCGCGATCGTAGTCCGAGGTGGTGTCCTCGATCTCGCGGCGGATCTGCGCCACGCGACCCTGGATCTCCGGCTTCTTGCCGCCGCCCTCGACGATCGTCGTGTTCTCCTTGTCGATCGTGATGCGCTTGGCCCGGCCGAGGTCCTCGAGCTTGACGTTCTCGAGCTTGATGCCGATGTCCTCGGAGACGACCTTGCCGCCGGTCAGGATGGCGATGTCCTCCATCATGGCCTTGCGACGGTCACCGAAGCCCGGGGCCTTGACGGCCGCGACCTGCAGCGTTCCGCGCAGCTTGTTGACGACCAGGGTGGCAAGCGCCTCGCCCTCGACGTCTTCGGCCACGATGAGGAGCGGCTTGCCGCGCTGCGCGATCTTCTCGAGCAGGGGCAGCAGGTCCTTCATGTTGGAGAGCTTCTTGTCGTAGAGGAGGATCGAGGCGTCCTCGAGGGAGACCTCCATGCCTTCCTTGTCCGTCACGAAGTACGGCGACACGTAGCCCTTGTCGAACTGCATGCCCTCGACGATGTCGAGCGTGGTCTCGATCGACTTGGCTTCCTCGACCGTGATCGTCCCGTCCTTGCCGACCTTCTCCATCGCCTCGGCGATGATGCGGCCGATCGACGTGTCCGAGTTGGCCGAGATCGTCGCGATTTGCTCGATCTCCTTGTTGTCCTTGACCGTCTTCGAGATCTTCTTGAGCTCGGCGACGACCGTCTCGACCGCCTTGTCGATGCCGCGCTTGATCGCGATCGGCGTCGAACCGGAGGTGACGTTCTTCAGGCCTTCGCGGTAGATCGCCTCGGCGAGCACCGTCGCCGTGGTCGTGCCGTCGCCCGCGATGTCCGAGGTCTTGGAAGCGACCTCACGGACCATCTGCGCGCCCATGTTCTGGTAGGCGCCCTCGAGCTCGATCTCCTTGGCGACGGTGACGCCGTCCTTGGTGACCGTCGGGGAGCCCCACTTCTTGTCGATGACGACATTGCGACCGCGCGGTCCGAGCGTGACCTTGACGGCGCGGGCGAGGGTTTCGACACCCTCGAGGATGGCCTTGCGGGCCTCGTCGCTGAACAGCAACTGCTTTGCAGCCATGGAAGAACCTCCGTGAGTCGGGTGGAAGAGTGCAGGATCCTTCGAACGTCGGTGCGAAGCGTGCGAACTAGCCGATCACGGCCAGGACGTCGTCCTCGCGCAGGATCACGAACTCGTTGCCATCGATCTTGACCTCGGTGCCCGAGTACTTGCCAATGAGGATCTTGTCGCCCTTCTTGACGTCCATGGTCAGGCGCTTGCCCTCGTCGGTGATGCGGCCAGGACCTACGGCGACAACCTCGGCGTGGAGCGGCTTCTCCTTGGCGGTGTCGGGAATGATGATCCCGCCCTTCTTCGACTCGGCCTCATCCACGCGCTTGACGAGCAGACGGTCGGCCAGCGGCTTCACGTTCATGGGGTACTCCTCCTCGTTCCTTCGGTGATCGGGTTGCTTCGGGGTCGACTGATTCACAGCGCCAGCGGTGTCGTCTCGATGCGCCGCCGTGGGACCTCGTGCGGCGCGTTGCGTCATCGTGTAGCAGTCGAGCAGGGCGATCGCCATGCTCGAAACGATGCCGCTGACTTGAACGTAAGATGCCACAGGACATCGGTTTGTGCTTGTGAAATTGAGAACAAGCCGAGCCTTTCGGGTCGAAGACTTGGCTCTAGCTGTTTCATAAGAGAACATTCAACGCGTCGGCCGCCCCAATCTCCGGCTCCGGCGCACCGCAAGTCGTTGTCCGACAGGCAGGGACATCGGTGCCCCGTTTCCCGAAGACCAAATCCCAGTAACCCGCTTGCCAACTTGCTGCGCAGCAAGTTGGTGCGCTGACAACCAGCGGGTGTCGGTCGTCCCACCGTTCGAAGCGCCATCGACCGGAGGGTATGGACCATGTCCCGAATCCTGCTTCTCGCCTGCATCCTGGGCGCCTGCGTTGCC